>CABPYV010000012.1:0-101101 GCA_902461735.1 uncultured Coprococcus sp.
TATTCACAAATCTTATATCAGTTTTTAACGTTTACACAAAACTTGAAACGGTCTCTCATCTGGTTTTCAAGAAACCAGATGACCTTTTCCCGTGCAATAAAATTTCATATGCTTACTCCCTTCTTTTTGCCCCCCGTCTTTTACACTTCGATTCCCATCGTACGTATTGCGTTTAAATTTTTTTCTGCACGTTCTGCTTTTAATCGTGCAATCTCATTTTTAGTTATTTCATCTGAAAAAATTTTTTCATATTGTTTAATATCATCATTGTATCTTCCTTCACACCTAAGCAATCTCTCCTTTCCTTCCTTTTCTGTCATCTTTTTTTCTGAAACAAGTTGCATCACTCTCCTATTTGCCTCTTGGAAATCATTTTGTACTTTTGCGCTGTAAGATTCTACATCTGGATACTTTGCTGGCAAAATAAATGCATCTACATTACATTCTGTTTCTAATCTGACTTCCAACTCATCAAAGCCATATAGTTCCAAATAATCCACACAAGTCTTTAAATCCACCACCTTGTCAAATGCAGGAATTACATAATGCTCTATGCCAGTCATGGCAAACGCAATCTGTTCTCTGAGAGAAGCTTCATCTCCCTTTTTGATGATATAGTCAACTCCCGGCTGTTCATTCTCGTAAACCGGTATTCCATTTCGCTTTGCCGTAAAATACATATCTAGCTGTGTTGTATTTATCCAATCCATGCTGGCATACACAGACCGGTTCAGATTGATCTCCGGGCGGTATATACTGCCGACCGCACAGTATACTTCAAACCGTTTTTCTTCCAACTGCGGCGACAGCGCCTGCTCCAGCCGATAGTTGATGACTTGAACAATCTCGGGAGTTGCCATCCTCACAAAGTGCGGATACCTCCCCTTTACTTTCTTGAACCCATGCGGCTCCAGCGTTTCCTTAAACGCCGCTTTAAGACTCTTGTCCACTTCCAATGTTCCCATTTCTCTTTCTCGCACACAACAGATGCACGATACCTCCTTTTCGTTAAATTTAATTAAAAAACGGAGTAAATACTGATGCACTCAGTGTTTACTTGACAAGCTCCAAACGGTCAGAAGCTGTATCTCTGACAAATGATTCCTGATATCATGGCGCATGCCGAGAACATTACATATAAGATTAATCAATTATATATTAAGACAGATAAACAACGCGCTGTTTATCGCATAAAAAACAATACATACTCCTACAACATGTTTCTTATCCGAATTCTCTCCCTGAAAAAACATGTCTGTAAGCTGCTTAATCAGATATATTCTGAACATGTTGCTCATAATCAAATCAATATCCAAGAATAATAAATCAATCGCATTCCCATCAGCCCCTATAGTTAAACAAAGCATTTACATTTTAGATTGTATCACCCATACCATCTTAAATCCAATGCTTTGTAGTAGGCTGCTAATCAGAACCGCCGCCATCATCTCCACTTTCAGATAAGCTCCGAGTATCACACCCGGAAGATGTATTCCTCAATGATTGCCGGTACTATTGCAAAACAGACATTCCTTTGCACCAAACCGATCATTCGCCAATTGTTTTATCAACCGGCCACGACTTTCTGAGAGCCATATAAGAGATCAGGAAGTTTGCAAGCCATCCCGCCGGCACCGCAAGCCAGACAAATTCGATACCAAAACGGGGCGCACAAATCAGGGCAACTGACAGACGAATCGCGAGGTTGACCATATTTGCAATGAGAAATGGGCGCATGATCCCAAGTCCTCGAAGGACCCCGTCGGTTGCCATCTTGATTCCCATGAAGATGAAAAAGTAGCCAATCCATCTCATATAGCCCCCAGACACCTGATATGCCAAAGCGGTTCCATCTTTGCCAAGGAATAAAGATGAAATCTGAGTATGCAGTGTTTCAATGACTATAAATGCGATGATCGCAAAGCACACATCCAACACCAACGCAGCCCGATATCCTTTTTTGATACGTTTGATTTTCTTTGCGCCAAGATTCTGAGAAACATACGGTGAAACTGCATTTCCAATGGATACAAATATCAGTGAAAAAACATTCTCTACCCTCATCGTTGCTGAGTAACCTGCAAGTGCCTGTGTACCGAATGGATTTACAACTGCCTGAACGATCATCATACCAATCGACACTGTGGACTGCTGAAGAACCGATGGTACGGCAATTCTAAGCATGAAATGTAACTCGTGCCTGTCAAACCAATCAAAACGGCCTTTATATTGGCACATACGCCAAAGAAAAATCAGCAGTGAAAACACTGCGGATATTCCCTGGGCAATAAGAGTTGCAAGAGCTGCACCGAAAACGCCCAGGCCGAGGCCTGCCACCATCCAAAGATCCATAACAATATTCAAGACAGAAGAAAATATCAAAAGACCCAACGGTATCTTTGATTCACCGATTGAATTGAACATTGTTGAAAGAATATTATACATAAACAAAAATGGAAATCCGGCAAAATAAACACGAAGATACAGCACCGCTTCATCCAGTATGTCAGCAGGTGTCTGAAGCAGCGTCATCATCGAACGTGAAAAGATAAGACCACATACACCCAAAAGTATACTCAAAACCATAAAACTTATCAGCGATGTTGATACTATTGTTTTCATTTTACTATAATCCCTGGCTCCAAAATAGCGGCTCACAAGCACACCCGCACCTACGCCGGCACCGAGCGCCACACAAATGAATACATTTGTCAGAGCGGCACACGCGCCAACAGCCGCAAGTGCAGATGATCCGACATACTGGCCAACTATTATTGAATCAGCCATATTATACACTTGTTGAAAAAAGCTGCCCAGGATCATAGGCATTGCAAAGACTGTCAGCGCTTTAAGCGGTGCATCTGTGATCAAATACTCATCTTTTGACATTATGTTATTCCTCCAAATTGAATATTAATCCACTTGTCCTTATTTACAACAAATACCATTTTTTAAATTCACAGCCAACAAATTCTGCGTCCTCTATTGTTTCATTTTCCAGTATCACATTTTCAAACATCTACAAGTGGAATCTATAAAATTCAAAACGATGAATCAGATTCCGCCTTATTAAACAATACCCTTTCTTAATTCAAAAAGTCTTGCCATAACAGGCTTTTTAAAATGCACCGTTAATACATTTCCTTTGAATTCAAAATCAACCGGTTCCTTCTTAGGATAAATGCAGGATACTTGCATATCGTCTCTGATAAAAGGAATACTGTCCAATGGTATGGACAAACTATCATCTGTGCAGTTTATGCCGGCTTTCATGTACCTGTCATTATTTTTTCCTTCCATTTGCCGCTTCCATACTGCAAGATATGCTTTGTTTTCAAGCTGAAGGCCTCCGCATACCCACATATCCTCATTGTCAGCAATATCAATCGGCCAATAAGGTATCGCATATTTGATATCCTGACGAATCGTCTTATAACAGGCAATTCCCTCTTTCACTAATGCAAGACGTTCCGGCGGAAGTTGTGCCAGATGACCACTCTGATGAATACGAAGCAGCATGGCATTTATCATATTATAAATTACTTCTTCCTTGTCTCCCTGACGCATCGGATACGACCAGACTGCCGCCTGTTCCGGAGTAACTCCTGCCACAGCATTTGCTGCTATCGTCGCATAATTCCGGTAATCTTCCTGATCCGATGTAGACTGAATACTATATCTGGAGAGCAACGCATAATCAATGCGAAGGCCTCCGCTGGAACAGTTTTCAATTACCAGATCCGGATAACGTGCAAATACATCATCAAGCCAGTTTAGATATGCTTTTTCATGTTCAAGCAGTCCCTGCCCCACACTTTCCGCGCCAAGTTCAGTACCTATGCCCAGTTCAATGTTATAATCCATCTTGATATATCCCACTCCGTAATCTTTGACTACCCGATCGATCACTTCATTGACATGTTCGATGACTTCCGGATTCCTAAAATCGAGCTGATATCTGCTACGGTCATATACACGCTTTCCATGACGGATAAAGAACCAGTCATCCGGAGCATTCTTTGCTTTCTCACAATTGATTCCCATCACTTCAAGTTCCAGCCAGACGCCCGGTATCATTCCCTTTTGACGAATGTAATCTGTTACTTCTTTAATTCCATTCGGAAAACGCTCCCTGCTTTCCTGCCATTCGCCGACGCTGTCCCACCATTCTCCGGGAGCATACCAACCGGCATCTATCACATAGTATTCACAACCGCATTCCGCAGCCGCATCAATCAGCGGAAGTTCTTTCTCCGTTGTCGGATCACCAAACAGACAATTCATGTAATCGTTGAAAATAACCGGTAAATTCTCATCATCTTTATTTGGTCTTCGAATCATACGGCGATATTTTGTCAGCTCACCCATTGCTTTTTCAAAGCTGTCATCTGCCACACCCACAGCAACCGGTACCGATTCAAATGATTCGCCCGGCGCGAGATTTTTGAACCAGTGAGACTGTACTTCGGTTGGTCCGCTGACACAGACATAAAAATGCGTATTCTGATCACTGATCTCATAATGCCAGGAACCGTTATGTTCAATCTGCCAGAATAAGCTTGTATGTGCCTCTGTATTTTCTACATACCCTAATGGTAAATACTTCTTCGTAGACCAGTTTCCGGTATTCGATACTTCAAGCACCTGTGAAGTACGCTGGTATACCCCGGGTTGTGTTTGCGCCAGTCCTACATCTCCGAACTTATATTCTTTGATACTCATCTCTTTCTGCCATCCATTATAAGGAATGCGCACTCTCATTTTCGCATCGGAATTGCTTTTTCCCTCTTTTTCAATTCCTGTATAGCAAAATGAAGATAGATATTCCAGACACTGTGTACTATCGCCTTCATTGATTACTTTATTGACCATACGAACGATAGAAGTGCCCTTATAAAACTGCATTCTTGTTTCTACGCGGACATGTGTCTCTTCCTTATCTTCCTGATAAATGGTTATCTTACGTCCAATCTCATTCCAACTGTCTTCCATCCCCACATAGGTCAATAAATATCCCGGTGCTGTACAAATATGTTTATTTCCATGCTTTTCATATGGGCGATTATATCCGGCAAGGTTTACCTGTACAAGTTGAAAAGCCTCATCGATAAATTGCTCTTTTCTTACCAGATCTTCTGCCTTACATTCCTTTCCAAATTTGCAAATATCATTTTCATCAAATTCTGCTTTTGAAAAATGCAGCAATTTGATCTGATTTTTATCTGTAATTCCAAATACAATATGAATTCCGTTTTCATTGATTTTAATGTATTTCATTTTTCTCCTCCATGCAATAAATTTGCAATATGCTTTTTTTGCACATCGCCCTATCCACTAGAACTTTTATCGGAAAGCCGATAAAATAATCATAACAAATATAATCATATTTCACAATCTCCTTACACCACAAATAGAAATCCATTTCCAACAACAAAAAGGACACTCCCTAATAATCTCCTACTGGAAAGTGTCCCTGTTATTTTTCTGTTATTTGATTTCTCTGCGAATCAGGTCAAATTACTTTGCGTTTCTGTAGATGATATCGTTTCTTCCCGGACCGTTTGAGATCATGGTGATTGGGAATCCGATATGCTCCTCAACGAACTCAATGTACTTTCTGCAGTTCTCTGGGAGATCCTCGTACTTCTTGATTCCTCTGATATCTGTCTTCCAGCCTGGGAGTGTCTCATATACAGGCTTTGCCTTCTTGAGCTTTGATGTTGTTGGGAAGTCTGTTGTAACCTCACCGTCGATATCGTAGCCTACACATACCGGGATCTCATCGAGATATCCAAGTACATCAAGTACTGTAAATGCAACGTCTGTTGTTCCCTGGATACGGCAGCCATACTTTGATGCCACACAGTCGAACCAACCCATTCTTCTAGGTCTTCCTGTTGTTGCGCCAAACTCACCGCCATCACCGCCGCGGCGTCTGAGCTCATCTGCCTCGTCGCCAAATATCTCACTTACAAACTCGCCTGCTCCTACTGCGCTTGAGTATGCCTTACATACAGTGATGATCTGCTTGATCTCGTATGGAGGTATACCTGCACCAATGGCACCGTAAGCTGCCAGAGTTGATGATGATGTAACCATAGGGTAGATTCCGTGATCCGGATCCTTCAGTGAACCAAGCTGACCCTCAAGAAGGATGTTCTTGCCCTCCTTGATTGCCTCATAGAGGTATGCTGATACGTCACATACATAAGGAGCAACCATCTCCTTATACTCCATGAGTGTGTTGAATATATCATCAGCCTTTAAGAGTGGCTTGTGATACAGGTTCTCAAGAAGAACGTTCTTCTGTACTATAACTCTCTCGATCTTCTCCTTAAGTGCTTCCTCATCAAAGAGCTCGCTTACCTGGAAACCGATCTTTGCATATTTATCTGAATAGAATGGAGCGATTCCTGACTTTGTTGATCCGAATGACTTACCTGCAAGTCTCTCCTCCTCGTATTCGTCGAAGAGAATGTGGTATGGCATAACCATCTGTGCTCTGTCAGATACAAGGATCTTAGGCATTGGTACATTTCTGTCTGTGATGGACTTTATCTCCTTGAAAAGA
Organism: uncultured Coprococcus sp.; assembly: GCA_902461735.1. Taxonomy (GTDB): domain Bacteria; phylum Bacillota; class Clostridia; order Lachnospirales; family Lachnospiraceae; genus Coprococcus. The sequence goes on from CABPYV010000012.1 coordinate 6,572, forward strand.
AGAGGGATGTTAAGTGCAACACCATTTCCAATAATACTTGTTGTGTGACTGTAGAACACTCCTGATGGAAGTGTATGTAAAGCAAATTTACCATAGTCATTGACAATTGTGTGACCTGCGTTGGCACCACCCTGGAATCTTACGATTATGTCTGACTCCTGGCCTAACATGTCTGTGATCTTACCTTTTCCTTCGTCGCCCCAATTGGCTCCTACAACCGCTCTTACCATAATACTTTTCCTCGCTTTCGCAGCATTTTGAAATATTTTCTGATATCCGTATTGTGGCTGTTCAAATGTTTCTGCCTATACATAATATTTATAAGCAAATCACTCACAATACCTTCTCATTATAACACTATAATGTCATAAGTAAAATCAATATTATTTATATTTATCATAAGTGTATCTTATATTTATCTTTACATTTTGCGGAAACCAACATAAACTGTACATATGATTGTTTTTGTCCACACCGGATGTATTTTTGCTTATTTATCACATGTTAAATTTGCACTCAAAACTAGCATGTATTCGCCAATCTCAGTCGAATCTGGAGGAAATTATATATGAACATAAATTTCGAATATTACAAGATCTTCTACCACGTCGCCAAAGCATCCAGCATATCCGCTGCTGCCAGGGAGCTGTGTATATCCCAGCCAGCCGTAAGTCAGGCAGTCAAAGCTCTGGAGCAGGCGATCGGCATAGAACTGTTCATCCGAACCAAGAAGGGCGTCTCACTGACAAATGCCGGAGAGATCCTCTACTCCCACGTTGCAGCGGGATACGAATCCATATCCCTAGGTGAACAGCAGCTCTCACAGCTCCTCCACATGGAGACCGGTGAGATAAGGATAGGTGCAAGCGATATGACACTGCAGTTCTATCTCCTGCCATATCTGGAGCATTTCCACCAGCTATATCCGGGGATCAAGGTTCATGTCACAAATGCTCCGACTCCCAGCACGATAAATCATCTGCTATCAGGCAACATAGACTTCGGTATCGTCACCAGTCCTCTTCCTGCAGATCCTCACATGGAGATCAGGCAGGCAAGGGAGATCGAGGACATCTTCATCGCCGGACCAAGGTTCTCATATCTTCAGGGCAAAACTCTGGATTACCACGAGCTTGACGAGCTTCCAATCATTTGTCTGGAACACGACACAAGCACACGCGCATATGTCGACACATTCCTGAGCCATGAGGGCGTGACTCTGCAACCCGAATTCGAGCTGTCTACCAGCGATATGATCGCCCAGTTCGTCATGAGAAATCTCGGCATCGGCTCCATCATGGCAGACTTCGCCCAGAGCTATATAGACCGCGGCGACCTGTTCCGCCTGCAATTTAAAAAGCCCATACCAAAGCGTCACATGTGTATCATCAGTGACAGGCGCCGTGGTATGAGCGTTGCTGCAAATAAACTTATGGAGTTGTTATAGAAATAATACCCCTATATATCACAGCAAAAAAATAGAGCATGTCCTTCCATTTGAACACGCCCTATTCTTATCACATATTTCTATAATCTGGAATCAGTTCATCACACAGCCCTGTCTCTTCAAGCAGTTCTCTTGATGAGTCACCATAGATTCCCACTATATATCCTGCTCCGGCTGCCGCCGCTGCCCGGATTCCCGACGGTCCATCCTCTATGACCATGGTTTCTTCCGGCACTGCTCCGATGCGCTCCATGGCCCGGATATACATATCAGGAGCCGGCTTAGCATTCATGGTTCCATCGTCATATGCGCACAGCGTTATGTCAAACCATCTTCCGAGATCAAACTCTTTAAAATAGAATGCCAGATTTGTCATATTTGACCCTGTGGCAATATTTATATTTATCCCCTGTTCCTTAAGTTTATCAAGGTATGCCACCAGGCCGTCCACCAGCTTGAAGTTTGCAGTATCTTCCATGTACATCTCTCTGTACATAGCCTCTTTCTCCTCGGTAAGTTCAAGTATCCTCTCCTCGGTGAGCGTGCCCTTTCCCATGAGGTATTCCAGAATATCCTTGTTCGTGTGCCCCAGCACATGATGCTGAAACTCCTCCGTGCTCATCTGTCTGCCGGCAAGCTTCTCCGCATAATCCTTCCATGCTATCTCATGATACTTTCCGTCAAATATCATTGTGCCGTTCATGTCAAATATAATGTTCTTTATCTTACTGTTCAATCTATTCATACTTGTCTCCTATATCTACCGAACGCAAAACATCACTTATCCTCACTAAGCAAATGCTTGTACGTTCCATCTATTCCTATCGCTCCAAGTGGCGCAGTCACCACGATCGCCAGCACGGCAACCGACAATACTATATTACCACATGCCAGCCCTGCCGCAAGCGGAACTGATCCAATGGCTGCCTGAACTGTAGCCTTCGGAAGATACGCGATGACACAGAACAGCCTTTCCTTCCTTGTGAGTGATGTATGTGCCACGCAGATCAGAACACCAACCGTTCTAAATGCCAGTGCGACAAATATCATAAGTAGTGCCGGAAGTCCTGCTGCCAGGGTGTATCTGATATCCACAGCCGCCCCCACAAGCACGAACAATATAACCTCCGCCGCAAGCCACAGCTTTCCAAATTTCTGTGAGAGTCTTCCCGACACCGACTCTGGACATTTGAGTTTCAGGACACATGCCATAGCCACCACCGCAAGGAGTCCCGACACCGACACCTTTCCCTCAAGCCAGCCCTCTATCGCTATAAGCAGGAACGAAAATCCCAGCACGATGATGACCTTCATGCTGTTCCTCACGCAGTGTTTCCTTGCATATGATGTCTCAAAGAACAGATAGAGCCCATATCCAACAACAACTCCAAGCAGTATTCCAAGCACGATGGATATTGGAATGTTCACAAAATCCATGACATGAGCACTTCCGCCCTGCGCCATGCTGAGAAATGTGGTAAAAAGCACTATGACAAATATATCGTCGCAGGACGCTCCCGCAAGTATCATCTGCGGAATCGCCTTGTCAGTTCCGTACTTTTTCTCTATGAGACTCACCATTCTCGGAACAACGACCGCCGGTGATACCGCCCCAAGCACGGCTCCCATGACCGCTGCCTCAATGCGGTTTATTCCAAGTATAACTGGTGCGCACAGTATGTATCCGATGATCTCAAATGACGCCGGGACAAATGAGAGCAACACAGCCGAGCGTCCCGACTTCTTCAGATCCTTAAGGTCAAGGGACAGTCCTGCCTTGATAAGTATGATGATAAGCGCTATCTTTCTGAGATCCGCAGATATGGACAATATAGACGGATCAAAGAGATCCAGCACATACGGACCAAGAACGACTCCCGTTGCCAGCATTCCTATGATGCGCGGCAACTTAAGCCTCTGACAGATGGCGCCCATCGCCAGTCCGACTATGAAAATGAGTGCAAGTGATGTCAACATGATAAATAATACCTCCTTAATTTAGCAGACGCATCAGTGATTGAAAAGTGTTAGGCATAAAAAAGCTGATGCTTTCTGCGACAAAAATAATCGTAGAAGTCATCAGCTATATTAGCAGTTTAGGTTGCCCATTCAGGTTTTCCAAGGGAGAACCTCATTCCCTTTTATAATAATTCTACATCTTTATCCAGCCAAGTGCATTTGCAACAGAGCTGAGCAGGATAATGATGGCAAATACAGGGCAGAGATATTTGATCATGACTACAAATACCTTCTTTCTCCTGAAGGCACTCTCGCCGTGAATTATCTCCTCCTCTATCTTATCTATTCCAACTACCCTTGACACAAACAGGCTTGTGAGGAGTGCCGCTATAGGCATCATCACCGAATTGGTGAGGAAGTCGAACAGGTCAAGGAACTGCATACCTATGATCTTGATTCCTGCCAGCGGGCCATATCCCAGGGATGACAGACTTCCAAGCGCAAGCATGATAACTCCCACAAGCACCGTTGCCTTCTTTCTTCCCCATCCAAGCTCATCCTCAAATGTTGACACTGCACTCTCCGTAAGTGCTATCGAACTTGTAACCGCTGCGAACAGCACAAGAACAAAAAACACAATACCTATGACAGTTCCAAATCCCATGTTCTGGAATACTTTTGGAATAGTGATAAACATCAGTGATGGTCCGGCCTGAAGGGTATCCGGATCTCCCCCAGAGAATGCAAATACCGCCGGGATTATCATAAGTCCCGCCATGATCGCTATACCAGTGTCGAATATCTCTACATTTCTGGTCGAATCCTCTATCGCCGTATCTTTCTTCATGTAAGAGCCAAATGTTATGAGTATTCCCATGGCAATGGAAAGCGAGTAGAACATCTGCCCCATGGCAGCAACCACTGTCATCCACGAGAAGTTCTTCACATTTGGCACAAGGAAGTATTTTACTCCCGCAAGTGCGCCCGGTCTTGTCACGGAATATACCGCAATTATGACAGACAAAACGATCAGTATAGGCATCATGATCTTGGATACCCTCTCTATTCCATTCTGCACACCGGCAAATATAATGATAAGTGTAAATGCGCAGAACGCCACGAAACACAGCTCCGTTGACACACCATTTGATATGAAATCGGTGAAATATCCATCCTCAGCCAGCAGCTTTGCATTTCCTCTGAAATACTCCACCAGATATTTGATGACCCAGCCGCCGATAACCGAATAGTACGGCACTATAAGCACAGGTATAACGGCATTTATCCAGCCGCCAAACGACAGCCATTTCTTCTTTCCAAATGATTTGAATGCTCCAACCGGACTCTTTCTCGTCATTCGTCCGATCGCCGTCTCCGCAACTATCATAGTATAGCCAAATGTAAGTGCAAGCACGATGTATATTATGAGGAAAATTCCCCCTCCGTACTTTGCTGCAAGATAAGGAAATCTCCATATATTTCCAAGGCCCACAGATGCACCTGCCGCCGCCAGCACGTACCCCAGCTTGCCCGAAAATGAACTTCGCTTACCATTCTTCATATCTTCCATATACCTTCACCATATTTTACCTGGAACTAATCCCCGTAATCTTTCCTTCCACATTTATTTGCATATACATGTGATTCTAACATGACCCGAGAGGAAAAGCCACTATATATTTGAACATCATCCAAACTGCTGACATCTCGCCCTCAACACTCCATTTATTATAATGTCCAACACGTAATATCTTTTATTCCCTACCCTCTATAATTTCTTCTATTTTAAGATAGAAATTCTCAAAGAACTCTCTTTGTTTGGTTGACAAACCATTTATTTTTGCCGCATCGCGATAAAATACTTCCTTTGAGACTGCCTTGGGGGTATCTCCAAAGGCCCTTATCCCCTGTACTACTCCATCAAGATATAAACCATCTTCCTGAAAAATATGTGTCATAGGGAGATCCCCCAGCATATCCATCAGCACAGCTACTTCTGATTCAGCAACCTTCTTTACCCCGATCATAAATTGTCCTTGTTTTCCGGGATGCTTTTCTGCTTTTTTGCACAGAGCAAACGGATACATTTTTATTGGATTTTTATGCCCCGGAAGATATACTTGAGTTTTTATATATGTCAACCTGTAGTTATCATCTGTGCAACTAAGCATGGCATAATATGCCTGACGGTTATGTGATGGTATACAGTAAAAGTCTGCAACAACATCCTCCGGGTATAATTTCATATTTTTTATTTCAGTTTTTGCAACCTCTATATCATCAATACATGCTTTGTATTTTTCTTTATCCACGCTATTCTCAGTCTCCATTCTACAAATACCCTTTTATCAAACGTGCATACTTATTCTCCGAATCCTCCACAACCTTTATCCGTCCCTGCCTGATGAAATGTTCTATCCTCGCCGCATACCACCAGTCACCGAGTCCTATCGGAACCTGTCCCAGAATTTCACCGATCAGCCTGCACTCCTTAACCGGATTGTCCGTCAGCCTGTTCCAAATGATAAAATCATAGAAATCATCTGACACACTGAGCACTGTTCCATTTACCACAGCCCTGAGCGGTGCATTTTCAAGGACAAGCTCGCCCCACATCTCCGCATACATTCTTATCTCATCTGATGTGAGTTTCCGCTCATTTCCGAGGAACCCAGCGAATTCCTCCGCCGCCACCTCGTTCCAGCTATGATACGACACTATGACGTTTTTCTTCACAACATGCTCTGGCTGCGTGACAACAGTCACTTCATTTGGATAGTTCTTCAGGATGCTGCATACATGATAAAATCCACACCTTGAATATGGAGCGTCACTGTACCATATTCTTACCGGCTCACCACCCTCAAGAAATCTTATAAGCCTTACCAGTTCCCCAGCATACACATCACCAAGTTTCTTAAGTTCATTGTCATATTCCTCGTCCTGCTCCCACTGGTTCTTAGCATACATTGAGTAGATAAAATCCTTGCGATACTGACTGTCAACTACCTCGCCGATGTAGCCCATGTCCAGCATGAAACCAAGGCAGATCACCTCGTCAGAAGAGCCCTGTATCCACAGTGGCTGACCATTCTTATATTCCACATTCTCGCATTTTGCCGCTTTCATGGAACCTGCCGAACTTTCTCCAAATAGTATCTCTACCATAATCTGCTCCTTATCTTTCCCCAATACCACCTATCAGCCTGTCAATCTCCTGATATGCCGTTTCTATACGTGCTGAATATGTGCCATTCAGAGAATCTCCCTGCATAACAAACAAGATTTCTTCATCAGTTTTCGTGTATAAATCGATTCTGTCAGAATACCAGTTATAAACATGATACGGATATTTATTTAATATCCCATCTATCTTTTCAACATCACCATCATCATACCAGATAATATCCTCTGCGCAAAACTCAAAACAGGATATTGCCGCCTCATATATCAACATTCCCATCATAAATGCAGACAAACTATTTTCAGCCCGGCCAACCTCATTTACAGTGCCATCCTCATCAGTTTCCACGACATACACAGGTGGATCATCCTCAGCCATATCAGCCCTTCTGATAGCGACCTGATATACTCCCTGATTCTCATTCAAGATATAAAAATATCCTTTTGTCTTCTTTGTCCATTTATACCTGCGCTGAAAATCAAGAGTAACCCAGGGATCATTGCTATGATCAAACAGCTCGCTTGTTTTACCACATTTCTTCCATATCTCATATAGCGTATGTGGGATGCTCTCAAATCCCGCTCTCAGCTCTTTTATCTCCTCATCTGTATATCCTACAAATGACTTGATATTGTATATTTTTTTTAATAAGGCATAATCCATTTACATTTCTCCCTGATTCTCATCCCGGTTTTAAGTTTCGGTTTATCAACTCTCAATCCACGATGTCATACCCTGCTGCCGCCAGAACTTCAAGTGCATCTTGAAAATTCTCCTTTTTCACCATAAGATAATCCGTATTATATGTGGATACTGCAAATATCGAAATTCCGTTATCCGCCAGAACAGATGCGATTTTTGCCAGAATCCCGATCAAAGAAAAGTCCAATACGCCCTGAATGCGGAAGGCTCTCCAGCCATCATCACGCTTTATAACATTTGCCGGCACTTCACTCACCGGGCATACCAGAGACTTTTCCTCATCAGTTTTTCCTATAAAACAATAATCAGAATCGAGATTCGCATATGTGTAATCTTCCACCTGACACACTGAAAATTCTTCATCAATCTTTTTTATCTCCATGACCTCTCCTTAAATCTATTTTGTAAGCACTTTTTTGCAATATCTATGTGCACCACAATGAGGACAAACCAATTTACGCTTTGTTAATGTATGTGCTCCCATTACATATGACTTCATATCCGGAACAAACCTTGTGTTGCAATCAGGGCATTCAAATGCTCCTGCCTCTCTATCAAGAATACACGCAATCACTATTCCGCCACATACCACTACTAACCCTATTGCGATAAGCAGAACCCTCAGCCAATTCTCCATCTCCAGAATTCCTGACAATAAAAACAATGGAAATGCCGCAACTATCGTAAGTGTCGCGACCATTGCAGACAAAATAATTTTCTTTTTGCTTTCCTGTGCCTCTCTAACTAAATTCACCATATTAACCTCCGCTTTCTTTCGATAATCCTCTTTAGATACTCTTTCGCCAGATAGTAATTCATTCACTGTTATCTCTAATTCATCACATAACGGCAACAGTAATGAAACTTCCGGAAAACCATTTCCTCGTTCCCATTTTGAAATTGTTTTATCGCTGATTCCGAGTTTTTCAGAAAGCTGTTTTTGAGTATATCCCTTTCTCTTTCTCTCATCAGCGATGAATCGCCCAATTTTAATCTGGTTCATCTGCTTTCCTCCTTTCTGGCTCAATTATCTTCCCATTTTATTGCCAATCACACCCACGAGGCGTAGAATATGGTGAATCTATGCGGGTTCTACGCTTCGTAGACTAATCTATTTATCTGTTATCACCTATTTCTTACCAAAGCTACTTATATCTTCTAAATCACTTACCATCTACGACAGCCTGCAAACCATTATATATTTCTCATCATTCTCATCCACGATCTGGAATCCAACGCTCCACTATCTCCAGCTCATCCCGTGTAACCCGGCACGTGAGATTTAACACCTCCACGCCAACCGCCTTCGCCTCATAGAAAGTCTCCGCGAACTCCCTGTGTATTTCCGCATTTGGTCTGACCTCAGTTATCCCTGTCATCGGAATGACAAATGCCACATAACATTTATATCCCTCGGAGCCCGCCTTCATCAGCTCCCGCAAATGCCTGACTCCCCTGTCGGTGGGTGCATCCGGGAAATAACCTATCCCATCGATCTCCTGCGTACAGCCCTTGACCTCCATGAGATACTTCGTGCCATCCTTTTCCATATAGAAATCAATCCTTGAATCCCCATATACATACTCCGGCTTTATATAGTCATAATCCTTAGTTTTAAGCCATTCCAAAACCACCTTATTCGGCACCTGACTGTCCACGTTCACCCAGCCAAGCTTTGGATCCTCCACCGCTATGAGATCGTATTTCGTCTTGCGGTTTGGATTTGCAGACTTCTCAAGGCTGACCGTGTTCCCCGGGATCAGCAAACTGCTAAGCCTCCCCGTGTTCTTTACGTGCACGGTCTCTGTAACTCCGTCTATCTCCACATGAGCTGTGAACCTGTTTGGTCTGTCTACGAACTTGCCTGAGATAACATTTGTATATTTCACCTTGCCTTACATCTCCCATCTATTCCACAACAGAACGGTTCATCATGTAGAATGAGAACCTTGCCTTGTCTACAAGCTGTCCCTTGTCATCGTAAATATTTGCCTCGTACAGTGACACCTTCTTGCCCTGACGGATCTCGATTCCCTCACAGATGAGATACTCCGTGTTCATAGCCGGAGCTATATATGTCATGGTTCCATCTATAGTTGAAGAAAACTTTCCGTAGGTACATGCTGCGATCCCGCTCACTATATCCGCAAGTGAATACAGGCATCCACCATGCACAGAACCATATGGATTAAGGACATCCTCTGTGACCATCATCTTGCCCTTCACATATCCAAGGCTCATATCGACCAGCTCTATCTTCAGGTTCTGGACATATATGTTGTCCTTGTTAAACCTTATCAGCGCCTGTTTCACATCCTCGGACATAGCTTTTTTGTTGTCGTTTATCTCATTCATGCTTAGTTTTACCTTTCAACTCTATTTTCATGTTCATACATCCTGCGCACATATCAAAAGCACTTGTCCAGAATATCCGGATCAAGTCCTTTTCTTCCCGTTACAAATCCAATTCCAAAGTACAGCACCGCACCTACCATCAGTCCCCACACGACCGCATTTATCCCGGCGATCTTGATAAAATACGTTGCAAATATATATGTCGCGATCGCACCTACGCTGCTGCACACCGCCGCCTGCTTAGTTCCCTTCTTCCAGAACAGGCCTCCCACAAGGGGCCAGAAGAATGTGCATTCAAGTCCGCCAAATGCAAACATGTTGAGCATGAAAATTATATCCGGCGGATTGATCGTGAGAACCATCACCACCACGCCGATCAACATCGTAAGTATCGTGCTCACCAGCTTGACATTCTTGTCGTATTTCTCATTTTTCACCGGATCATCCCCCACCACGTAATTCTTCCACAGATCCTTCACTATAGCTGCTGTGGCAAGTATGAGGAGCGAATCCGCTGTCGACATGACTGCTGCCATCGGCGCTGCGAGGAATATCGCTGCTATTCCAGGCGGCATGATCTTCTGTACTATATATGGTATAAAATAATCCGAAGTTGGAAGATTGTCCGTATCAACAAGTGCGCCAGCCCATGTTCCTGCAAGATGCATTCCCACGATCACAAAGCTGCATGTGAGAACTCCGATCCACATCGCTCTGTGCATGCTCTTCGTATCCTTAAATCCCATGGCGCGCACAGCAGTCTGGGGAAGCCCCAGCGTTCCAAAGCCCACAAGCACCCAATAGCTGAGCAGCCCTCCTGGCGTGTATTTTGAGAAAATGTCATCGTACACCTCTGGCAGATTTGTCTGAAGACCGGCATCTATCGCGGCAAGGCCGCCCCCGCTCCTTAAGACAAAGAATATAAATAGGAATGTTCCGATACACATTACTATTCCCTGAATCGTGTCAGTTATGACAACCGCACTGAATCCGCCAATAGCTGTGTACAATATCACGACTGTGCCAAATATCAAAAGTGAAGTCACATGATCCATTCCCGTTATGGATGCTATAAGTGTGGCCCCACCTGTAAACTGGCTTATCATCTGTGCTATGAAGAAAACTATAAGTCCAAGGCTCGTGATGACCACCAGCGCATCGCTCTTGTATCTCGCCTTGAAGTATCCCACCACTGTCACAGCGCCCGTTCGTCTGGACACTATCGCAAGCTTATTTCCAAGCACACCGAGCACCAGAAATGTGACCGGGACCTGGATAGCAGCTATCCACGCCTGTGCATATCCATATGTAAGACCCGCTGCACCCGGTCCTGATATAAATGAACTTGCGGAAGTATATGTCGCCATGATCGTCATGGCTAGGACGATTCCGTTCATATTTCTTCCGCCTATGAAATACTTCTTCTCGGACGTTGTGTGCAGACTTTTCTCCGCCCTTCTGCTGTAGACAAAGCTCACCACAATATTGAATAACAAATATCCGAGAAAAACCGATAAGATCAATATCTGATTACTGTTCATTTTCACCCTCACTCTCATCCTCTTCATATTGGAAATCTACAAACACAAACTTAAGCAGCCAGAATACCCCGATTACCGCAAGCACCACTGTTCCAAGCACCGAGACCACAAACCACGCCGGCATATTGAATACCGTCCACCCGGTGCCATTTAGCAGAAACGCAGTTAGCACATGCCATAAAAAACATATAAATACCACAAGCAGCGTCGCTTTGATCTCTTTTATGCACTGCCTGTGCTGTTCTTCCTTTGTCAGTTTCATCATAATAATATATCCCCTTATATTTCATAAATACATCGAACAATGCTCATTATATCACGCTGATCAGTTTTTTCATAGTTGCCCCGCCAGCCACCCAAATCCTGTGCATATACAAACTCTGCATTGTTGTCTGCACAAAAAAACTGGTGCACAGACGTTTCGTCCATACACCAGCTATTTATAGTTTACTGTATACCAATTTATGTTACGCTATTTTATCTTTTACATTTTCCAATTCATATAACGTATCCGGATCTATATCCAGACATTTCGATGTATCCCTCGTTCCTGTCACATCCCATGCCAAAGTTCCATTCAAAATTGTACATGAATTCAAAAAGCGCCAGCACATAAGCTCTGGGATATATCAAATATTAAACGAATATACCACCATCGCAAATGCGCCAGCGTCTTATTTACTCTATATACATTTTAATTCAGATCTTTATACATTGATCTCCGCAGTAACACCGAGGATATCCTTGTTCTCATCGAGGATAGGCTGAATGACCTCTGCAAGGAACTCTCTTGTCTGCTCAGGAGCACGACCTACGAAGTTCTTTGGCTCAAGGATAGATACGATCTCCTCCTTTGTCATACCAAAGTCAGGGTCTGCTGCGATACGGTCAACGAGGTCATTCTCTCTTCCAAACTTCTTGACCTGCTCGCCTGCAAGCATTGAGTACTCTCTGATCTTCTCATGAAGCTCCTGACGATTGCCGCCACGCTTAACAGCATCCATCATGATATTCTCTGTTGCCATGAACGGAATCTCCTTCATGAAGCACTGATAGATAACCTTGTCATAAACCACAAGACCATCTACAACATTCAGGTAAAGATCAAGGATTCCATCAACTGCAAGGAATGCCTCTGGAACTGAGATACGCTTATTTGCTGAGTCATCCAGTGTTCTCTCAAACCACTGTGTTGCGGCTGTGATAGCAGGATTGAGCGCGTCGCACATTACATAATTGGCAAGTGATGCGATTCTCTCACTTCTCATTGGGTTCCTCTTGTATGCCATAGCTGATGAACCGATCTGGTTCTTCTCAAATGGCTCCTCTATCTGCTTTAAGTGCTGGAGAAGTCTGATATCATTTGAGAACTTGTGTGCACTCTGTGCGATGCCTGAGAGCACATTAAGAACTCTTGAGTCGACCTTTCTTGAATATGTCTGGCCTGATACAGGATAGCACTCGGCAAATCCCATCTTCTCAGCAATCTTTCCATCTATCTTTCTCACTGTCTCGTGATCTCCTCCAAAGAGCTCAAGGAAACTTGCCTGTGTTCCAGTTGTTCCCTTTGATCCGAGAAGCTTCTGCTGGCTGATCATGTACTCTATATCAGAGAGGTCAAGGAGCAGCTCCTGCATCCAGAGTGTTGCACGCTTGCCGACTGTCGTTGGCTGTGCAGGCTGGAAATGTGTAAATGCAAGAGTTGGAAGATCCTTGTACTGATCTGCGAACTTTGCCAGCTCATTTATAACATTGATGAGTTTCTTTCTGACAAGCTTTAATGCCTCTGTCATAACGATAACGTCTGTGTTATCGCCTACATAGCAGCTTGTTGCTCCAAGGTGGATTATTCCAGCTGCCTTAGGGCACTGAACACCGTATGCATATACGTGGCTCATTACGTCGTGACGAACCAGCTTTTCTCTCTCTCTGGCAACATCGTAGTTGATGTCATCAGCGTGAGCCTTGAGCTCCTCGATCTGCTCATCTGTGATTCTTGGATTGCCGTTCTCGTCCTTGAGACCAAGCTCCTTCTCTGTCTCAGCAAGAGCTATCCACAGCTTTCTCCATGTCTTAAACTTCATATCAGGTGAGAAAATATACTGCATTTCCTTACTAGCGTATCTTTCACACAGTGGGCTTTCGTACTTGTCCTTACTCATGTCTTTACCTCTTTCTTCCTGTAGTCTCCCGCATTTGCCGGCTGACAAATGCTTTTATATCTTATCACACAACTATTATACATGGGTTTCAGATTATTTCCATGCTTTTTTTGCATAAACCAGAAATTCGGAATCAATATCCGCTTTTTCCGCTGATATGATTCCGAATTTTACATTATTGTCTTCCGACAAGTGCGCACTTTCGTGCGCTATCATCAGGACTCCTCCCGCTTACGTGGGTCCCTCCTCATGTCTTGTCTTGCGTCAAGTGCGCACTTTCGTGCGCTATCATCAGGACTCCTCCCGCTTACGCGGGCCCCTCCTCATGATATAATATGAGACTCCGAGCCTCTCTTGAAGTCTTCGTGGTCGCCTCTGATGTCCTCTGTAGGCGGTTTCATAGGATATTGGCCGCTGAAGCATCCATGGCAGTACTGTCTTCCGCCTGAGAGCTCTGGAAGCCTCTCCATCTTCAGGTACGCCAGAGAATCAGCACCTATGATCTTGCATATATCATCTACAGACCTGTTGTATGCTATGAGCTGCTCTCTGTCCGGAATATCAGTTCCAAAATAGCATGGATACAGGAATGGAGGTGAACTGATCCTTACGTGAACCTCAGTTGCTCCTGCCTCCCTGAGCATGCCAACTATTCTGTCACTCGTAGTTCCACGAACTATAGAGTCATCTATCATTATGACACGCTTGCCATTTACAGCCTCCTTAAGGACATTCAGCTTGACACGCACGCTGGACTCTCTCTGGCTCTGCTGTGGCTTTATGAACGTTCTTCCCACGTATCCATTCTTGACAAATGCCGTTCCATATGGAATACCCGATTCAAGTGAGTAACCCATAGCCGCCGCATTTCCCGATTCAGGAACGCCAACTACCACATCAGCGTCAACCGGGCTGTCCTTTGCAAGGCATCTTCCGGCTGTGATACGCGAATCGTACACAGACATTCCATCTATGACTGAATCAAGTCTCGCAAAGTATATATACTCAAATATACATCTTGCATGCTGCTCCTGGCACATGTTCTTGTACGACTGGATTCCGTACTCAGGTGATATGGTAACAACCTCTCCAGGCTCCACATCCCTGACAAATTCAGCCCCTATGGTATCGAGAGCACAGCTCTCAGATGCCAGTATGTATGCATTATCACGCTTTCCTATACAAAGCGGTCTGAAGCCAAATGGGTCTCTGGCTCCGATAAGCTTTCTAGGGCTCATGATAACAAGTGAATATGATCCCCTTACTTTCTTGAGGGCTTTTGTGACAGCCTCCTCAACAGAACCGCACTTAACTCTCTCCCTGGCTATATGGTAAGCTATTACCTCAGAATCAATTGTAGTCTGGAATATAGCGCCTGTGAGCTCCAGCTCACGTCTAAGCTCAGGAGCATTTACCAGATTGCCGTTGTGTGCAAGTCCCAGAGTTCCCTTTACATAATTGAGAACCAGTGGCTGTGCATTCTCTATAGTGCTGGCACCGGCTGTAGAATATCTCACATGACCCACACCGATATTTCCCTTTAGCTTGCTCAGTGAATCAGGTGTGTACACCTCATTCACAAGACCCATGCCCTTTAAGGAGCTGACCTTGCCCTTAGGACCGGCAGTGTCTGACACCGCTATACCGCAGCTCTCCTGCCCACGGTGCTGCAATGCAAACAGACCATAGTAGATCGTGTTCGCCACATCATTTCCATCGAAATCATAGATACCGAAGACTCCGCACTCCTCGTGCATCTCGTCCTCGTCATAATAATGGGATCTTAAACATTCGTTCATAAATATATGCCTCTCATGTTATATTATTGTAACTGTCACGACCACATATTTCTCATTGTAAGTCTGGTGACAGTCATATCTTTCGCCACATAAAACTTTATCTGTTTTGCCACAACATGTCAACAGATAAATTCTATCATTTTCAGGTTGATACCCCACTTTTTTCATGCATTTTCACCAACAACAGTGTATTTCGCAAGCATTTATCTGTTTGGACTTGAGAATATCCACACAGTACACCTGACATCACGCCTTATTTCGTATGTTATCCGGTGCTATCCGGCATCATATCCACGAATCATTTGTCACTATTATCTGCATTTTCCTTTTCCATGCAATAACACATGCACACAGGATAAAATTTTCCTAAATCGCGCCAAAAAAGTCCTTAAGATACAATTTCTTCAGATTTTGTATCTTAAGGACCTAATATCCCATATTCAGGATAAATTTATAACTTTTTTGCCATATTCTCTGGGATTGAGAATAATTACTCCACAGCGTATCCCTTCGCCTTTATGAGATCTACCATCTTGTATACATATTTCTCGCACAGCTCATCCGTGGCTGCCTCGACCATAACTCTGATGACAGGCTCTGTACCGCTCTGTCTGAGAAGAAGTCTTCCGTCGTCTCCAAGCTCTGCTGCTATCTCATCGTTCAATTTCAGCACATCAGCATCGTTCATGACTGCATCCTTGCTTGAAACTTTGACATTCACAAGGAGCTGTGGATATATCGTCAGGCTATTGAACAGCTCTGAGAGCTTTACCTTACGGCCTAGTATCGTCTCCATGATCATCAGTGAGGTGAGGACTCCGTCACCTGTTGTTGCATATTTAGAAAAAATGATATGACCTGACTGCTCACCGCCGATGGAATGTCCGTGCTCCATCATATTCTCGAACACATACTTGTCGCCGACTGCTGTCTTCTCATAGTTGATGCCCTTCTTGTCAAGTGCCTTGTAAAGTCCAAGATTGGACATGATAGTTGTAACGATCGTATTGTTGTTCAGCTCGCCCTTATCCTTCAGATAACGACCGCAGACATAGAGTATCTTGTCTCCGTCCACGATCTCACCCTTGTCGTCCACTGCAAGACATCTGTCCGCATCACCATCAAATGCAAATCCCACATCAAGTCCCTTCTCCTTGACAAATGCCTGAAGCTTATCAATGTGTGTTGAACCGCAGTCCGTGTTGATGTTTGTTCCATTTGGTTCATTGTTGATGACATATGTCTTTGCTCCGAGAGCGTCATACACTGACTTTGCAACCAGATATGATGCACCATTTGCACAGTCAAGACCGATCCTCATTCCCTTAAAAGGTCTGGTAGGGATCGTGAGCAGGTATCCTATATATCTGTTTCTTCCCATGGTGTAGTCGGTGGTCTTACCGATGCTGTCCTTCTTTGCAAATGGTATCTCGCCGAGCTCTCCGTCTATATACTGCTCTATCTCATTCTCTATTGCTGCCTCGAGCTTATAGCCCTGACCGTTGATGACTTTTATACCATTGTCATAGTAAGGGTTATGGCTGGCTGAGATCATGATACCGCAGTCAAAATCACCTGTGCGGACTATATAAGACACACTAGGTGTAGGTGTTACATGCATCAGGTATACATCTGCTCCACTGGCTGTAAGTCCTGCAACCAGGGAATACTCGAACATGTAGCTTGAAAGTCTCGTATCCTTTCCGATGACGACATGAGCCTTTCCATCCTCATGCTGCTTGCCATAGTAGTAGCCAAGGTATCTTCCAACCTTATAAGCATGCTCCACTGTAAGGTCTACATTTGCCTCGCCTCTGAATCCATCTGTTCCAAAATATTTACCCATTGTAAAATCCTCGATTCTATTATTCTATAACCTCATCCTGCTCGCTTTCCTGAACGACCAGAAGATCTATCGCTCTCCTGTGGATGTGTATCTTGGTCTCCTTATATTCTCCGCCGAACTCACCGTCGCATGTCCATGCAACCGGATCCTCTGCATCGAACTTGACTCTGTGAGCCCTGAATGAAACCATGCTCTTCTCATTCACATCTCCCGTAAGAAGTGCCCTTACAACTCTCTCCAGATCAGCTGGCGTCTTCATTGTCCTTATCAGTACTCCCTCAAAAAGTCCGTCATCGAACTCAACGCCTTTTCGGGTTATACTCCTAAATCCTCCTACGGATATCGAGTTAGACACCATACCGAATATGAACTCGCCTTCCTGCTCGTCCCCGTCTATCGTAACCTTCATCTTGTAAGATGGTACATTTGCCAGACTTTTTATCCCCTGCAATACATATGCCGCATGCCCAAATATATTCTTCATATTCTGCGGCGTTGCATATGATGTATCTGAGAACATTCCAAAAGCTGCGACATAAACAAAGTTCTTGTCGTTCAGACTTCCTATATCTATGGAGAACGGCTCTGCCTTCACTATCATCTCAGCCGCCTCTACCGTCTCTCTCGGTATGTCCATGCTCCTTGCAAAGTCATTGGTGGAGCCACACGGAATATATCCAAGTGGTACCCTTATTCCACTCTTCATATATCCTGTGACCGTATTTCCCAGAGTACCATCGCCTCCAGCACATACGATCACATCGTAGTTTGCGCCTTCCTCCTGGACAATTCGCTCTGCGTCATCTGCCGATTTCGTAAGATATGTCCTGACCGCGTAATCGTTGTTGCAGAACACTTCCAGCACATCCACCAAAGAATTCTTCAGAGTAGTCCTACCCGCTTTGGGATTCATGATGAACAGCATATTCTTCATACTTTCAATAACACAACCTTTCCCTTTGATAATGCTTATTTACTTGTGATCCTCCTTGTACTTCATGTACAGATCATACCCCTTCTTGCGGAGCTTGCACGATGGACAATGTCCGCAGCCCTCGCCCTTGATACCATTGTAACATGTAAGTGTCATATCTCTGATGACATCCAGTCCACCCAGCTCATCTGCCATCTTCCATGTCTCCATCTTATCGATCCACATCAATGGTGTTATTATATCAAACTCGTAGTCCATTGCAAGGTTAAGTGTTGTATTTAACGATTTGATAAATATATCCCTGCAGTCAGGGTATCCTGAGAAGTCACTCTGAGACACTCCTGTTATTATATCAGATATTCCCCTCTGTTTGGCAAATATTGCTACAAATGTAAGAAATACCATGTTTCTTCCATCGACAAATGAATTCGGCGTGCCCTCCTCAGGTGCATTTTCATCAACCTTCACGTCTGTTCTTGTCAGTGAATTAGGCGCAAGCTGGTTCAACAGGCTCATGTCGAGTATGTGATGCTCCACTCCGAATTTGTCCGCGATCTCCTTGGCACACTCAAGCTCTAACACATGTCTCTGTCCATAGTCAAATGATACCGCATACACCTTCTTGTACTTCTTGAGTGCCCACAACAGACACGTTGTGCTGTCCTGTCCGCCGCTGAATACTACAACTGCCTCATCCTTATTCTTCAAATTCTGCATAATCTCATCCTCCATATATAATCAAATATGATATTCCGGACCTCATTATAACGCTCCCGGATAAACAAATTCACCATTATCAACTCAGTGTACCGATTAACTATCTTCCCGCATTGTACATCATCAGCATCTTGTTCTGCAGAGCCGTGTCGCTCTCAAATCTTCCCCTGAGAGTGGTCGTCATGGTCTTGCTTCCCGGTTTCTTGATGCCCCTTGCCGTCATACAGCTGTGATGTGCCTCTATCATGACCGCCACGTCCTCGGTTCCCGCAGCCTTGGATATGACGTAGGCTATATCCGAGCCTATCCTCTCCTGAAGCTGAAGTCTCTTTGCAACCATATCCGCGATTCTTGCTATCTTGGAAAGTCCGAGCACTCTTCCATTTGGAATGTATGCGACTGACACCTTCATGTCGTACATGAGTGCCATGTGATGCTCACAGTAGCTGAACACCTCTATATCCTTGACAAACACCATGTCGCCCGCCTGCCTTGCAACTCCATCCTCGGCAAATGTCTTACCGAACATCTCAGCCAGCTCGTCATTGGTGTAATTCATTCCCTCAAATACTTCCTCATACATTCGCGCAACCCTGTCAGGAGTCTCTATAAGTCCCTCTCTGTCAGGATCATCTCCAAGGGCAATGAGTATCCCCCTTACATGCTCCTTTATAGCCTCTTTATCTATAGCCATCTTATACACCTCTTTCTTCCGGATCCCAAATGAACTTGTGGAGCTGCAGCTGCAGCTTTACATCATTCATACCGTTCTCTATCATAAAGTCCACTATATCCGCCGGATCTATACTGCCATACACAGGACTGATGAACACCCTCGTTCTCTCATCCAGTGCATATTCCCTGATCACCTCAAGGCACCGCTCCAGATCCTCCTGTGAGCCTACCACAAATTTAACCGAATCATTTTTGTCTATATAATTATAATTTGCAAGGCACATTTCGCTCTCCATGCCGCTGGATGGACATTTGTAATCCAGTGTGTATGACACATTTCCTCCAAGAGCCTTGAACTCTGCAATATCAACACTTCCATTTGTCTCGATCTCAACCCTTATGTCATCCTCAAGTGCAAATGCCAGAAGGAGTTTTTCTATGTCTTTCTGTATCAGCGGTTCACCGCCTGTCAGTGTGACATTCTTTACCTCTGTTCTCCTAACGTAATCCACGAGTTCATCCTCTGTAAGCTCCTGATAGTCCACGCCCGGCTCATTTGCCCACTTTGTATCGCAGTATCCGCAGTCAAGATTGCAGCCCGCAAATCTGATAAACACAGCGAGTTCGCCGGCTCTTGCCGCCTCACCGTTGATACTTATAAATCTCTCTACTACTCTGTACGTACTCACGTCTATATTTCCTTTCTCCCAGTGTATATTGTATATCGTCTCACATCTGACAGATCTTGAGACCAGTCAGTTTCTCACCGGGATCCTATTGTTTATATTACTCGCAATAAGACGCCACATTATTCGGTGTCTCATACACACTTGCTTCTATAACATTGTAGCCTCGACTGGTCATCTCATCATATATATACTTTGCAAAATTCTCAGCCGTAGGTCTGAAATCCACCTTCACGATCCTCAGATTCTCTGCGATCAGGGCGTCCTCCGTTGCCTGTTTCAAACTTCCTGTCTCCATGATAAGGCTGTGATCAAAATGATCTGCAAGCTCTCTCAGATCCTTCTTAAGATTCGAGAAATCTACCACCATTCCCCTGTTCTGTGTATCACTCTCAAGCGTTTCCGCTCCAACCTCTATCTCCACCGTCCATCTGTGTCCGTGGATATTGCTGCATTTGCCCTCATAACCTTTTAGAAAATGGGCGCTGTCAAAATTTGCCTTTGTTTTTAACTTATACATAACTCCTCCTATAAGCATCCAACTGTTCACCACAAAAAAAGACCAGAATAGGACATTCTGATCTTCTTATGTCCTAGTTTTGTTTAGTGACAGGATGGTACTAATGAACTGTCAATCTATTTTATTGTATTTATATTGTGCTCCAATTCTTTACCTGCCGGAATTTCTATCCAACAGACTGGTTGACGCTTCTAATATCACTTTAAATATTAAGGAATCCCTTAACCTCTGCCAGCATATCCTCCTTGTCACATACTGTGTCGTGGAGTACCTTTGCTGATCTGATATCCTCTATAGCCTGAGGTACCTTTACTCCTGAGAGCTTCTCAAGCTCGTCAACGAGCTCAAAGTCTGTCTTGGAATCGTACTCAGGATCTATAGCGTTCATAACGCTTCTTGTGAACTTGTACGGGCTTGCTGTTGAAGCGATGACTGTAGGTGTCTTATCGCCTGTCTCTGCCACATACTTGCCATATACTGTAGCTGCAACTGCTGTGTGTGTATCGATGATATAATTGTCTGACTCATATACCTTCTTGATCGTAGCTGCTGTCTCTGCCTCTGTAGCATATCCACCATAGAACTCGGCAAGCTTTGCCTTCATATCGTCTGTGATGGTGTACACACCATCTGTTGTGAGTTCTTTCATAAGCTCTGAGTTCTTCTCAGCATCATTGCCAGCGATCTTGTATATCAATCTCTCAAGGTTGCTTGAGATGAGGATATCCATCGATGGTGATGTTGTGAGTATGAACTCTCTGTTTCTATCATATGTTCCTGTCTGGAAGAAATCAAACAGAACCTTGTTGTCATTTGACGCACAGATGAACTTCGCGATCGGAAGTCCCATCTCCTTTGCGTAATATGCAGCAAGGATATTTCCAAAGTTACCTGTTGGAACGTCCACGTTGATCTTGTCACCGGCCTTGATGGTTCCATCTGCAACAAGTCTTGTGTATGCGTATACATAATATACCATCTGTGGAACGAGACGTCCAATGTTGATGGAGTTTGCCGATGAGAACTGATATCCCTTCTCATCCATGTACTTTGCAAGCTCTGTATCTGAGAACATCTTCTTTACACCTGTCTGTGCGTCATCAAAGTTTCCAGTGATACCTACAACAAATGTATTGTCTCCCTTCTGGGTAACCATCTGTTTCTCCTGAATAGGGCTTACACCATGCTTTGGATAGAATACTATGATCTTTGTTCCCGGTACATCTGCAAATCCTGCAAGGGCAGCCTTACCTGTATCTCCTGATGTTGCTGTGAGGATGACAATCTCATTCTTCACGCCATTCTTCTTCGCTGATGTTGTGAGAAGGTATGGGAGAATTGAAAGTGCCATATCCTTAAATGCGATCGTTGAACCATGGAACAGCTCAAGATAATACGCGCCAGCCTTGTTCACAAGTGGTGCTATGACCGGTGTGTCAAACTTTGAATCATATGCTGAATTTATGCAATGCTTAAGCTCATCCTCAGTGAAGTCTGTGAACATCAATTTCATAACTTCATAGGCTACCTGCTGATAGTTCATCTTTGCAAGATCTTCAAGTGACACATCAAGTGCCGGGATAGAATCTGGTACAAAGAGTCCTCCCTCGTTAGCAAGACCCTTAAGTATAGCCTGTGATGCTGTTGCTGTCTCATTTGCATTTCTTGTGCTTCTGTAAATCAGTTCCATTTGCCAATCTCCTTAAAATATATTTAATCCTCTGGGGTTATATGTATCTTCAAATATTCTGCAGATCAATACATCTACAAATAATCGTGTGCATTATAACACAAGGATGTAGAAAAAACAAGGCATTCAGGCAAGCAATGCCACCCAGAATCCCAAATCATCTGTTTCATTTGCTCCCCGACTGCTCATCAATGCTTTAAAAAACACAAAACCCACCAAATGGTGGGTTTTGCTGTGTAAATTTATATTCGATCAATCTGTAATCGCTATATTACTTTACATATACATCATAATATCCTGTTGCAAAGTTAAGAGCTGCCTGATGGCTTGAGAAGTAGATATCAAGGTGATTTCCGTTGATTGCTCCGCCTCTGTCCTGTACTGTGTATGTGTGTCCATCAACTATAAGCTCTGTTCCAAATTCAAAATTGCTTGGTGCAGCACATGTAACACCCTCTACTGCCGGTGCTCCTGATGCTGTTGTAGGATTATCCATGTTGCTGTACTCTCCACAGCAGATCGGGCATGGACAATATGCTGTAATCCAGAATGTGCCGAGATATGTACCTGATGTCTCTCCATTCACATATATTACATTGTCTTCTGGAAGACCATCTGTAGCCTTCTCTGTTGATGGATCCTCTGAGATATCATCCTCAGGAAGTCCTGCTGCCGACTTGTCATCAGCATCTACTTTCATCTCTGTTGCCGCTTCTGTTGCCGCTTCTGTCACTGTTTCCTGAGTAGTATACTCTGGAACCGGTTCCTGCTTAACTGCTTCAACTTTTGCCTCGTTAACGCCTCCGCATATAGCCACTGCCTGTCTTGTTGTCTTTTTACTAGACAAAGCCGTAGCACCTGTCTTGTTTACATCTGAAAGTGTTCCATCTGCAAGCTGCTCTGTAGCTGTTGCTTCCTCATAGTCTGCCACAGTGTCTGCATATAATGTATTACCCGCGGCTGCAATTGATACACTCTTGCTTTTTGAAGATACCATACTGTCATCTGATGATATAACACCATATGATGAAATACCTACTGCCAAAAGCACTGCACCAATGCTTGCCTTCTTTACGTTCTTTTTAAGTGTTGTCTTTAGTGATGTCGTCTTTAGTTTCTGGGATTTCATACGTGATGAATCTGAAAACTTTTGCATAACCTTTTCTCCTTAATTTCTTTACGGTTTCGGAATTGTTACAAAACCGTTAAAATTTAACTCATGACGCTATTATAATCTCTGTCAAAAGAAAGGTCAAGCAAAGTAGTTATTTTTGTGAACATTGCACATATGCCCCAGAATCTTTATTTGTGTTAATGTAAACATGCAGCATTTCGACACCCTGTTTTTGTGAATATATTACATATAATGGTCTTAACACTTTCGAAACAAATTAGCACATTGTATATTTTTACTTTGCATTTTTTAATATTTTCTTTATTTCTTGTTACATTTTTTTATTTTTATGTTAACTTTAAATCACTTTTTGAGGAATACTATCCTCCCATTTTTCAAGCAGATCCTCAAGTTCAAGATACGTCTCCACCTCGTTTACACGACATCTCAGTCTTGCTGAATCATACATTCCTACAGAATACCAGGCTACATGTTTTCTCATTTCATGTATGCCCGTATATTCACCCTTAAACTCAACCATGAGCTGTGCATGACGCAATATCATCTTTTTGATTTCATGTGCATCCGGTCTCTTTGGAAGCTCGCCATGCTCGTAATAGTACTTCATATCTCTAAATATCCACGGGTTACCTCTAGCTCCTCTTCCTATCATAAAGCCATCACAATCCGTCTGTTTTCTCATATCTATAATGTCCTGCGGAGTGTTTATGTCACCATTACCTATTACAGGTATACTGCATGTCTGTTTTACTTTGGCTATGACATCCCAGTCCGCATGCCCCTGATAATACTGCTGTCTGGTTCTGCCATGAACCGCCACCGCCGCAGCGCCGCTCTCCTGGGCTATATGTGCGATCTCCGGAGCATTTATATGTTCTGGATCAAACCCGCTTCTTATCTTTATCGTCAGCGGTATGCTTATCGCATTAGCCACTGCCTCTACGATCCTTCCCACCAGAACAGGATCTTTCATGAGGGCTGATCCCTCTCCGTTATTCACCACCTTGGGCACCGGACAGCCCATATTTATATCTATGAAAGAGTAGCCATTTGCCTCTATCTTTTTCGCCATCTCAGCCATTATCACAGGATCCGAGCCAAAGAGCTGTAGTCCAAATGGCTTTTCCCTCTCATCCATCACCAATAACGGCTTTGTGTTCTTATTATTGTAATATATTGCCTTGGCACTCACCATCTCACTATACAGGATATCACAGCCTTGTTCCTTGCATAAAAGACGAAATGGCTGGTCACATACACCAGCCATCGGCGCCAGGATCAATTTATCTCTAAAATCCATAAATTTCTCCATTGCTTCTATATAATATACTATTGTTTCACGACCGAGTTCTACATCTTTCTATAATAGAGAGATTCTTCGTCATATATAGATTCTTCATATATAAATTCGTCATATATAGATTTTCGTCGTTTTTCCTATTTCTGCTTATCCATGATAAGTCTGAGCCCATGAAGAGTCAGATCCGGATCATACACATCTATGCAATCCGTGTTCTCGTATATCATCTTGCCAAGGCCGCCTGTAGCAACAACCTTCATGTTGTCAAGACCGGACTCCATCTTCATCCTCTTCACTATATACTCAGTCTGACCTATGTATCCCATACATACACCCGCCTGCATACTGGATATTGTGTCCTTGCACAGGATCGTGTCTGGCACTTTAATCTCTATCTCTGGCAGCTTTGCCGTTCCAGTCCAGAGTGCATTTGCTATCAGCCTTATGCCAGGCGATGTCACTTCCGCCTCAAATACACCATCTTCGCTTATGAGGTCATATGTCGTCGCCGTACCAAAATCCACAGTCAAAACCGGTCCGCCATACATATGGTACGCTGCTACTGCGTCAACTATTCTGTCAGCGCCTAACTGCTTGGGATTTGGCAGCGCTATATTGATACCTGTCTTTATTCCCGGTTCAACTATAAGCGGTGTAATGCCAAAATACTTCTTTATACCATTCACAAGTGAGTGCATTATCTTCGGAACTACTGAGGCAATTATAACCTCATCTATAGCATTCTTTGACAGCTGTCTCATTCTAAGCCAGTCAAGTAGAAACACTCCATATTCATCCGATGTACGCGCTATTCCCGTTGTCATCCTAAATGTCTTCTCAAGTTTCTCCCCATCAAACAGTCCGATGGTTATGTTGGTATTTCCCGCATCAATAGCAAATAACATGATCTCTTTTCCTTCCTGATCACCAAATTTTTATCATTCTTTTATAAGACTATCAATATCCACGCCCTGTATAAATATCTTGTAGAAAAGTTCCAGGCTCTGAAACAGCTCCCGCTTCTCATTCTGCAGTTTTTTCACCTTCAGTCCGCACCCTATGTCGTCGAACAGGAGATCATCATCAAGCGCTCTTGTCTGTATTCTCAGATTGCCGGCATCGTCAAACACCAGCATAAATATGCCTCCGACTTCCTGGGTAAATGCACCACACATAGCGTGGAGTTCATCTTTTATGTCATCGGGAAGCTTTGAAAATTCTTTGTTCAGATAAAACTTCTGATTATATATTGAACTGGCACATAGAACCAGCTCGCCGTCCTCGGTCCTTGTTGAAATATCCATTATATCTCCTATCCTATAACATCCGCCATATCATACATACCTGCACCTTTGCCCTTGAGGAACTTTCCAGCCTCAACTGCCCCCTTGGCAAACACAGACTTTGAGTATGCTGTATGCTTGAACTCTATAACCTCATCTATTCCTGCAAATATTACCTCGTGCTCTCCTACGATCGTTCCGCCTCTGACTGCTGAAATTCCCAGCTCCTTCTTCTCTCTCTTCTTTCTCACCTGACTTCTGTCATATACATACTCATACTGGTCTCCGCAGGCTTCATTTATGGAATCTGCAAGTGCAAGAGCCGTTCCTGATGGAGCATCAACCTTCTGGTTATGATGCTTCTCAACTATCTCTATATCATATCCTGCAGGACTGAACACCCTAGCTGCATCTTTAAGAAGTTTCATAAGCGTGTTTATTCCAAGTGACATATTTGCAGACTTGAGTATAGCTACCCTCTCACTGCACTCCTTTACCTTAGTCAGCTGTTCATCGGAAAGACCTGTAGTACAGAGCACGATCGGAGTCTGTGTTCTCACACCGTAATCAAGCAGTTTGTCCACTGCTGCTGCCGCTGCAAAATCTATGATGACGTCAGCCTTGACATCGCAATCATCTATATCTGTAAATACAGGATATCCATTATCTCTGCAGTCAACCACATCTATACCGGCCACGATCTCAGCTTCAGGATCGCTTGCAACTATCCCGGTTATAACCTGACCCATTTTTCCGTTACATCCATGCATAATTATCTTTACCATCTGTATACATCCTCCATATATCAGTATTTTTCATTTGTTTTATATATACTGTTTTATATTTACCAGTCTGCCGAATATATTTTTAATTTACATATTCCTTTTGAATTTCTTTTGATTTATATATTAGTTTGTGTATTTCTCCGTATAACAGTCAAAATATCCATAATTCTTTCCCTGCTGTATGCATTACAACATGTACACCATTTTACACATTCGAGGTCTATTGTGCAATGTTTTTCATTACAAACTACGAGAAACACGCTTGGCATATTTCTCAAACTATCGCACAGTCACCAGAGTCTCGTGCAAGTTCTGACTTTGACCCCGTTGATCCGCTTGAATATAAAAATGTCTGCCGTCTAAGCAGACCGCAGACATATATATATTTATTTAGTAGCACTGTACCATAAATTTAGAGTACTCCGTAGGTCTCCATAGCCTTCTTAAGTCTCTCCACATTCTGTGGCTCCATCTCTGTAAGTGGCATTCTAAGTGTACCGCCACACATGCCAAGAAGTTCAACAGCCTTCTTAACAGGGATTGGATTGACCTCACAGAACAGAGCATTGCAAAGATCTATTGCCTTAAGCTGCAGCTCAAGACTTCCCTGAATATCACCATCCAGATACTTCTGAACCATATCATGAACATCTTCAGGGATGATATTCGCTGTCACTGATATAACGCCCTTTCCTCCAAGTGAGAGAAGTGGAATTACCTGATCATCATTTCCTGAATATATATCTATGCATCCATTTGCAAGACTTGCAAGTTTTACTACCTGGCTTATATTTCCCGATGCCTCTTTGATTCCCACTATATTCTCCACATTCTGTGCGAGATATACGGCAGTCTCCGGCTGAATGTTACATCCTGTACGTGATGGAACATTGTAAAGAATGATAGGGATATTTACTGAATTTGCTACAGCTGTGAAGTGAGCTATAAGGCCCTTCTGTGTAGCTTTGTTGTAATATGGTGTAACAACAAGAAGTCCGTCAACACCATAGCTCTCAGCCTCTGTTGAAAGATAAATTGCTGTAGCTGTGCAGTTTGAACCTGTTCCTGCTATAACCTTAATTCTGTGATCTGCAAATTCAACACACCTCTTCACACACTCAAGGTGCTCCTCATGTGACAGTGTGGAAGCCTCTCCTGTTGTACCACATATAACGATCGCATCTGTCTTATGCGCTATATGAAACTCCACAAGCTCTTTGAGCTTATCATAATCTACATCTCCATTCTCAAGAAATGGTGTTACAAGTGCAACTGCTGAACCGGTAAAAATTGACATATTGTCATCCTCCTTATAAATAATAGTTGATACAATATAGCGTACAGCATAAAAATGGACTGGCGAAAAGCCAGCCCATAAAAATATCACATTCTTATAAGTAGCTCTCCATCTAAATCAAAAATCTAAATCAAAATCCTAAATCAAAACCCTGATCAGAATATAAATTCAAAATCCTAAATATCGATGACAGTCATACAGCTATTAACTGCACAACCAGCAGTGAACATCATGGCACATTCACAACTTCGGCGGTCTCTCCTTTCATCGGGAATCATATGCAACCACATGCATCATCCAGACTACTCTTAAATCCCGCGCCTCTACTATATTGTATTCAATTTAACCTTAGATAGTGCTACTATATCACCGAAAACGGCACATGTCAACCCTGTTTTACTGATGTTACGCGGGTCCCTCTTTGTGAAATTAGTCAAGGCATTCCATTTTACTTACAGATACCTCGTAGGCGACCCTGCTGACTACCTGATCATTGTCTATACGCTTTTGATACTCACGGCTCTGGATCCTGCCCCATATGGCAACGTGCTCTCCAACCTGAAGTTTTCCTGCAAATCTGGCATTCCTGCCCCAGCATATACATGGTATGTAATCGCTCTTTCCATAAGCTCTGTTTACCGCAAGAAGCACATCCGCAATCTCACGACCTAGCGGTGTCATTCTATATACCGGTGCTTTGCATATGTAGCCGTCAAGATATATCTGATTAGGTCTATTGTCTTCATCAGGGTCTTCGTAATCCAGTTGCTCAATCTCTCTGACAAACACAGATAGTATCAATCGATTTTTGGTCTCCTCATGCTTGTTATACGATCTGAACTGTCCTCTTGCCATTACCTTCTCTCCAATATGGGACTCATTCACGTCAAAAAGTCTATCAGATACCATAAGCGGGATCACATCATAGGCGTCGCTCAGACGGCTTACCATAAGATCGACCATATAAAATCCCTCTCCAAATATTTCGTGGCTGAATGTAAATTCCGATGCTATCTCTCCTGCCACCACTACCTGATTGTTGTTTAATGTTTTTTCAGTCATATTTTCTCCCTCCGTTATAACAAACTTTTGCATACTCTAAAAGTTATGCGTGAAGTTTCAAAAATATGACGACTTGTTTTATCTAGTTTTGTCGTACGTCATTTACAACTTTTTCGCTGTCTCATAGCTTCATACGACAAAAGAGTCGCTGATATTGCAGCATTTAACGATTCTACTTTTCCCTCCATCGGAATACGCAAAAGCCTATCAGATGTAGCTGCAACTTCATCTGACAAGCCGTTGCCCTCATTTCCAATAAGAAATGCTATTTTATCCGAAAATACTGTATCATAGAGTTCTTCACCGTCAAGATGTGCTCCATACACAATCACCCCTTTTTGTTTAAGCTGCTCTACGGACTTCACCAGATCTTCGCTCTGTACAAATGGTACTCTGAATATCGCTCCCATGGTCGATCTCACAACCTTTGGATTATACGGATCACACGATCCCGGTCCTAGCACCAGCGCCGTCACGCCTGCCGCCTCTGCACTTCTAAAAATTGTCCCCATATTGCCCGGATCCTGAATAGTATCCAGAACAAGATATGTTAGAGTTTTATCATCAGGCATGATATCCTTCATATCATAATGCCTGCATCTGACAACAGCCAAACACCCTTGCGGTGATTTTGTCTGCGATACCCCAGCAAACACGCTGTCACTCATAACCGCAAACTCGGCATCATCACACAGCTTCTGTACAATATTCTCATCTCTGTATTGTTCAAATGCTGATTCCGACATATAAACTTCTTTTACACTGTCAATTGGAATCTCCCTGAACATACGTATTCCCTCCACAATAAATACATCTTTTTCCTTGCGGAGCTTTGAATCCTTATTCAGCTTATTCAGCATCTTCACTTTGGGATTGCTGTTAGATGTGATTACATTTCTTTTTTCATTCAATATTTCGCTGATCGTCCCGCTCAATCTTTTTCTCCTTCCCTGCACCAGGCACATTTTCATCGTCTGTCCGTACCTGCCGCCCGATTTACACATTCCTAAGCAGTACTCTGTCTTTACCATACTCCATCTGCAGCGAGTACAATATACCTGAATTCTCATTTACACAGAATCCTCGGCCCATGTTTTTTACCTGCCTGGTTGTTTTAAGCTGGACATACACCGGACAATTCCCCTTATGCTGCTCCAATATAGATATGAAATGTGTTTCATTTTTGACATACTCATCCATATCTTCAAAAAGAACCCATAATTGCTTATTGCTCTCAACCGGACTTGACTTTGCCGCCCACTTTTTCTGTCCTCCTGCCGGGGTAAATGACACTGCCCCATTTTCCACTTTGTCAAATGTAACTATATCAGACAGTATAAGTTTGCTGCCCTTTTCCCCAACATCAGCATGTCCTCTGATAAACACCCTGTTATCAACGGTCAGCAGCGATCTATTCTTTTCAAAATCTCTTGGGAATACAACTACCTCAGTCTGTCCAACCATATCCTCCAGGGTAACATACGCCATATTCTGGTTTTTTCTGGTTAGTTTGACTGATACATTGGTTATTATTCCACCTACTACATAAACGCCGCCATCCCGCAGTTTTTTTTCTGTATCATCTGCGCCCACTTCATCTATTTCTTCATTGTCTTCCTCACTGTCTGGTGCGAAATCCAGTGACTGTGCCGTACAATTCTTCTGAAGCAGATCAACATATTTTCCAAGCGGATGTCCTGAAACATAAACACCCAACACAGATTTTTCCAGTGACAATTTCTCAGTATCAGGGTACTCATCCACGTCAGGATACGGGACTCTTGAACTTGCAGCAAAATCGTCACCCATAATATCAAAGAGTGACAACTGCCCTGATTCACGGCTCTTTCTCTCCCTGGCGGTCTCCTCAGATATAGCAGGAAGTGCCATGAGCATCTGTTTCCTATTGGCACCCATACCGTCAAATGCTCCACTGAGTATCAACGCCTCAACAGTCTTTTTATTTGTATCCTTTGATGGCATTCGTGTAAGGAAATCGTGCAAATCCTTAAATCTGCCATTTTTCTGTCGTTCCTCAACAATCCTATCCACAACGGCAGCGCCAACACTCTTTATTCCTGACAGGCCATATCTTATCTTGCCGTCACTTATAGAGAACTTGGCAACACCCTCGTTGATATCCGGTGGAAGTATCTCAACATTCATCTGTTTACACACACTTATATATTTTGCAACCTTGCCATTATTATCAAGCACCGACGACATCAAGGCTGCCATGAACTCCACAGGATAGTAATACTTCAGATACGCAGTCTGTGCCGCAAGTACCGCATATGCAACTGAATGAGATTTATTAAATGCATACTCTGCAAATTTCATCATCTCGTCAAATATTTTATTTGCAATGTCCTCAGATATGCCATTTGCGATACATCCAGGAACATTCAGTTCTTTATTGCCATAGACGAAATTCTTGCGCTCCTTCTCCATCTCTTCAGGCTTCTTCTTTGCCATTGCTCTTCGCACAAGATCACTTCGTCCAAGTGTATATCCGGCAAGTTTCATAACTATCTGCATAACCTGCTCCTGATAAATTATGCAGCCGTGTGTCGGCTCCAGTATCTCCTCAAGCTCAGGTGTGTCATATTTTACAAGATCTCTATTCTCCTTGCCTCTAATATAATCATCTATAAACTGCATAGGGCCTGGTCTGAAAAGAGCTACTCCGGCTATTACATCATCAAGGCTCTGCGGTTTTAGCTTCATCATGAAGTTCTTCATTCCCTGACTTTCAAGCTGGAACATACCCTCGGTTTTTCCCTGCCCCATAAGTCCAAGGATATTTGGATCATCATAATCTATGTTATCAATATCCAGATCTTTATCTGTAGTCTCTTTTATCAGCTTCACAGTATCCTGAATAACTGTGGCTGTCCTGAGCCCCAGGAAATCCATCTTCAACATTCCGAGATGCTCAACCGTATTCTTCTCAAACTGTGTGACAACCGCACCCTCGGCTCCGACTGACAAAGGTGCATATTCCTCTATGGCCTCTCTGCCGATAACCACTCCCGCAGCATGCATGCCCGCATTTCTCGGAAGTCCTTCCAGTTTCCTCGCAATATCAACCAGTCTCTTTATATCGTCAGAACCGTTGTACATATCCTGAAAATCTTTGCTCACCTTGAGTGCGACATCTATCGTCATATCCTTTTCCGCCGGAATAGCCTTAGCCAAAGCATCACACTGCGAATATGGCAGATCCATTGCTCTTCCAACATCTCTGATCACATTTCTCGCGCCCATAGTCTGATATGCTATTATCTGTGTAACACATTCCTCACCATACTTTTTCACGCAATAGTCGATAACTTCCTGTCTTCTTATATAGCAAAAGTCAATATCTATATCAGGCATCGATACACGTTCCGGATTGAGAAAGCGCTCAAACAGCAGATCATACTTCATCGGCTCAATAGTTGTTATATTCAGGCAATAGGCTACTACGCTTCCCACCGCGGAGCCTCTTCCCGGGCCCACTGCGATTCCGTGTGTCTTTGCAAAATGGATAAAATCCCACACTATCAAAAAGTAATCTACGAATCCCATACTCTTTATGACTGATAACTCGTAATCTATTCTTTGACGCACGTCAAATCCTTTTTCGCCATCACTGAGTTCGTTCGTGTCCTCATACTTGATACCGTACTTTTTCTCCATTCCATCATAGACAAGCTTCTCAAGATATTCCTCTGCCGTGTATCCATCCGGAACATCAAAGCGCGGCACTTTCTGTTCGCCAAATACAATCTTGACGTTACAACGTTCAGCAATCTTATGAGTGTTCTCAAGCGCTTCCAGTGCATAAGGGAACAGCTCAGCCATCTCTTCCTTCGACTTGAGATAGTACTGTCCGCCATCATACCTCATTCTGTTCTCGTCCTGAACTTTCCGGTTAGTCTGGATACATAGCAGGACATCATGTGCCTCCCAGTCCTCCGCATATATATAGTGGGAATCATTGGTAACAACCATGGGGATACCTAGCTCTTTAGAAAGCCTCATGATCCCTGCATTAACCGTTGCCTGATCCGGAATACCATGATCCTGCATCTCCAGAAAATAATTATCCTCGCCAAATACATCTCTATATTTGATGGCAGCTTCCTTGGCCCCATCATAATCTCCTTTTCTCAGGTGCGTTGCGACCTCACCGGCCAGACATGCACTCAGTGCAATAATTCCCTCATGATACTTTTCCAGTACCTCCATGTCTACACGCGGCTTATAATAAAATCCTTCTGTAAATCCCCGTGTAACAATCTTCGAAAGATTATGATATCCCTGATCTGTCTCCGCCAGCAGAACAAGATGATAATATCTCTCATCGCCCTTTCCTACTTCCCTGTCGAATCTGGATCCGGGACTTACATACACCTCACATCCCAATATAGGCTTTATTCCTTCTGCCATACAGGCTTCATAGAACTCTATAACTCCATACATCACCCCATGATCTGTAATGGCAAGCGAGTCATATCCCAATTCTTTTGCCCTGTGTACCAGATCCTTAATCTTAGCCGCGCCATCGAGCAGACTATAACCTGTATGTACATGCAAATGCGTAAACTCCATATATTCTCCTTCCCTCACTTTTTGTTGTGCAATATCTCTCGTCTTATATAATCAAATGTATAATCTTCGCCTTTTTCTGCCAGCATTGTGAGCATCAGCTCCAACAACTTTGCCGATTCTGGATGCAGCATATCCCGCGATCTGCCCCTAAGGTAATACTTAAGAGGATATTCGTCTGTGTATTCGTCCTTATTGTAATTCTTGCTCGCCGCAACCCTGTCACAGAACATCTCCACAACGTATTTTATTGGCATCTTCATTCCAACAAGCTGTCGATTACTCTTATCAGCACTATAATCTATCCAATATTCCAAGTGATGCTTATTTCTCCCCTTGTGATGAAGCCATGCACTTGAATAGCCCTTGTCTTCCCGCTCCGCATCGTTGGGACTCCTCGTCCCCTGATAATACTTCGCACCCACAGAGAATTCTGTCCAGGAATACTTGGACAGATCATGCAGCAAACCTTGTTTATACAATCCACATCGAAAGCAGTTTTTCATGACCATACTCTTGTGTCTATTTATCGTTTTCAAATGTTTATACCACCCAGGTGCCTCCATATACTAAGCCTCCTTATAAAATCGAACATCAAATGCCCAACTCTGATATAGCGACAAAAGGCTGCTAGCAAATATCCTCCAAATGAGGTTCTTTGCAAGCAGCCTTCCCATATCTTTAAGCCGAAAAAGGGACTCGAACCCTCGACCCACGCATTACGAATGCGTTGCTCTACCAACTGAGCTATTTCGGCATCTATAAAAATACTGCCAATGACAGATGTTAAAAACACCATATGCCATAAAGCGGTATATTTACCAATCCTTTATCAACGAACATATCATCTGTAGAAACCCTCACAGATGTACTATTGTTGTATCTCTGACGAAATACCCTGGAACTCTGAGCCTTTGTATGTGGACTTGTCTGTACATCCACCGGGATAACTTCGCCATCGCCTTCATACACAAAATCAACTTTAGCCGTAGCGGACGAAATCCAGAAATACAAATCACCGACACTCTTATTCATATATAATTCAGCCATTGCATATTGCTCTGCTACAACGCCATCCATCATGTCCAGCACATTGTTCCTATCTATATCTTGAACAAGTATCCCCGCCATCATCCTCAGCAATCCGTGATCGAGATGATATAATTCAAATGACTTATCATCTATCTGTTCCGTCAAAGGAAGTACGCCATTACGGACTCTATAAACACGCCTGACAACTCCCATGCGCACTATCTGTTCTACAGACATCTCATATTCTCTCGCACGAGCCTTAGGATCTACATATCCATACATGAACTTCTTATTCTCTTTTGTCAGCTGAACCGGAATACTCTTCCATATAGCCATTACCTTCGAAAGATATCTCTTCGGAGTGGAGTTTATCAGATAATCAGTCATTCTGTCAAGTATAGACTTTAATATTACATCAACTCGGCGCAAATCTCCAGTCTTATAATATTCATCCACAGCCTCCGGCATACCACCTGTCACAAAAAAAATCTCCAGCATAGTTTCAACACTATCCCTGACTTCATCCGGCATAGCTGATATCTTCTGGTTCTCTATGAATGCACATAATTTTCTGCCCTTGCCGGCTTTAAGGAATTCATCGAACGTCATCGGCATAAGCTCGTATACACATATATCATCCGCACAGTCTTCCTCCCCGGGCATAGCAATACCCGTCGTTGCAACAACGCATATTCTGCATTCGGTATTATATCTTGCATAACCTACCAGATTCTTTAACAGGCCTGTGCAATTCTCTGCATTATCAAATATGAGCAGCTTATTCTTAAAATCATATTTATCCAGCGATGTGGTCAATTTTGCATGGAGCTTTTCAGGCCGCCTTTCTTTAGATGCATAAGAAGCAAAATCAGTCTGCTTATTCATGTCTATAATTATATGATCATCAAAAAAGCCCATAGCAAAATCAGTAACTGCCCAGGTTTTTCCGACAAATTTACCGCCTCTTACCACAGCCACCTTATTCTGTCCAGTTTCATACCATGTTGCAAGATCATTCATTATATTTCTAAACAAGCATCTCACCTCGATTCGACCACTTTTTTCTAAGCTTGTCACCTTTTATAGAATAGCACTTATAACATTTTCTGTAAACAAAAAACTATCCCTAAATCACTCTAAATCAAACTTGCAATTCAGCGTATTACGTATTGATTTCACCTTATAATATGTTCGTTTTCCGTTTATATGATCACATTTTTCTATTCATACAGGAATTTTTCTCTAAAATATGTCCTAAGTGCGGGTTCGTCTATATCCATATACTTCATGACTATTTCATACAAAAACTCTTTATAGTCTTCCCAATCCTGTCCATTCATCTCAACATTCTGCTGCATCTCATAGAATATTTCACCTTGATTGTTTCTCATTCTGATTGTAGAGCAGTATACATCCTGACCGTAATTCTCTGTTGGCTCTGGTTTCACAACATCTACGGTCATGCCTCCATACTTGAGATGCGTTTCACCACGCATTACGCACACCTCTCGATATATCCTATCGATACACATTTCTTTAACCATATCCCGCAAAAAATATTTTCGATTCTCGAACAAATAACGCTTAATCGCCAAAACAATTATATCATTCTGAGAATACCCAGTATATTTGGAAAGTCTTTCAACATCCCGAGCCATTCTAGAATCCATTCTGAGCGGTTTATTTGTCATCTCTCTTTTATTAAGTCCTGGCATAATCATGCTCCCTTCCCATCCGATCTTAAAACCCATACAGTGGGATAAAAAACCCGGAGGAGCTTGTTATTATCCTCCGGGTAAAATAATTGCTTATTTATTATCATTTTATTTGCACTGAATTACTCGCCTTTACCAATTGAAAGGAATCCATTTTCATTTGTCTTGAGCAGGAATGCAAGGCCTATATTCTTCTTACCTTCCTCTGTAGCCTTGTATATCTCGCCTGTTTCGACAAGAGACTTAGCTATAGAAACCAATACGTCCTTAAACTGCATCATCTGTCTTCTATCCTTTGAACTCAGCTTAAAGATATACTGGTTCTTTGAACTGATAAGGAGAATACTGAACGTATGTATATTATCCTTTGAGGCTCTGATCGCGGATCCAATCATTCTTGAATTAGCAATTATTACCTCAGCATTCTCATCAGGCAGGTACTCTGAAACAATAAGTTTGTATATCTTCAGATAATCCTGTTCCGCCGATGCATTTACCGGCATCTCTGCAACAGCAAACTCGACAACAGAATCTGCCATCTTGATCGTACCCCCCTCATCATTGATAACAGCGTTGCACTCCTTTGGAACACATAGCCTGAAGAATTTATTCTCAACTACTTTCTGTCCCTTTGCCGGTTCTCGCAGAATAAGATCCACATAGTTCATCTCAAGCTTATTCATAGCTACTATAGCGGACTCGTCACCGGTCTCTGCGAGCTCTATGAGCGCATCATACAGGCTCCATATCTGCTGTGTAGCAACCGGTACAAGATCTATAAGTTTTTCTATAGCTGGTACATATCCCATGCTGGCATTCTCAATATAAAGCTTGATGGCCTCGTCATTGGAAAGTCCCTTCTCAACCTTATAATTGATAACCTTGAACAAGTTCTCCTTATCCCAATCATCAAAGTTAGCATTGAACGCCTTCTCAAAGTACTTGATGCTCTTGATCTCTCCCTTGTAATTATCCTGTTTCTCCTGAACCTGATAGATTCTTCCAAGTTCATATCCAGCCTGAGCGCTTCCAAGTCCCAGGGCCTCAAGATAAGCCTTCTCTATCTCATACGGCGTTGCAATGTAGAATATCTGACGCTGCTTCATCATCGCTATCTTAATAGCTGCTGACTCACTTCCTGCTTCCACTGCACGCTCCCACTTATCTATTGCAGTCTGGAGATCTTCGCCCTTCAGATCCTCAAGATCCTTGATATAGCCTTCTGCCTCCTGTATACCATTCTCGCGAGCTTTCTTGAAATATGAAAGAGCCTTAACACCATCTCTCTTTGTCCTAAGCAGTCCATAATAGTATATTCTTCCAAGATAAAAAGCCACTCTCTTGTGTCCAAGTCTCTCGGCATTCTCATACCAGTTGACCGCCTTGACATAATCCTTAAGCTGCTGATCGTATACTATTCCAAGAAGGAATGCCAATTCCGGATCCTTTGTAGCCTCAAAAAGCTGCTTAGCGTAACTGATGGTTTTCTCAACATCACGATATGGGCTGTCCTCATCATAGTACAGTTCTATGAGCAGGTAACTTGCCTTTATACTTCCAAGCTTCAAAGCCTGCTTGGCAGCTCTCATGGCACCCTCATAATCCTCGAGGTAATAACAGTAGATTGCTTCGTTGTAATACTGCATATCCTTACGGTTCGCACTGTGCTCACTTGCCAGCGTTGGATCCACAAATGCAAATGAGTTCGCCGTTTCAAATATGATCTCCTCATACTGCTCGATGATCTCCATCGTGGCACATACAAATCTCATACACGCAAGTCTTCTTCCATGATAGAACGCAAATGATACTATGCCCTTTTCAAGATCCTTGTGATAATAGGTTGTACATATACCATCTGCATACTCTGTCACATATGCCTTCATCTGGAGATCTTCATCAAAAGCATCGTTACAATACCTAAGATAATTCTCAAGTGTCATCTTGGTATCCTTTGGAACGCTGTCATAGTAAACATACATAGCAAAATCTTTATATGTCAGGCTTGGTGCATAATACTCTTCACCTGTGGATTCATTGATTGTTTTTACCCAGCCCTTTGGAAGCTTATGTATAAATCCCTCAACCTGATCATGTACATATGTATACTGGTACTGCAGACGTGAAGCCTCTATAACTTTATATCTAGGCTCCTTACCCTTCGCCTTTCTGGCCTCTGCAATGTCTGTGTACAGCTTGTCCTTCTCTTCGAATTCAAGACTGTCACCATGCGTGCTCATATATTCAACTCGTTCATACGATGCTTTTGCCTTTACATCTCCCATATCAGCGAGTTTCTTGTACCACATCATGGCTTTTTCCAAATCTATCGGCACAACATAATCACTCTTATTGCCATACTCGTCCACACGGTTTAATCCGCTTTCATATATAGATCCCAGGCTCATATATGCGGCCTTAATGCCATAATCATTGGCAGCAAGTTCATAATACTTTATAGCTTTTGAGAAGTTCTGAACTTCCAGCAGCATCTTTGCGAGCTTAAATATAGTCTCACCGTCATGATTCTGGTTTACATACTTCTCATAATACTTGGTCGCCTTATTAAGATCCACATCTATGACTGCATTGCGGTACTTACCTTTTTCAAAGAACTCCGCCAGCGCAAGAAGTGCATCATCCCCATATGACTTATACTGTGCATCCATTATTCCTATATCAGCAACCTGCTCCAATATAGACACGGACTCTTCCGCGTCGCCGTTATCCATAAGGTTCATCGCCTTATTAAACTGGAGTTCTACATTGTTCACCGGTCCCTTTTTTCTGGAAAACCTGGATACAAACGGTATCCTCTTTAATAATCCGTCAAAAAATCCCATATCCTGTTCCTCCGACAAATGTCCATTAATAAATTTATTTTACCACATCACTACCAGTGGTGCAATAAAACATGTCGTATGTTTTGGAACTTTATTGTTGCACTTGTATATATTATTAGTTATTCTTGCCGAGATATGCAGCAATTGCGTCAACTGCAGCATTTTCATCAGCACCATCCGCAACTATTGTAATCTCACTTCCGTTTGCAAAGTTCATACTCATCATTCCCATGATGCTCTTTGCATTTATCTTCTTGTCTCCCGTTACAAGGTGGACCCTGCTCTCGTACTGACTTGCCACCTGCACAAGCACTGCCACTGGTCTTTCTTCTGCCTCTCCCATCATTGATACAACAACTGTCTTTTCGATCATTACATCCTCCTTGGGCATTAATAGCCCCGCAATTCTTCTGCGATTTCACTTATTTTTCTTAATCTATGATTAACCCCCGATTTGCCTATCGGTGGAGTCATCATCTCTCCTAATTCCTTCAGAGTGGCATCCTCACTCTCAAGTCTTGCAAGTGCCAGTTCCTGAAGATTTTCCGGAAGGAATTCTATTCCTTTCGTCGATATTATGTAGTTGATATCATTCACCTGCTTCACGGCAGCGCTCACAGTCTTGTTGAGATTGGCCGCCTCACAGTTAACTCTGCGGTTTATTGTATTCCTTATATCTTTTTTTATACGGATATTCTCCATATCCATGAGTGATATATGAGCCCCCATGAGACCTAGCATCTCAACTATCATCTCTCCATCTTTAAGGTATACAACACTATATTTTTTTCTCTGGATTATACGGGACGATATACCAAATCCTTGTATAATCTCCTGTATAAATTCAGCTCTGCCCCTGTTGTCACACACAATCTCCATGTGATAACCTTTATTCGGATCACTTATAGATCCCGAGGTCATAAACACCCCTTTTATATATGCTCTGCGACAGCATTCCAGGCTCACGACCATTCTGCTGACTTTCATATTCTGGCAGTCATTAGGTCCTGAACATATATTGTCATTCGCTATCTTTAATGTGGTCATAATGTTCTCCACCATAGCAGAATCCAATATCTCCATTCTATATATCCTACTATTCTCCCCGGTTCTCTTAACACTTGACACCGGTATGTATCTAAATAATCGTTTTATAAGCGATGCTATCTCATGTGCTATAACGCTTCTCTCGGTAACTATCACCAAAGCTCGCGGCCTGTCTTTCCAGTATCTCACATGTGCCACCATCGAGATCATCGCTGCCAATTCTGCAATCTGACAATGTCTGGCACTTGAAACATTGCCTGAAATCTCTTTTTTTACATCAGAGGAAAATGACATAAATCTACTATTCACCTCTCACATTCTCTTGACTACAGCATCTTTTGCTATGTCTCTATGAACTACTCGGACTGTATACTTCGACTTCTGAAGTCTCTCATAGACAGCATTAGCTATTGTTACTGACCTGTGCTTTCCGCCTGTACATCCGATTGAAATTACGAGCTGATTTTTCCCCTCTTTTATATAATTAGGCACCAGGAAACCAACTAAATCCAGAAATTTGTCCAAGAATTCCGGTCCTTCCTTACAGTTCATGACATATTCCTGTATTTCTTTATCATTTCCCGTTTTGTCGCGCAGCTCAAGATCATAATATGGATTAGGCAGGAATCGCACATCCTGAACTATATCCGAATCTCTAGGTATGCCATACTTAAATCCAAATGACATAACCGTAATTATAAAATTCGAGTACTCCTGATTCTGTACAAATATCTTTACCAGCTCAGCTTTAAACTCTCTTACAAGCAGATTTGTTGTGTCAATGATATAATCTGCCTCATCCTTTAAGAACCCTATAAGTTCCCTTTCTTTCTTTATTCCATCAATGATCCTTCCGCCCTTTACTGACAGGGGATGGTTTCTTCTTGTCTCTTTATACCTCTTTACAAGTGTCGCATCAGAGCATTCCACAAAAAGTATCTGGTACTGCATGCCTTCGTGTGTGATATCAGCCAAGCATGAATTGAGCTGCGATAAAGCCCTTCCGCTTCTTATGTCCACACTGATCGCAACATCATCCACCTGTATCTCTGCATCATAAGCTATCTCGGCAAATCTTTTTATCAGCTGTATAGGAAGATTATCTACGCAGAAAAAGCCCTCATCCTCAAGAGTCTTCAGTGCTGTTGCTTTTCCAGCTCCACTCATTCCAGTAACAATAACGAATCTCACTTTATACCTCCTCATACAGCAATCAGTTTCAAAACAATACCCATCCAATAATATATTTCCCGGCACTAGAAATCGCCTAGCATCTTAACCTCAGGTTCAAGCTCTACGCCAAATTTATCCTTTACGATCCGATGTACATCTTCAATGAGACTCTGAACATCTTCAGCGGTGGCCCCACCTTTATTGACCACAAAACCGCAGTGTTTTTCCGCCACCTGAGCACCGCCAACCGAATAGCCCCTAAGCCCGGCATCCATGATTAATTTGCCTGCAAAATATCCTTCTGGTCTCTTAAATGTAGATCCCGCGGATGGATACTCCAGCGGCTGTTTTGACCGTCGTGCCTCCGCCAGTTCTTTCATGCGTTCTTCTATCTCGGTTCTGCTGCCTTGCTTAAGCTCCAGAACAACTTCCAGTACTATGAGATTTCTCTCCTCAACAATACTGTGCCTATACGCAAAACTCATCTCATCAGAACTGAATTCATATATTCTTCCATCTGGATCCATGGCCTTGACCGTCTTAACTACGTCCTTCATCTCACCGCCATACGCGCCAGCATTCATATATACCGCTCCGCCTATGGTTCCCGGTATTCCGGAAGCAAATTCCATTCCTGTGAGTGAATTATTTCCGGCTTCTCTGCTCACTCTGGCAAGCATAGCACCAGCCTGAGCCTTTATGATAGTCCCCTGAACCGATACAGAGTCCATATTATCCATGATATTGATTATCATGCCTCTGTAACCATCATCAGACACCAGCAGATTACTTCCATTTCCCAAAATAAAATACGGTATTTCGGCTTCCCGGCATAACAGAATCAATGATGCCACCTCATCTGCCGAACCGGCTTTCACAAAATAATCCGCATTCCCACCTATTCTAAACGTTGTATGCCTGCTCATAGGCTCATCTATATATATATTATCCGCACCTACGATCTGCTCCAACCTTTTATAATTACACACTGTCCTCTCTGACATATATACCTCGTAATCACTCTAATCATACTTTTATAAAACAAAATCCCTACAAAGCATGCAAACATCACACTCTGCAGGCACCCCTGTAGACAATAAAAGTCTTTAATGTACTATATTATCGGCATTTTATCTCGTACCAATAATTTCATCATACATTAAAGACTTTTATAATTCAATATCAAAAATAAATAGAAATTTGCTATCTTTTGAATTTGCTTTGGATAAATTCACAAAAATAACTGTTAAATTTTACCTAATTTATATTTTGCATCAATTATTACTTGAGAATGC
This sequence comes from uncultured Coprococcus sp., assembly GCA_902461735.1. GTDB lineage: Bacteria > Bacillota > Clostridia > Lachnospirales > Lachnospiraceae > Coprococcus. Next base: position 49,349 of record CABPYV010000012.1, read on the forward strand.
TGCGTGCTGCTCCATATATTCCGGCGTCATTTCCAAGCTCAGCAAGCGCAAACTTCGTCTCTCTGCAAGCGTGAAATGCATATTTTACAAAATATTCCTGAACAGCATCCGTGAGGATTGCACCCGCCTTTGAAACGCCTCCACCTATAACGAAAATCTCAGGATCAACCACACACGCTATCTGCGCAAGAGTTCTTCCAAGGATATGTGCCTGCTCATCAACCACTTTCTTTGCTAGTGCATCTCCATCCTTCGCAAGATCAAAGACATCCTTTGCTGTGACTGTTTCAAGATCTCTGAGAGCAGACTTTTCATCAGATGCTGCCATCGTCCTCTTCGCAAGTCTTACCACGCCTGTCGCAGATGTGTACTGCTCAAGACATCCCTTATTGCCGCATCCGCAAGTCTCATCCTCCTGCTCGTCAACACAGATATGTCCAATCTCACCACCTGCTCCATTTACGCCAAAGAGCATCTTTCCGTTTAAGATGATTCCTCCGCCAACGCCCGTGCCAAGTGTTACCATCACTACATTGCTATGTCCTTTTCCGCCGCCCTGCCACATCTCTCCAAGGGCTGCTACATTTGCATCATTTCCAGCTTTAACCTCAAATCCAGTTAGAGCTTTAAGCTCGTCCTGTACATTGAGAATTCCCCAGCCAAGATTTACACACTTCAGAACTGTACCGTCCTCTTTAACAGGTCCCGGAACTCCTATTCCTATTCCCTCTATATCCTCGTTAGCAAGCTTTTTGTCTGCTATCACACTCTTTATAGAGTCTGCGATATCTGGGAGTACATACTTTCCACCCTCCTGAGTGCGTGTCTTGATCTCCCACTTATCCAGGAGTTCCCCCTCAACTGTAAAAAGTCCCATCTTTACTGTAGTACCACCTACATCTACTCCAAATACATATTTTGACATGTTCCTTCTCCTTCCACTTTGTTGCTTATATGCATTTATCTCTTTTTATTTTTTTCTTTTTATTTTTTTATAAATACAATCCGGAAAATCATAACATCTGATTTCTTCTAGCTCTGTCTGGTGTCGCTTATTATTATTATTTATCAGCTCCGCCGCCATTTCCCTTCATTATATTCTGCGTAACTCTGTTGTAAAGCTCCTGCGCTGCATTATATCCCATCTTCTTCTGTCTATGATTTACGGCTGCCGACTCAACTATGATGGCAATATTACGGCCCGGTCTGATCGGAATATTATGTGACACAACCTTATTCCCCAGGAATTCCATATAATTGTCCTCAAGGCCAAGTCTGTCATATTCTGTATCTTTGTTCCACTCTTCCAGATTGATGACAAGGTCAATATTCTGATCGATCTTAACACACTCTACACCGAACAGAGACTTTACATCTATTATACCTATACCGCGAAGCTCTATAAAATGTCTGGTGATATCCGGGGCACGTCCAACCAGAGTGGCGTCACTTACCTTCTTTATCTCAACAACATCATCAGCGACCAGACGATGTCCTCGTTTGAGAAGTTCAAGAGCCGCTTCCGACTTGCCTATTCCACTTTCTCCCATGATCAGTACACCTTCACCATATACATCAACCAGTACAGCATGCACCGATATTCTTGGCGCAAGCTCCACATGCAGCCATCTGTCAACCTCATGCACAAATGCAGATGTCACCGCATCTGATGTAAGCACTGGCACACCATGTTTCTTTGCCATCTCTATAATAAATGGATACGGTTCCAGTCCACGGCAAAATATAAGGCATGGTGGTTTGTACGAGAAAAACTCATCCATGATCTTTTTATTCTCCTCCTCAGTGTGCATAGCAGCTACATAAGCATGCTCAACATTTCCACATATCTGTATTCTACCCGCATCAAAATGCTCAAAGAAACCGCCAAACTGTACAGCTGGCCTATTCATACCCGGATCCTGTATCAGAATCTTATCTGTGTCGATCTCAGGGGTATGATTCTTCAGATCCATCTTCTCTATAAGCTGTGTGACCGTAACACTATATACCATATACGCCCCAATCAATGTCCGTATCCGACATCTTTTCCTTTCATTTTATTATTATTCATTTTATTATTATGTTTTTTCGCTGTCATATTGTCTTTCTGCATTCTTTTCCCAAGTATGCTCTTATCGCTTATGACCACTTTTAACTTATTAATTATACTTATCAATGATTACTATTGTCAAGAATCCAAGACTATTTTAAACTTGTTTTGGCACTCATTTTACAGATGACATAAGCAATGTCACAGTGATATACTTATTTATATTTTTTGAGGTGACAAATATGTTTAATTTTGAAGAAGAATTAAAGAAACTTCCACACGTTCCCGGAGTCTATCTGATGCATGACTCCGGAGACAATATAATATACGTAGGAAAGGCTATTGATCTGTACAACAGAGTTCATCAGTACTTTCAAACCGGATACAAAAAATCTCCTAAAATACAGAAAATGGTGTCGCATATAGCATGGTTTGAATATATCGTTTGCGGTTCAGAGCTCGAAGCTCTCGTACTGGAGTGCAACCTTATAAAGGAACACAGACCGCATTACAATACCATGCTCACAGACGATAAAGGTTATCCATATATAAGGATAACCATCGAGGAAGATTATCCCAGGATCCTGTACAGCCATCAGATGAAAAGGGATCACTCAAAGTATTTTGGTCCATACACCAATTCCAAGGCGGTCAAGGATATAATTGAGCTCTTGAAAAAGCTGTATCATATCAGAAGCTGCAATAAAAATCTTCCCAAAGATATGGGGCTTGAACGTCCATGCCTGTATCACCAGATCAAGCAGTGTGACGCTCCCTGCCAGGGATATATATCCAAAGAAGACTACAATAGCAACATACAGCAGGCCATCAGTTTCCTGAACGGCAATCACGGTCACGTAGTCAGGGATCTTGAAAAACAGATGAAGGATCTTGCAGACGAAATGGAATTTGAGCAGGCAGGCGAAATCCGTGATCTCATCAAAAGCATCAAACATATCGAAACCACTCAGCGCGTTGGTGATACTAGTGCTGACGACAGAGATGTCATCGCCATGGCCACAGATCTCGGAAACGAGTGTGTCATATCCATCTTCTTTGTCCGTTCTGGTAAATTAATTGGCCGTGAGCACTATCATATGAGTGGCGTAAACGCAGAAAAATACAGTACCATCATGGAATCTTTTCTGAAGCAGTACTACGCTTCAACACCATATCTTCCAAAAGAAATAATCATCGAGCAACCCATTGATGATTGTTCTTTGATCGAGGAATATTTAAGTGCCCGGAGAGGCAGCCAGGTTCACATCGTGGTACCACAAAAGGGCGATAAACAAAAACTATTGAAACTTGCAAAAGACAATGCTTTTCTGGTTATGAACCAGGATGCAGAAAAGCTGAAACGCGAACAGGAGCGCACCGAAGGTGCCGCCCGCGAACTTGCTGATCTCATCGGTGTTTCATCCGCAAGGAGACTAGAGGCTTTCGATATATCACACATAAGTGGATATCATTCAGTCGCATCCATGGTCGTGTTCGAGAATGGGCGCCCAAAGAAGAATGACTACAGGAAATTCAAACTTAAAACCATCGATGGCCCTGACGATTATGCCAGCATGAGGGAAGTGCTCACAAGAAGGTTCACCGACGAAAAATTCAACATATATCCCGATATCCTGATGATGGACGGTGGACGAGGACAAGTGAACATAGCGCTTGAAGTGCTTGAAAGCCTCGGGTTAAGTATCCCTGTATGTGGCATGGTGAAGGATGACCACCACAGAACCAGAGGACTATACTACAATAATAAAGAGATTGATTTCCCTGCAGGAACCCAGGCATTTAACATGATCACTCGTCTTCAGGATGAGGCTCACCGCTTTGCAATTGAATACCATAGAAGTCTCAGGAGCAAGGCTCAGATTCATTCTGTTCTGGACGACATCGACGGAATCGGTCCAGCCCGAAGGAAATCACTCCTGGCTTATTTCAAGGATATCGACAACATCAAGAATGCCACCATTGCAGATCTGGAGATTCCCGCTGGAATGAACAAAGCCTCAGCGCAGGCTGTTCACGATTTCTTTCATTCCAACAAAGCAAGATAGATCATATAAGCCATGCAGCCATATAAACAAAGTAAACACCAATAAACAGCTATATAGATCCAGTCCAACTGGTTCATATCAAATACGATTTTGCGAGGATATTTTTATTATGGAATATAACTTTTTTGCACTCATCTCAAGGATGAAATATATTAACAGATGGTCTCTTATGAGAAATAACCGTGAAGAAAATCTGTGTGAACACAGCCTTGAAGTCAGCATGATAACCCACGCCCTTGCCACCATCGGCAACGTACGCTACGGAAAATCCCTCAACGCCGACAGAGCCGCACTTATAGGGCTCTATCATGACGCATCCGAGATAATCACCGGAGATATGCCTACACCGGTCAAATATTACAACGATGACATAAAGACTGCATTTAAGGATATTGAAGACATTGCATGCCATACCCTTTTGGACAAGCTTCCTGATGATCTTAAGAGTGCCTTCTCACCAATCTTTTTCAAAGACGAAGACGACGATAATGACATTTATATATGGCATCTCGTGAAAGCAGCAGATAAGTTGTCCGCGCTTATAAAATGCATGGAAGAAACCGGATCCGGCAACACTGAATTCTCCAGTGCGATGAGTACGATACTGGCCTCCGTGTCCAGCATGGCAGAAAATTATCCCGAGGTAAATGACTTCGTCTGCGAATTTCTGCCTGCCTATGGCAAGACTTTGGATGAGCTCCAATCAATATAAAAACAGCTTTAATGTAATATATGAAAATAATACGAGCCCCATTTACCGAATGTATCCGGCAAATGGGGCTCATATCAAAATCTATATCAGACATCCACATCCTCTTTATATTGTTTCTAATAAGGTTAAATACTCTGAGAATCTACTGCTCCTTCCGAAGTTGCAAAATCCTCAGCATTTCCCGAATCTGCGACATCTTCATCTATATGTTCTGTTCGGTTAAATATCTCCATAAATTCCTTGCCACTTATTGACTCCTTTTCGATGAGGAACCCAGCTATCTCATCCAAAGCATTCATATGCTTTGAAAGCATATCCTTTGCTTTCTCATAAGATGCCTTCAGCACATTCTTTATCTCCTCATCAACCTGGGCTGCAGTTTCATCCGAACATTGAAGCACAGCATTTCTATCCAGATATTTTCCCTGCACCGACTCTAGCTGCATAAGTCCAAATCGGTCTGACATACCATACATTGTTATCATAGACCGAACAGTCTTCGTCGCCTGCTCTATATCATTGGCCGCCCCAGTAGTTACTGAGTCGAATTTTAATTCTTCAGCAGCTCTGCCTCCAAGTGTTGTAATAATATTTGCCTCGAGCTCAGCCTTGGTCTCCATATACTTCTCTTCCTCCGGAACCTGCCATACGTATCCCAGCGAGCCCATGGTTCTTGGAACTATCGTTATCCTCTGAACCGGTTCTGTGTGCTTCTGTAGAGCCACAAGAAGAGCATGTCCCACTTCATGATATGCGACTATCTTCTTTTCCTCTGTACCCAGGAGCTTTCCCTTTTTCTCCTTTCCTGCAAATACAAGTTCCACTGCACCTATCAGATCCGCCTGTGAAACCATAGATCTTCCTGAACGAACCGCTGTAAGTGCCGCTTCGTTTATTATATTTGCAAGATCCGCACCAACTGCTCCGGCAGTTGCAAGAGCCAACTCTCTGATGTCTACGCTCTCATCCATCTTTACATTTCTGGAATGGACTTTGAGGGTATCTATTCTTCCCTGAAGATCCGGCTTTTCGACGATAACCCTTCTGTCAAATCTTCCAGGTCTGAGCAATGCCTTATCCAAGGTCTCAGGTCTGTTCGTTGCCGCCAGTATAACTATTCCTTTGGAGGTGTCAAATCCATCCATCTCTGCCAGAAGCTGGTTTAAAGTCTGTTCCCTCTCAGAATCTCCACCTCTTATATTGTCTCTGCTCTGACCAATGGCATCTATCTCGTCTATGAATATAATGCACGGTGCCATATCTGCTGCCTGCTTGAACAGATCTCTCACTCTTGATGCTCCCACTCCGACATACATCTCCACAAAGCTTGAGCCCGACATCGAGAAAAATGGCACATTTGCCTCTCCTGCAACCGCCTTTGCAAGCAGGGTCTTTCCAGTTCCCGGAGGGCCCACAAGCAACGCTCCCTTGGGAAGCTTGGCACCTATCTCAAGATACCGCTTTGGATTATGAAGAAAATCAACCATCTCAGTCAATGACTCTTTAGCCTCATCCTCTCCTGCAACATCTGCAAAAGTGACTCCTGTCTTCTTTTCCATATAAACCTTAGCATTTGATTTTCCAACCCCCATCATGCCGCCACGCTTTGTTATAAGAGACAGGAACAGATAAAAGGCTCCAATCATAACAACATAAGACAAAATAGTACCGATCATGGCAGAACCGCTCTCATCCTTGCCGTTATATGTGGTTGCATACTTTTCATGTGCATTAACAAGCCTGTCGGCCAGGCTGTCATCACTTATTCTCACAGTCACATAGGTGTTCTTGTCTATATTACCGTCAGAATCCCTGGTCGTAAATTTAATTTTTTTAGAATATATGTCTGCATTCTCAACTTCACCGCCATCCAGCATCTCTATAAATCCGCTGTATGGTATCTCTTTCTTCGTGCCATTTATAACCTTGTCATAAGCTCTCCAGCACAGAAAAGTTAATATTACCGATATTGCCAGCAATATCAGAACCTTTCTATTTTTCCCTTTGCCATCATTACCACCACTGCCCCCGTCACCGCTATTTTTATTGTCATTATTCTGACTGATATTGTTTCTGTTATCTTTATCATTCTGAAAATTATTATCCAAAATATTTTCTCCTTCTTCATATGATTATAAATTAATACAAATACGACTTTAATTCTATTCTTTTTATAAGTCAAGTACACTTGTAGTTTTATATATCATTTAACACTTTACTCATAATTCTTAATTTTATTATTGCTTTTACAATTTTCCAGGCGTAAACTTTTATAATCATATGTAACGGGAGGAATATCTATGCCAGGGTACATGATGCACCTTTGTGAGGGAAGCTATATTCTCAAAAAATTAAAAAACACAGACTTCTCTGCTGACAACACACCAATCACTCAATTACTTTCCAACGGAATAACTGATGCCAGCTCCGAAAACGAATTTCTGCTTGGCTCCGTGCTCCCAGATGCTGTTTCAGATAAATCTGCAACGCACTTTCGCCCAGCATGGCAGGATAACCTTATAACCAAATATCCGGATATGTCACGTATTATCAACAATCATCCATGCCAATCACTCACGATCGCTGATCTTGGTGTTCTGGCGCACCTTCACATGGACAGCCTTTATGTAGAGGAATTCTGGCCTAAATATTTCAATTTTGAAAATTCATTCAACGAGAACACTTGTGTCTCTGCAGATATAGACCATGTTCGAATGACCGGATTAAGCAGACAGCCCGCCGGAAGCTGTATTCCTATCGACCAGTTCTTTTCCGACAAATACTTTTATGGCGATTACAACATAACGAACCCTTTATTTCAGGCAGATTTCTCTCCCACAATCCCCGTCATAGTTCCCATACACCTGTCAATCATTGAATTCTCTTTGATCCAACGATCGAAACTTGCCGGTGACCTTTCTCATTTTATCAATGCACCCGAGGCTTTGGGACATAACTGCAATGTATTTTCGTATGAGGATCTCAGGAATTTTATCATAGACTGCGCAGATCGTTTTTTTGAACTCTATACCACCTAAAAAGCGTTCTCCCAAACCTGCTTTCGCAGGTCGGGAGAACGCTTTTTCTCTGTCTTATTTTTTTATTTCACTCTCACAGCCTTAACTGTTGAGTATGAACTGTAGAACTTCTTGCCATTTACATCTTTCTTGTATGCTCTGACGGTTATGTAATATACCTTATTCTTGACTAATCCACTCTTAGTATATGTCACCTTCTTGGCGTTCTTAAGTGTGGCAATCTTTTTCACGCTGCCCTTCTTGGTTGTACGCATGTATACTTCATATCCATCTGCACCATTTACACCATTCCATGCCAATATTATCTTTTTACTCTTAGCAGCCGATGTCACAACTGGTGCCGCAGGCAATGTAACCGAACTTATCTCCGTTCCGGTATTGCTTACTGTTCCCTTTCCGAACTTCTTGTAAGCCACAACCTTATACTTCCACTTTGTTCCGCTCCTGAGATTAGAACTTACAAAACTTGTAACATTTTTACCAAGTTTTCCTATCTTCACATATCTTGTGCCATTGTGTCTGTAGATCAGATATCCATCAGCACTTGCAACCCTGTTCCAGCTGAGCAATATGCTTGAAAGACCATTCTTAGAAGTCTTAAGACCTCTGACAGCTGATGGTGCGGTCATAAGCAAGGCCACATTCTCTGCACCCCAAAGTACTTTTCCTGCAACCTTCTTATATGCAACTACCTTAACCTTATAAGCTGTTCCAGCCTTAAGTTTGCTCAACTTAATGGTATTCTTCTGTATTGTGCCAACTGTTACATATTTCTTTCCACTGTCATCAGTTCTGTATACCCTGTAACCAGTTGCACCTGAAACTGCCTTCCATGTTACATTCATGACTGTATCTGTTCTCGATGTACATGTTATGCCTGTAACCTTTGCAGGTTTTGTTCCTGTCACGATCTCACTCTTTGCAGAAATAAGCTTTTCACCAGAAGAAACAACATATGCATATACCGCAACTCGGTATCCCTGTCCGCTTGCAAGCTTCGAGATCGTACAAGCTGTATTTTTTGTCGTTGCCGCCTTAACGTATTTCTTACCATCCTTGGAGTAATATACTTCATAGCCGGATGCGTACTTTACTGCACTCCATGTTACCTTCACCGCAGAACTTGATGCCTGTGCAAACTTCAGACCTGAAACCTTGCTTGGCAGAATGTTGAATGTCACTTTCTTAGTACCATAGAAGTTGTTCAGACCGGTTATTGTAATTGTCGCAACGCCCGGCTTTATGTTGTTGCCATACACAACTTTGTACTCCTGTGAATCTATCACAATGCCGCCAATCTTAACTGTAATCTTTGGTGCCTGTGTCTTGCCTGTATATGTAACATCCTTAATAGCGGATACGCTGGCCTTTGATATATCAAATGCCTTTATTCTGAACTGTTTTGTAACCTTACCCTTATAATCTCCTGTAAATGTCACTGTACATGATGCCTTGCTTGTACGTTTCAGAGTTATTCCGCTATTGTTCTTGTACGAGATAGTGTAATCACGGCCTTCTTTGAGAACAATTCCGCTCCATGTTATCTTCACATTTTTAAACTTGAACGCTGTTCCACCATAGGTTGCTTCGTTCTCAATACCCGTTATGACAGCAGTTTTGCTTACATCCACTCTGTTTATTACAAAATTCTTCTTCACTGAGTCCGTGTAATTTCCAGCTCCAGTCACTACCACTGTTGCAGTTCCCGCATGTATATTGTTCACATACTTAACTGTGTAATCTGTTCCCCGCACAAGTGTCTCGCCATCGAGCTTAACCTCGATATTCTGCGTTATCGCATTTCCGGTAAACGCCTTATCCGTAACTCCACCGACAACAGCCTTTGCAATACTTCTTCCTGTTATCGTGAAGTATCTGGTAACGGAATCTTTGTAATTGCCCTTACCTGTAATTACAACCTTAGCTTTTCTTGTAACCTCTGTGTTCTGGTCGTAACTCAGTATGTAGTCTACACCTTCCGCCAAAGTCACTGTTCCATTCTTAACTGTGACAACAGGTATTACCTGCCCTCCTGTATATTCAGTCGTGGCTGTAACAGTTATTTTACAATTCTTGATGCTTCTCGCCGTTATCTCAAAGTTTCCATATACAGTTCCGGTATAATTACCCTTTCCTGTTACGATAATCTCTGCTGTTCCTACATCCGTATTGCTTCTGTACTCTACAGAATAATTATCAGCTGACAGAACAACTCCGTTCTTTGTGACAGCAACTGCCGGTGTGACGGCACTTCCTGTGTATTCCGTTGTCTCCGCTGTGGCAACTGCACCATTTAACTGAGCTGGAGCGATCTTGAACTGGGCAGTTACACTTCCCGTATAATTTGAATTGCTTCCAGCCGTTGCTGTTACCTTTGCAGTTCCTGCATTTACATTTCCGGCGTATTTTATGACAAATACATCAAGCTCCTCGTCATCGATGACAAATGAACCATCCGCACTGCTGATCGATACAACATCCGGCGTTATTGTCTTGCCTGTGTATGTCATATCTGTCTGTGCCAGAACCGCTGTATAACCTGTAATGTCTCTCTTTGTAATGTTAAATGTTATCTTCTTTGAACCTACATAATTTCCATATCCTGTAATGTATACGGTTGCTGTTCCAACGTTGTAGTTATTTGAATACGATACCTTGTAGTCCGTTCCCTCGACAAGTGCCTTGCCGGCATATGTCACATCAACAGCCGGTGTGATAAATGTCTTTGCAAACTCCTGATCGTCTATCGCGCTGATCTTCGCACCGCTTATGTTTACAGGTTCCTTTGTTATTGTAAATTCTCTTAAAACAATTCCGGTATAGCTTCCCTTTCCTGTTATAACCGCCTTTGCAGGAGAATTCTTAGCAGACGCTTCTATATTGTTGCTGTATGTTATCTCATAGTCAACATCCTCAACAAGGGTGATATCTCCATATGTAACTACTACCGCAGGCTCTATCTCCTTGCCTGTATATATCTGTCCACCGATTTCACTTACATGGCAGTCATCATCTGCTATGTTCTTCTGTTTTATTGCAAATGTCTTTATCACGGTTCCGGTATAGTTGCCATTACCTGCGATTCTGACCTCCGCCTTATCCGTGACATTTCTGTTATTGCTGTATGTAACAGTATAATCCCTGCCTGCTACAAGCACTCCATCTCCGTATGTCACCTTAAGACCGGTAAATGTTATCTCACTTCCAGTATATGTCACACTGCTCTTGACTCCTGTGACCACTGCATCCTTTATGTCAGCTCCTGCAATAGCAAATATCTTTACAACAGATCCTGTGTAATTGCCCTTACCTGTAATGATCACCCCAGCCTCAGCTGTCACATTTGTATTGTTTCTGTAACTTACCACATAATCTCTGCCAGCTTTCAGAACTGTTGTACCGTCTGTTACAACTGGTTCCGGCATAACCGGATTGCCTGTATATGCCTGACTGTCTATATCCGCAACGCTTGCAAGAGAAATATCTCTAGGTGATATCTCAAATTCCTCACTTACATTTCCTGTGTAGTTACCAATTCCTGTTACCTTTACAGATGCTTTTGTCTCATCATCTGTCACATTTACATTGTCAATATACTCTGCCGTGAAATCAACATCCTGAACAAGTGTCATTCCACCGATTGTAACTGTGAGAGCCGGTGTCAGACTCTGTCCTGTGTATCTTGCTGCAGCCACCGTTATATCGGCATCTGTGATCCTTCTTGGACTGATCGTAAATCTGACTGACTTTGTTCCGCTGTAGTTGTTGATTCCTGTTATAGTCAAGACCGCACTGTCAGTTGCATTTACATTGTTGCTGAAGTCTGCCCTGAAGTCCTTTCCACTTACGAGTGTTCTTCCACCAAGTGTGACAACATATGATGGCTCCACCTCTTCTCCGGTATAAACTCCATTTTCAACTCTGACCACTGCATTCTCCACTGAAGCTCCGACTATCGTAAATGTCTTGCTCACGCTTCCTGTGAAGCCCTCTCCTTCAAGTGCTGTGATAGTTATCTTTCCTGTTCCAACATCTGAGTTGGATGAATATGTTATATCCAGGTTATCGAAATCAGTAACCGTCACTGTCTTGCCAAGTCTCTTCACTGTAAATGAGATGATCTCCGGCTTGACTGCTGTACCTGTGTAGAGGTATGTAGCGGCATCGAGTGCTATGACTCCGTCGCTTATGTCTATAGGTTTGATATTAAACTTAGCGGTCACAGAACCGGTATTTGAATTGATTCCCTTTGCCGTGACTGTCGCTGTGCCCTCGTCCGTATTGTCCACATATACAAGGGCGTAATCTGTGCCATTTACAAGTTCTTTACCGTTCAGTGTTACTGTGGCATCCGGCGTGAGCGGCTGACCAAAGTTGTAATGCTGATCAGCTATCTTTGATATAACTGCCTTGGATATATCTGTAAGCTTCTTTGATATGGCAAATGTCACTGTTGTCTTTCCTGTGTAGTTGCCCTTTCCAGTGACTGTTATTACTGCCATACTGTCTGCTGTGGTAACCTCCACATTATTGCTGTAGGAGACTGTATAATCCTGGCTCAGCACAAGTACTGATGAGCCATCTCTCACTGTCACCTCCGGCGTGATAGACTTTGCTGTGTATATCTGACCACTGACCGCATCGACACTACACTTAGCAATATTCTTAGGTGTGATAGCAAATGTCTTTGTTATTACGCCGCTGTAGTTTCCTGTACCGGTTATGACTACCTTAGCAGATGTTGTTACATTCTTGTTGTTCTCATAGCTTACTATGTAATCCTCGTCCTCCGAAAGTGTTCTTCCGGATACTGTAACCATGATATCGCCAAATGTTATCTCCTTTCCTGTGTAGACAACACTTTCCTCTATTCCAGTCACAGCTGCGTCTGTAATGTCCACATTTTGTATAGCAAACTTCTTTGAGATACTTCCTGTGTAGTTACCTCTTCCTGTTACGATAGCCACCGCATCATCAGAAGCGGCTATGTTGTTCTCGTATGAGACAGCGTAATCTGTTCCTGCTGCAAGCACCTTACCGTCAAGATTTACAGAAAACTCAGGTGTAACCTCTTTTCCTGTATAGTTCTGAGCCTCTATATCACTTATGACAGCACCTGATATATCCTTTGGAGCTATGTCAAATGTACATGTAACAGTTCCTGTATAATTACCTGTTCCCTTTATGACAACCGCAGCCTTTGTCTTGTCTGTGGTTGCGTTGATATTGTTGTTATAAGATATCGTGTAGTCGATATCCGCATTGAGTATCTCTCCGTCAACTGTAACTGTTATCGCTGGTGTTACCGGAATTCCGGTGAACTCAGCATCAGCCACTGCGACATCAGCTCCGCTTATATTCTTCGCTGTGATCTCAAAGTATCCGATAGTCGTTCCTGTATAGTTACCTGCGCCTGTCACTGTAACCATTGCACGTTTTCCGACATTTACATTGTTGCTGCATACTGCGGTGTAATCCGTTCCCTCTTTAAGCGTCTTTCCATCAAGAATAACTGTGTACTTTGGCGCTATCGCACTGCCTGTATATTCGTAGCTGCCATCTATCTCAACAACAGCGTCCGCCATATCCACCTTTGTTATCTCGAATGTTCTGACTGTCTTTCCTGTGAAACCACTACCCTTTACTGCAGCCACTGTGACATTTGCTGTTCCAACATTGATGTTGCTGTCATATGTCACATTGAAACCATCGAGGGATGTGACCGCCTCGGACTTTCCTGATCTTTTTACCATGATCATCCTGACCTCTGGCTTTATCTCCCTGCCAGTGTACTCATACTCTTCATTCTCAAGTGTCACAACTGCATCTGATATATCTATAGGAAGAATCTCAAATGTAGTGCTTACTGATCCTGTGTTGGTATTTATTCCATTTGCCTGGATAGTTGCCGTACCCTCTTTTGTATTGCCTATGTACACGAGCTCATAATCTACATCCTTTGTGAGCTGCTTGCCCTTATATGTGAGTGTAACATCAGGCTTTATAGGATTTCCAAAGTCATAGTACTCGTCGCCCGGCTTGCTTATCTGAGCCTTTGAGATATCTATGATCTCCTTCGCGATCGTGAATACTGTGCTTATTGTTCCCTTATAATTGCCCTTACCTATAACTGTTACGCCGGCATTTTCCGTGACATCCGTATTCTTGCTGTACTCTACCGTGTAATCCTTGTCTTTCTCAAGTACTATCGCACCATCTCTCACCACGATCTCAGGTGTAACAGGTGAGCCTGTGTATATCTGACCTCCGATAGGATCGATGCTGCATCTCACGATATTTTTAGCTGTGATTGTAAATGTTCTGCTTACCTCACCGCCGTAGTTACCCTGACCTGTTATGATAACACTTGCGAGCTCATCGGTGGTCACATCGTGATTGTTCTTGTATGCAACTGTGTAATCTGTGCCATTTGCAAGCTGTATTCCGTTCACAGTTACCTTTATTCCTGAGAACTCTATGTCCTCTCCGCTGTATACAACAGTATCTGCGATTCCTGATATCTCTGCATCCTCAATGCTGAGTGCAGTGATGACAAATGTCTTTGTTACAGAGCCCTTGTAATTGCCCTTTCCTGTTATAACAGCCTTGGCTGTCTTTGTTACTGCCTCATTGTTCTGGTACTCAACTGAGTAATCAACTCCTGCTACGAGCAGCACGTCTCCATTTCTGAGTGTAACCTCAGGTCTTACAGCCTGTCCTGCATATACCTGCGCTGGTATGTCTTCAATACTCAGCTTCGATATATCCATAGGTGTTATGGCAAACTCGGCATCTACAGCTCCTGTATAGTTGCCCTTACCTGTAACTGTCACCGAAGCCTTAGCACTTCCGGCAGTGACATTTACATTGTCACTGTAATCAGCGGTGTAATCTGTTCCGGCCTTGAGCGTCTTTCCATCGAGAATCACTGTAACTGCCGGCTCAAGCGGAGCTCCTGTATACTCTGCATCTGCCACTGTAAGCTCTGCACTCGATATTCTCTTTGGTGTTATGCTGAAATATGTCTCAGCCTTTCCTGAATAATTACCCTTTCCTGTTATTGTCACTACCGCATCATCTGTCACATTTATATTGTTCGATGCTGCAATTGTGTAATCTGTTCCAGGAATAAGAGTCTTTCCTGCCAGTGTGACTCTGCATACCGGGATGATCGCCTCGCCTGTGTAAGCTGCACTGTCAGCACTTATCACTGCCTGCTCTATTGATGCGGCTGTGATCGTATAATTAACTGTCGCACTACCTGCAAATCCCATGCCGTCCTCAGCCGTGAGTGTCAGGACTGCCTTACCCACGTTCACGTTATTGCTGCATGAATATGTGAATCCCGTGAGATCTGTCAGAGTCTTTGCTACTCCATTTCTCTTAACTGTGACCTTGCTTACCTCTGCATTTACTGCATTTCCAGTGTATGCGTATGAGTTCTTAACAAGTGTTATATCTGCCGTGGTGATATCTATCGGAAGTATGTTGAACGTACCACTTACCTCACCCTTATTCTGATCTATACCCTTCACTGTCACAGCTGCCTTTCCAGGCTTTACATTGTTTGCATATGTCAGGTCGTAATCAACACCCTTCACGAGTGTCTTTCCGTTCAGAATTACCTTCACATCTGGTGTAAGCTCTGAGCCAAAGTTGTAATACTGATCAGCTATGCTCGCTATCTTGGCTGCTGAGATGTCAAGTACCTCCTTTGATATGGAGAACTCTGCCACGAGCTCACCTTCGTAGTTGCCCTTACCTGTGATGACCGCCTTAGCCGACTTCGTTATCTCAACATTTTCCTTATAAGTTACTGTGTAATCCACATCCTTTTCAAGGACAACTGAGCCATCTCTGACTGTTACATCAGGAGCCACCTCGCTGCCAGTGTATATCTGTCCATTTATGGCATCGACTTTACAACCACTGATACTCTTAGGAGTTATGTCAAATGCAACTCTTATCTGTCCACCATAATTGTCCATACCTTTGATGATCACATATGCCTTTGACTCGTCTGTTGTCGCATTTACATTTCGCTCATAGCTCACGCTGTAGTCAGAGCCATATACCATGGTCTTTCCGCCGAGCTGAACCTTTATGTTGTCAAATGTAATGCTCTCACCTGTATAAACTGCGCTCTCAGGTATTCCTGTAACTACGGCTGAAGCTATGCTTGTTGCACATATCTCAAATGTCTTTGCTACAACACCTCTGTAGTTGCCCTTACCTGTGATGACTGCCTTTGCTGACTTTGTCTTGTCCACATTGTCACTGTATGCCACATCGTAATCGCGGCCAGCGACAAGGATCGTTGTTCCGTTCTTTACTGTAACTTTTGGCTCTATGGCACTTCCTGTGTACTCCTGTGCCTCAATATCTGACACATCAGCAGGAAGTATGGTCTTTGCCGTGATCTCAAACTGAACTGTGAGCTTTCCTGTGTAATTGCCCATAGCCGTTATGACTGCGCTGGCCTTGCGGTCTGCTGTTGTCACATCCCTGTTATCTGAGTATACCACTGTGTAATCCCTGCCTGCGACAAGGACTTTTCCATCCACGCTGACTGTTACGTCCGGTGTGATGTCTGATCCTGTATATACCTGTGAAGGTATCTCACATTCGCCATTTGCAATGCTCTTTGGCTGGATCTCAAATGTTCTGTTTATGACGCCTTCGTAGTTGCCCTTACCTGTGATAGTAAATCCGGCCTTATCTCCCGCGTCCACGTTATCTGTATATGTGATCTCATAGTCAGTTCCGCTCTCAAGAACCTTCTCTCCAATTCTCACTGTGATGTCCGGTGTGACGGCATCTCCAGTATACTCTGGTGATGACGCCTCAACTACCGCATCGGCAAGTGATGCTCTCTCTATCTGAAACGTCGCTGTCGCTGTTCCGGTGAAGTTCGTTCCGCCCTTTGCGGTGAGTGAAACTGTTGCCTTTCCAGCATTTACATTGTCTGTATACTTCACATCAAATGAAGCCAGATCTGTTATGATCTCTGTACCCTCTGCCACTGTAAGCATAAGTCTTGTAACTGATGGATTGATCGCTTCGCCTGTATATACAAACGATGTACCCTTTAATATAAGCTCACCCTTTGATATATCTGCAGCTTTTATAGCAAATGTCTTTGAAACTGACTTATTATATCCACCAATTCCAACGATGCTGACCGTTGCTGTTCCCACATTTATGTTGTCTGTGTAAGCAAGCTTATAGTCAACATTTTTCGTGAGCACCTTGCCATCATACTTAACTGTGACATCTGGTGTTATCTCTCTTCCAAAGTCATATGTCTGCGCCGGAATAGCTGATACCTCTGCCTTGGATATATCTGAGAGTATTCTTGATATTGTGAATTCTCTTGTTATCGATCCTGTGTAATTGCCATTACCCGTTATCACTGCCAATGCCTTGGACGTATCTGTTGTTTCATTGATATTGTTGCTGTACTCTACTTCATAATCTGTTCCGCTTACAAGGAGCGCTGAACCATTTCTTATGGTCACTTCCGGCTTGATCTCCTTGCCTGTCCATATCTGGCTCTCTATCGCCTGTACATCACAATCCTTGATATTCTTTTTTGTGATGGTGAAATGTACATCCTTAGTACCGGTATAATTTCCCTTACCTGTCACCGTGAAATATGTTCCATCATCAGTTGTAACTGACTTGTTACCCATGTAACTTATGGTGTAGTCCACACCAGCTGTAAGTACATCATTATCATCAGTCACTATGATGTTGTCAAATTCCACATTCGAGCCTGTGTATGCCACTGACTCGCTGTATCCGCTCACCGATACACTCGCAATGTTCTTTGAAATGATCGCAAATGCAGCCTTGAGTGTTCCCGTATAATTGCCCTTACCTACGATAACCGCCTGGGCCATAGCTTCCTTAGTAGACACGTTCACATTACCTGTATAAGTGATCTCGTAATCTACTCCGGCTGCGAGCACCTTTCCTGATGTTGTAGTTACCTGAACATCCGGTGTGATCTCGCTTCCTGTATACACCTGATCAGCGATGGCTGATGCCTCAGCTTTTCCTATATCGGCCGCTGCTATCTTGAATGATTCCTTAACACTGTCCTTGTAATTGCCTGTACCTGCGATTATCACATTTGCGGTTCCGACATTTACATTCTTCTCATATGTGACTGTATAGTCAACATCCTGAACCAGTGTCTTATCTGCCAGTGTGACAACCGGCTTTGGCGAGAGTGCCTTTCCTGTGTAGACCTGATCAGCTATCTGCACATCTGCACCCGTCAGTGATCTTGCTGTAATGTCGAATGAAACTGTGAGCTGGCCCTTGTAATTGCCGGCACCAGTTATAACCGCCTTGCCCTTTCCGACATTTACATTGCTGCTGTATGCCACCTCGTAGTCTTTTCCATCCACCAGGTTAACACCGCCAAGTGTAACCTTAACTGCAGGTTTCAGTGCTGTTCCCTGATATACCACAGCCTCTGCCACTGCAATAGCCGCAGAAATGTCAGCCTCTGTTATTCTGTAGTTTGCTGTCACACTACCCTTAAAGTTTGTATTGTTCTTCGCTGTGAGTGTAACCTTTGCTGTTCCAGCATTGATATTGTCTGCATATGCCACATCAAATGAACTCATGTCCGTTATCTGCACATCTGAACCAATCTCTATACCGGTCACCACCGGTATCTGAGCCTTTCCATTGTATACAAATGAATCAGACTCAAGTTTTATACTTCCTTTGCTTACATCGAGAGGTTCTATCGCAAAGCTCACTGTCTTTGATCCTGAATAATATCCAATTCCGGTTACTGTAACCTCAGCGGTTCCGGCATCTATGTTGTTCGCATATGAAACCGTGTAATCCTTGTCCTCAGTAAGCTCCATTCCGTCATATACAACGTTCACTGACGGCTTTATCTCAGCGCCCATGGCATATGTCTGTGCCGGGATCGCTGATATTGTTGCAGTGCTTATGCTCACTACACTTCTTGAGATCGAGAAGTACACTGTGATACTACCTGTGTAGTTGCCCTGTCCTGTGATGATCGCCTCAGCCTTGTCTGTCACATCTGTGTTGTTCGCATACTCAACCGTGTAATCCGTACCGCTTACCAGTGATACACTGCCATTTTTGACTGTTACCGCTGGGGCTACCGGCTTGCCTGTCCACTTCTGTCCAGGTATTGCCGAAATCTGACAATCTGCAACATTTCTCTGTACGATATCAAATGTCATCTCTCTGCTGCCTTCATAATTGCCTGCACCGGTAAATATAACTGTAGCAGTTCCAACTTCTTTATTGTTCTTGTATGAAACCGTGTAATCCTTGTTCTCTGTGAGCTTAACATCTGATACAGTAACCTCATATCCTGTCAGAATTATACTGTCTCCTGTATATGCCTCGCTCTCAGGTATTCCTGTTATGACCGCATCGTCAAATGCAGCCTTGGTTATATTAAAGCTAACTATCTTCTGTCCTGTGTAATTGCCATGACCCGTGATAGTTATCTCGGCCTTTTTGGCTGTTGTTGATACGTCTGTATTGTTGCTATATACAGCCTCATAATCAACTCCGCTCTTTAACTCCACATCCCCATTCTTTACTGTTATCTCAGGGGTCTGTGCCTTACCGTTATAAACAACATCCGCAACGTCTGAAACATCACACTCTTCGATATCCTTTGCAAGTATCTTAAATGATCCGGACTTGCTGCCTGTATAGTTGTTCTTTCCTGTGACTGTGACTGTAGCGGTGCCCTTGTTGATGTTTGATGAATAGGTCACATCATACTCTGTATCTGCGATCGTCTTGCCGTCAAGTGTCACTGCAACTGCAGGCTTTAAAGCCTTTCCTGTGTATGTCTGATCCTTAGCTGTCACCACTGCAAGGCTTAGAGACTTTGCTGTGATCTTGAACTGTGCATTGACTGTTCCCGCATAATTTCCGGTACCTTCGACTGTCACTGTCGCAGTTCCGACACTCGTATTGTCTGCAAACTCTACTGTGTAATCTGTACCTTCTGTAAGTTTCTTTGTTCCAAGTACCACCGTTACATCCGGCTTCACTGGAAGTCCTGTGTACTCTGCATCCGGAACCGTCACGCGGGCTGATGTTATATCTGCAGCGCCAATTGTGAATTTCGCACTTGCGGTTCCTTTGTAGTTTGTATTTGCTCTGGCTGTAAGAGATACAGTTCCTGTTCCCTTCTTTATGTTGTTGCTGTATGCTACATCAAAGTCTGAACCAGGAGTGATCTTCCTGTTACCTGCTGTTATGCTCTTAACCTCCGGCTTTATCTCACTTCCGCTGTACGTATAACTGTCACTTTCAAGTACAAGGCCTGCTGATGTTATGTCGTACTGCTCAATAACAAACGTTGTTCCTGTCTGTCCCTTGTAATCACCGGTTCCTGTGACTGTTATTGTTGCCTTTCCAGCATTTACATTATCTGTGTATCTGACTGTATAAGCACTGGCATCAAGTACCTTGTCACCAAGCTTCACAGTCACCTTTGGCTCTATCTCATCTCCAAAGTTATAGATAAATGATCCACCGTCAGCGATCGTCACAACTGCTGAGCTTATATCGATTATCTCTTTTGCGATTGAGAATGTCTTCTTTACTTCTCCTGTATAGTTGCCCTTACCTATGATCTTTGCAACAGCAAGACCGCCAGCCTCTGTCGTCACCTCAGTATTGTTTGAATACTCTATATCATAATCTGTACCCTTTACAAGAGTCTTTGCTCCATCACGAACTTCCACATCCGGTTTAACCTGTTTTCCTGTGTATATCTGTCCCTCGATGTCACTTATATTGCAATTCTCCAGGTTTCTTGCAGTTATAGCAAATTGAACAACTATTGAATCTGTGTAATTTCCCGCAGCTGTTATTGTAATCTTTGCCGGGGTCTTCTCTGTCGTCACATCAGTATTGTTGCTGTATGTCACCTTGTAATCAGAACTTGTGAGCACCTTTTCTCCAACCTTAACTGTCAGAGATGTAAATGTTATTGCAGAACCGGTGTATTCCACATTCTTTGAATATCCGGATACCACTGCATTTTCTATTGATGCAGGCACAATGCTGAACTTGGCACTGCATGTTCCCACATAAATCCCCTTACCTTTTATAGTGACGCAGGCTTTCTTTGAAACTGTTGACACATTCTCATTGTCGGTATAAGAATCCACAACATAGTCCTCACCCTCAGCAAGGATCTTGTCTCCATACTTAACCTCAATGTCAGGACATATTGCAGAACCTGTGTAGGTCTGATCTTCTATAGCCGTTATGACTGCATCAGCAATATCTATTGCCTGAATCTTGAACGATCCCTCGACTGAGCCTGTATAATTTCCACCTTCAACAGCGGTGACAATTACTGTTGCCGTTCCTACATCCCTGTTATTCTTATACTTGACTGTATAATCATCTGCCGAAAGAACTCTTCCATCTGCCAGCGTAACCGTGACATCAGGTGTCTGTGCCTCGCCTGTGTATGTCACATCATTCACAGTTATTTTGGCTGAATTTATTGATTGCTGACCTATAGTAAATCTCTGTGTGAGACTGCCTATAAAGTTCCCGGTTGTTCCTGCTGTAACTGTAACGCTTCCAGTACCTGCTTCTGTATTATCACTATATGATACAGTGAAGCCCGTAAAATCTGTTACCAGCACATTATTTCCGGACTTTATGGACACTGGTCGAGGCTCTGCAGGAGTGCCTGTGTACTCAAACACATTCTGATCAATAACAAGTGTATCCCCTGATATATCATATGGAAGTATATTGAACGTATATGTAAGCGTTCCTTTGAATCTTCCAACACCTGTTACTGTAAGTGTCGCTGTACCCACATTCTTATTATTTGTAAAACTATATGTATAGTCCTCTTTATCAGTCAGTTTTTCTCCGTCATAAGTTACTGTGAAATTCGGGGTTATCGCAGCTCCGAACCTATATGTCTGATTTTCAATATTTGATACGGCTATCTTGTCATTGTCTTCTATATTGATAAATTCCTTTGTTATCCGGAAATACTTTGTAACACTTCCAGTGTAATGATCGCCCTTACCGATAACTGTATATGAAGCTTCACCTTCATCTGTATTATCACTGTAAATTACATCATAATCTCCGCCATTTTCCAACTTTATTATGCCATTATAGACTGCGACATCCGGCTTTATCTCAGAGCCTGTCCACTGCTGATCCGGAACCGACTCCACTGCACATGAACTTATGCTTCTCTTTGAAATCTCAAATCTTATAACTGTCTGTCCGCTGAAGTTGCCTGTACCGGTTACTGTGATCGAGGCTCTGTCTCCGGATCCTGTAACCTCTCTGTTATTTTCATAAACTACAGTATAATCCTTGCCCTGCTCCAGAGTGTAAATCTTCCTATTATAATATCTTGTTATCTTGATCTCTGGTTCAATGTCAGTTCCTGTATACTCCTGTGTAGCATCTGCATTTGTTATGCTGACACCATTTCCGGCTGCTGTAATTGACACTGGTGTAATCTTGAAAATCTTAGTCGCATCGCCTGTGTAGTTTGAACTCTTTGCTGTGATTACCACCTCAGCGCTATCTGAGACATCTATATTATTGTTAAATGCTAACGTATAATCTCGTCCCTGAACAAGCTCTACCGTTCCATTCTTCACTGTGACCGCAGGTTCTATCGCTGCCCCCATCTCATACTGTGTATCCTCTATTCCTGTTATCGTACAGTCCTCAATAGGTTTTGGAACAATGTTAAACTCGAGACTCTTTGTGCCGCTGTAAGATCCTGTTCCTTCTATCTCAACAGTTGCAACACCTACTTCTGTATTTCCTGTTATTGATTTTATAACATAATCCTTATCAAGCTGAAGAGTGTAATCCCCTTTCTTGATTGTAAGTGTTGGAGTTATCGCTTTACCGGCATAGTACTGATCAGGAATTGGGGCGTACTCCAGATCAGCCATCTCTCCCGCTGGTGCGGTGATGGTTATCTGGAAAATTCTCATACCCGTAAAATACGGAGTTGATCCTGCCGCTCCGCTGATGACCATATTATATGTTCCTGGTTCAGTGTACAGATTCATCACCTTGTAATCTACACCCTTTTCCAGAACGATTCCGTTATATGTGACCGTTATATCAGGATCAATCGGTGAACCTGTATATTCATAATTAACTTTATTTCTAGTTAATATGACATCATTCGCACTTATATCCTTTGCAACGATCTTGAAAGTCTTGGTCACGGTTCCCGCATAGTCGCCTTTTCCGACAAATGTTACAGAACCAGTGTCCTTTGGTGAGAGGTTGTCACCATATGTGACCGTGTAATCGGTTCCCTCAACCAAATTCCTGCCATCATATGTAGGCGTTATATCTGGTTTTATCTGAGAACCAGTATATGCCATTTTCCCTATATCTGGAATTGTAACGTCTGTCATTCCGATCTTGCTCGTCTTGATCGTAAATGTACCCATAGCCGTGCCCTTGAAATTGCCTTTACCTGTTATGGTGATTATGGCTGAACTGCCCAGCTCCACATTATTCTTATAACCCGTGATCTCGTAATCAACACCCTTCTCAAGTGTTGTATTGCTGAACGTTACCTTAGATGGCACAGGCTTAACCTCTGCCCCCGTATACTCCACTGGCTCCACTGTGATCACTGCAGGCGCAATACTTGTTGCCACCGTATTGAATGTGCATATCTTTGAACCTGTGTAGTTATTATACATAGTCAATTTAAAGCTGTGTTCACCGACATTGTAGTTTTTCTCTGTTCTATATTCGGAAAAATCCAAGAAGTAATCTCCATCACCAGTTGACAGGGTTGTCCCGAGAACAGGATCCGTGATCTTTACTGTTGGCACAACCGCCATAGCTATATTATTTGCAGTATTGTATACAGCATCAGATATACTTATGTTAAGAGTGTCTATCGACTTCGGTGCAATATCAAACTGGATCGTCTTTGAACCTGTAAATGAATTCAAACCTGAAATAGTAACGCTTGCCTTTTTCTTAGCTGTAGTTGCATTTATATTATCTGTATAATATGCAATCTTGTAATCCCTGTCTTTTACAAGCGTAGTTCCCTTGTATGTAACCACTGGCTCCGGCGTCTTGTCCTCGCCATCATATGTGAATTCATCCGTTACAACAGCGTCTGCATCTGCAATATTCTTAACATTACTTCCAGAGTTGAGGATCGTGAATGTCTTGGTCACGGATCCCTGAAATCTATTTGGATGACCCGTTATCGTGACAGTTGCTGTGCCTGGATTCGTATTGTTTGAATATTCAACTTTATATTCATAATCTTCTTTGTTGGTATCTTCAACGCTATAGAGTTTTTTGTTATTGGTCTTATCTATAACCTCAACTTTAGGTTTTATCGGCTTACCAGTATACACAAAACTCTCACCTTCAAGACTTATAGTAGTCTGTGTTTCAAGATCTGCAGCATTTATCCCATAAAAGATATCAAAATATCCATTGCTGCCACCTATAGCATAATTGCTGTTCTTTGTTGATTCGACAATCGCAAATGGGCCATTGCCCATATGTTCCCTCTCTATATCTGCTGCCCGATCCACATTCCAATATTCAACTTGATAATCCACGCCTTCAGTGAGAAATGGACCATTCGCAGATGATCTTACATATATCTTTGGAACAACACCCTGTGCCTGATATGTGTAATACTTCGATGTACTGTTACTGTATTTATTTGACGCATCAGTTCCGCCTACATAGAACCAGCCCGCAGTTGATATTGTCTTGGGCCTGATCGTAAACGTAACCGTAAGAGTACCTGTACAGTTCATATCCGGCTTACCCGTTATGATCGCTGTCGCAGTACCCGCATTGACATTGTTCTCATAACTTATCGTGTAAAGGGTCGATGACAATGCGGTTGTTCCCGATGTATCTCCCACTTTCTTTACACCGATATTACTGTCTATCTTAATCGCATTTCCCGTATATATCTTGCCATTAGGCAAATTCTTAAGATATGCGTAATATCCATCCGCATTGAGGTCTATCGCCCCCGTAGTTGCAAGCTGTGCTTCGCTATCCGCATCCGTTGGTGTGGCTATACCTCCCGTGTCTGCAGCAAGCACCTTTGCAAATCCTCCAATCGCCATATCACTTTGGAATATTACGGACAATGCCATAATAAACGCCATGAAGAATGCGATCACTCGTTTACCAGTTCCTTTTCTCATAATTTACTCCCGCCTTTCTTTGTTGTATAACACCCTACTTATAGAAAATTTTACCAAAAATCAATATCATATTCAATTGTTTTATGAATTTTTGACTTAACTATTTAACTTAATAACAGGCAAATAAAAGGCTTTCAGTCATAATCCACAAAAACGCATCTTAATGATGTCTCTTGCAGACCATAACTGAAAGCCCTATGTAATACATTGTTCTATTTTCTTATCTTCTTAAATGAAACAACAGCTGAGATAATAGCCATCACTCCAATGACTATATAAAACGGAAGCCTGTCACCTGTCTGTGGAGCTTTTCCCGGATCAACATTATCATCCGTACCAGATCCTGTTGTCGGCTTCGTCGTCGAATCGCCATCCCCATCGTCGTCTTTGATATCTACTTCGTCTTTGACAAATATTGCAAGCTGACCCTCTGATGGCAGTTTCACATTAACCGCGCCGTCAACGACCTCAAAACTAAGTTTCTCCCACGCTCCATCTGTTGGGAGTAGTCTCACCTGAACTGTCATGTCTGACGTTATGGCTGCACCTCTTATCTTTGTTGTCTCTAAATTCGAAAAATCATAATCATCAACGGCCGTTACAGAGAATACCGCAAGAGTTGAGAAACCCTTAAGGGTACTATCTCCGAGAACCCCTGCAGGATCATATCCCATCACCAGATTATCTATATCCTCTATGGATGTGTCCGGCTCCGAAAGCAGTATATGCGACGAATCTGTTCCAAAATCATTATCCGGACTCTCGTTAGCCATAGCCGTAATTCCAAATCCTAACAACATAACCATGGTCATTGCATATACAGCAAGTCTTTTTCTTGAAAATATCCTTCTAATCATATGTGTCATAACCTTTTTCATAACCTTTTCACTCCTTCTCCTCCTAAGACAACTCCCTGATGCCTTAATCTTCTCACATAATACCATCTAAAAAATATACCGTCAATTGTGCAAATTAACATTTTAACGGTTATTCATCGATTTTTAACCGGTATTTCATCAATCTTGACAGCTTGAACCAGCCATCTTTTTCCATCCATTCCACAACATGTTGAAAGTGTCAAAAGTCTGCTGTCTATATCTATATTTTGGTCATTTTTGACAATACCCTCATCAAACTTTTCAGATTTTATATTTAGAAGATATTCTTTTCTGACCTCTTTGTCCGTGAAATCATTATACGTGAGTATATGCCTGTCATTGGTTCTATAGGCGGCGAAAACTTCATATCTCATAACCCGGTCAGGAAGATATACATATACATTCCTGTTGTTTTCCCAGAAAGAGTCATCCTCATAATTATGCAGAGTCTTAAACATTGTACCGGTGGACATATTGTGACCATATATTATTGTATCAAAATCATCAAAATCCAAATTGTTCCCTGCATCAACAAATATAGAACCATCAGGGCTGTATTCACCATATGCATCATGGTTGAGATAATACGCATTGTCACTTCCCTGCAAAACAGGATAGTCAACGTCTGTCCCTGGTATATATATCCATGCACATATATCATCATTCTGAGTTTTCAGGCCGGCAAAATTAACATCCAACTCCGGATAGCTCCCATTTGTTGTCTGCCCTGATCCGATATTTCCTTCTGCACTTTCTGAGCCGTCTGGTGTATCTGTACCTCTATCCACGTATGTCCTAAGTCTGTTCTCTGCCCTGAGACTTCTATTGTGTCCTCTCACATACCGCACGACAAGACATACACAGACTAGTACTGCAAATACAGAGATTGCAAACACGATCTTCCATACTAGTTTATATGACGTTTTATTTACTCTGCGATGTGAATCAGGTTCACGCTTGCTGTCCGCTGTATCATCATCCGCTGTAGCAGCACTGCTTTCATCATTGCTATTTGTGCTGCTATTTTCTCTGCTATTTTCCTCAACTATAGACTGAGCAAGAGCAATAGCCTCCGAAAGGCGTCTTTCCAACTCTCTTTGTTCATGTAGATCTGACATATCATCTACTCCGTTTTTCTGTAAAAAGTTTCAATCATCATCTCTGTAAGTTTATCTTCATCTATAAGATATTTATCATAATAATTTTCTCTCTCGTAATCGCCTGACACCATATATATATCCCCCTCACCAAATTGCACTCTTTTAAGCACTTTTGCAAGGTAAAGCATACTATTTCGAGAAATATCAGTATCCACATATCCCTGTACACTATCGTACATTTTGAATATCTTAAAAGGATTCTTTTTTATCTGCTGCTGTACTGCATCACACCACGCTGATATATACTGTTTCTGTCTTGACATTCTATTCTCATTTGTTCCTATATCCGTAGAGGCGCTGTCTCTTTCAGTGACATAATACATGGCCTGTTCATCGTTAAGAGTGACTTCTTCGCCCTTCACAATTCCGGCTTTCGGCACATCTTCCAGCGCAGTCAGGGTAATTCCCCCGACAAGTTCATTTATGCCACCTATGCCATCAATATCCACGGAAACACTTCCATGTATCGGAATGCCATGTAACAATTTTGACACCGTATCCACCTCAAGTCCGCGTCCTTCAGACTGACTTTTCCCGTAGGAATATGCCAAAGCTATTTGGACATTCTTCGTTGTTGCAGCTTTACCGGAAATATCGTATATCGCAACCGGTCCTATGCTATCTCTATTTATACATATGCATTTCACCGTATCTTTTTCTGTATTGATAACCACCAATGCAAGCATGTCCGCCTGTCCAATACTCTCATCCTCGCCTCTGGCATCAATGCCCATAAAAAGTATATTTATATTTGCCGGATCATACTTATAAATATTACCCCTGTACATCAACTGATCACCATTCTGAACGCATCCGGGTATAGATGACATATCTGGTATTTCCATTGATGTATTTGCGTGTAGCTCCTGTTCTCCCCTCTTCATACAACCGAATATCATCACCCAGGTTGACAACAAGGCTAAGCTGAAGCACACAGCGACAATCGACGCAATCACTTTCTTTTTTTTCATATCTTCTCCAGTGAATCCCCGTTCCAAAAAAGCGGCACGGAAATCCGTGCCGCCGATATAATCACGTACTCTATTCGTATACTGCAGTATCTTATTGCGACTATTACGAACTAATTATCCATGCTGGACTAATTATTCATATAATGGATACTTCTCAACAATACTCTTTACAAGCGCCTCTGCTCTCTCCTTGTCATGATCGAGAACCGCTGCCTTGATAGCCTCTGCAATGGTATCCATATCAGCCTCATCTGCACCTCTTGTTGTAACTGCAGGAGTTCCAAGTCTTATACCGCTTGTGACAAACGGTGACTTAGGATCATTTGGAACTGTGTTCTTGTTGGCTGTGATATGAACCTCATCGAGGAGCTTCTCAACTTCCTTACCTGTAAGGCCAAGTCTCTTGAGATCCATAAGCATAAGGTGATTGTCTGTACCGCCTGATACTATGTCAAATCCTCTTGCCATAAGAGCCTTAGCAAGGGCTGCTGCATTCTTTACGACCTGCTCCTGATATGCCTTGAACTCAGGTGTGAGTGCCTCCTTAAAACATACTGCCTTACCGGCTATGACATGCATAAGAGGGCCACCCTGGATTCCAGGGAATACTGCCTTGTTGAAGTTAAACTTCTCATTGATCTCATTGCTGCACATGATCATTCCGCCACGAGGTCCACGGAGTGTCTTGTGAGTTGTAGTAGTTGTTACGTGTGCATATGGGATAGGACTCATGTGAAGACCTGCTGCCACAAGACCTGCGATATGTGCCATATCCACCATGAGGTATGCTCCGACCTCATCTGCTATCTCTCTGAATCTCTTGAAATCTATCGCTCTGGCGTATGCTGAAGCACCTGCCACGATGAGCTTTGGCTTGCACTCCTTTGCGATCTCAAGCACCTTATCATAATCTATGAATCCATCATCGTTTACACCGTAAGGAACACAGTGGAAATACTTTCCAGACATGTTGACCGGTGAACCGTGTGTGAGATGTCCGCCGTGATCAAGATTCATACCCATGAATGTATCGCCAGGATTAAGGATGGCGAAGAACACTGCCATGTTAGCCTGTGCACCCGAATGTGGCTGTACATTAACGTACTCACATCCAAACAGCTCTTTTGCTCTCTCTCTTGCAAGATCCTCTACAACATCTACATACTGGCATCCGCCGTAATATCTCTTTCCAGGATAACCCTCTGCATACTTGTTTGTAAGGTGGCTGCCCATGGCTGCCATAACTGCCTTTGATACAATATTCTCAGATGCGATAAGCTCCAGGTTGTTATTCTGTCTGTTAAGCTCATCTGTCATAGCGGCTGCTATCTCAGGATCTACTTTTGTAATCTCGTCAAAACTGAACATCTATATTACCTCCGTCATAATTTAATATTTTATATTATATCCTTTATGTCTGATCTTTTTCAACACCAAACAGCCTTTTTGCATATTTTTAAGCTATTATACTGTGCCACTTTATTTATTTCACGGTGTATCCTGCAACTTTAACATTGCTTCATACTGTGAATATTCATATTCATTGTAGAAATATTCCTTATGTCTCTGCCTTATACCCAGTTCTTCAAACCACTCTGACACCAGTTTATTTCTAAGTTTTGTTTTTGCAGGCTCAGCCAGTGTATTGTAATTCCAGAGTGAAAAATGTAATGCATAATTGACAAAATCCTTCTCAAGTTCATTCCACTTTTCTCTGTCCTTAAGGAACTGTCTGAGGGCAAGCAGCATCCTGTAGAAGTTATCCCAAGATTTTTCTCTGGTCTTCGAAAGAGAATCCGCAGTGTCTACTCTTCTATGGATAAGTATCTTTCTAACCGTTGATATTTTCTCTGCAAGCACCAGAGCGCTGAATACAAAGAGTGCATCATTGGTGGTACGCTGTTCCTGAAATTTCAGATCATTCTTAACTACAAACTCTCTTAGATAAAGCTTATCCCACGCCCATCCGACAAATGCCTTAAATATATTGGTCGATATCTGTCTGTAACCGAAAGGTTCATATGGTGGAAGTGCCCATTCTATCATAGTCCAGTTCTCATATACAAATTCGCCAGAGTCCATATTGTACTGATCTGATTTGTATATAACGATTTCTGCTCTCTGCTCCTCAGCCTTCTCATATGCCAGCTGCACCATATTCGGTTCAAAGAAGTCATCACAATCCAGGAATAACATGTACTTGCCAGTCGCCTCTGTAAGTCCGCGGTTTCTTGCTGCTCCAGCGCCCTTATTCTCCTCGGTGAACACTCTTATACGCTCATCCCTGCTGCTGTAGGCCTGAAGCATTTCCAGGGATTCATCCACAGACCCGTCATCAACACATATTATCTCTATATTCTTCAGTGTCTGTCTCGTCAGCATATCGAGACAATTGTCAATATATTCTTCCGCATTATATATAGCTACAACTATAGATACATCTACTGCCATGCATTCTATCCTCATATGTCACGCTATTTCCCATAGCATATTACTGATTACTCTTTTTTCATCATTCTGAACACTAATCTCTTAATGCCCGAAGGAATAAACATTATCACCCGGCCAGCCTTGAATGTGACTGATGATTCATATTTCTGTTTCTGCTGTTCAAGCTCCAGCAGTCTCTGCTGCTCCAGTCTGCTGCACATTTTCTCGTGCTCCGCCTGCTTCTTTGCCAGTCGCTGTTCATACGATTTCCTCTGTGCCTGCATCATCCTGTCTTTTTCAGCTACAACCTTTTCAAGATCATTTACCTTGTTCTTACAGTCATATACTCTCTTATCCAGGATAACTTTTCCAAGGTAAAATCTTTTTACATATCCCGGATCTTTGGCAAGAATATAAAGGTTTGACCGCTCCTCCAGAGAGAACAGTTTCTCATCTATTTCATCGTTTTCATAGCTTCTGTGGAACTCCACAGCCATTCTCTCTGCAAATTCCCAGCCAACATCTTCCGTCATCCAGTGCAGCAATTCATAATAGCATACCCATCTCTGAGATGAATAATATCCCTTCCACTTCTGCCACACTTCCCAGTCAGTCATGAGCATATCCTTTATCCTGTCATATGCTCTGTTTACAGTAAATGCTATCTGACTGTCATCTATCCATACCGTATCCCGATAAACTTTTTCACATATGGCTGCACTTACACACATCGCCCTGCCTGCGCTCGTGAACACCTGCCACAACAGATAAATATCCGGAAACAGCTCATCAGAGCCGCCAATCTCCAGATGTTTTTTTTCTATAAAACCCTTACTATATAATCCAGCGCCTATGTTCCTCACGAGCATAACATATGCCGGATCCTTCCCAAGGAATAATTCCTTATCGTATGTCACTCCCTCTGGCAGTCCGACATTCTCATATACTATACCAACAAAGTCCAGATCATGCTCATCAGCTTTCTCCACCAGCTCCTGCACCTTCTGATCTGCTACATCCACACACGGTCTCGCGATAAAATAGTAATTATCCAGTTCCATTATTTTCATTTTAACAATCTGTGTACTCACTCTTCCCTCCTCATTACACTGCGAATGTAGCTGCACCAATAAGTATAACATAATACAGCTTATCTAAACAATCCACACATTTATCCCTTATTAAATATACATAAAAATACACGGATCCAAACCATATAATATATCCTTGGTTCAGACCCGTGTCAATTATTACATCCAGTAAACACGTATATTATTAAATGAAACCAGGTAATAAACTACTAATATTCTCTTACAAATAATGTCAAAAATGTAATATTATTCCTTTTCATAATAGTGCACATGCTCTCTGTTGTGAATATTTTATTTTTCATTCTCTGCCCTCAGCTCAGTGCCATCATAATCAATAACTATAGCCGACTGTGTGCTTACGCTGCCTGCAAGTATCATCTTTGCAACCAGTGTCTCCACATTCTTCTGCAGATATCTCTTGAGCGGTCTTGCACCATACACCTGATCATATCCCTGATCGATGATGTGCTGCTTTGCGCTCTCCGTAAGCTTGATCGCGATCTCTCTGTCCGCCAGTCTGCTGTTGAGATCTGCCATAAGAAGATCAACTATACCACTGATGTTGTCCTTTGACAGTGCCCTGAATGTGATTATCTCATCGATACGGTTCAGGAACTCAGGTCTGAATCTGCTCTTAAGCTGAGCCATTACGTCATTCTTCAGTTCATCTGTGATCTCTCCACCGGCAGCTGCGATATCCGCGCCACCGATATTTGATGTCATGATGATGATCGTATTCTTGAAGTCCACAGTTCTGCCCTGAGAATCCGTGATACGTCCATCATCAAGCACCTGAAGGAGCACATTGAACACATCCGGATGTGCCTTCTCTATCTCATCAAAGAGGACAACCGAATATGGCTTTCTACGAACAGCCTCTGTCAGCTGACCGCCTTCATCATAACCTACATATCCTGGAGGCGCTCCTATAAGTCTTGACACACTGTGCTTTTCCATGTATTCACTCATATCGATACGAACCATGTTCTGCTCATTGTCAAACAATGCCGCTGCAAGACTTTTTGCAAGCTCTGTCTTACCAACACCGGTTGGTCCAAGGAAGATAAATGAACCTATCGGTTTGCTAGGATCCTTTATTCCCGCCTTTGATCTGATGATCGCATCGCTGACATAGTCAACGGCTTCATCCTGACCTACAACTCTCTTCTTAAGTTCGCTGGCAAGATTGAGGGTCTTGCTCTTCTCGCTCTCAGTAAGCTTTGCAACAGGAATTCCTGTCCACTTGGATACAATCTTCGATATCTCATCTTCTGAAACTACCTCATGGACAAGCTCCCTCTCCTTATCTGAAGCTGTGGACTCAGCCTCTGCAAGCTCTTTCTGGATCGCTGGAAGCTTACCATACTGAAGCTCTGCTGCCTTGTTCAGATCATAATTTCTCTGTGCAGCCTGAATATCAGCCTTGACCTGCTCCATCTCTTCCTTGAGGATCCTTATCTTCTCAACTGCAGCCTTTTCGTTCTCCCACTTTGCTTTCAGGGAATTTGCCTGATCCTTGAGTTCTGCCAATTCAGCCTGAAGGTCTGCCAGTCTCTGCTTTGACAGATTATCCTCCTCCTTCTTAAGGGCTGTCTCCTCAATCTCCAGCTGCATTATCTTACGTGTGATCTCATCCACTTCAACAGGCATTGAATCAAGCTCTGTCTTGATCATGGCACACGCCTCGTCAACAAGATCTATTGCCTTATCTGGCAGGAATCTGTCTGTTATATATCTGTTGGAAAGAACCGCTGCGCTTACAAGGGCACCATCTGATATCTTAACTCCATGGAACACTTCGTATCTCTCCTTGATTCCTCGAAGGATAGATATTGTATCTTCAACGGTTGGTTCATCCACCATAACCGGTTGGAAACGTCTCTCAAGAGCCGCATCCTTCTCTATATACTGTCTGTACTCGTTCAGTGTTGTGGCACCTATACAGTGCAACTCACCTCTGGCAAGCATAGGCTTAAGCATGTTGCCCGCATCCATTGCACCATCAGTCTTACCTGCTCCTACAATGGTGTGCAGCTCATCGATGAACATGATCACTTCACCCTCAGACTTCTTCACCTCATCAAGAACATTCTTAAGTCTCTCTTCAAATTCACCTCTGTACTTGGCACCGGCTACAAGAGCTCCCATATCAAGTGCAAATATCTTCTTGTTCTTAAGTCCCTCTGGTACATCACCTCTGAGTATCCTCTGTGCAAGTCCCTCTACAACCGCAGTCTTACCTACACCAGGCTCACCGATGAGCACCGGATTGTTCTTTGTCTTCCTTGATAGGATCCTGATCACATTTCGTATCTCAGCGTCACGTCCTATTACTGGGTCAAGTTTCTGCTGTCTTGCCCTCTCGACCAGATCATATCCGAACTTCTCCATAGCCTCATATGAGCTCTCCGGATCATCGCTGTCCACCTTGTGGTTACCTCTGATTTCTGCCAGCTCCTTGAGGAATGCATTCCTGCTGACTCCCCAGCCTTTGAGAAACTCCTTGATATCCGAATCAGCCTTATCCACCATGCCGAGGAGCAAATGCTCAACAGACACATATGTGTCACCCATCTGCTTTGCTTCCTTCTCTGCCTGGATGAGAGCCTTTGAGAAGTTATTTCCGGCATACATATTGCCTCCGCTGACCTTCGGCAACCTTGCCAGCTTATCCTCCACCGCATTCACGGCACTAGTAACATTCACGCCCATCTTCTCAAATATCTTGGCTATCAAACTGTCATCTATCTCAAGCAAGCCAGCCAAAAGGTGCATCTGCGTAAGTTCCTGATTGTCGTACTCCAGAGCTTTTTCTTTTGCTTTCTCTACAACTTCCAACGATTTACGTGTGTATTTATCCATCTCCATAGCTGTTTACCTCCTAAACTAAACTTTCAGGGAACTGATACCTTAATATCACTTCCCTGCCTGATGATAATATAACACACTTGTTAGCACTCGTCAATACCGAGTGCTAACATTTTTTTATTATTTTAAATTATTTCTCTCTACGATAAACTACCACCCCGGCAGCCCCTAATAAGCAGGTCATCATGACTATGAGCATCAATGCCACATTTCCGTCATCCCCGGTATTTGGAGCACTTGACTCCGTCTTTGATACTACTGCCGTTGTTCCCTCTGTTGATGCCACATCAGTTTTCTCGTCGGACGGCTGCACTTCCGTTGTCTGCTCCCCTGTTGTGATCTCCTCTGTTGTAGGATTTTCCGTTGTCTGTCTTTCTGTCGTGACCTTCTCTGTCGTCTGCTCACTTGACGTTGGTTTTTCAGTTGAAGGTTCATTTGTAGTTGGTTCATTTGTAGTCGGTTCATTTGTTGCTGGTACATTCCCCTTCTTTACCACTACCTTTGCAGCAGGAGACGCATAATAATTTTTGGTCTCCTTATATCTCACATAATAATTTCCATCTGCAAGTTTCTTAAGTACCGTGCTTTCACAATCCAACCATTTTTTCTTGTCAACACTATATTCCATTGACGTCTTCAGATTAGATATCTGACCATCATTTTTCCCATCCACAGTCTCTGCCGTTGCGACCAAACCTGTAGGTGCCTTCTGCTTTGCCTTATCTATTGTGAACTCTTCCACGATCTGTCCATGCATGGTATTCTCACCCTTGATAGTAACTGTAGCTGTTCCCGCATCAATATTATCCGCATATACACATGAGTAACTTTTTCCCTCTGTCAGAGTCTTTCCGCCATAAGAAACCGTAACCGCAGGTTTCTTTTCTTTTCCATCGTACACATACGATTTTGGAGCAATGCTGACAGCGACATCTGCATCATCCGACAAGCTGCGGTAACGGAGAATAAAATCCTTAGCCTTGGCTCCTGTCTCATCATCAATGATTGTCGTTCCTTCTACAGAAAGTCCCTCTGGTACAAACTCCTTCACACCGTCAAATCCATCTGCAATATGCCCAAAGTTGCTAAGTCCGTCACTGTTCTGTACCGTAAATACACAGTCTGTATCCATCTCAAGTTTTTCAAACCAACACTGTGAACCGTTGAGCGTCACATTTGAGCCATTATTCAGACAGATTCCATCTTTTGTCATCCAGTTGATACTATCCGTAATGAATTTGACATTTGACAAAGTCAGCATAGCATTAGTAAATCCAACACTTCCATTTGTGATACCGCAATTTAATGTTCCGTTTTTCACGTATAACGAATAATCAAAATTCATCATCTGCAAAGTGACACTTTTACTGTTGAGATCTATAATGATATGTTTATTATGTTCACCATCATTGTATCCTATAGAAGCCGAAGGATCATATATATCACTAATTATACATATTGTATAGCCATTCTGTGCGGCTGCAAATGCATCAGCCAGTGTAGCATATGATCCGATCTCATCGCCATTGTCATCCGTCACAATTGCCACATCCCCATCCGCGGCCTGCACCTTCACAGAGTTCTTTCCCGCAATAATCACTACAGCCAATATACATGCCATAATCAACCCAGTTACCAATTTCTTTGATTTCATAATTATCCCTTTCCTCCTGTCTTTAATCCCTGGCAGTTACTGCCAGATATTGCCATCAACATAACAAATAATTATAATACACTGGTTTTTTTAGTAAACTAGCCAAACGGCTAGTTTTAAAAATTAAATGCTAAATGCATAACTTTAGTACGAAAAAGAACCAGCACTTATGTGCCGGTTCTCCCTGTTCTGATATTATTCTATTATCACAGTTCCTCACCATTGGTCTCTATAACATGTTTGTACCAATAATAAGAATCCTTCTTGTATCTGTTCAGAGTTCCACTGTTCTCGTCCTCTTCTCTGTCCACATACACAAATCCGTATCTCTTCTGATATCCGTTGAGCCAGCTGAGAAGATCTGTGTAAGACCATGTGCAGTATGCCAGGACACGACAGCCATCATCACACGCTTTCTTGAGCTCCTCTATGTGATGCTTCAGGTAATCTATCCTGTACGGATCATGGATCTCCCCATCCTCAAACTTGTCAAATGCGCCGAGGCCATTCTCAGATATGACTATAGGAAGATCATATCTCGATGTTATCTGTCTGCAGCACATGCGAAGTCCCATCGGATCGATGGTCCAATCCCAGTCTGTCGTAGGGAGGAATTCATTTGCAGGATTCTTGTAAAGCCCCGGAACGCCCTGCACCTTTGCAGTACCCTTCTTGCCTGTGGTGTTCATCTCATGTGTAGCGCCAACTCCATCTATCGGATTGTACTCTGCAACACATGTTCTGTAGTAATTTACACCCATGAAATCGATAAGAGAGGCAGCCTTCTTCAGGATCTCGTCATCTCCATCTTCTATGACCGGCATCAGATCCTTGCTCTCAAGGTACGCCCTTGCAGCTCTTGGATAACGGCCATATGCATACATATCCATCCAGTAGAAGTTCTCAAGATCATCGTAATCCATCTTCGCCATGGCATTCTCCGGCTTTCTGTCAAATGCATACGCTGGAGTAAATGCGAATGACGAACCGACCTTTGCATCCGGGCAGATCTCCTTGAGTGCAATAACGCTCTTGGCGTGTGCCATAAATGCATGATGGTTTACCTGATAGAACATCTTCTGGTCATCAACCTTTCCTGGTGGGTGCATTCCTGCATTCCAGCCAAGACCTGTAAATACATTCTGCTCATTCATGATTATCCAGTGCTTTACCCTGTCACTGTATCTCTCAAACAGAACCTTTGCGTATCTGACGAAATCATCGACTATTCGTCTGCTCTCCCATCCGTGATACTGCTCCTCAAGTGCCTGTGGCATATCCCAGTGATACACGGTCACCATAGGAACTATATTATTCTTTACAAGCTCGTTGATAAGATCATCATAGAACTGAAGTCCCTTCTCATTAATCTCACCGTTGCCGTCAGGTATTATTCTCGGCCAAGATATTGAAAATCTGTATGTCTTCAGTCCCATCTCTGCCATGAGAGCCACATCTTCCTTATATCTGTGGTAGTGATCCACGGCCTTATCTCCGGTAGTTGCCTTGAATGTCTTGCCCGGAATCCTCACGAACTCATCCCAGTTGGATGGACCTTTTCCATCCTCATTCCATGCTCCCTCAACCTGATATGCGGCAGATGCACTGCCCCACAGGAAATCCTTCGGGAAGCCTTTGGATTTCTCAAAATACATAAATCGCCCTCCGTATCGTATTTATATCAGGCATGCCTTCTCCATGCCTTTTTATCGTTATTACAGACTGCCAAGTACATCACCTATCTTATCCGCAATAAGAAGATCCGCATTTGCATCCGACTGTGTTGGAGACATATTGATGACTACAAGTTTCCTGCCCCTGAAGTATCTTATGAGCCCTGCTGCCGGGTATACCACAAGTGAGGTTCCGCCAATTATCAGCGTATCCGCCTCCGATATATACCTGAGAGCATTTGACATATTCTCGTCATTCAGAGCCTCCTCATACAACACAACATCAGGTTTTACTGTGCCGCCACACTTCTCACACTTAGGCACACCGTCTGAATTCACTATGTAGTCCAGATCGTAAAATGCATGACACCGTTCGCAGTAATTTCTGTGGACTGATCCGTGCAGCTCTATGACATTCTTACTGCCCGCCATCTGGTGGAGCCCATCGATATTCTGTGTGATGACTGCTTTAAGCTTGCCTTCTCTCTCAAGCTCTGCAAGTTTCAGATGAGCCTTATTAGGTTTCGCATCCTTAAATATCATCTTATCCTTATAGAATCTATAGAATTCCTCAGGATTTCTCAGGTAAAAGCTGTGGCTGATTATTGTCTCCGGTGGATACTTGTACTTCTGATTATACAGTCCATCCACACTTCTAAAGTCCGGAATACCACTCTCTGTAGACACCCCGGCACCTCCGAAGAATACTATGTTGTCCGATTCTGATACTATCTTTCTAAGTTCTGCAATCTTATCATCTGATTTTACGTTTTCTGCGTTTCCCATATTTGAACTATTCTCCACAATATCATCCTCCTGTTATATCTTTTCATTCACAGCTGCATAATCACACTTACTGCTGTGTTTCTGAAACTTTTACATTAACTGTACATGAAGCCTCTACAGTGTAAGCGCTTCCATCAGGAATCTCCATAGTAATCGTGTTATCACCATATGACAGTTCAGAAGCATCAATTGACAGGTTAAAGCTCTTCGCTGTCACCTTCGACACTGCACTTGATATTCCCTTTATGGTAACGTCATTCTCTTTCATAGTCATTTCATAACTGTAATCGCTCTGTCTGTTTCTAAGCTTGATGTCCGAAGTTTTAACTGTGATATTTCTTGTAACCGTCTTCTCTATAGCCACTTTGACATTGACATATGCACTTTCCTTAGTAACCACCACACCATCTGGAAGGTATTTTGCTATATCCAGTGTCGTCTCAACATCTTCCGTACATCCACTCACATCTACATCGTCAATCTCCAGCTCCTTTATGTCCTTAATGACAGCAGCATCTCCGCCAATATCTATGGTCTCTGGCACAAATGTCACATTCGACACAGCGTATCCATCTGCCGGTTCCCCGGCAACAGTAATCTTAATCGGAATATTCTTAGTCTTATATACTGGCACAGTCACGGCAATAGATACCTCGTCGTATGTCAGTGTGTCATCTGAAACTTTCTCACCATCAGATGTCACAAATGACGGTGTACAATTAGTTGTTATATCATCCTTTGCATCTGTTATATTCACCGTCACTTCCGCACGGTCTATACTCGATACAACACTTGACGGTCCTTTCACCATGATCAGGTTAGGAGCTGCAACGCTGTTGCCGGACGTATATCCATTTGCCACTTCACCCGTAGTGACAACCTTTACAGGAAGAGAAACCGCCTTTTCCGCCTCAAGTTCAACCGACAATACATTATCGACAATTGTTATATTTATCTTTTTCGCTATATTGTTGCTGTTTGCCACCACTGTTATCGGCACAGCGTTTGTTATTGATATCTTGGACATATCTGCAGTCGCTTTGAAATCCGAAGCATCCAGATTGCTGATAAGCGACTTGCGCCCTTTAACCACAATATCAACCGTCTCGCCTGATGTTATGGTAAACAACTGGTTCTGGCTAGTTATCGCATCAGTGTTGATCAATGTCACCGGAATATTACTTATAGTCTTTGTGACCGCTGAATCATCTATGTTCAATACCAGCAGCCACACAAGGAACCCCAACAAAACGGATAATAACTTAAGTCCGATATTAGAATATATCTTTGTTTTCTTTTTTTTGCTATCAGCCTTACGCTCTTCATTATTTCTCATCACTACCAGCCTCCTTTCCGGAAGCGTTGTTCTTGTTTTCTATCACAACTCTTTTTCTTCGCTTCTTTATAGGACGTGCCCCCGATGATCTATAATGTTTCTTTCCTCTATATTCTTTACACAGAGTCTGCAGATGTCTTCGGACGCCTTCACTGTCAAGATTTCTGAACAACTCGCCTCCCTGTGCGATTGATATCGAACCGGTCTCCTCTGATACGATAAGTGTCATACTGTCAGACACTTCACTGATTCCTATTCCGGCTCGGTGTCTTGTTCCAAGCTCCTTGTTTATAGAATCATTCGCTGAAAGAGGCAGGTAACACGTTGCCGATACCACCCTGTTCTTTCGTATGATGACCGCACCATCATGAAGGGGCGTATTGTGTTCAAATATATTCAAAAGCAACTGGTTTGTAACTACCGCATCTATTGGGATTCCGGTATCTATATACTCACCAAGTGCCACCTCATTCTCTATTACAATAAGTGCTCCTGTTCTATTCGCTGACAATACCTGGGCAGTCTTCACCAGTTCATATATGGTTTTTTCTGACAGTATCCCGTCATCCTCTCCATCTCTTATTATGTAGTTAATAATCTTTTTCCTTCCGAGCTGCTCAAGTCCTCTTCTAAACTCAGGCTGAAACAATATAACAACTGCTATGATTCCCACACTGAAAGCATTCTTCAACAAATATAATATCGTATTAAACTGAAAAACAGCTGCAATCGCTGTAAAAAGGAAGATCATTACTATTCCTTTAAGAAGCGTCCAGGCTCTGCTGGTCTTAAACCAAAGCATGATCTTGTAAATAAAGAATGACAAAATGAGAATCTCTATTATATCAACGGTTCCAGGGACAGTAATATAAAACCAGTCAAAATATGTTGAGATAAATGTTGATATTTTTTCCATTTTATCCTCCTTCCATACGCAATGTGACCTGACAACATAAGTCAGGTCACACATTTATAATAGTCTATATAATCTCTATCTTGTAGTTCCTGTTGTCGAATCACCTTTCGGTGATGACGCAGGATTTCTTCTCTGTCCATTTGACGGAGTCTTTTTTCTTGGCATGTCCTGTCTGCTTGAAGACCCCTTTGCTGTCTTCTGCTTATCACTTACGATCTTTGGCACAGCCTTAACATAATAATAGTATTCATCATCCTCAAATTGAGTATTCTCTACACTCGAATAATCAACGACCGTCTTGAAGAATTGCACCACAATCGCAACAAGTATCGCCAATATGCAACCGAGCAAAGCACCACTAAGTGATATCTCAGTCTCCATTGAGAGCGTTCCCACAAGGAACAGTACTATCTCCACAATTC
Source organism: uncultured Coprococcus sp. (assembly GCA_902461735.1). GTDB lineage: Bacteria > Bacillota > Clostridia > Lachnospirales > Lachnospiraceae > Coprococcus. Next base: position 90,643 of record CABPYV010000012.1, read on the forward strand.
CGCCAGTTATGATCGCAACATACCATGAATATGCAAATGACATTCTATATATAATATATGTCAGCACTATAACAACGGCAAACACTATGATTGTCAGAAGCAAGGTCTTATCCTGCACAAGATGTTCAAATATGTACTTATATCCCTCTACCACATTATCTGCCGGTGTTGTGGATGTAAGCTGCATGTAATCTGCCGCGTACTTCATGAAATAATAGAACACACATCCAAAAGCTGCCGGTATCATACCTGTAACTCCAAGCAGCATTCCTGCAAGCAGTGGCATAAAATATGAAAACTTGACAATGTAGAAAAATGGCATGAACATTATCAGCCAGGATGCCTTAGGGAAAAATCTGATATAAACACAATACATAATTATAAAGATGACAACAAATGTTATCCCTATCTCTATGCTTGCACTTGCAACCTGTGCACACGCATACAAGCCTCCTATAGCAAGTGTGAGCGATTCTGAGAGAAAAGCACATACAAATGATGCGGCAATAACCACAAGGAAACTGCTCATCATGCTATTATAACCCGTAAGATGCGCTATAGACCAAAACATTACAAGCGCCAATATAAACTTGCACAAAGGTGATACAAACCTGTCATACTTACTACAAAAATTCTTTACTCCATCTCGAAATGACAGAAGTGTTGCCATAATTACCTAGCCCTCCTCTTTTTTCTTTCAGAACCTTTTGCTTTATCTTCATTCTCATAAAATTCTATGAGTTTCTTTAAGTTCTGATTATATTTAATGAGCTTTGGCTTCGCCTTCATGTATCTGTATGTATATAACACCCAGGCAAACAAAGCAAACGTCAGACATACCACAGCATAACTTCCTATAATTTCTCCTGCCAAACTCAGATAATCAAGTTCAGTCAGCTGTTCAACAATTGAAGCTATATTATAATAGATGTACGAAACAGCAACCACCACAAATAAAACTGTGGATGAAACAATAGTCTTCAGACAATTAAGTTTCACGTAATCGCTCTGAAAATATTTTCCCTTTTCCAGATCTTCCCTTCCAAGGGATTCTTTGTACATGGCGATTTTTGTCATTAGTATGACTTTTTCTTCATTAATCATCGCTTTTCTTTCTCCTTATATTGTCCACAAGGCGTAAAATGCCCATAACTAGCAGTATTATACCCCGATGAATATCAATTCGCAAGTTATATATTATAATTTAATTTCTGTTAAGCATGTACTGTATCTGTGTCTGCTCTCTACCATGTTGGACCACTGTAGTAATTATAACCGTCTTTGTATGACTCATATGTATCCATCTCACTATTTCGCTGATTTAAACTGTCGCCCTGTATCTCCTGGAGTTTTTCTTTTATCTTCTCCTCATCCGCTGAAGAAGTATTCCCCTGTTCTTCATCATCGTCATCAGGTTCATCCTGATCATCTGTTTTATCCTTATCGTCAGTTCCACCACCATTTTCCTGCTCCTGAACAGACTGCTTCAGCTGTTCTTCAAAATCATCGATCTCATCTTTCAGCGTCTGGGCATCCTTATTGTGTCCATCCTCGTCATCTCTGTGGGCACATCCATTTGCTACCAGTATATCCCTGGCATCGTCAAGGCGTTCCAAAGTCTCATCAAGATTCTCGGCTGTAACTGACTCAGGGTCTATCTGCTTCACGATTGAAAGTGCCAGGTTTATCCTTGTCATACAGTCTTTCTCACCACCCGGTTTGTATCCAAGAGCAGTCCTGTACTCGTCCTCAGCCCCCTGATAATCACCTTCATTATAATAGACATTGCCATTGTTATAATGATATACATACGGCTGGGTAAATCCCAGTATCTGATTCGCATCACTGCTTCTGTAAATTCCTTTATCATAGTTACTGATAAACCGCATGTTACATATGTAATTGACTGACAATGGCACCAGACATAGCACCCCCGCTATGCCAAGACCTGTAATAATCTTTTTTATCATACTTATTCCTTTCGCCAATCAATCTCTCTGCTCTTTCTCCTGATATCGACAAACTCCCACATCATAACCACAACCAGCATTGCTGCAAATATATAATATATATCAGCATATCCAGTTACTTTTCCATCTTTGCTCTCGGACACAGATTCCTTTTTTATCTTACTGATCGTGGAATCAATCTTAGTACTGTCATTCATGTTGATATATTTAACACCTATATCACTTGCAATACTTTTCAGATTCTTCTCATCGATCACTGAAACCGCAGGTTTCCTAGGATATGAAGACGTATCCTCGAGGAGTTCCTCCCGGTCGGTATAATACGACTTCACGTACATGTTGCCGCCCTCCGAAGTCCCATATCCAAGCACAGCCCCGCCATCAACATATTTTGCAGCCGACTTGAATGACTTTAATTTCTCTTCATTCGTTATCTCGCCATCGCTTATAAAGAACACAACAACATTTCCATCAGCCTTTTCTCTTGCTCGCTTAAGTGTGTCAGTCATCATATCAATGCTGACATTCATCGAAGTTCCCTCAGCATACATCTCCTCAATCGGATACAACGAACCTATAACATCCTTTGCATACTGAGAATTATTTGTAAATGGTGACACTAGATTAGCATTGTTATTAAAGCTGATCACGGCAAATTTGGCACCGTCAAGTTCATCTATTATATCACTGCAATCCTTCTTCACCGCCGTAAGCCTCTCTGTATCACCATCGTAATCGCGTGCAAGCATGCTGATGGTGTCATCAACCACGAACAACACATATGTATCCAGTGTCTGAGAGCTTGAGCTTACATTATTACTCGGAACCATTATTCTCAAATTTATGAGAAACACAAGGACTATTGCTATTATCTGTCTGATGTATGCTATCTTACTGCGTTTCTTTAAACATATCATGCCAACACAGAGTATACTCATCAGCCAGATTGGTATTATTGGATCAATTTTCATAATTGTTCCCCACTTTATCTGTTTTATCCTGTTTTATTTGTTTTACTTTCTATTTGACTTTCTATTTGACTTTCTATTTGGCTTTCTATTTTACTTTCTGCTTTATTATCACAGCTTTATAACCTTGCCAATACCTATCATCACGATCAATATCGCCAGTACCGCTGCAAATGGCCATTCCACCTTTGATGTTTCCTGTGTGATCATCTTTGTGTTGACCTGATTTTTGCTGCTTTTCTCTATAGAGGACACGATCTGATCAAAAGTTCCTGATTCTTCCTCCATGAAAAACTGTCCGCCTGTACTTTCCACTGCATTCTTCATGGATTCCTTATTCTCGGCTGTCATCTCTTTGGTGCCAACTCCATACACAGTGACACCGTTATTTTTACATATCGAAGCGGCTTCATCGAGCGTAGCCACCGGCGTGCCCTGGATATCATTATCCGTTGAAAATATCATTATCTTCGTTCTTTCTTTATCCTTGTCTGAGAAATCACAGGCTGCAGCCGCAAGTCCATCTCCTATAAGCGAACTTCCTCTCTGCTCATTTCCAACCAACGTCCCAGATGTTATATATCCCTCATAATAAAGCCATTCATACAGATCACTCAATTCAGATTTGTACGTATCCGGGACTTCCTCGGAATTTCTCACTTCCAGACTTTTTGCTATCATATCCAGCTGGTCTTTTATAAACTCATAATCATCCGTAAGCGGAGACAACAGCACCGGACTTGTGTTAAAGATAACTATTCCAAACCGTTCCCCCTGCAGTTCATCAACTGTCCCTTTGAGTTCTTCCAGAAGATTCTCATTCAGGTAATCAACAGAAGTCGATATATCTATGCACAGCATAATATCCCTACAGTAGCGTTCATCCTGAACACGTTGTTTACTGTACGGCTTTGCTATCATTACAAATATCGCCACAACACCGACGATGCACAATACCAACAGGACTGCCATACTATATCTGTATATCATCAGTTTTTTCTTGAAATAATCCTCATCACTGCTGTAGATAGGTCCTGCGATCTTCTTGCCACCCTCATAGATGTGCTCTTTCTTCCTACGTTGTATGAATAAACTGATAATCATACCCAGCGCCACCACAGCACCCAGCCAGATCACCCACATATATTTTATATCCATCGCTCTATCGCACTCCTTGTCCTGGCAAGAGAATTTCTGACATCGCCCTCTGATTTACGCGCAAATTCCGGTGCGTAATACTCAGCTACCAGAGAGTACAGATCAGGAATCCCCAGTGTTCCTATATCACAAAGTGTATAATTCTGAACCTTTATGCCTGTCATCTCATGCACAAATCTTCTTATACACATACTCATTTTCTGATATGCATGTCTAACATCCAGTCTGCCTGTGTCAAAATCTGCGCCAATCGCATCAAGCTCGCCTATATATTTTCTTCTTATTCTGTCCTTATCGTCAGCTCCCAGTTCTCTCACCACAGGTTTTTGCGGTCTGTCAGAAAGCTTTTTGCGGGTCAACACAATCCCCCAATATATCAGAGCTGTAAGCACCAACGCCCCTGCAACCACGATTGGCCATATCGCATATGAAAATGGTGCCTGAAGACTTACCGAACTCTCCATAATCAATCTCCTTTTTATCTGTAAACCGCAGTGCTCTCCTGTCTATGCCTGTTGAGCAGCTCCGCTATCTTCTCGTCCATATCATCTGAAGAATCAATAATCTGATATGTCATTCCTACAGACTTCATCTTCTCAGCACATTTCTCTGTGATCTTCTGCCTGCGCAATTTTTCATTTCGAGCAATTTTTCGATCCTCCATAATAAAATCTGGCAGATAACGCCTTGCAGCAATGTCATAAACCTTTTTCCCATTTATGTCCACATCATCTACACAGATCAATAAAATATCATGAACTGCCTTCAGTTGTTTTAGCAGCCTGTCTGAAATATCATTCATTCCCTCCATATCTGTAACTATCAGAAGTATCATCTTTCTCCTGATGTTTTTAGATATGAACTCCAGCGCCGCTTCAAGATCTGAATCATTATCCATTACAGTGTCACGGTCATACGCAGCCAGGATATTCTCCACATTTATAAGACCTGTCTTAAAAGGGAAATGCTGAATCGCTGTTTTATCTGAATATGTAGCGCTTATGTAATCTCCATTTACACTAACCATGCACGCCAGCGTCCCAGCGGCCATGAGCGCTACATCCTTTTTATCCTGTGTCTCGTTCGCATTTGCCAGCATTCTTCTGTTTGTGTCAAGCACCAGCATGATATTGTGCTTTTTCTCTGCAATATACTGTCTTACCAGCACTTTCTGACTACGGGATGTTGCTTTCCAGTCCACATCCTTTATATCATCTCCAGCAACATATTCCCTGAGCTCATCAAAGTTCATACTTCTGCCCTTATATATCGAATTGTAAGAACCATCTATGATTCTTGATGTGGCTCTTGTGGTATAAATAGTCTTAAGACCTTTCATATTTCCCTGCACGCGGGGAACATATGTCATCTTCATATATATCACCCAATCTCTCTATATCATTTTGGATCACGCCACCAGCTATCATGGAGTTTTCACTGAGTTTACAATTGCATCTATGATCTGTTCCACCTTGACATCGTCTGCCACTGCAGCAAATGTCATCATTATCCTATGCCTCAAAATAGAATAGCGTAATGACTTGACATCGTCTGGCACACAGTATCTCCTTCCATTTATAAGTGCAACTGCCTTCGCCGTCTCCATAAACGCAATTGCGGCTCTTGTGCTCGCCCCCATGGCAACATACTGTGACATCTTAGGATCCATGAATTTGTCAGTATTTCTGGACGCCTGCACTATATCTACAATATATTTCTTTATAACGGGATCTATATACACTCTTTTACACATATTCTGGAGATATATCACGTCATCTATCGAAGCAACTGCGCTAACATCAGTGAACACGTCTGCCTCCACCCTGTTGAGTATCTCCATCTCATCCGCAGGACATGGATATGTCAATGTCTCCTTAAGGAGAAATCTGTCAAGCTGAGCCTCTGATAACACATATGTACCCTCTGACTCTATGGGATTCTGCGTGGCAATGACAACAAATACATCCGGCAGTTTATATGTCTTTCCGCCTATACTGATCTCTCTCTCCTGCATAGCCTCAAGCATGGCACTCTGCGTCTTTGCACTGGATCTATTAATCTCATCGAGAAGCACAAAATTAGAATATACCGGGCCGATCTTATCCTCAAATGTATTGGTGGACATATTGTACATCTGTGTTCCTATTATGTCGCTTGGAATAAGATCCGGTGTACACTGTATTCTCGAAAACGAACCGTTTACAGCCTCCGTCATCACTCTTGCCGCTGTAGTCTTAGCAAGTCCAGGTACGGACTCAAGCAGCACATGACCATTCGTCATCATTGCAACAAGAAGTGAATAACCTAAACCTGGCTGTCCCACCACCTTGCTGTTATAATATCCAAGCAGTTTGTTTATAATTTCAGCTGCCTTCTGAACCTCTTCATTAGAAATTTCTCGCATCATATCGTTGTTGTCCTGCATATCTACTCTCTTTTCTCTCTTTTTTTATTTTTTCTCTTTTCTTTTTTGCATTCTTTTTTAGAATACATCCTTATCTATACTGATCATTATCACATATACCACTATATTAATATTCTTCGTATTCTCATCACTAGGATATACCAATATTCCACTCAACTCAAGTTAACAAATATAAATACTTATAAATGTCTTATGAACAAAAAAAGTGACCAGGGGTTACCTGGTCACCATAATGAGGGGAGAGAGGATTCAAATAAATGAAAACTCTACTCTCACATATTAACTTATGATTCAATATAAGTCAACTGTTTTTTTATTATTTTGCAATATTTGCGATTTTCAGCATCAATCTGCATCTGCTACCCTTGTGTTGGCACTTGCGTAGCTTTCCGGATTACGCTGTTTTATGATTTTTACCACAAACACGAAAAGTACCATCATCGCTACAAATATCGGAAGCATTACAAACCACTTAACATGCAAGAAATAAGTCATAGGTCCAACAATCGCATATGCCACAAAAGACATTACTGCAGCCGCAATTGCATATGGAAGCTGTGTTGTCACATGATTTACATGATTACACTGTGCTCCTGCTGATGCCATGATCGTGGTATCAGATATCGGTGAACAGTGATCTCCACATACAGCGCCAGCCATACATGCTGATATTGATATGATCATAAGATTATAATCTGTTCCTTCAAATACCGCGCACACTATAGGTATAAGTATTCCAAAAGTTCCCCAGGATGTTCCTGTTGCAAATGCCATAAAGCATCCTACTATGAATATAACTGCAGGCAGAAGACTGAACAGGCTTCCCGATGCTGAAGACATTGCGTTCTGAACAAATTCCTTCGCACCCATCATGTCTGTTGCACCCTTAAGTGTCCATGCAAAAGAAAGAATAAGGATTGCAGGAACCATCGCCTTGAACCCTTCTGGGATTGCCTCCATACATTTACCGAAATCAAGCACACCTCTTACTACATATAACAGGATTGTTATAAGGAGTCCAAATAAACTTCCCATTGCCAGTCCAACTGATGCATTACTATTCGAAAATGCCTCAACAAAATTTGTTCCGTCAAAGAATCCACCAGTATAAATCATTCCTATTATACAGCATACAACAAGACAGATAATCGGTATGATCAGATCAATAACCTTGCCATTGCTATTTACAACATCAGTCTCCTCAGCCGTAACCGTCTTCTTTCCATCACCCACTGAAAGAAGATCACCTTTCAGCGCATTAAGCTCATGTTTCTCCATCGGTCCAAATTCGACCTTCATAACTATCATTGCTACCATCATTGCCAAAGTGAGGAATGAATAGTAATTATAAGGTATAGCCTTTATAAAAAGTCCAAATCCATCCTCGCCTTTTACAAAACCACTGACGGCCGCTGCCCACGAAGATATCGGTGCAATAATACATACAGGTGCTGCTGTTGCATCTATTACATAAGCAAATTTTGCTCTTGATATTCTATGCTTATCAGTTACCGGCTTCATGACACTTCCAACCGTAAGGCAGTTGAAATAATCATCAATAAATATAAGCACTCCCAAAAGCACTGTGCAGAGCTGTGCCCCCTGTCTTGTCTTAATATGAGTTGCTGCCCAGTCGCCAAATGCCTTAGAACCACCAGCTTTATTCATAAGTGCAACTATCGTTCCCAGAATAACCAGGAAAATAAGTATTCCCACATTAGACGCATTTGACAGCTGTGCTATGAGTCCATTCTGTAATACATTCGTTATACTTCCTGTAAAGCTGAACCCTGAAGCGAATACACTTCCAATTACAATTCCAATAAAAAGTGAACTGTAAACTTCTTTTGTGATAAGCGCCAGGCTTATAGCCACTACAGACGGCACTAAAGCCCAAAATGTGGCATACTTTGATGGTGACGGAATTTGGTCAACATAGATCGACGCAATTCCTAGTCCCGCGATAATAAGAATTATCACGGCGATAGCAATGAGATTTTTCTTACTGCTCTTCATTAGTAATCCTCCCTGTTTTTTATCGTATTTGTATAAGATAATACATTGTAGGGCAGATAATGTATTATCACGTCACATAAATAAAGTTATATCATATAACACCATTCTTTGAATAGTAGTAATCGTATTTTTATTGTCAATTCAACAAAATCAATTATTTGACTGTTTTTAATCATTTCAAATTCATAACACTATGTGCAGCACTGTTTTGCAGTGTTTTTAATGAGTTATTTGGTCAAAAACAGTCAAAATTTATTATATATATGTGAATATGACGGAAAACGTTCAACACCTATTGCATATTCTTTTTTTTTGTCATATTATCATCTTGTAAACAAGAGATACAAGAAACAAGCCATCTAAAACATGACTTCATAATTGTAAATAGATTTACAGATACAATTTCATAAAATGACAATTTACTATTTTTTGTTATTTACTCCCTTTTGTAGTCAGTAATGACTACCCCCAATCCCTTAATTGGCGCAGTCGCCTAGCGGCTGCGCTCCTCCCTTAAACTATAAGGAATACATTACAAAGGATACCTTAGATAAAGAGAGTAAAAGCTAGTTTATGAGACATTTATCCCATATCAGCTCACAAAAAAACTTATATATTATATAAAGAAGCGGAATCATGATTGCCTAAGATTGATTCCGTTTCTTTTATTTTATATTTTCCTCACCCCTGGTTATTGCGTGTCTGGGTAGTGCATATCTGTACGTTACATGTCTGGTTATTGCATGTCTGGTTATTGCGCTTCTGGTTATTGTGCTTCTGGTTATTGTGCTTCTGGTCATTGCGCAACTTAATTCTGCGCAACAGCGCTTTGTTGTCTATGTTTTTGACTATTTAGGACTATATACGCATATCTGTACATTCTTTATTCATTTATCAATCGTTTTTCGAGTCATTTATGGTCAAAAACAGTCATAATCACCAACTTATATGGCATTATAGCGTAAATACGCCCTGACCTATTGCAATATTTTTTTATTTATCATATTATCAACTTGTAAACAAGAGATACACAAACAAGCCATAGCAAGTATGTTTTTACAGGCTATAACATGTGTTTACACTAAGAATTTTATTACATCGACAATTTACTATTTTTTGTTATTTACTCCCTTTTGTAGTCAGCAATGACTACACCCCCAATCCCTTAATGGCGCAGTCGCCTAGCGGCTGCGCTCCTCCCTAAAATCTTATGGATATAACAGGGTATACTAAAAGAGAGTAAAAGCTTGTCTATGAGACATGTTTCCCATATTAGCTCACAAAAAACTTATATATAAAAGAAGCAGAATCATGAATGCCTAATCATGATTCTGCTTCTTTATATATATTTTTTTTATTCTTTTATCTATTCCTTTATCTATTATCTATATTATTCCTTTATAAATCCTTTAAAATTCTTCTCTACCAGCTTTCTTGGTACCATCACCTGATGATCACACCCCGTACATCTAAGTCTAAAGTCCATTCCTACTCGAAGGATCTCCCAGGAATTTGCTCCGCATGGATGAGCTTTTTTTAGCTTAACTATCTGTCCAACATTAAACACCATATTCACAACCTCCTATTATATCCTCAACTTATTCCTCAACATATTCTCCATACTAGACACTAAGACTCTGTGACTCTCTATATTATCACTCTTGATGCTATCACTTTATAACTCTCTATATTACCAACTGCATAAAATACAAAAAGCTGAAACTTAAAAGTTTCAGCTTTTTGTATCTAGTGCCCAAAGCTGGAATCGAACCAGCGACACGAGGATTTTCAGTCCTCTGCTCTACCAACTGAGCTATCTGGGCATGTATCTTATGTAATTAGTAGCGGGGACAGGATTTGAACCTATGACCTTCGGGTTATGAGCCCGACGAGCTTCCAGACTGCTCCACCCCGCGATATTA
>CABPYV010000013.1:0-100548 GCA_902461735.1 uncultured Coprococcus sp.
ATAGGTCGAGGACTTATCCTTAGAGGTTTCTAAGAGATAAGCTTTGGAGATACGCGAGTATGCAAGATTTTCTGCAAGGTGCAGAGTCAGATGCATATGAAGTAAAGAATAAAGTTTACTTGAAGACAGTCGATGACTGAAATGGGGTTGATGTTACTTTCTGTGTGAAATTCTGAAGGTACAAAATAAAAGTACCGGGAAAATTTAACGCTGTGAAAGGTGTTAAATTTTTTCTGTATATAGGGGATTGGTCAAATGGTATGATAGGGGTCTCCAAAACCTTTGGTGGGAGTTCGATTCTCTCATCCCCTGCTGATAAGACTCAGAAAACTTGCAAGTCAGGTTTTCTGAGTCTTTTGTATCTATAGCATCCGACTATAATTTTATAGTGACTTTAGTAAAAAAATATGTAAAATAGTATATTATAAAGCAAGGAAGAGAAGGGATTAATATGTATTACAATGATGTGCTTGATCTGATAGGGAATACTCCGCTTATGTGTCTGAGAAAATCTACAGGTTACAATATATTTGCAAAGGCAGAATTTCTTAATCCTGGCGGAAGTATTAAGGACAGGATTGCAAAAAACATGTTAGAGGTAGCAGAGACTGAGGGAAAACTCAAGCCGGGAATGACCATTATAGAGCCTACTAGCGGCAATACCGGAATAGGTCTTGCACTCTGTGGTGTTCAGAAAGGCTATAAAGTGATAATTGTGATGCCGGAGAATATGAGTGAGGAGCGCAAGAAGGTTATCAGGGCATTTGGTGCGGATTTGGTACTTACAGATCCTGTTCTCAGCATTGGCGGTGCTGTTGATAAGGCAAATGAGATAGCGGAATCTGATCCGGAGAAGTATTTTATGCCGCAGCAGTTTGTCAATCAGGCGAATCCAGATGCGCATTATCACACAACTGCGGTCGAGATGTGCGAACAGCTTGGTCAGAAGATAGACATATATGTGTCCGGTGTTGGAAGTGGGGGTACTCTCCAAGGTATAGCTAAATATCTGTTGGAGAAAAATCCAGATACGAAGATTGTTGCCGTTGAGCCTAAGGGCGTGTCAGCGCTGCACGGAGATGGCCCGGGAATCCATCAGATACAGGGCATTGGAGATGGATTTGTGCCAGATGTGCTTGATACGGATATGATAACTGATGTTGTGGAGGTATCAGATGAGGAGGCAATACAGACAGCAAGAATGCTAGCCAGGGAGCAGGGGCTTCTTGTTGGAACTTCATCAGGTGCAAATGTATGGGCAGCCATGCAGATGGCGGAGAAGTATGGGAAGGATAAGGTCATAGCTACAGTTATGGCTGACAGGGCTGAGAGATACTTCAGTGTAGGTCTGCTATAGCTGACAGGGCTGAGAGATACTTCAGTGTAGGTCTGTTATAGCTGACAGGGCTGAGAGATGCTTCAGTGTAGGTCTGCTATAGTAGTCTGTATGTAGAGATAAGAATTGTATATAAATTAGAAAGAGACATTTTCAATAGGTTATGTGTATGATACATTGAAAGTGTCTCTATTTTAATTTTGGAGATAAGGATAATGTGATGTTAGACTTAATATAAAAACAACAGTGATAAGGAGTATATATAAGATGGACAGAATAACGGATGCTATGGACGATATGGTTGTCAGTGAAAAACTTGCTGCTGCCAGGGAATATGAGACGAAGAATGAAATTGCTGCCAATGACAGACCTTTGTTTCATGTAACACCGGCTGTAGGCTGGATGAATGACCCAAATGGATTTTCCGTGTATGGAGGCAGAATACATTTGCTTTATCAGTATCATCCATATAGTACAGAATGGGGACCTATGCATTGGGGACATCAGGTGACTGACGACATGATGAAATGGGAACAGCTTCCGGTGGCTTTGGCACCTGATACAGAATATGACGCAGAGGGCTGTTTTTCCGGAACAGCCATGGAGCTCGATGGAAAACATGTTTTAGTGTATACCAGTGTCATGAAAAAAACTGAGGGTGAAGGAGTATTTCAGAATCAGAGTATTGCGGTTGGTGATGGTATTACATATAAAAAGATTGATGGCAATCCAGTGGTAACCGGAGATATGTTACCGGATGGCTTGAGCAGAGTGGATTTCCGTGATCCTAAGGTATGGTTTGATGATGACAGATACTATATGGCAGCGGGATGTGTTGACTATGATGATAAGGGGCTGGTAGTTCTGTTCTCAAGTCAAGATATGGCTAGCTGGACATTTGAGAGTATACTTGCTCGAAATGATAGAGATCTCGGCGGCGTATGGGAGTGCCCGGATTTCTTCAAGATGGGAGATTGTTATGTACTTCTAGTTTCACCAACAGGAATGCAGGCGGATGGGAATGAATTTCACAATGGAAATAATTCGGTTTATTTTGTTGGGGAATTTGACAAGGAGTCTGGCAAATTTGATGGAGAGAAAGCATACTCTCTTGATTATGGAACTGATTTTTATGCACCGCAGACAACATTGTTGCCTGATGGACGAAGAATACTGATAGCGTGGATGGATTCGTGGCATAATCTGTGGATTCCAGATGGGCAGAGATGGCAGGGCATGATGACATTGCCAAGGGAGATATCTATAAAAAACGGCATGTTGATTCAGAATCCAATAAGGGAGATAGAGAAGTATTATGATGATACAGTGGTTTATTCAGAGGAAAATGTCTGTGGTCATCGTACATTTGAGGGAATCTGTGGAAGATATGTTGATATGACAGTCACAGTAAAAGAGGCTGAATATGATAATTTTACAGTTGAACTTGCAAAAGGAGATAGATATTCCACTAGATTTACATATAGCAGACGCGATGGACGGATGGAGCTGGATAGGTCGTTGGCGGGATTTGAGAGAGATGTGGTATGTATAAGAAAAGCAAAAATGAAAATATGCCAGTGTACTAACGAACAGGATTGTGGTAATAGTTCTGCAGATAGCAATACATATAAAGAAGTCATAAAGCTTAGATTCATACTCGACAGAAATTCAATAGAATTGTTTGTAAATGATGGACTTATGACAATGAGTACCGTGATATATACACCAATTGAGTATGAAGGGATGGAATTCTCGTGTGATGGCAAAGCCGTTGTCGATATAGAGAAACACAGTATAAAAATAGAATGTTAGATTGTGAAGTAAAATATTAGATTATGAAATAAATATATACGGTTAATCTCGAATGGGGCAAAATGTGCAATATTATATATAATGCTCTAATAAAAATGTGACAAGGAAAGTTGTCAAAAAGTATTGACAACTTTCCTTGTCATTTGTTATACTCCATTATACAGAAAAATGACAACTATAGTTGTCATTTGACATATGTAATTTTAAATATATATTGTATTAGATTGGAAATTTCAGTGTATGAAAATTAAATGGGGTAGTGAAGATATGGGAAAAAGAAATGACAAGGCTAGAGATAAAGATGTTGATAAAGGTAATAAGAAATCTGTCAGTGAAGCGATAAGGTCAATGTTTGAGATCAAAGACGATGGAAATTCTGTAAATAAATTAAAAACTCAGGTTAAAGGATATTCTGTGACAGCCATCACGGAGAGCACGTTAAAAAAGAACAAGCTTGGAGATGCCATGATTGAGGTGTGCAGCAAGAAAGAGCTTGAGGAAGAGATTCGGGAAAATCTGAAAAATGGGTTGCCGGTGTATGGATTCTTTCGGGAAAAAAAGATGTGGAGCTGTTTTTTATTTGACAAGGTGAATATTTTGAGAAATGAATTGTCACCTGAACCTGAAAGTGGAAACGATACGCTGGCTATATATAAGCTAAGAAAGTCATATGTTCACCCCGATGCGGAGAACGTACATGAAGATATGGCGGAGGTGGCCCACAGCAATGTGTATCAGAGTGTGCTTGATGTTTTGGGTGATGGGAAAACTGATGGTTTTATGTGGAAAGACAGGGTATACGTGTGTAAGAGAGAGAAGTCGACAGGTATACCGTATGGATTGGTGATGGGGATAGCACTAGGCGTTATCTATGGAATGTTATTTGACAATCTGGCACTTGGAATCTCTCTCGGGGTTTGTTTTGGAATGAGTTTTAGCATGATATGGGGGACTTCCACACATAGGTATGCAGTGCATGGTATGACAGACGGATCTGAGTCAGAAGACATGGAGAATGTGGAAGATGGAAGTGAGGCGTCAGATGGGGAGAATGTGGAAGATGGAAGTGAAGCGTTAGATGGGGAGAACGTGGAAGATGGAAGTGAGGCGTTAGATGGAGAGAACGTTAAAGATAGAACAAAATCTGAGAGTGAGAACAGCACAGCAGATGATGATAAGGATAGATAAGATGGAGGTGATATAGATGCCGCTGTACAACAAGTTAAAAGAATACAGGGCGAAGCTGGGGGTCAACCAGCAGGAGATGGGCGCATTGGTTCAGACTTCGAGACAGACGATAAGCCAGATAGAGCGGGGCGACTATAGTCCGTCGGTGACTTTGGCACTCAAGATCGCGAAGGTGTGTGGTGTCAGTGTCGAGGACATTTTTCAGTATGAGGATGAGATGGAATGACACCGGATATACGGATAAGATCGTGTTAATTCATAGAATGAAAAGAGGATATGATATGAGAGATGTTGATAAAAAAGTGAACAAGAAAAGTAATCTGAAGATATATATAACATTTGGAATTATAATTGTGGCCAGTTTGTTTGGTGGTTATTTGGCTGGAAGGCTGGTTGGGGCAAATAAGAACAGCTTAAATAAAGTTGACTGGGACAGTATCTGGAGACTCACAGCAGATACGCTTCCGATAGTATATGGAGTGCTTGCGCTGGCGGCATTTGTGGCGATATTTGTCATGTATGGAAGGCTGAAGCGGGATATAGGAAACTGGGATGGAGAAAATGAGGATGAGATAGCGGATATAGAGCGCAGGATAACAAGTGCGTCATTTTTTCCGAGTGTTGTCGTATTTGTGGGATTTGTGTTGTTTCCAGTGTGTATATATGCAATAGATAGAGCATATGGAAATAAAAATGGTACGGTCATGGCTATAGTGTCAGAATTGGTATTCGTAATCTCGCTGGTATTCTATTGCGTCATTGAAAAACTTGTGATAGATGAGGAGAAAAAACTGAATCCTGAGAAAAATGGCAATATATTTGATATCCATTTCAGACGTGACTGGGAAAAAACTTCAGATGAGGCTGAACTTGTTGTGATCGCAAAGTCATCAAAGAAAGGCTTTATGGCAGGGGTTAAGGCGGGATTGGTCATGTGGGTGATCATGTTTATATGTATGTTTGCATTTGACACAGGTGTTATGCCGATAGTGGCAGTTGGGGTTATCCTGATTGTAATGTGCGTGGCGTATGGAAGAGAGTTCAGGAAGTTGCAGAAGTAAATAAGAGCAGAGTTTGGTTTGGGGTGTCCGTGGAATTTATGGACATCCCTTTTTGCTGCATTATAAACATGAAGAATATCGTTATATTGACGCTATTTCAGATGGAGTACTTTATGTATAGGAGGAGGGATAAGGAGAAAGTGGGGATGCCCCAATCGATGGGCATTGTGTAAAAGCAATGCCCATTTTTTTGAGTGGCTATGAGGCCAATTAAAATGGATGAAGGCATTGCATATCACAGGTGTAAAAAACTCCATGATACAGCTGGTGGTGAGCTGGGCGACTGCTGATTTGTACCTATTTGCTGGCAGGACTGATGGAAGGTCAGAAAAAACAAATGTAGATGAGTAATCTGTGACAGAGATGGATTTTATGTGGATCGGCAGATGATGAAATCTGTGACAGGTAAAATTATAGATAAATATAGATATAGGAATAGAGCTTGACATCTTTGGACAATAATATATATGCGATGTAAATGTCATACATCAAAATCACAGAGGTTCAGAAAGAGATTCCAACAGAAATTCTAAAAGAAATTCTAATTTTAAAAGGAGTTCCAGAAGAAATTTTAAAAATCTGGCATAAGTTTCAGGCGGAATCTTAATCGGAAGGAGTATAGCTATGATATTAAAGGAAAAAGAGAAAACAGTTATTCAGGATCTGCAGACACAGGAGAAGTCTTGTGTGGAGAAGTATGGACGATATGCTGAGCAGGCGAAGGATCCAGAGCTCAAGAATCTGTTCCAGACTATTCAGAAGGAAGAGCAGAAACATTATGATTCACTTACACAGGTGCTCGATGGACAGGTTCCTCAGTGTGATTGCAACGACAGCAATGGAAAAGATTATGAGCCAAAGCAGACATACAAGATGATGGACGATTCAGAGGATAAGAAGAATGACAAGTTCCTTGCAACAGACTGTATCGGAACGGAGAAACTTGTGTCAGGCGAGTACAATGGAGAGATATTTGCATTTGGCGAGAGTGCGGTCAGAAAGTTGCTTGCAGACATACAGATCGAGGAACAGAATCACGCCGAGATGCTCTACAAGTACAAGGTTGCAAATGGAATGGTGTAGGCAGCTTACTGATGGGGACGGAGGTACCAGTGGGGACGGAGGTACCTGACCCCTTGGGGCAAAATTGACGTAAATAGGCGAAAAAAAGGGCAAAAGGGGACGGAGGTACCTGTCCCCTTTGACAAAACGGATTAAAAATGTAGTATACTGTTGTACAGTTCATTATGAGCAAAATATTAGTAAGATACATTTGGAATGTTTACAACGAAGAGGAGAAAGGTAAAATGAAAAGAAAATTCTATACTGCACTATATGTGGTAGTATTTGCGTTGGTGCTGTCAGGCTGCAGTCTGTCAGGAATTGCAGATGGCAGTAAATCGGCGGTTAATGGTAATCTCGCTTCTGATGAGGTAACTACTGTATCTGAACAGGTAACTTCTGCGGAGACTACGACAACAGAGAAGATCACGGAAACCCAAAGTGATATTTCATCAGAAAGCTTAGAAACCACTGAGGATACGACAGTTTCGGATTCTGGTGGGGCAGCAGACGCGAGCACCGAGGGGAAGGCAGCTTCAAATATGGAGCTTGCTGATATTCCAGCATATTCTGGAAGTGCATATTGTGAGATAAATGGCAACGTGCCGGCATTTGGCGATGATGAGCTGGTGACGGATGCATTTGAGAACTATAGTGATCTGGACTCACTTGGAAGGTGCGGAGTTGCTTATGCCAACATTTGTAAAGAGATCATGTCGACGGAGGAGCGAGGAGCGATAGGTATGGTCAAGCCTTCGGGCTGGCATACGGTGAAGTATAATGATCGTATAGATGGTAATTACCTATACAATCGATGTCATTTGATTGGATATCAGCTGGCTGGAGAAAATGCAAATGAGAAGAATCTGATAACGGGAACCAGATATCTTAACGTGACAGGCATGCTTCCATTTGAAAATGAAGTGGCTGATTATGTGGAGAGCACCGGAAACCATGTGCTTTACAGGGTCACGCCGATATTTGACGGGGATAACCTTGTTGCTTCTGGAGTGCAGATGGAGGCTGAGTCCGTGGAGGACAAAGGCGCTGGGGTTAGCTTTAACGTGTATGTGTACAATGTGCAGCCTGGGGTGCTGATTGACTATGCAACCGGTGGTAGTGAGGCGGATCCGGGATATGTGGTGCCGGGGGAAAATACGAGTTCGGAGATATCCGGTGAAGATGGAGACCAGGCAGCAGAGGCTGGAACAAGCGAGGAAACTCAGAACACAGAGTCAAAGGCTGATGATACATCGGAAGCTCAGACGGAAGCAGCGAACGAGGATACATATATAGTAAACACTAACACGGGTAAATTCCATAAGCCGTCATGCAAAAGTGTGAAACAGATGAAGGAATCCAATAAGTCCGAGAGAACGGCCACAAGGGATGAGCTTATATCTGAGGGATATGAGCCTTGTAAGAATTGTAATCCATAGTTGGATTTGATTGTTAAGGCTTTTAAATGCGCTACAGAGGTTATACAACAACCACTTGATATAACAGACTATATCAGGTGGTTGTTTTGTTATAGAGGTAAAGCACATATTTTATCAAAATATTATATATGACAGGAAAATTATCAAAACATCACTTGACAACATAAGGATTATATATAAAATATAACAGTGTAATATAACGCTGTTATATTTACGCAAGAGCAATATTGATATGGCACTTGTATTCGAAATTTGTTCCGGTAATGAGTAATGCATGCCGGACGAGAGAGGGGATATATGACAGAAAAGGCAGAAAATACAAGACAAAATATTCTGAATACAGCGCTGAAGCATTTCCTTGAGCACGGATTTGCGGGGGCATCACTCAGAAGCATAGTTAAGGATGCCGGACTTACGACAGGTGCATTTTACAAATATTATCCCACAAAGGAGGCTTTGTTTGATGCGCTGATAGATCCGTATGTGGAGGAGCTGTACAGGATATATGACAGCGTGCTTGAGAAGTTCCAGAGTCTGCCACCGGAGAAGCAAACTGAGAACATGACAAGCGCATCTGGTGACGGAATGGATCAAATGGTGAATTATGTATATGACCATTATGACAATTTCAAACTACTGTTGCGGTGCAGCGACAATGAAAAGTACGGAGATATGATACACAATCTGGTAGATAGAGAGATGAGATCTTCAAAACAATATGTAGATGAGATGCACAGAGCCGGTATAGATTTGCCAGATATAAGCGACAGTCTGTGTCATATGATATACAGTGGATTTTTCTCGGCGATATTTCAGATCATTGAGCACGACATGGACCGCGAGACTGCGATAGAGAATGTCGGTAAACTCAAGAGATTCTACACTGGAGGCTGGGAGAGAATATGGAAAGTGCAGTTCCCGGAGAAGTAGGGAGCTGCGATAT
The DNA here is from genome assembly GCA_902461735.1 of uncultured Coprococcus sp. Taxonomy (GTDB): domain Bacteria; phylum Bacillota; class Clostridia; order Lachnospirales; family Lachnospiraceae; genus Coprococcus. The sequence goes on from CABPYV010000013.1 coordinate 8,842, forward strand.
TGTAGGAATATATGCGGAAAGGGAGCCCACCCGGTCCGCATAGTTTTAACCCTGTGGGTTAGATGCAACTAATGCAAATAAGTTATATCGAACTAAATTCAACTACGATCTAATACGAATCCGAGGCTGATGACGAAGGCACGGGGGAGAGGTGGGGGACGGAGGTACCTGTCCCCAGTTCGACGTTATGTAAAAGATAAAATAATAAAACAGGAGGAGAAAAGGTGGAAGAAAAGAAGAAATCAGCTGTAAGTTGGGTACTCACATGGGCGGGGCAGAAGAGGTCGTCTTATGTGTGGAGCGTCATATTGGCGGTTATCAATGTAGTATTCAAGATAGTTCCGTATTTCATCATTGCGGACGTGGTGAGGATGTTCCTTGACGGGGAGAAGGATCTCAAGGAATATATGGTGAAGGCTTTTATCATAGCGGGCTCGTTTATACTTGCTGAGCTTTGCCACAGTGTATCAACGACGTGTTCACATAAGGCGACATTTACAGTGCTTGCAAATATCAGAAAGTCATGCTGCGACAAGCTTGCAAGAGTGCCGCTTGGATACGTGAAGGATACGCCATCGGGTTCGTTCAAGAACATTATGGTGGAGAGAATAGACAGCATAGAGACGACTCTGGCACATGTTGTGCCTGAGTTTACATCCAACCTGCTGGCTCCAATCATTGTCATCGTGTATTTTTTCGTGGTTGACTGGAGACTTGCATTGTTCTCATTTATCCCGATCATATTGGGATTTGCAACGTACATGGGAATGATGATCGACTTCCAGGAGAACTACGACAGGACCGTTGAGAAGACCAAGGCGCTGAACGACGCTGCAGTTGAGTACATAGATGGAATCGAGGTCATCAAGGCATTTGGCAGGACGGAGAGCTCGTATGCCAAGTTCACAAAGGCGGCAAAGGAGAATGCCGATTCGTATATCAACTGGATGAAGAAGTGCTCATTCTTCCAGGCAGCCATGTTCGTCATCACACCGTACACACTTGCAACAGTGCTTCCGATAGGTGCGCACTATGTGTCAAATGGTTCGCTCACCACCGCGGATTTCGTTGTGTGTATCATCCTCTCACTTGGAATAGTCGGCCCGCTGCTCACCATCGGTTCATACACCGATGACTTAGGCAAGCTGTCGACAGTCATCGGAGAGGTGACAGGAATCCTGGAGCAGCCGGAGCTTGTGAGACCTGAGCGGACAAAGGCACAGCCGAAGGACAATGGAATAAAGGTTACAGATATTACATTTGGCTATCACGACAAGGAGATACTCCACGGTGTGAGCATGGATATCAAGGCGGGAACTGTAAATGCGATAGTTGGTCCGTCGGGAAGCGGAAAGTCTACAATGGCCAAGCTGATAGCTTCACTGTGGGATGTGAACAGCGGAAGCATAGAGATCGGTGGCGTGGACATAAAGGATATCGCGCTGGCGGATTTCAACGACAGGCTTGCGTATGTGTCACAGGATAATTACCTGTTCAACGAGACAGTCAGGGACAACATAAGACAGGGAAGACCGAATGCCACGGATGCCGAGGTCGAGGAGGTAGCCAGAAAGAGCGGCTGCTATGACTTTATCATGAACCTTGAGAACGGATTTGACACCGTAGTCGGCGGTGCAGGTGGACATTTGTCAGGCGGCGAGAGACAGAGGATATCCATCGCAAGGGCCATGCTGAAGGATGCGCCGATAGTCATATTGGACGAGGCTACAGCTTACACCGATCCGGAGAATGAGGCCATACTTCAGAGCTCCATCGCCAAGCTTGTTGCGGGCAAGACGCTGATAGTCATAGCCCACAGATTGTCCACCATCAAGGATGCAGATCAGATATTTGTGGTAAATGCAGGAAATGTGGAGGCTCACGGAACACACGCGGAGCTTCTTAGCAAATGTACACTTTACAGGGACATGTGGCAGGCACACATCTCGGTCAAGGATACGACAGGCGATGAAAAGGAGGGCGAGTAATATGTTCGGAGTACTTAAAAAGTTCTTCCTGTTCTCAGGTAAGGAAAACAGCCGCAAGTTCAAGCGTTCAATAGTGATAAGCCTGTTAGACGCATTGGCATCGGCGCTGAAGATCCCGGCTATAATGTGTGTCCTCATGGGCGTTATAGAGGGGAAAGACCTTGGAAAATACATACTTGGCTCAATAGCCATCATGGCGGTATCCGTTATAGTTGGGATACTCTGCAAGATGTCGTCGACCGTGCTTCAGACAGAGGGCGGCTACACCACAGCGGCATTCAAGCGTATAGAGATGGCGGAGCACCTCAGATATGTGCCGATGGGATATTTCAATTCCAACAGTATAGGCGAGATCGCGTCAGTCACGACAAATACCATGGAGAATCTGGGGGATGTGGCTACGAGAGTTGTCATGCTCACGACACAGGGACTCCTCGAGACATCCATGATCATACTCATGATCCTGCTCTGCGACTGGAGGATCGCACTGGTATCACTTGTTGGAGTTGCCATATTCCTTGTGATAAATACGGTGATGCAGAATGCCGGCAAGCAGGCATCTTCGGCGAAGATTGACTGCGACACTGAGCTCATAAACCAGATCATGGAGTACATACAGGGCATATCGGAGGTCAAATCCTACAACCTCATAGGCAAGCAGACGAAGAGGCTCAATGCGGCAAATGAAGCCTGCGTCAGGGCAAATGTAAAGATGGAGCTTGTCTATGTCCCATATCATTTTCTCCAAAGCATTGTGACAAAGCTTACAGGGGTAGCGATAATAGGACTTTCGGCTTACTTCTATATAAATGGCAGTATGAGCGTTCTGTATGCTGTGGGTATGTCGATCGCGGCGTTCATGCTGTATGGGGGTCTTGAGACCATGGGAACATTTTCATCTCTGATACATGTGGTCAGTGTGTGCGTAGACAAGGCAAATGCAGTGCTCGGACTTGACACAATGGACATAGATGGAAAGGAACTCAATCCGGAAAAATACGATATAGAAGTTAAGAATATAGAGTTTTCATACGATAAGAGAAAGATAATCGACGGAATCTCACTCTCCATACCGGAGAAGACAACGACTGCGATCGTAGGGCCATCCGGCGGTGGAAAGACAACCCTGTGCAATCTGATCGCCAGATTCTGGGATGTGGATTCAGGTGAGATAACCTTGGGTGGAACAAATGTTAAGGATTACAGCATGAACAGTCTCATGAACAACTTCTCATTTGTATTCCAGAATGTATATCTCTTTGCTGATACCATAGAGAACAACATCAAGTTCGGAAGGCCGGAGGCAACCCATGAAGAGGTTGTGGAGGCTGCAAAGAAGGCGTGCTGCCATGACTTCATCAGCAAGCTTCCTGACGGTTACAACACTGTGATCGGTGAGGGCGGTGCAACCCTCTCAGGCGGTGAGAAGCAGAGAATATCCATAGCCCGCGCCATCATGAAGGATTCACCTATCATCATCCTTGATGAGGCAACAGCAAATGTTGACCCTGAGAACGAGAAAGAGCTCACTCTTGCAGTGGATGCCCTGACAAATGAAAAGACGATCATCATGATCGCCCACAGACTCAAGACCGTAAGACATGCGGATCAGATAGTAGTGGTGGATCAGGGAAGAATAGCTCAGAAGGGAACCCACGAGGAGCTCATGAAACAGGACGGTATCTACAGGAGATTTGTGGACTTACGAGAGCAGGCGGTGAGCTGGAAGATATAAGGGGATATAAGAGACTGGTAATTTGGAGTTGAATTTGGCTGGGAATTTTGTTACACTCAGACCAAATTAGGAGAGAGCTGCATAGGATAGTTACCGACATTAAGAAAGATGGAGAGGTAGGTCTTGCATATATGAAGAGTGTGGAGATAGAGAAAAGAATACGAGAAGAGGGCCGGTCTTTGATAGTTAGGGCTTTTAAATGCGCGAAGGTGAATGTCTACACAACAGTCAGTCAGCTGGCCGAAGAGGGATATGACGAGGAGACGGCTGCAGCCGCTATAGATATGCTAAATATTTAAATAAAACAGAATTTTAGGAAGCACAATTACTAATGAAACAACCACTTGATATCATGGTGTATATCAAGTGGTTGTTTTGGTGTTGAAGACACTTTGAAACTGCTATAGGAAGTGGATCACAGCCTACTCAAAATCGTCCTCGCCATAGTCGCAGTCACAGCCACAGCCGCTGTCGCCGAAGTTGCCGTTGTATGAGCCGAATGTCTGGTTCTTTCTAGGTGAGCAGAGCATTCCGAGCACGAATCCTGTGAGGAATGTGCAGATCGCGAAAAGGACTGCCTCTCTGGTTGAGTAATCTTTATCCTTTACAACAACAGTAAATTTGTTCCATCCGTTTTTGATTGTTTTAATTGGTTTTACAGTTTTCATTAAAATCCCTCCTAGTATTCAGGTGTCAGTTTACAAGAACAACTCTGATTTTTAACCCCTGCCCCTTTTCAGAGTTACTGAAAGAACAAGCCCTGATTAGATCAAGGGTTCAGTCTACAAGTTACCTAATCTCCTTAACAACTTCAATATAACATAAAATTTTCCAAAGTAAAGAGGGTTAAAATACAATGTACAATTTTAGATGTTTATATAATTGTGTTTGCTGATTAAATCATAAATTATACTTATATTTATAATTTGTATTATTCTTTACACTAGGTGTTATCATTATAAATATAATCATCCATCCTATTTCCCCTCTGATACACCGGTATACACAAAACCCCTTTCAATCAAACGTCAATGCCTGACCAAAAGGGGAAAGTACAAATATCTGTTTAATCATTATTGCTGTTAAATCCCACTATATAGTAGCCATTCCCATCGTGCTCAACCCTCGATGTTCTCCATATTGGTGCGGACTCCTCTTCTTTTAAATCTTCATAATTCAAAAATTCAATCTGTGATCCGCTGGTGTAATATGCCTCCCCGTTTATTGTTCCATATCTTCCACCCAGTCGGAGTATTAATTTATCCTCAAACAATACCGGCCGCTTAAGATAATTGAGATCACCAAGTATGCCTGTCATTTTATACAACATTTCCCTGTACTTTTCTATCCGCTGCAGATCATCAGGACTTGAGGAATCATATGTTACATTGGTTAAGTCTTCATCCTTATCGTAACCGGTACTGACCATCAGCTTTGAAATCACTTCACGAAGTCTTTCAAACTCTTCGTCTATACGTTCTATTTCTATCATCCTGTATCCTACTTTATTTTGTAGCTCCGCACTTGCTGCATTTATACCCTGTCGTTACAGTCTGATTTTCATATACTGCCGGGTGATGGATGGTGTCTACCTTAACTGATCGTATTATATCACTTGCACCCTCGTGGATGGTCATGCCCAAGTCTTCATCATAATACTCCTCGCCACAATTTCCGCTATGGCTTATATCATTAGTTGTATCTTTGCCACAGTACGAACAAAATGATCTTCTTTCGTACACATCCTCATCCCAGGCATCTTCTACCAGCACTTTCTCTGTTTTGGTCTGCGCTACCCAGTTATGAGAGCACTCCGTGGTCTGCTCCCTGGTTGGAGCCTCGGTAGTAGCCTGCTCCCTCGTGGTTGACTGTTCTCTGGTTGTCGTCTGCTCTCTGGTGGTTGACTGCTCTCTGGTGGTTGCCTGTTCTCTGGTTGGAGCCTCGGTGGTAGACTGCTCCCTGGTTGTCGTCTGCTCCTGAGTAGTCGTCTGTTCTCTGGTTGTAGCCTGCTCCCTGGTGATCTTCTGTTCCTGAGTTGTCGCATCCGGCTTTGTGGTAGTTTTCCCGCTCTTGGCAATCTTATCTCCGCTTTTACCCTTGGTTGTAGCCTTTTCCGTGGTAGCCTTTGCCTCAGTTGTAGCCTTTACAGCCTTGGTTGTCTTACTCTTCTGCCCTGTGGTCTTTCCTTCCGTAGTTACCTCTGCTATCCTTGTCGAGTCATCCCTTAGGTGATTCTCCTCTCCTCTCATCGAGGGGAGCAGCAGGATAAGGCTGGTGCTTATTACTGCTAGTAATGTAACACAGATCAGGATAATAATAGCAATTTTCCTTTTTCTGTCATCATTGTTATTCTCGTCGTTCCTATTCATAAAAATCCCTCCTATAGTGCAGCGGGCGCATATAAAACATTTGCCGTGGCGTCCGTATCAATAAATAATACAATATTGTTACATATCAGTCCACCCCTGGGCAGGCGACTTAAGAATAAAATGAGATTTATGAAAGTTGATCATACCTTCGTCCTTCATCCGACCTAGTTCAGTTGACAGACCGCTGCGGTCCACGGACAGAAAGTCGGCAAGCTGCTGCCTGGAAAATGGTATGTCGAATTCGTTGCTGCCGTGTCTGTGCATCTCAGATGACAGATAGGAAAGAAGCTTGTCCCTTGTTGTTTTCTGGCTCATGTGCTTTGATTTTTCGCCGAGTTTCAGATTTTTGCCGGCGAGATCGCACAGGAGATTTCTTATCATCTGATTGTGTCTGCCACACGTCACCGGACAGGTGGTGAGCATTTTCTGGACATTCATAAACATTACAGAACTTGCGGCTTCGGCATATACGCTGACGTCAAGTACGGAGCTGGGGGTACAGGCGTATGATTCGGCAAATGTGTGCCCCGGCAGGATGGCGGACATGACGCTCTGACCGCCCCAGTAATCTTCCTGGATGACTATCGCCTTGCCGGTCAGCAGCAGGCCTATATATTCAGTTGTGTTCCCTGCCATGAGAATGCATTCGTTCTTTTTATAATTTTTTATTATTGCTCCCAGACAGTCCAGCACGGAGTCTGTGTCCTCTGCGGATATTCCGGAGAAGAGGCTGGATTTCAATAATATGTCCATGTATTTATTCATGTGAATACCTCTTATTTGCTAATTAGTGTATGTACATGATCTCAACTCAATTTCAGTGACGTTTTATTTTGCTAAATAAGGATTGTGAAGTGCACTGAGCAACCATGTCATGAATATAAGGTTGTGTGCGTTTTTATAAGGATAGTATAACATTTTAAATGTTGAAAATTCAACATACACAAGTGTCCCATCTGGATATAATGACGATGAAAACAGGCAGGATCAGTAAAGAATCTGCTGGATATTAGAGTTCAGGTTCGTATGAACTGTTGATAAATGATTGGAGGAAATATATATGATAAGAAGAGTTATACAGATAGATGAGGATAAGTGCAACGGATGCGGAGCCTGTGCAAATGCGTGCCATGAGGGTGCCATAGGCATGGTAAACGGAAAGGCAAAGCTTCTCAGGGATGACTATTGTGATGGACTTGGGGACTGTCTGCCGTCATGTCCTACAGGAGCCATAACATTTGTGGAGAGGGAAGCGGCAGCGTATGATGAGGCGGCGGTCATTGCAAACAAAAAGGCGAAGAAACCGGTACACTCCGGCTGTCCAGGTTCTATGGCGAGAAGTATATTCAGAAGACCGGCAGCAGCTTCGGGCGGTGCGGACGCAGATGAGGCAGATAAAGCAGCGCAGACGGGTGCATATGGACATGAATCAGGCGGAGCAGAACAGAACACATCTGATAAAGCGAACGATCACCAGACAGGTGGCTTTTATCAAGAGCGTCCAAGCCAGCTTTCACAGTGGCCAGTGCAGATAAAGCTTGCGCCGGTGAACGCACCCTACTTTGATGGCGCCAAGCTTCTTGTAGCGGCGGATTGTACAGCCTATGCATATGCGTCGTTCCACGAGAAATTCATAAAGGGACATGTGACTCTGGTCGGCTGTCCGAAGCTTGACAGCGTGGATTATTCAGAGAAACTTACGGAGATCATCAGACGAAATGATATACAAAGTGTTACAATAGTCCGCATGGAGGTTCCATGTTGTGGAGGCCTTGAGATGGCAGCAAAGAAGGCACTTCAGGACAGCGGCAAGTTCATTCCATGGCAGGTTGCAACTATATCAATAGACGGAAGAATTTTAGACTAACATTTTTTTCACGGCACCGCAGGGGGACGGAGGGGACAGGTACCTCCGTCCCCAAAACAGCGAAAATTGGTTAAATAAATGTGAAAAGTCGAAAAAGGGACAGGTACCTCCGTCCCCCATGGGGCTCTGAAAAGATATGAAAGGTAAAGATAATGGAAAATAAAAAAAATACAGCAGATGCCGGAAGTGATCTGGTCGGGGCTCTAATAGGGCTTGTGAGGGCCACGGATGGTATGGTTAATATGACAGAGAACACGTTTAATATAATACTGGATGGATTACGTATGCTTGGCACCGATGAAATGTCTGATAGTGATGAGATTCAGTCTATGATAGATAGGGTTCATATAGACAAACACACACTGGTGCCTGATTGTAGCGTGTGTGGTTCTCCGTGTGGCAGAACTGAAGATTATGACTGGAAATCGGTTCGTAAGCGTGCTGAATCAGGTTCTGAATTGGATGTCTATAAGCTGAAGGTTCTGGATATACTTCAGCGGTTGTCTGATAGCATAAAGATAGATGAATTAAAAGCAGATGATGCGATGCGTTTCTTGATATGTCGCGCTGTGTTTTCTTTAGGAGAGCAGTGGTCAGGTATAGAAATGGAGACACTCATCAAGGAGTTAAAAACCATTAATATATCAAAAGGGGACGGAGGTGCCTGACCCCTTTTGCCGATTTCACGAAAAAATAGCAAAAAATGGCCCGAATGGGGACGGAGGTACCTGTCCCCATTCGGGCTTAGGTCTATCGGTAGTTGGAAAACTCTTATATTATAGGTAGAAAACCATTGAAAATATTAAAACGCAGGAGTACAATAGTCGAACGCATCAAAAATATGGATAATGGTATACTAGTAAATAAGAGGTAATGATATGGGAAGTGCTACTACGGGCTTTGTAAAGAATAATAAAAAGGTGACATGGAAGGAATTTGCCAGAATGTTGGCTGTTCTTGCCATGCCTATTGCGCTGCAGAATCTACTTGCGACCACTGCGAGTATGGTAGATACCATCATGATCGGAAGTGAGGGAGAGATCGCCGTTGCGGCGGTTGGCGTGTGCGCACAGATAGGATCACTTTTGTTTTCAACATATTGGGGATTTGTCAGCTGCTCCCTTTTGTTCATGTCCCAGTATTGGGGAGCCAAGGATCCCGAGGGAATGAACAAGGCTTTTGGCCTGGCAATCATCTGCGCGGGTATATTTGGCATAACGTTTGCGGTGGTGACTGTGGTTGCACCGGGGTGGATACTTGGAATATATACAGATAAAGTAGAGATTATAGCACTTGCGAAGCCATATATGAGAATAGTTGGATGGTCGTATCCGCTTCAGGTATTTGCCGCAATAATTACAGCACTTCTTAAGTCAACGGAGAGGGTGAAGGTGCCACTGGTGTGCTCGGTCATCTCACTTTTACTCAATTTCTGTATCAATTTTGTGCTGATCTATGGTAAATTTGGTGCGCCAAAGATGGGAGTTGCCGGTGCGGCTATAGGTACACTGGTGTCTGGTATCGTGAACATAGCGCTGCTCATTCTCTATCTTGCAAAGAGCAGGCATGAGATAAAGTTCAGTGCGCGAAAAGCATTTGATATTGATATGGGATTTGTGAAGTCCTATGCGTCAAAGGCATTTCCAATCGTGTGTAACGAAATACTCTACGGTGTGGGACAGATGATAATCAATGTCGTCATGGGACATCAGAGCGATTCGGCAATAGCAGCCATGGCGGCGTTCCGTGTGTGCGAGGGATTTGTATATGCGTTTTTTGGAGGTCTGGCAAATGCGTCAAGCGTTGCAGTGGGAAATGAAGTTGGCGCGGGTAATCTGGACAGGGGACTTTCCTATGCCAAGAGAGCTGCACTGGTATGTCCTGCCATCACATTCACAATTGTGCTCATCACGATGCTGCTGCACAATCCGCTGTTCGGATTGTTTGGACTCGGGGCTGAGGCGATGATGTACACGAAGTATATGCTTATCATATATCTGTTCTTCGGCGCAGTCAGAACCTGCTGCTATATACAGAACGAGTGCTTCCGTGCAGGCGGTGAGGCTATCGTTGGAACTGTTATGGAGATCTGTGGACTGATGTTGTTTTCGGTCCCGGCTACATGGATAGCAGGAATGGTGCTCAAGCTGCCATTTCTCGCAGTGTTCTCATTTGTTTACACGGATGAACTTCTGAGATTTGTCATACTGACACCGTACTTGTTAAAAGGACGGTGGATCAAACCTATGACGGGACCGGGCCGCGCGGCACTTGATGAGTTCAGGGGCAGGATGAAGCGAAAGAAGCATAGAGCGCGATAATCTATGGGGACGGAGGGGTCAGGTACCTCCGTCCCCTGTTTTGAAAAAGGAGGAAATAATATGCTACAAATAAAGAATCTCACAAAGAGATACGGGGATAAACTGGCGGTAGATAACCTGAGTCTGCACATAATGCCGGGGGAGATATATGGTTTCATCGGACACAACGGAGCAGGTAAGACAACCACTATAAAGGCATGTACAGGAATCCTGAATTTTGAGGAGGGAGATATTCTTATAGATGGTGTGTCCATAAAGGAAAAACCGCTGGAATGCAAGAAACAGATGGCATATATTCCTGACAATCCAGATATGTATGATTTCATGACCGGAATCGGATATTTGAATTTTATAGCCGATATATTCGGGGTGCCGGAGGAGGTCAGGGACGAGCTTATAGACAAATATGCGGATGCATTTGAGATAAAAGATAACCTCGGACAGCTGGTATCCGAGTATTCTCATGGTATGAAGCAGAAACTGGCAATCATATCGGCATGGATACATGAGCCGAAACTTGTCATCATGGATGAGCCATTTGTAGGTCTTGATCCAAAGGCTTCCCATATACTCAAGCAGATGATGAGAAAAATGTGTGATGACGGAGGGGCGATATTCTTCTCCACACATGTATTGGAAGTCGCTGAGAAATTGTGCGATAAAGTGGCGATCATCAAAGGCGGACGGCTTATAAAGGCAGGCATAATGGAGCAGGTTAAGGGTGACGAATCTCTGGAGTCTGTGTTTCTTGAGCTGGAGGGCGAGTCATGATAAAGATACTGATGAAAAAACAGCTCAAGCAGCTTTTCAGTGGATTTTTTGTTGACCGGAAAACTGGAAAATCTAAATCTAAAGGCGCTGCGGTATTTGGAATAGTCATATATATCGCGCTCATACTCGGCTGCATGGGCAGCATGTTTGGCAGCGTGGCATACTCGATGTGTGCTCAGCTCTGCGCCGTGGGACTAGACTGGATGTATATGGCTATGATGGCTATGATGTCCCTTGCCATAGGTATATTTGGAAGTGTGTTCAATACATATGCAAGCCTTTATCAGGCAAAAGACAATGATCTGATGCTGTCACTTCCAATACCGGTCAGAGCTATACTGTTTTCCAGACTGGCAGGCGTGTATGTCATGGGCGCGATATTTGCGGCAACAGCCATGGTCCCGGGAATAATAGTGTATGGGATAGTGGCGCATCCGGGTATAGGTGCTGTGATTTCAGCGGTCATAGTGATGATCCTCCTGACATTTGTCGTTCTGGTACTTTCGTGCATACTTGGCTGGGTAGTGGGCAAGATAGGTAATAAGACGAAGAATAAGAGCTATGTCACGGTTATACTCTCACTGGCATTTATAGCGGGTTATTACGCAGTATACATGAATGCAAATAAGATGCTTACAAATATTCTGGCAAATAGTGAAATGTACAGCGCAAAGATAAAGGGGGCGGCGTATCCTCTTTATTCCATAGGATGCGCAGCCACGGGTAACATAATGCAGCTTGCACTTACCGTAGTCGGAACGCTGGTGTTATCACTGGCTGTGTGGATAGTTCTGGAACGAAGTTTTATCGGTATAGTTACGACAAAGACAGGTCATGCGGCAAAGAAACTTGTGGCGAAGCGAAGCAGGGCAAAGAATCAGGAGATGGCTTTGCTTATCAGAGAGTTTAGAAGATTGGAATCATCGGCGGTGTATATGCTGAACTGTTCGCTTGGAACGTTGCTCATGCTCATTCTGGCGGTTGTATGTCTTGTGAAGGGACACTCTGTAACGGATATGATCTCGAAAATGCCAGGACTTCCTGATGGTATACTTGTATTTGGGGCATGTATAGCGGTGTGCGCGGCAGCCTCCATGAATGATCTGACCGCACCGTCCGTATCCCTGGAAGGAAAGACGCTGTGGATAGTGAGATCACTTCCAGTCACATCGTGGCAGATACTCAGAGCCAAAATAAGAATGCATGTTATACTCACGATGGTTCCGGCGATGGTGCTCGATGTGGCTTTGATGGCTGTGGTGAAACCTTCCCTGACAAATGGAGTGATGATGCTTTTGATACCATGCCTTTATGTATGTCTGACTGCCTATATCGGGCTCGCGGTGAATCTCAAGATGCCAAAGCTTGACTGGACATCGGAGGCAGCGGTGGTGAAACAGAGCATGGGAGTACTTGTTGCTCTTTTATCTAATTTTGTGTATATTATAGTACTTGTAGCAGGATACTTAGCCCTCGGAAGCCTAACCGGATCGACATTATATCTTATAATAAGCGCAGTGTTGACAGCTGTCATTGCCGCGTTGTTCAGAATATGGCTGAAGAGACGCGGGGTGCAGGTGTTTGAGGCACTTTAGCGGTATGAATTTTAGATAGAAAGAAGTTTCAGGATTAAATATGGCAGAAATAAAGAACTCGGAATTAGATATGAGTAGTCAGCAGAAAGCTGAACTGGACAAAGAGAAAAGAAAAGAAGAGAAGAAAGAGGCAAAAAGAGCAAAAAGGCAGCACTACAGGGAACTGAATGAGCCACCAAAACTCACCGTGCTTGAGGAAGTGGGAAATGCAGTCACCCATGGAATAGGAGCAGGACTTGCCATAGCCGGCTTTGTCCTTCTTCTCCTGAAGTCAGACACAGGGATCAAAGTGATGGCATCGTGTTTTTATGGAATATCACTGATATTGATGTTTCTTATGAGCTGCCTGTATCACTCATACAAATCCGGGCTAGCAGTCAAGCGTATCTGGAGAAGATTTGACTATTCCTCTATATATCTGCTGATAGGCGGAACATTTGCTCCGATGTACCTTGTGTACTGGGAAAATGTGCTTGGAATAGTGTTGTTCTGTGTGCAGTGGGCGCTCATCATAGCGGGGATCACCATCATATGTGTGTTCGGACCAGGCAGGTTCCGACCGATACACTATACGCTGTACTTCGTCATCGGATGGAGCGCCATCATGTTCATTCCAGACTGGTTCAGAAATGACAAGCCGCTTTTGGGATGGATTGTGGGCGGTGGTATTGTCTATACGCTCGGCATGATTCCATTTGTGAAGGACAGCAAGGGGATGCACTTTATCTGGCATATCTTTGTGATGCTGGGGGCTGCGCTGCATTGGTTTGGAATGTACCTTTATGTGTATTAATAAAAGATAGATAAAAATGGGCCTATTTTCACAGTCCACTTTTCTGTTGCTAGAAGTTGATTACAGACATAAACAATGGTATCCTTTAGTCAGTTATAAACATGATGAGTAAATATTATAAATGCGAGGAGAAAATGCTATGGATAGAGTAGAGAAAATGCTTGGAAGAATGAAAGCAAGTAAATTATACAGATGTGTGGATTGGGATCCGGAGGGTAAGGCGAAGGATCTGGTAGATAAGTTCAACAGTGCTTCGAGGTCTGAGACTATGACAAGAACCGGAGAATATCTTGGAAAATTATTTGCACACATGGGAAAGGAGTGTTATATAGAGCCACCTTTTTATTGTGACTATGGAACCAATATACACGTGGGAGATTATTTCTATGCAAATACAGGGCTGATAGTTCTGGATCAGTGTGATGTCATCATTGGAGATCATGCATTTCTGGGACCAAGGGTCAATATATACTGTGCATGTCATCCGATAGATGCGATGATCAGAAATACCGGTGTGGAGCTTGGCAAGCCGGTTACAATAGGCGATAATGTATGGATCGGTGGCAATACGGTCATCAATCCGGGTGTGACCATAGGTTCAAATGTTGTCATAGGCTCAGGGTCGGTTGTCACAAAGGATATTCCGGATGGTGTGATAGCGGCAGGAAATCCATGTAAAGTCATAAGGCAGATAACAGATAAAGATAGGCAATATTGGCTTGAACAGGTAAGGGAATTTGAGGCAGACACAGGCGAGCAGGTAAAGCTGAAGCAGGAGTGATTCAACATTGTTGCTGTGAGTTGAGATGTTTTGGAGGATATACATTTGACAAATTACAGATTTACTTTCAGCTACGATGGCACCCGCTATCACGGCTGGGAGAGCAAGACAAATGCAGACACGGTTGAAGGTCGTATAGAGGCGGTGTTGTCGAAAATGGTGGATGGAGATAACGGTAAGATATCGGATGTATGTAGGGAGAATATGTCCGCAGATATCCGGGATACGAAGACACCGGCAAAGGTGGATATCCATGGCGCAGGCAGGACTGATGCGGGAGTGCATGCCAGAGCCATGGTCGCAAGCGGAAGGCTGAATACCGATAGGATACCGGATGAGATAAAGGATTATCTGAACAGATATCTGCCTGCGGATATATGTGCGCTTGATGTTACTGTGGCTGGGGACAGGTTTCACGCAAGGCTGAATGCGACCGGCAAAATCTACGAATACACACTGTATGTAGGATTAGAGAAACCTGTGTTTGACAGGAATTATGTGTGGTGTGTACCTCAGGGAAGTGTGCTTGATGTTGATGCGATGAAAAAGGCTGCATCGTATCTTGTCGGAAAGCATGATTTCAGATCTTTCTGTGGCAACAATAAAATGAAGAAGTCAACGGTGAGAACCATATATGACGTGGAGATAGTCAAGGAGGGAGACTATGTCCGCATGAGATTTCATGGAAATGGATTCCTGCAAAATATGGTGAGGATACTCACTGGAACTCTGGTGGAGATAGGATATGGACATATGGATGCGGAGCATATGCCGGAGATAATAGCGGGGATGGACAGGCAGCTTGCCGGGCCTACGGCTCCGCCACATGGACTATGTCTACTTAAGGTTGAGTATGATTGAGACGGCAACAGGACTGTTAAAGCACAGGCTGGGAGAAATATAAATATTTGAATAAAGGGTAAAAGGGGTCATACAGATGATAAAGAAGCTTGGAGTAAGATACAGGATAAGCTGCAGTATAGGTGCGGTTATATTTGGCGTGATAGGTGCGGTTATATTTGGAGTCGCGATGGGCATAGATGAAGGACAGGTGTGGATTGGACTGGGAGCAGCGCTTTTCTGGGGATTTGCAGTATGGTTCATATCACTTGCAGTCAGACAGAGCAATATAAGAGATGTTCTGGACTATTGTAAGAAAAAGCCACACCCGGAATATGAGATGGAGCGTATTGAGCAGTTCTACAAGGCGGGAGCTTCTGTATGTGGACTCAGACTTAACAATGAGTTCTTTCTGTATATAAAGGGTGACACAGTAAACTTTGCAGAGACAAGGGAACTGATGTGGGTATTTAAGATCGTTACCCAGAACAGATTTTACGGAATTAAGGTCGGAAAGTCATATCAGATTGAAGTGAAGCTGAATGACGGAAGTGGAATGGCCCTGCCGATGAAGAATGAGAAGATGTGCGATGATGTCATTGCATACATAGAAAAGATGGTTCCGTACATAATATTGGGATATAATGATGAAGTGAATAGCCTATATAACAAAAATCCACAGGAACTGGAGAGAATAGTAGATGAGAGAAGACATCAGTACTTTGAGCAGGTGCCAGTGCGATAATGAAGATGTGAATACGCTCAGCTTGTTCATGGACATTGGCGCTATGATGATCAGAAATGGTTCCGAAGTTAAGAGAGTGGAGGATACCCTTCGAAGAATGGGAAAGGCATATGGCGCAGAGCGCATGGATGTGTTTGCCATAACCTCAACACTCGTGTGCACTATGAACATGCCGGATGGAACGGTGTGCTCCATGACCAGAGGCACCAGGGATGGAACAAAGACAGATTTCTGGAAACTGGAGCGTATAAACGCTCTCAGCAGGGAGTATTGCAGGGAAAAGATTGATACGGACAAGCTGAAGATTTGTATTGAGGACATAGAGCATAGCTCTGCCCCGAGATTCAGAGTCTGCCTTGGAAGCGTGCTGGCAGCTGGAACGCTGGCGATATTTTTCGGTGGAAATATCCTTGACGGAGTATTTGCAGCGGTTTTCGCATTAGCTATATGGCTGATGCAGGTGTATTTTGCTCCAGTGTGTACGAATAATATTCTTTTTAATTTTGTGTGCTCATTTGCCACGGGAGTGCTCATCGGAGTGGCGGGTCACATTTTCCCGATACACGGGGACAAGGTTATGATAGGTGACATCATGCTGCTGATTCCGGGACTTGCCCTCACAAATGCGGTTAAGGATATGTTCGTTGGCGATACTATAACGGGCAGCCTGAGACTGGTGGAGTCGGTGCTCTGGGCGGCGGCGATTGCGTGTGGATTTGCCTTGGCGGTGTACGTTGTGGGAGGTGTGTAGATTGCAGCAGGTCATAGTACAGATAGTAACGGCGCTGCTTGGGTCTCTTGGATTTGCGCTTATGTTTAATCTCGGAAAGCGTAACGTGATACCTGCAGCGGTAAATGGTATGTGCACATGGATCGTGTATATTCTTGTCCGAAATGTCATAGATGATGTATTCGTACCGTCATTTGCTGCCAGTCTGTGGGCGGCGATATTTGCAGAGATGGCAGCCAGGGTTATGAAGGCTCCGGCGAATCAGTATCTGATCGTTGGACTCATACCGCTTCTTCCGGGCGCGCCGCTATATTATACGTTAAGTTCTGCATTTGCTTCTGACTGGGTGGCAGCTAGAAGCTGGGGAAATGACACGATGATGTTTGTTCTCGGTATTGCAGTTGGCATAAGTGCAGTGTGTGGGTGTGATGATATAATCAAGAAGCTTTCTAAAAAAACAGATAAAAGGAGTCAGGAAAATGATAGATAAATATGGAAAAAAGCTATTTATATTTTTAGGCTGTGATGTGGTGTACTTTATTCTCTGGGTCATACCTGCAATAAAGATACCGGCACTTGCGGCTGTGTTCACAGGATTGGGACTTCTGACGCTGACAGCCCTCAGCTTCATTGAGGGAGAGGATGATACGTTCAGACATATAACAGGGGAAGAACAGTGGTTCAAGATTGCCTTTCTCTCGGGGATTATTCTTACTTTGATCGGAATTGTGCTTATCCTGGTATTGATATAGTGACAAGAATATATGATGTACAAAAAAAGCTCCGTGCAGTGGATTTGCTGCACGGAGCTTTTTTGCTCTCTTGATAATAGACCTTAATAAAGTCTTAAGGAATCGGCCGGTTGTTTCTTAATACGTGTTTCCAATAGAATTGATACAAGAACGGGACGACGCATACAGAGTGTGTGGGTTTACTGCAGTGTATTTGACAGAAGATCTGAAAGGGGCGTTGGAATATGAGAAAGAGGTCAGAGACCATAGTGGTGTCCATTGCAGTTTTGGGAACACTTATCTGTGTCTGCCTTGGCGGGTGTGGTGACAAAAAAGGCGATGCATTTGCCGAGGAGGAGAGGACAACATATATATACGGCAACTCCATACAGGAGGGAGATGACGGAGCGCTCCTGTCTGTGAGACTTGGTGTTCCCGGTGCTTGTAATGTCGGATTTGACACCGGAAAGTCAAAGCTGAGAGAAATAAAACTATCCACTGAAAACATAGTGGTGCCGGACACTGACGCAGCATACGTCGTGGATTATGACAATCTTAAGATCAAAGCTGAGGAAATACAGAAGATGGTTGAGGGGGTATTTGACAAGTCATCTGGCATATATTGCCGGAATGATGGCGATGAGTACATGACGAAGGATGAGATACAGAGTGACATAGATATGGCTGAGATATATCGGAAGCAGGCTCTGGAAGATGGACAGGCAGAAACAGCTGAGATGTACGCTGGTGATATCAAGGAAATGCAGGCAAGGCAGAAAGAAGCACCTGATGCATACACTCCGGTGTCCGATTATGGAGCGAATATGATATACACAGGCATGGCAGATGGAGAGAAATACAGCTTGTGGGTATCCGCAAATGATGACGATAGCACATCCCGTGGAATAAGCATTATGTTCAGTCAGGCGGGGGATCAGGAGAAGAATGAGTTGTCCAGAGTTGACAACTCGGTGTATGTGGAGACGGTTCCTGAGAGTTCTGTCGGGGCAGATGTGGCAGATCTGAAGAATAAATGTACCATGACGGAGAATGCGGCCGAGAGTGAGGCGATGGTTTTTCTGTCAAAGCTTGGTCTGTCGGGACTTGCAAGCCAGAGCTGTGAACCTGTGATAAGGAGATGGCAGAACAGCACATTTGACACTGTAGACATGGAAAAGAACGGATATGCAATAGAATTTGGCTGCCAGATAGGCGGAATAGATGTGATCTATAAGGACTTTACGACTGTGGACAATCTGAATACTGAGAAAGGATATGTCATGCAGGAGGGCGATAAGATGATAGTGTTTATCGATGATGATGGTGTGTTCTATGCCAGAGCCAGACTGTGTACAGATACGAATTCATATGTCAGAAAGAATGCTGATCTTTTGAGCTGGGATGAGATGATGTCGGCTGCGGATGAGAGCATAGCTGAATATTACAGGAGATATCCCACCGCATATTCTGAAGTTGAGTTTAACAACGTGGAGCTGCTGTATGTGCCAGAGGTGGATTCTGCCGGAGACATGCAGTACGTGCCAGCGTGGGTATTTACACAGACAGAAGGTGGAGATGTTCTAGATGCAGGGATGGCAAATGGGCATATATTACAGGTGGTATACATAAATGCGTTAGACGGCAAATATATTGACATAGTGGAGACAGCAGAAGCTCTTGGAACGTGGAGTGGTTATGAGTCTGGAAAAACAATTTCAAAAAGGAGGAAAATAATATGAGCAAGAGTAAACGAGTGGCAAGAATAGCAGCATGCGTGCTGGCGGGAGTGCTGGCTATGCAGATGACTGGTTGTGGCAACAAAAAAGTGGACTATTCCTTAGACGGTGAGTCAGCCAGCGGATACAGCGATGACAATGGCAAGAGCGGTCTGTCGAAGACCCTTGGAGTGCCGGACAAATGTGATACAACATTTGAGGTTGGCAAATCGGGCCTTTCAGAGATCCGCTGCACGGCAGATTCGATAGATGTGCCAGATACGGACAAGCTGAAAAAGGTGTATTACACCACGACAAAGCTTGATGCCAAGCAGAGACAGACCATAGTGGAAGAACTTCTGGACAGATCCCAGGGGATATACGTGCGAAAGGAGGGTGTGTCCACCAAAGATGAGCTGAAGAACATGATAGAGATGACAAAGAAGTTCAAGGAGGAGTCTGCCAGTCAGGGCGATGACACATCTGATTCATGGTATGACGCACAGATCGAGACGTACAAGAGCCAGATGGCGGAGGCACCTGAAAGTCTGCCGTTGCTTGAAAATTATGATGATCCGTATGCAGCATACACAGGAAAGCATGGAGACAAGGATTATACGGTAGCTCTTTCAGGCTACAGCAGCAATGAGAAGGTAGACTCCGGAATGTATATGGCATTCAGTTTGGCTGAGACTGAGGAGAACGCACTTCTGGATGGAGTTGCCGGAGCCACGTATACATATGTCACCGGAGAGAGCAGTGTCACAGATGTGGATGTCTCGAACATGGAAAATGAGTGCCGTATTACGGAGAGCGATGCCATATCTCAGGCTATGAATTTCCTTTCAAGCGTAGGGATAGACGGCATGGAATACTCAAAAGTGGAGCCGCTTGTGAGAGTATGGTCAGGTGAAAACGGCGATGTAAAGCAGGCAAAGGTAGATGGATATTATGTGGAACTAAACCGCACAATAAATGGTGTCCCGATCAGAAACGGAGAACTTTATAATGTCGACAACTTACAGTCCCAGAATGGATATATGTACGATATAGATGATATGGCGCATATAAGTGTAAATGACGAAGGAGTCGTATACATGTATTCAACTCTCTATTCGGATTCGTCATCATTTAAGGATGAGGACGTGGATATACTGAGCTGGGACGACATGATATCCAAGGCAAATGAGAGCATTGCAGCATATTACGAGAAATACCAGACAAGGTATGGCAAGATAGATTTCAATAATGTGGCACTCAGATATGTGTCATCTGTGGACAAATCCGGCAAGATGTGTTATATCCCGGCATGGGTATTTACAGAGAGCGAGGAGCTTCGCGGTGGAGATACATCGGGGGAGATTTCTCAGATCATCTGCATAAATGCGATAGATGGAAGCTATATAGACCTTATAGAGGACGCCAAGCAGATGAAATTGTGGAATGACTATAACTAAGGGACGGAGGGGACAGGTACCTCCGTCCCCCGGATTAAATAAATAACGGGCAGTCAGTTATTTTCATAACTTGACTGCCCGTTGTTTTTATAATAGCCGATTTTACAGGTGAAGGACTCTGTCCTTGATCTCCTGGGTACGTCCCTGATTCCAAAACTGTGTTCCGATATATCCGCAGGTACGCCTTGCAACAAAGAGGGTGTTCTGGTCACGGTTGCCACAGTTAGGACATTCCCAGACCAATTTGCCGTAGTTGTCTGTAACTATCTTGATCTCTCCGTCGTAGCCGCACTTTTCACAGTAGTCGCTCTTGGTGTTAAGCTCGGCGTAGAGAATGTTGTCATATATGAATCGCATAACTTCCAGAACTGCATCAATATTGTTCTGAAGGTTAGGTACTTCTACATAACTGATGGCGCCGCCCGGTGAAAGTTTCTGGAATTCAGATTCAAATTTCAGTTTGCTGAAAGCGTCAATATGCTCGGTTACATGAACGTGATAGCTGTTGGTTATATAATTTTTGTCGGTTACACCTGGAATTATGCCGAAACGTTTCTGCAGGTTCTTGGCGAACTTGTATGTGGTTGATTCCATTGGAGTTCCGTATACAGAGTAGCTTATATTCTCTGCGGCTTTCCACTCGGCGCATTTGTCGTTGAGCTTCTGCATTACAGCGAGCGCAAATTTCTTGCCTTCCTCGGATGTATGTGTTTTGCCGATCATACGGACACACATTTCGCAAAGACCGGCATAGCCAAGGGAAATAGTTGAGTAGCCGCCGAAGAGCAGTTTGTCAATCTTCTCGCCTTTCTTAAGTCTTGCCAGTGCGCCGTGCTGCCACAGTATAGGAGCGACATCTGATATGGTTCCGAGCAGACGCTCATGTCTGCACCTCAGAGCCTTGTGGCAAAGCTCAAGACGTTCCTCTAGGATCTCCCAGAATTTGTCCATATCACCGCCGGCTGAGCACGCTACATCCACAAGATTGATGGTGACAACGCCCTGATTGAATCTGCCATAATATTTGCGAGTTCCATCCGGATTTCTTATGCCGTCTTCCTTGGTTGGAAATGATCTGCATCCCATGCAAGGATATACGTCACCGTCCTTCATCTCTCTCATGACCTTGGCTGAAATATAATCAGGAACCATGCGCTTGGCAGTACATTTGGCTGAGAGCTCGGTGAGGTACCAGTATTTTGAGTCGGGTGTGATGTTGTCTTCGTCAAGCACGTATATAAGCTTTGGAAATGCCGGTGTGATCCAGATTCCCTTCTCGTTCTTAACGCCTTTGATCCTCTGATTCAGGACCTCCTCAATGATGAGTGCCAGGTCGTCTCTCGTCTGGCCTTCAGGCACCTCGTCCAAATACATGAACATGGTGACAAATGGCGCCTGACCGTTACATGTCATCAGTGTGATGAGCTGGTACTGTATCGTCTGTATTCCGCTCTTGACCTCGTTCAGAAGCCTTTTTTCTGTTATCTTGTTGATGATATCCTCGTCAAGTGATTCACCGCATTCAGTGCGCTCCTCGATGACCTGTGCGCGGAGTTTCTTCCTGCTGACATCCACAAATGGGGCGAGATGAGACAGGGTAAATGTCTGTCCGCCGTACTGATTGCTGGCCACCTGAGCCACGATCTGGGTAGTTACGTTGCAGGCAGTGAAAAAGCTATGTGGCTTCTCAATCATAGTCTCGCTGATGACGGTTCCATTCTGCAGCATGTCCTCGAGATTGATGAGGTCACAGTTATGCTCCTTCTGTGCATAGTAATCTGAATCGTGGAAATGTATGATTCCGGCCTCGTGTGCTTCCACGATATCCTCCGGCAGTAGCATTCTCTTTGTGAGATCCTTGGAAACCTCACCGGCCATATAGTCACGCTGGGTTGAGTTGATCACAGGGTTCTTGTTGGAGTTCTCCTGATTGACCTCCTCATTCATATGATCGATGAGTGCGAGTATTCCGTTGTCCGTGGTGTTGGACTTACGTGCAAGCTCTCTCTTATAACGGTAACGCACATATTTCTGTGCAACCTCGTATCCTCGCATCTCCATGATTCCGGTCTCTACCATATCCTGTATATCCTCAACGTGGACTGCGTGGGACATGGATTCAATCTGCTTCTCCAGATTGTCCGCGATGGCGTGAACCTGATATTCATTTAACTGATGGAGATTGTCAACTTCGTTGTTGGCTGCAAGGATGGCATTCTCTATCTTTGACAGATCAAATGTAACCTCTTCTCCATTTCTTTTAATTACATGTACATGTTTTTTTGCTTCTTCTGACACAGCAATAGCCTCCCTCTTCCAATTCGATAAAAGTTCTATAATAATAATCCAATCATTAAA
The DNA here is from genome assembly GCA_902461735.1 of uncultured Coprococcus sp. Lineage (GTDB taxonomy): Bacteria > Bacillota > Clostridia > Lachnospirales > Lachnospiraceae > Coprococcus. Next base: position 31,638 of record CABPYV010000013.1, read on the forward strand.
TTAATTGAAATCAGGCCGTTAAGGTCTGGTTTGACATAATATACTAGATGCGGCCGTCTGTTCCGCATGGAATTATTTGTAAAGAAAATAAATATGTAGCACGCTGATGCGTGCGCAGGTCATCAAGCTTGCGCTTGCGACAATTAAATAGGTAGCACGCTGATGCGTGCGTAGGTCATCAGGCTGACGCCTGTGACAATTAATGTAAACACAATATATTTGGTGGGGATAATGTGAAACACCCACTAGATATTGTGCTCTGTTATTATAGCCATCACAAATGACATTGTAAAGATGAAAAAACATCTTTTAGAATAATAGAACCGACAGGAGCGCAGAAACATTGATAAATCTTGATAAAATAATTTTGTGGGCAGTCAAAGTCTTGACAAGCCACCATAAAAAGTGATACACACTTATATGAATACAATTTCTAATGGGTATTTTCAAAATCCGTACATTTATATGTGCGAGGGTTGTCAGGCCGATGCCTGATGACATAATACAAATATCAAGGAGATAAAAAAATGCAGGAATTAAAGCCAATCAAAGAAGGTAAGGTACGTGAGATTTATGACAATGGAGACAGCCTGATCATGGTAGCTACAGACCGTATAAGCTGCTTCGATGTCATCCTCGACAATGTAATTTCCAAGAAGGGAACAGTTCTGACACAGATGTCAAAGTTCTGGTTTGACATGACACAGGACATACTTCCTAACCACATGATATCAGTTGATGTAAAGGATATGCCTGAGTTCTTCCAGCAGGAGAAGTTTGATGGCAATAGCATGATGTGCAGAAAGCTTGAGATGCTTCCAATCGAGTGTATTGTACGTGGATATATCACAGGTAGTGGCTGGGCAAGCTACAAGGAGAATGGCACAGTATGTGGAATCAAGCTTCCAGAGGGACTTAAGGAGTCAGATAAGCTTCCTGAGCCTATCTACACACCATCAACAAAGGCTGAGATTGGCGATCACGATGAGAATATATCATATGAGCAGAGCATTGCTCACCTCGAGAAGTACTTCCCAGGAAAGGGCGAGGAGTACGCTTCAAAGCTCAAGGAGTACACTATAACACTTTACAAGAAGTGTGCAGAGTACGCACTTACAAGAGGAATCATCATTGCAGATACCAAGTTTGAATTTGGACTTGATGAGAACGGCAATATCGTTCTCGGCGATGAGATGCTCACACCGGACAGCTCAAGATTTTGGCCTGCAGACGTATACGAGCCAGGTCACGGTCAGCCATCATTTGACAAGCAGTTCGCCCGTGATTGGCTGAAGGCTAACCCGGACAAGGGCTGGAAGCTTCCAGAAGATGTCGCACAGAAGACCATCGACATCTACCTTGAGGGTTACGAGAAGCTCACAGGCAAGCCACTTGGAAAGTAATTACAATATCGAATTATACGAATTTTCAGGAGAAATAGCGTTTAAGCTGTTTCTCCTTTTTTTATCTTGTGGGGATGCTGTTTTTGTTTTGTGAACTTCGTTGAAATAAATGGCTCCGGGTGGTAAAGTGTAAATGTTATGAAAAGGCAAAATCAAGTGAGATTTTACAAGGAGGTAACAATGAAGAATATGCTGCGTGTGGCAGCCGTTACGCCGAAGGTTCACATCGGAAGTGTCAGCGGAAATGTCAGAGAGATAATGGATATATATGAAGAGTATAAGGATGCTGCGGATGTCATAGTGACGCCGGAGCTGTCCATCACGGGATATACCTGTGCGGATTTGTTTGAGAACAGAAAGCTCATAGACGGCGCGAGAAGAGGTCTTCTTCAGCTTGCCATGGCGACTTGTACCGGTCAGTCGGCACTGGTGGTCGGTCTGCCATTTGAGGTGGACGGGGAGCTGTTCAACTGTGCGGCGTTCCTGCAGGGCGGAAGAGTCATGGCCATCGTGCCGAAGACTTACCTTCCAAACTATGGCGAGTTCTACGAGAAGAGATGGTTCTCAGCCAGAAAGTATGATGCGGTGATGGTCAATCTCATGGATCCGGAAGATGATGGAGATGAGCTTGAATATAATGCCGGTTCAAAGAAAGCCGGGGGCAGGGGTGTTGGCAGTGAGGTGCTGTTTGGCAACAATGTGATGATAGAGATGGGCAGCGGAGACCAGAGAGTCAAGCTTGGCATAGAGATATGTGAGGATGCCTGGACTCCAGTTTCGCCGGGAAGACTTCTCGCCATGGCGGGAGCTGAGGTCATACTCAACCTTTCCGCTTCAAACGAAGTTATCGGAAAGGCTGCATACAGGCACAAACTGATAGGAAGTGTGTCATCGGACTGCTTGTGCGGATATGTGTATGTGTCCGCTGGAATGTATGAGTCCACATCAGATCTGGTATTTTCAGGACACAATCTGATGTACGAGAACGGCAAGCTCCTCGGCGAGGTAAAGCCATTTGAGGACGGAGTATTGATCAGGGATATAAGTCTTACCAAGATAAGACACGACAGGATAGCTAACAAATCATTTGCCGACTGCAAGCGTGATTTCGCATTCAGAAAGTATGAGACGGTGGTGTGCGATACCCCACTCATGGACAAAGGAAATGTGCTCATGAAGGTGAAGATGACACCATTTGTCCCATCGGGAAATAAGCTTGAGAGGTGCATGGCGATATTCAAGATGCAGGTTGCCGGACTTCAGAGAAGGATAGAGGCGACCCACTGCAAATGTGTGGTCGTGGGAGTGTCAGGTGGACTTGATTCCACACTGGCTCTGCTGGTTTCGGCACAGGCAGTGAAGAATGCGGGACTTCCATCCACAACTGTCGTGGGAATCACCATGCCGGGATTTGGAACGACAAACAGGACGAAGAACAACTCCACGGAACTCATGAGACTGCTCGGCTGTGACAGCAGAGAGATAAGCATAGCTGCATCGGTGAGACAGCATTTTGCCGATATTGGACAGGACGAGAGCGTGCATGACGTCACTTATGAGAACTGTCAGGCGAGGGAGAGAACACAGATACTCATGGATGTCGCCAACAAGGAGGGCGGATTCGTGGTTGGAACCGGAGATCTCTCGGAGCTGGCACTTGGCTGGTGCACCTACAACGGCGACCATATGAGCATGTATGCGGTGAATACAAGTATACCAAAGACGCTGGTGCGCTCACTTGTGAACGAAGTCGGACACTTCATGGAGGTTGATGGATTTGTGGGTATCGCGCCGATCATAGACGATATCATAGACACACCGGTCAGCCCGGAGCTGCTTCCACCGAACCCGGACGGAACCATCGCGCAGAAGACGGAGGACACCGTGGGATCATACATCCTGCACGATTTCTTCTTATATTATACACTGCGATATGGAATGTCACCTGAGGAGGTAAATGAGCTGTGCAAGGAGGCTGTAAGACAGAGTGACGAGTACAATTTCTCAGACAGCGAGATCGACAAATGGCAGAAGGTATTCTACACGAGATTCTTCCGCCAGCAGTTCAAGAGAAACTGCATGCCGGACGGTGTGAAGGTCGGAACCGTGTCGGTCAGCCCGAGAGGTGATCTGAGACTGCCGTCTGAGATAGAGTTTGAGGATTTTCTGTAGATATTTGCCTAGGCTGGTTATTATGCTTCTGCCACAATATAGCATACAAAGACAAATGTCTACAAAAGTCGTGTATATATTTTATAGGAATAATATAATTTAGGAGGGATAAGAAATGCCATTTATAGATTCAAAGGTTACAGTAGAGATGAGTGATGACCAGAAGGAGACTCTTAAGAGCAGTCTCGGTCAGGCGATAACAACGATGAACAAGACGGAGAGCTACCTTATGGTCGGCATCAACGATGGATACGACCTGTTCATGGGCGGAAAGAAACTTGATAAGGGTGCATATGTGGAAGTCAGCGTATTCGGTGATGTGACTTCTAAAGCGTGTGATGCCATGACAGGAAAAATCTGCGATATATTTGCGGATGTGCTTGGAATCCCGGGAAATGCGGTGTACGTGACTTACCACGGCGTACATGACTGGGGCTGGAACGGCGGTAATTTCTGATGTGGGAGATAGAAGTCCTTGACGCTCTCCAGAATATACATACTCCATGGCTTGACAAGATCATGGTGGCGATCACATCACTTGGAAATGCGGGAATACTGTGGATAGTAATGGCGGCTGTGCTGCTCATCATCCCAAGGACCAGAAAAGTAGGAATATGCATGGCTATAGCATTGGTACTGGATTTGCTTATGACCAACTGCCTGTTAAAGAATCTGGTAGCCAGGACAAGGCCTTATGATGTGGCGAATTTTACAGATCTGATAGTGAAGAAACCAACGGATTACTCCTTCCCATCGGGACACACGGCGGCGTCATTTGCGGCTGTCACGGCGTTGTTCATGAGCAGAAAGAAACTGTTGGGCGCAATATCCTGCGTGCTAGCGATCCTTATAGCGTTCTCAAGAATGTATCTGTATGTGCATTTCCCGACAGATATCATTGGCGGAATAGTGGTAGGCGTGGCAGCAGGATTGGCAGCAGGATTTATACTTAGAGCGATTGATAAGAAACTTGCAGCCAAGGCGGCAGGCACAGATATAGAGAATCATTGAAAACCAGATTGTGATGATAAAGATTTCAAGGAGCAACATAATCTGGCGAATCGTTGGTTTGGAGGGATACGATAATGAGTGAATATACCATACTGCCGTTGATCAATGCAGCATTTCAGCCGGGTGAAGCGAAAAAGATGGTAGACAGTTTTGAAGACAGGGATTTTCAGGAGATAGCACGTGCTGAATACTATTATTTTACCGGGCAGGCGGAGGAGTGCAATCATATAGCAGAACGTTATCTGATGAGCCATAATATAAAATTGAAGATGTCATCCTGCCTGTTATATGTATATTCTAATCTGACACTTGGCAGAGAAGCTGTATCAAGAAAAGGACTGAGGGAGATTCAGGAATGTCTTGAAAAAGAGACGAAAAATCCTTCATCCGCTGAGGACAGGGCTGTCAGTGTATTTGCGGGATATATGTCCTCTGTGCTTTTGCATCTTTCGGTGGATGAACTTCCGGATGTGGAGCTTTATGCAGTAACATTGCCGCCTGGAATTAAGCTGTTTTCTGCCTATGTAATAGCTCACATGGCATATTTAAAAGGCGAGTATGGCAGGGCACTTGGAATTTGCGAGGCAGCATTGATGTTCAGGGATGATGTATATCCTATTAGTATGATCTATCTGTATTGTATGATTGCAATGTGTCAGATGAATCTGAAAAATCAGCAGAAAGCAAAAGATGCATTGATGCTGGCGTGGAACGTGGCGAAAGAAGACGAATTTCTGGAACCTTTCATTGAACATCATGGTTTGTTGCAGGGACTTCTGGAGTCATGTATCCGCAAGGAGGATTCAAAACTATATAACAAATTATCTGATAAAGTCATTGCCTTTAGCAGGGGATGGATGTCAATCCACAATCCTATGTCAGGAAATTCAGTGACGGATGCATTATCCACAGTGGAATTTTCGATTGCAATGCTGGCAAGCCGAGATTGGAATAATCAGGAAATTGCAGATTATCTGGGATTTTCACCCAATACGGTTAAAACTTATCTGAGCAGGATTTATGAAAAAATGAATATAAATAAGAGGGATGAGCTGAAAAATTATATGCTGAAATAGGAAAATATACATTTTCGTATCGAAACGGAGATTACATGGAAGAAGTCAAAATGATAAAATCTTTATATACAGAAATCACTAACCAAACCCAGATTTATTTTTAAGGGAGGGAACTATATGAAGAGAAGAATTTTGACCACCCTGCTCACTATGTGCATGGTGCTGATGCTGCTGCGGATACCGGCATATGCGGGCAGAGCCTATTGCGACATCTGTGGTAAATGGGTAAGTACAACCGGAACTTATGAATACAAAGACGCTGGATATCATTGGCATCACGTTTATTGCACAGAATGTGGCACTAATATCACCAATCCACGTTCTGCGCATGTGTGGAGCGGAACGGCAACCTGCACAAGCGGACAGACTTGCACGATCTGCGGAGGAACATCCACCCCTCTCGGACATGATTGGAACTCAAACTGGATTTCGGACGAAAACAATCATTGGCATGAGTGTAATGTCTGCGCAGAAAAGGGCGATGTTGGAGTACATATTTGGGATAATGGCACTATAACTATTTCTCCAACCTGCACAACAGAGGGGGAGAGAAAGTATACTTGCATTGGATGCGGCAGAATAAAAACAGAGACGATCCAAGCTACGGGTCACTACCTCGTGCATCACGATGCACAGGCGGCGACTTGTACCGCAAACGGTTGGGAAGCTTACGATACCTGCAGTAACTGTGATTACACCACCTATACGGAGATTCCGGCAACAGGTCATAGTTATGGAGAAGTAACATACACATGGAGCACAGACGATCAACACTGTACAGCAGAAAGAAAATGTACAGCATGTGATGGCGTAGAAAGTGAGACAGCAGATACAACAGCAACAGTAATACAGGAAAAGAACTGCGTATTGCCAGAATTAACTACATACAGTGTGACATTTGAAAATTCTGCTTTTGAATCTCAAACAAAGGAAAATGTACGGACAGCAGAAAACGCCGGTCACGATATGGAAAAAGTAGAAAAGCAAGCTGCTACTGCTGCAAAAGAAGGAAACAGCACATATTGGTTCTGTGATAAATGTAATAAGTATTTTAGTGATGAAGAAGCAGAAAATGAAATTAAAAAGGAAGACACAGTGCTTGCGAAACTTGCCCCTGTTATTATCAAGGGAGATGGAGCAACAGTAACAGCAGGTGCGAAGAATGCACTATCATTCACATATGATGCTGCATACAGGGATTTTATTCGTGTTGAGGTTGACGGAAAGACCATAGATGAGAGTAATTATACGGTGGAATCTGGAAGTATAATCGTAACATTGAAAGAGGATTATGTTGCCGGTTTTTCGAAGGGTGAGCATACACTTGGCATTGTCTCTGAGAGCGGAACAGCGACAGCTCATTTTACAGTAAACGAGAAGACAACGGGGACACAGGAGCCTTCGGAAGATACAACCGGTACAACACAGGAGCCTTCGGAAGACGACACAACCAGTACAACACAGGAGCCTTCGGAAGACACAACCGGTACAACACAGGAGCCTTCGGAAGACACAACCAGTACAACACAGGAGCCTTCGGAAGGTACAACCAATATAACACAGGAGACAAGTACAACGGATAAAACAACACAATCATCTCCAAAAACTGGTGACAGTACAGACTTGCAGTTGTATGTGATTCTTATGTTTGTTTCAATAGTGGGTGTTGCAGGAATTTGTGTTAAGAAAAGGTTCAAGACCCATTGATGGCTTTGAATGAAATGGCTGTTAGAGCAGAAATTACATATTAGATCTCTATAAAATGAGGCATATGGACTAAAAAGATGTTCATATGCCTTATTTTAATATGTCTTTAAATACTTTAAATACACAGAAATTTCACAGATGAAACGCTTCTGTATGCTATTGACATTAAAAAATATAAGTATTAATATTTATGCAACTTGCGTCAAATCATATATAGCTGACGATCAGATATCGCATATCATAAATCAAATTCCTGATTTGTACATCTGAGGATTCTGTCAGCATTTCAAACCGAAACAAGGAGGAAATAGAATGATCAAAACATTGCTTGGTCAGGTTGGCGAGTACAAGAAGGATTCGATACTCACACCTGTATTTACGGCGGCAGAGGTCTTCATGGAGATCCTCATTCCATTTGTGACCGCCAAGATAATCGATGAGGGAATCAACGGACAGGACATGAGCAAGGTGTATATGTATGGCGGACTCATGCTTGTACTGGCTTTCCTAAGCCTTTTCTTTGGAGTGATGGCGGGCAAATTTGCTGCCAGCGCATCAACAGGATTCGCGTGTAACCTGAGGGAGGGCATGTACAGGAATGTGCAGGAGTTTTCATTTACCAACATTGACAAGTTCAGCACCGCCAGTCTTATAACACGAATGACAACTGATGTGACAAATGTACAGAATGCATATCAGATGCTCATACGAATAGCGGTAAGGGCACCGCTTATGCTCATATGCAGCATGATAATGTGTTTCACCATCAACGTGGAACTGTCATTCATATTTGTGGCGGCACTTGTGGTTCTTGGATTTGGCCTGTTCTTCATCATATTCAAGGTGACACCTATATTTGACGAGGTGTTCAGAAACTATGATAACCTGAATGCCAGTGTTCAGGAAAATGTATCAGCGATAAGAGTTGTAAAGGCATTTGTCAGGGAAGAATATGAGGATAAGAAGTTTGGGAAGGCAGCAGAGGTTCTTGCGGAACTGTCCATAAAGGCTGAGAGTCTGCTGGCTTTCAACAATCCTATCATGATGTTCGTTATCTTCACATGCATGATGCTCCTCTCATGGATCGGAGCGCATTTCATAGTCAGCGGAAGTATGACGACTGGTAATCTCACGTCACTTTTCAGCTATGTCATGAGCATGATGATGTCGCTGATGATGCTGTCCATGGTATTTGTCATGATATCCATGAGTATGGCAAGTATGAGACGTATATCTGAGGTCCTTGAGGAGGCCCCGACCATGACCAATCCTGAGGAGCCGATCATGGAGGTGCCTGATGGAAGAATAGATTTCAACCATGTGGATTTCGTGTATAAGGCTGGCAGTGCAGAGGACACGCTGAAGGATATCGACATTCACATAAAGTCTGGAGAGACAGTTGGTGTGATAGGTGGAACCGGCTGTGGTAAGTCCACATTTGTCAATCTGATAAGCAGACTTTACGATGTGAAGCCGGATGGTGGTTCTGTCTGTGTTGGAGGACATGACGTGCGTGATTACGATATGGAGGTCATCCGAAATGAAGTGGCGGTTGTGCTCCAGAAGAATGTGCTGTTTTCGGGTACGATACTTGACAACCTGAGATGGGGCAAGGCGGACGCCACGGAGGATGAGTGCCGTGAGGTGTGCGGGCTTGCCTGTGCGGATGAATTCATAGACAGGATGCCGGATGGATACAACACCTGGATCGAGCAGGGCGGAAGCAACGTGTCCGGTGGTCAGAAGCAGAGACTCTGTATTGCCAGAGCGCTGCTCAAGAGTCCGAAGGTACTCATTCTCGATGATTCCACGAGCGCAGTTGACACTGCTACGGATGCGAAGATCAGGCAGGCATTTGCAACCAAGATACCGAACACCACCAAGATCATCATATCCCAGAGAATATCAAGTGTGCAGGATGCTGACAGGATTATAGTTCTGGATAATGGAATGGTCAGCGGCTTCGATACACATGAGAATCTGCTCAGGAATAACACGATATATAAGGAGATCTATGACGTCCAGATGTCTGGCGGCGGAGATTTTGATGAGAAGATGAATTAAAAAATAATGGAGTGAAAGGAGGAAGTAAAATGGCTGGAAATTCGCAGAAACACAGTAGAAGTAAGGCGGAAGGAAATATGGACATAGACATGAAGAAAACGGGAAAGAATCAAGGAAAAAATCCCATGAAGGCACTTGGAAGATTGCTCCGATATGTCCTCAAGGAATATAAGCTGGCATGCGTCACGGTTGTGGTCAGCATACTGATATCGGCGCTTGCAATACTGAGTATATCGATGTTCATGCAGAAACTTATCGATGTATATATTGAACCGATGATGAAACAGAGTACACCTGATTATGGACCTCTCGCCCACAGGATGCTGGGTCTTGGTCTTATACTTGTGCTGGGAATCATCTGCGCATACGCGTACAACAGGATCATGGTAAATGTGACCCAGGGAACCATGAAGCGGCTCAGAGTTCAGCTCTTTGAGCGAATGGAATCTCTTCCGATATCTTTCTTTGATACGCATGCACATGGGGATATCATGTCGGTGTACACCAATGATGTTGACACACTCCGTCAGGTCATAAGTCAGAGTATGCCGCAGCTTATCAACTCAAGCATCACATTTATCTCAACACTCATTGCGATGATAGTTCTTGATATACCGCTCACGGTGCTTTCAGTCGTCATGGTGCTTATCATGATAAAGGCGACGTCGAGCTTGGGCGCGAAGTCGGGAAGATATTTCATGAAGCAGCAGCAGGATCTTGGTAAGGTAAATGGCTATATAGAGGAAATGATGGGCGGCCAGAAGGTTGTCAAGGTGTTCTGCCACGAAGAAAAGGCATATGACGATTTCTGCAAGTTGAACAGATCTCTTCAGGACAGCGCCTACAAGGCCAATATGATAGCCAACATTACCATGCCAGTGAATGCAAACCTTGGAAACATAAGCTACGTTCTCTGTGCTGTACTTGGAGGTGTACTTGCAGTAAATGGCTGGTCAGGGCTTACCATAGGAACACTTGTGGCATTCCTGACGCTTAACAAGAGCTTTACGATGCCGGTTACACAGATAAGTCAGCAGATCAATGCAATAGTCATGGCGGCTGCCGGAGCTGACAGGGTATTTACTATGACAGACGAGAAACCTGAGGAGGACGAGGGCTATGTTGAGCTGGTAAATGCAAAGAAGGATGCAAATGGCAATCTCACGGAGACCGAGGAGAGAACCGGACTCTGGGCATGGAGACATAGGCATGAGACAGGTGAAGTGACATACAGGGAACTCACAGGTGAGGTTGAATTTGAGAATGTTGATTTCGGTTACAACCCGGATAAGATAGTTCTGCACGACATAAATATGTATGCAAAGCCTGGTCAGAAGATTGCATTTGTCGGAAGTACAGGTGCGGGCAAGACGACTATAACCAATCTGATAAACAGGTTTTACGATATACAGGACGGCAAGATAAGGTACGACAATATCAACATAGGCAAAATCAAAAAGCCGGATCTCAGACGAAGTCTTGGTATAGTTCTTCAGGATACACATCTGTTCACAGGAACAGTCATGGACAACATAAGATACGGCAAACTAGATGCCACGGATGAGGAGTGTATCAAGGCTGCAAAGCTGGCAAATGCCCACGATTTCATAAAGCGTCTTCCTGACGGCTACAACACAGTGCTCACCGGAGACGGGGCAAATCTCAGTCAGGGACAGAGACAGCTGCTGGCTATCGCGAGGGCGGCGGTTGCAGATCCACCGGCTCTGATCCTCGATGAGGCTACATCATCCATTGATACGAGAACCGAGGCCATGGTTTCAAAGGGAATGGATGCCCTCATGGAGGGAAGAACGTCATTTGTCATAGCTCACCGACTTTCCACGGTCAAGGATGCGGACTGTATCATGGTCATGGAGCAGGGACGCATCATAGAGCGAGGCACCCACGATCAGCTCATTGACATGAAGGGCAGATATTATCAGCTGTACACTGGCAAGAAGGCCGTGGCAGAATAATCCTCTCCACTTTGTATCTGGGGACAGGTACCTCCGTCCCCAGATGGGTAGAAATTGTATATAAAAAACAGAAAATTACTTGCAATTTAAAAATGTATGTGCTACCATAAGGGCAATTAATGGTAGTCGCAGTTAAGCTCAACGAGATGAAAGTTTCGTTGGGCTTTTTATTTTCGTAAGGAGGAGCCCGCGCAAGCGGGAGGAATCCTTGCGAAGCACGCATGCGCCCGCGCGAAGCGCCTTTAAATGCGCATGCTCAATTATTTTCGTAAGGAGGAAATTATTATGCCACAAAACAAATTACAGGAATTCGTATTCACAACCATCATGGCCATGTTCATGGTCTATGGAATGATCTGCTACAATGTAGCGCTTAACACAGGAGGTTTCACCAATCAGACATTTGTCATGGCACTTCATGAGATGCCGATCATGTGGCCGATAGCTATTGTGCTTGAGCTTTTCGTGGTTGGAAAGCTTGCACCAATGCTTGCGTTCAAGATCGTGAGGCCGACTGACAGACCACAGGTGATAACCTTCATGATATCATTCTACATCTGCATAATGATGTGTCCAATCATGAGCCTTATAGCAACTGTTTTGTTCAAGGATTCACCAAGTGTTGGTACATTTATCCAGACATGGGGAATGAATCTCCCTGTTGCACTGCTCTGGCAGCTCTGCTATTGCGGACCACTTGTGAGATTGATATTTAGAACTATATTTAAGAGACAGCTTGCGGGAGCAGGATGCGCCGAGACATCAAATGAGCCTCAGACGGAGGCATGACAATCCGATTTGGCAAGTTTTGCTCAAAGTGTAGACAAGTCATGGGTGAGGTGTTAAAATCCGTTCAAAGCATAGGTAGAGAGGCTGTATATGGGCGAGAAATACATAGCATTGGATGAGGTATGCCAAATGCTTTCAATATCGAAGGCGACAGGGCGCAACTGGCTCAGGCTTGGGAAAATTGAATCACAGAGAGACATGACGGATGGAAAGGTGTATTTTACTGAGGATTATGTCATAGAGTTGCAGCGGTCGCTTAAAAACGGTAAGCGGAATGCACTTCGCAGCAGGCGGAACAAGGGATATGTATCCGGGAAAGGCTTTTACGACAGGTATGTATCAGAGGACTGTGAGAGCACAGATGTAGTGAAAAAGCTTGCCGGAATGATTGCGGAACAAAATATTTGTGTGACAGAAACAGCCATGAGGGCGTTGCTTTCGGATTGCGCGCTTAAACTTCTGGTAGACATCCCGGAGACAAATGAGATACTTAGAGAGTATATAGACGGCAGACTTGACGTAGGTGTGTGGAGCATTCTGCTTGACGATATAATTCAGGACAAGAAAGAAATAGAGACATGGATAAGTGAGCATGATGATCTGCTGGATATCAGCTATAAGTTTCAAAAGGGAGAGGATGTTCTCGGTCTGCTATACATGTCTGTTCGGGATATCGGTGTACGGAAAGCTGCAGGATCATATTTTACGCCGACAGAAATCGTCAGGAATATGATAATGGATATCAGTCAGGATCTGGGGGGCGGACTAAAAGGAAAGAAAGTTCTTGACCCGTGCTGTGGAACAGGAAATTTTCTAATACAGTTTTCAGAAGATGTGGATATATGCAATATACATGCATTTGATACAGATATGCTCAGTGTGCAGCTTGCGCGGTTCAATCTGGCACTTACAAGGATTGCTGGAAGGGAGAACGTGAAAGCAGAGAGTGATATACGGACTATATGTGAAAACGTAGAGTGCAGGGATTTCCTTGCGAAATCAGAGAATCGTATATCGAATACTGTGAATTACGATGTGATCATAGGCAATCCGCCCTGGGGATATAAATTTGACAGTGCAGCACAAAAGGCTTTAAGAGAAAACTATAAAACTGCGGCCGGAAGAGGTTCGGAGTCGTATGATATATTTGTGGAGCGTGCGCTGGGGCTGCTCGGAGATGACGGAATGCTGGCATTTGTATTGCCAGAGGCGGTGTTGGATGTCAGAAATCACAGCGCTGCACGGCAGATTATAGCGAACACAACAAATGTAAGACGTGTGAGATTCCTCGACAATGTGTTTCACGGAGTGCAGTGCCCGGCGGTTGCGATGCATCTCAAAAAGAGTGCGGATCCGGGACATAGCATAGGGGCAAGAATATCCAGAGCCGGTGAAGAATTTGTTATTGGTACAGACAGACCACTTGATATCGACGGATTCTTGCTGAGACTTAATGATGATGAATACAGGCTGCTTGATAAGCTTGATAAAGTAACTGATTGTATATTTTTGCGCGGACAGGCAGATTTTGCGCTTGGTATAGTGACCGGAGATAACGATAGATACCTGTCGGAAGAGTGTGCAGATGGTATGGAAGGCGTTGTTACCGGTGCAGACGTGTACAGATACAGATATGGTGAGCCAGAGAGGTTCATAGCATCGGATATTTCACTTTATCAGCAGGCGGCTCCTGAACGAATTTACCGCGCACCGGAGAAACTGATATACAGATTTATCAACCGCCAGCTTGTATTTGCCTACGATGACAGAAGATATCTCACATTAAACAGCTGTAATGTGGTGATACCGCGTGTGGCGGGGCTTGACATGAAGTACATTATGGCGGTGTTGAACTCCCGTGTGGCGCAGTATATATATGAGAAACGTTACAATGCGGTGAAGGTGCTCAGATCACATATAGAGTCACTGCCTATTCCGGCAGCAGATGAAAATACACAACGGGATATAATCTCAAAAGTCGATGAGCTGATCCTGGCGGGAACAAGTATGCATGGGACAGACCAAATTGAGCAGTATAGGGTGTACGATGAGATAGACGATATAGTGAGGAATCTGTACTCCGTCACGGATGAGGAATATGAGTTTATAAAGCAGACTTTATCCGGCAACAAATATATGTTATAAGAGATGAAGACATATGTGATATGACATCTGCAGATAAATTCATGTGAGTCAAGGCACGGCTAATTGTGCTGATGTTAGTGTAAGATGAAAAGAGGAAGAGACTATGAACAATATACTTCTTATAAATGATATGGCAGGCTACGGAAAAGTGGCACTGTCAGCCATGATACCGATCATGTCCAACATGAAATTTCAGGTGTATAACCTGCCGACAGCCCTCGTGTCAAACACACTGGACTACGGTAAATTCGATATTCTTGAGACCACCGGCTATATGAAGAACAGCATGAGAGTGTGGGATGAACTTGGATTTGTATTTGACACTATAGCAACAGGTTTTCTTGTATCCGAGGATCAGACGAAGCTGGTGGCTGAGTACTGTGAGAAGAAGAAATCTCAGGGAGCGTTTATATTTGTCGATCCGATCATGGGTGACGATGGCGTACTGTACAATGGTGTCACAGAAAATACTGTGGGATATATGAGGCAGATGTGTAAGGTTGCGGATCTGATAGTCCCAAACTGTACTGAGGCGGCATTTCTTGCGGGCAAATACACAGACAAGAAGATATTGACTATGACAGAGGCAGAGGAGCTTGCGCACACACTTCACGGGTATGGTGCAAAGACAGTGGTTATAACCAGTGTAAATATAGACGGACAGACAAGCACCCTTATGCTGGACGGTGACACGGACAAGATGAATGTGTTCCCATACACGGAGATTCCTGTGAGGTTTCCGGGAACCGGAGATATATTCTCTGCCGTACTCATTGGAAAGTACAGGGGCGGCAACAGCATAGAGGACAGCGTTCAGTCGGCCATGAAAGTTGTCGAAAAGCTCATAGATCTGAACAAGAACAATGCCGATAAGTATAAGGGAATCCCGCTTGAGCAGTACATAGAGGTGATAACAAAATGACCAGACCAAGGATAAGGATCACACTCATAGATCAAAAGGGACCACATGGCTGTCATAGAGGTCACAAGATTGGTGATTCCTATGACTTTGATACGGAGAGAGGAGAGCTCTGTCCTATGGCTATGCATGTGGCATTCCCATATGTGGACATACTCAGATATGGCGGAAGTATTCCGGGAAATGAGCCGGGTACAGCGGTGTTTTGCTGCCCTGATGTTGATACGATAAATGTATTCAGGATAGAGGTTGTTCAGCCGGATGAGAGTGAAGGGAATGAAGGGAATGAAGGATTAAAAAGTTAGGGTATATAATCGCATCTGACGAATTAAAAAATTTGTATTTAAGTATATGGCAAAGATACAGCTAAAGAAGAGTAACATCGGAAGAAAAAAACGTCTTGATATAATATAATACTTTACAGAACACAGACGACATAAGTATTTGTCAGATAGTGACAGTCGTGGGTGTGATTGCAGGAACACTTATTATATTCAGGAGGTGACGCATATGTTGGTACGCAGAGAAAAATACGATATATTTGCATGGCTAATTGTGCTTGCAATGTGTGTCTCCTATCTGGGAATATACGGACTCTACAATCCGAATGTAAAAAATTATTCCTCACATTCTGTCGCATCTCTCGGCGAGAGCAGGGGGATAGAAGCAGGAAATAATGATATGCTGATGGTAGATAACACAGCCGGTCTGACAGTTCAAACGAGAAATATCAAGACTGGAAACATGGGAGAATCTCTGGAAGATACATGGATGTTTGCTGCGGTTCTTTCCGCCTTGCTGCTCAGTTTGATAGTCTGTGCATGTACACTTACCGGCAGATATGTGGAGCTTGTGTACAGCCACAGGAGGCTGCTTCTCAAATATATACACAAAAAAGATGGAAAAAAACGTCTGGGATATGCCGGTGAAGGGTATCTCAGATGAGAAAAATTCGTCATAGAAAGTCATAGAGAATTGTAAAATAGGATTGGGCAAATGCGGATAAAGGCGTTTGCGTATGTCATCTGAGTCTTCATTGGCAGTTTGAGACTATGTTGTTGAGAATCAACGCGAAATGCGTTCACCAGTGAAGGAGAGATAATTATGGCAATGGATATTTTAGCTTATGCGTTCGGAATCATAGCACTTGCAGCAGCAATCAAATGTTTTGTTGATGAGAACTGGGGCGAGAAGATGCACAGAGAATCAGAGGATTCAGAGGATATGACTCAGGATAAAAAGGTAGCATAGATAAAATTAGATAAATCAGATTAATTACACAATAGTGTACTTGTGTAAATAAAGATCCAACGGATATATCACGTTATGGGGTGTACCCGTTGGATCTTTTTATTTAAATATTTGTATGGATAATTACTATCCGTTTGGTTAGTGTACATGTCATTTACTGGAATGTATAATATTAGTAACAATGCTCAGAAATTGGTGATTTGCCGTATTGGGGCGAAGAATATCTTGATAAGAAAACAAATAGGTAAATGAACAGAAATAGGAGGATTGAGAATATGAAAAAAATAAGAAAGTTGATCATGGCATTATGTGTGATAGGCATCATAGTGCTGACGTTGCCGGTAACAGCCCGGGCGGATGAAGAAACTGTGACCCTGGATCTCGGAAATGGAGCTATAGATATAACATCTACAGGATATACACAGGGCGGAGGTTCAGAGGTAGCCTTTACCGGGGCATACGTTATAACCGGATCATTGAGGGCAGATACACCGCTGGATATTGATAATAATTCGGGTTCGTTGTTTACATGTAATATAACTTTGGACAACGCTAGTATAAAAGGGTCGGCCTGGTGTACATCAGTTAGAATAAACGGAAACAGTGATATTGTCCTGAATATCACAAACATCGGAGATAGTGTGATAATGGGATACAATCATGCTGCCCTGGTGTCAAACAACACTGCAAATGTAACTGCAAATATCACGAATACCGCTGGCAACAGGCTGGAAATGGGCAGCAGTTGGTACGGCACCACATATAGAGTTTTCAGTTCTGAGCAGGGAACGATAACAGCATATGTAAATGGTGAGGTCCCGGATAACAGCAATAATATGATAGATCATACATGTGCATATCGGTATGACTGGATTTCAAATGTTTCTGAAATGTCGATAGATGATTTTATAGAAAATGTTAATAATGTGAAGCTGGTTGGTGTATGTATGTGTGGAGCCACTACAGAGGCGGACACATTGGACAGAGTGTATACTGAGCCTACATGTACCGAAGACGGAGAAGGATACTATAAGGCTGTGATGGACGGAGTTGAATATGAGAGCCCTCATTATGTATGGGCAAGCTTATCACACCAGATCGTAGATGTACCTGCTGTGGACGCTACATGTGAGACAGATGGAAGTATAGAATACTGGACATGTACACGATGCGGCGCAAAGTTTTCAGATGAGAATGCAACTTCAGAGATCACAGATGAGGATATAGAGATAGTTGCTCCAGGACATGCATATGGAAATGAATGGGTATATGATAGTGAAGATCACTGGAAAGTGTGTACAGTTTGTGACAGTATAGCAGATAAGGCGTCACATGTGTGGAGCGATTGGACGATAACAAAAAAGGCAACACACAGCGTTGATGGAAGCCGTGAGAGAACATGTTCAGAGTGTGGATATAAAATGTCTGAGACGATACCGGCTCTCAAGGATAGAAGTGATCCGACCACAGAGGCGGAGAAGACAACTGAGCCGACAACAGACAGTAGCACGGAGGTATCAACAGAGCAGGTAACTGATGGCAGCACAGAAGTGACAACAGAAACTACAACAGAAACTACAACAGGAACTACAATGGAAACGAAAAAATCAGCTCCAAACACAGGGGACACAGAAAATGTAGCATTGTACATAATTATCTGTGGGCTTTCAATAGCTGGAATGATATTGGCCATTGGCAAAAAGCGAGGATTTGACAAAAAATAACTAAAGTAAATTTATAGAAGGCGATAGTTGCTTGTTCGTCCATTTGGATGGATCAGGCAGTTATCGCCTTTTTTGTTTACGAGGAGCGTTCTTCTCGTAGTTTTTAAAACTTTATCTGCAATTAAAAACAATTAATAATTAGCTAAATTAAGTTTGACTGCAAAGCGAAAAATAACTAATATAAAATAGAAATGTAAATGGAACAAAGTGAAAAGACTGAACAATGGAGACATTATAGGGACTATACATTTGCGGAAAAAATAATAAGAAAATTTATAATGACAGAGGAAGAAGACATGAAAATCAAGCCAAATGATGTTATGATCAGGTACACAGGACGTATTGACTGGACGGATGAGGAAAAGCCGGTGTGGGTATATCCGTGTACATCTGCGGCGATGAAATTTACGGGCAATACTCTTAAGATAAAGGTGTCCAACAGGAATAACTATTGGGACAATTATCTTGGATGTATAATCGATCAGTCGCAGAGAAGTTATCTTTTAAATAAAGAGGGAATTACGGAACTTGATATAGTTGTTCCGGATAACGATACAAATGAACATTGTGTGCTGTTCTTCAAGAGACAGGATGCATGCCATGAGGTAACTATACTTGAGTATGAGATTGGAGATGGGGAGAGACTTCTTCCTTTGAAACCTCTGTCGGGCAGGCGAATAGAGGTGTATGGAGATTCGGTGTCAGCGGGTGAAGTATCTGAGGCTGTCGACTATGTTGGAAAGGAAGACCCGGTACACAATGGCGGTTATTCTAATAGCTGGTATTCGTATGCGTGGATTACTGCAAGAAAGCTGAAAGCACAGATTCATGACATAGCCCAGGGAGGGATAGCTCTCATGGACAGGATAGGATGGTTCCAGGAGCCGAATCAGATTGGCATGGAAAGTGTGTGGGATAAGGTTCACTACAACCCTACATTTGGTTCGACGACACAGTGGGATTTCTCCCAGTACACACCTCAGGTTGTTATAGTTGCTATAGGACAGAATGACAACCATCCGTATGATTTTATGAAAAATGACTATAACGGCAGGCAGGCGGAAACGTGGCGTGACCATTACATGAAATTTCTGGGAAAACTCAGGAAGACATATCCGGATGCACACATAATCTGCTGTACCACACTTCTCTGCCACGACTGTTCATGGGACAAGGCTATAGATGAAGTGGTTGACAGTATGAATGATAAAATGATAACTCATTATGTATATGGAAGAAACGGATTCGGCACGCCAGGACATTTGAGGATACCGGAGGCGTGTGAGATGGCAACGGAGCTGGCAGAATATATAGAAGGTCTCGAAATTGAGGGGTGGAATTAAATTATATCCTAACTTAGAGGTAATATAGAACAGGGATAAATGTACAGAGTGCAAATGATGTGTCAAGATTTCTGTGGAAACTTGACATGTAGCATCATCTCTCACCGAAGGCGACAGTTAAGGAGCTGATGTTCAGATGAGGAGGGTAAACCATGGAAAATTATGATCTTGAAAGAATAAAATCAGTTATACAGCGTGCTCAGAGTGGACAGGAGCTGACAATAGCTTTTCTGGGCGGTTCGATAACACAGGGAAGTTTGGCTACAGTGCATGAAAATACATATGCATACAGAGTGTATAAGTGGTGGTGTGATACATTCCCACAGGCAAAGTTCAATTATGTGAATGGCGGAATCGGCGGTACGGATTCCTATTATGGTGTGTCCAGAGCGGTCACTGATGTGCTCATGTATCAGCCGGATCTAGTTGTGGTGGATTTTAGCGTAAATGATGTGGATAACATATATTGTGAAGAGACCTTTGAGGGTGTGCTGAGAAAATTGCTTTGCTGGTCATCAAGACCGGCGGTGGTGGTACTCAATAACGTTTTCTACGACACGGGTGTAAGCACCCAGGATATTCACAACAGACTTGCAGATCATTACGGAGTGCCGCATGTGAGTGTACATGACACCATATACAGGCGGATGAAGGCGGGAGAATATAACAGGATCGACATAACCCCGGATGGACTTCATCCAAATGACAAGGGTCATGGCCTGGTAGCGGATGAGATAACAAAGTTTCTTGAGAGTATTGTGGGTGATCTCATACAGTCTGAGAATTTGTCTGATGACTCAAAGACGGATACCGTAGATACTGGCGCGGACATAGGGAGAAATATACAGGATGAATCGGTCTGCTCATGTGTACTTCCTACCCCTGTCACCGCAAATGCATATGAGGGCGCAAGAAGGCTCACGATACGCGAGGTTAGCCCAAAACTTTCAGGTTTCAGAGCGGATACAAATGAGAAGATGGGACATCTTGATCATTTCAAAAATGGATGGATCGGAGAAAATGCCGGTGATAGCATAACATTTGAACTTGAGGGTAGCTGCATAGGAATACAGTACAGAAAGACAATATCAAGACCTGCTGTCAGGGCTCAGGCTGTGATTGATGGGGACGTCGAGCATCCGGTTTTATTGGATGGCAATTTTGATGAGGACTGGGGTGACTGTCTGTATATAGAGCCTGTGCTTCATCATAGTGAGAAGAAGAAACACACACTTGAGATAACGGTTCTTGATGATGAGAGTGTGGGTACAACACCATTCTATCTTATGTCCATAATAGTTGCATGATAAGTATGCGATTAAGAGAATGACAATGTTCAGATTGGCATAGATATTTGAAGAATTAAATTAAAATAAATAATATTGTGTATTGCAATATTGGGGATAGAGGACTATTATTAGCTCAGATGTACAAAGAGGTACTGCATAATCTTGCAGTGCCTCTATTTTTTTATGATGGATTTTATATCCGTACAGATTTTTGAGGAGGATGATATTATGACACCGATGAACAATGCAGATTATCTTATCAGATTGCAGCACGCAGATGAACTTGACGCTATGAAGGCAGCAAAAAAGGCAAGCGGACTCACATATGAGGCGCTGGCAGAGAAAATAGGTGTGAATAAAGTATGGCTAGCATCAGCATTTGAGGGACAGCAGTATGTGCCTGAAGAATATTGCGATAAGCTTGCAGAGGCACTGGGAATAGACAAGTCAGCCACAGCATTTCTTGCAGAGCACCCATATAAAGGCAACACGGATCCTATTCTCTACAGACTTCATGAGGTCATTGATACATATGGTCCTGCCATCAAGGACATAATCCATGAGCAGGGCGGCAATGCCATCATGAGTGCCATCGATTTTGGCCTTGACGTGGATGTGACTGAGGATGCCGAGGGCAACCATAGAGTCATTATCAAGTTTGACGGAAAACTCCTGCCATATGCCAAGAAGGGTCAGTATCCTTGGTAGAGTTGATGTGTTGACATTACAATTGTTGTAAGGTTTAATATCATGTGGGGACGGAGGGGACAGGTACCTCCGTCCCCCACACAGAGGGGACAGGCACCTCCGTCCCCCGCAGAGGGACAGGTACCTCCGTCCCCATCAACATGAAAGACGAGGACATATATAATGGAGAAGAACCTTACGACCGGCAGTGTGCCAAAGACAATGGCGTATTTTGCGCTGCCTTATCTTTTATCTTATTTTCTGCAAACATTATATGGGATGGCGGATCTGTTCATCATAGGACAGTTCTGTGGCAATGATGCCGGGGCCACCACAGCGGTTGCAAATGGATCTCAGGTCATGCATATGCTCACGGTGATTTTGGTTGGTCTTGCCATGGGAACAACTGTTGTCATAGGAAAAGCAGTGGGGGCAAAAAAGCTTCAGGATGCCCAGGCTGCCATCGGAAATACAGTCACAATCTTCATGATAATATCAGTAGTACTTACAGTAATGCTGCTCATTTTTATAAATCCAATAGTTGCGGTCATGGATACACCCAAGGAGGCTGTAAAAGGAATCACCGATTACCTGATAGTCTGCTTTATAGGAATTCCATTTATAACAGCATACAACGTGATAAGTTCGGTATTCAGAGGACTTGGAGATTCTAAGAGTCCTATGTATTTCATTGCGGTTGCGTGTGGCCTTAATATAGCACTTGATTACATATTTATAGGTGCCTGTGGCATGGGCCCTCTTGGCGCTGCTCTAGGAACGACTCTGGCGCAGACATTCAGCGTTATAATATCATTTGTTGCGATAAAGAGAATGAACACAGGTTTGAGACTCACGAAAAATGATTTCGTTCCGAGAAGATCTGTGCTTGGAGAGATCGTAAAGATAGGTCTCCCGGTGGCTGTTCAGGACGGATGCATACAGATCGCTTTCATCGTGATAACAGTCATAGCCAACAACCGTGGTGTAAATGATGCCGCCGCAGTTGGAGTTGTGGAGAAGATGATAAGCTTTATATTCATAGTGCCATCCTCCATGCTGGCAACTGTATCCGCGCTTGCCGCCCAGAATATTGGCGCAGGAAAGCATGACCGGACGGAGCAGATACTAAGGTATGCGCTGGGGATCATAGTGGTATACGGAGCCATAGCTATTGCGGTAGTTGAAATATTTGCACCGGAACTTGTGGGACTCTTTAGTAAGAACAAAGTAGTTGTAGCGATGGGAGTTCAGTATATCAGCAGTTATATAGTGGACTGCGTATTTGCGGGAATACATTTCAGTTTCACCGGATATTTCTGCGCCTATGGCAAATCCTATATAGGGTTTATTCACAATATGATAGCCATAGTATGTGCAAGAATTCCAGGTTCTTACATTGCATCTATCATGTATCCAGACACCCTGTTCCCGATGGGATTTGCGGCGCCGGCTGGATCATTTATATCCATAGTGATATGCGTGGGAGCATTTGTGTGGATGAAGAGGCGCGGTACGCTGTATAAGGCTAACTTATAAGAGATATGTATATTGGTGACAGGAATGTTTATTGTGCGTTCATTTCGTAAAGGTATTATGATCGTTCGGATACAAGTGGCAGTTCATTGATCATCAGTCGTGCGGAATATCATGGAATCTTCCGTCCAGCTCTTCGGTCTTCACCACGTTGATGAATGCGTGCTCATCTATTCCACGGATCATCGGGATGAGCTCACGCTTTGCCTCGGCGTTGATGACAGAATAGATAAGGGTTTTCTCCTTCTCCTCATAGCAGCCGATACCGGTGAATAATGTGGCGTCGTGATTTGTCAGATCTTTGATGGCGTGATATATCTCGTTTGATTTGTCGGAGATGATGAACAACGTTTCTTTCTTATATCTCTTATACAGAAGCTGGATCACCTGCGTGCTGCAGAACTGGTAGATGATGGAGTACAGAGCCTTTGACCAGCCGAACAGTGCACCGGCGGCGATCAGCATCACGATGTTTCCGAGCAGTATGTAGTTCCACGCATCTATACCCTTCTGGTGGGACAGGAATATGCTGATGAAATCAGTTCCCCCGGTGCTGGTTCCAACGTTCAGGCACAGGCTGATGGCGAGTCCGTTGATGAGACCGCCGAACAGGCTTACAAGCATTATATCGTCAGTGAATACATATGATGGCAGAATATCCACAAATATACTCGACAGAAGAATGACTATGATCGAATAGAGGGTAAATCTTTTGCCGATATATTTGTATGATATGTATGTGGGAAATAGATTCAGTCCAATGTTGAATACTGCAAAAGGCACGCTTATGTGCAGAAATTTTATTCCAATGTTCTGGAGAAGCAGGGATGCTCCGGAGAACCCGCTTGGAAACAGTCCTGCGGTCTTGGCAAAGCATCGGAGATTCCATGCGTATAGTACAGATGCAAATACGACGATGAACAGGCGGAATATCTGATAAAATCTTGGGTGTTTTAACTCTAGAGATTGAAACATAGCGGTACCTCCTTTGTAAGTGTCACTGTAAAATGCGGTTAATTTTCAAATGGGCGAACCCTCAAAGTCACGCCTAAATCCTTGCATATCTGGCGGCATCGCTCGATCTTATCCTCGGGCATGACCTTGTCAACAACTGTCATGACAACGTGTGGCACGTACCTTTTGGCAAGAACGGCAAAATCCTTGATGGCCGCGTAGGACTGGATCCCATAGCGTGATCTGGTCAGCTCAAGAAATTCATTTTCATCAGGGGCGTTCAGGGATATTGATACAGTGTCGAATCGACCCTCAAGCTCTGGTGTGACATCTCTCTCATATATAAGATTGGCAAGCCCGATGGTGTTGAGACGGACTTTGAGATTGGGATATGTGTTTTTCAGTGAATCGATCACCGCGCACACATCTTCAAGTCTCTCAAGAGGCTCGCCAAATCCACAAAATACAAGTTCATTTATGATATTCAGGTCATACTTTGAGAAAAGTTCCAGAACCTCCTCTATAGAAGGCTCGCCATCCTTCAGCCAGAGAGTATTGTTCTCCTGCTGCTTTTTTGTCTGCCTCAGGCAGAACACACAGCTGCATGGGCATTTGTTTGTCATGTTTACATATATATTTTTGCCTGTGAGATTCCCGCTCTTTGCAATGTCGAGGTAACCTTCCTCACCGACTTTTCCGGTTACAGTGTATAAAACCATAGTTAGTATCTCCATATAATTAAAATTGTGATATTGCTGTGATAGAACACAGCTCAAATATACATACAATAAAAGTATGTCGCGTAAAAATGGATGGCAAATGTCATGCCTCTGTCAGGTCTTTCATGTACATCTCAAAGCACAGTCCCCAGTTCTCCGGAACATTGTTCTCAACGCAGTAGCTTATGCACTTTGATACATATGAAGCGGCCTTTTTCACGGACTCATAGACGCTGTGTCCGTTCAGATACATACCCGCAATGATGGCTGCGATCACATCTCCGGTGCCGCTCCTGTCGCCGCCGATCCTGTCAACCATGACCATCTGGAAATCCTCATCCTTGTTGTAGATGAAGTTGGCTATCTGAGTCTTATTGAAATGTATTCCTGTCACAACGATATGTTCCGGTCCCTGCTCCGCCAAGGTCATGCACATTTGCCTTAGCTCGTTCACGGTCACAGTGTGCTCCGGATATGGAAGATCAAGGAGGGTGCAAAGCTCCGTCAGATTAGGAGTGATAATGTTGGCATATTTTACAAGCTCCTTCATCTTGCTGCACATAGACGCGGTATAGGTTGGGTACAGCTTGCCGTAGTCACCCATGACTGGATCGACGATAACAAAATTCTTCTCGTTTTTAAAGTATTTGATAAAGTCGATAACTATATCAACCTGTTCCTCAGAGCCGAGAAATCCTGTGGATATGGCATCAAACTGCAGCTCCAGATCTTTGTATGTCTGGATGTAATCCCGCATTTTTGGTGTGTAGTCATCAAAGTAAAATATAGGAAACTGTGTATGTGTAGATAGTATTGCCGTCGGCACAGTGACTGCCTGGATCTTCATGGCGGACACTATCGGTGCCATGACAGCGATGGAACATCTTCCGAATCCTGTAACATCATTTATTAGAGCGATTTTTTTCTGCATCTTAGTTCTCCAAATTCAATAAATATAGTAAATTTTATCACCAAATACAGGTGTGTTCAATATTTGAATGTCGGTAAACCAGTTGAAATTTATGTGTAAATAAAATGGGGAGAACATCTGAAATTTCCGCATTGCCCCATATCTTGATACGTAGTAAAATATAACCATATTTTGTTGCATTGGATGTGTCAAGTTTTATATGAAAACTTGACATGTAGCGCCAGCCATTTGCCAAAGGCAAATTTTGCATGGCTGGTGTTCAGGAGGAATGAGTATGAATGAAGTCGTTTTAAAGATATATGTCTTTTCGTCAATTATAATAGCCGTCATGGATATTATACTGGCGATGAAATCCATAAAAAAGAATAAGACGACTGGAAGGTTTCTGGGACTTGCCTGCATAGGAGCAGCTATAGTCGATATCAGTTATCTTATCAGCATTATAAGCGATTCGTATATGGCCATGTCCGTCATGTCGAGTATATATTTCGTAAGCATTGATTATATGCTGGTATGTCTGCTCATATTTATTGTTTATTTTACAAAAGGACGTTTTTCAAAGTATGGAAGAGCAGCAATAGGCGTATGCTTTTTTTACTGTCTGTATGAGCTTGTAATATTTGCCATAAACCCATTCAAAAATATAGCGATAGGGTATGTCAGAAGAGATACCGTGATAGCAAAATACAGCTATGATATGAAACTGCTGTATGATATGCATCTGGTTTTTTCATATGCGCTTGTGTGTGTAGTACTCATACTCCTTGTAAAGAAACTTTGCAAGATCCCACATGAATATCGTTTGCAGTACAGCAGTGTCATCATGGGACTTCTTGCGCTCGTTGGGATAAATGCAATATTTCTCTACGTTCCGGGAGCGGAGGTATACAAACTTCTGGATTATTCCATCTGTGGCTACAGTCTTACATCATATATTCTGTACTGGAGCTGCTTTAATTATTCAACCCATGGAATGCTCAACAAACTAAAGACAAACATATTCGAGAATATAGGTCAGGGAATAGTCTTGTTTGATTATGACAATCATTTGATCCTGCACAATGACAGGGCGGATGATTTCCTTGGAAAGGAACTCCTCTGCAAATGTGAGAATCTGCAGCAGTTTCTTGAGACGTATGATCTGTCAGTTGATCTTGCAGCTGATGACGACAGTTTTTCTCTGCAGTGCTATATAAAAGGTGATGATGGAGACAGACCTTTAAGGTGCGATATCAGAAGGCTTGACAACAAGGAAGGTCGCAGACTTGGTCAGATGTTTGTATTTTCTGATATATCTCTGGAGACGGATATGCTTACAGGATTTCAGAAATGGGATAGCTTTCAGAGACTTGCCATGGAAGAGGTGGACCATTTTACGTTTCCGGTTGGAGTGGCAATATGCGATATCAACGGATTGTCTGTGATCAACAGCACTCGTGGTAATCAGGCGGGTGACCAGAGGATAAATGCACTTGCGGGCATCATGAGAAAGAACTTTCCGGAGAGAACATATTATGTCAGGGGGATTGATGCGCACCTGATAGCACTTTGCAGTCACAGCAGTGAGGAAGAGATGGCTGCATGTGTCGAAAAGGTCAAAGAACAGTATGATGGAAGTATACAGTATGCAGTGGGGGTGGCTGCGGATGAGGGACAGAGCATAGTCGCTGCAATCATTGATGCGGCAACAGCCATGAAGACAAAAAAGCTTGTGGACAGTGAATCATCGCACTCAGATATGCTGACATCACTCATAAGGGCTCTTGAGGAGTGTGACAGCGATACTGAACAGCATGTGCGTCGTACACAGGAGATGGGGGCTGAGCTTGGCAGACGAATAGAGCTGTCAGATATCCAGCAGAGCAAGCTGGCGCTGCTTTGTCTGCTCCATGACATAGGAAAGGTAGGAGTTCCTATGGAGATACTCAACAAGCCGGGAAAACTCACGGATGAGGAATGGAAGATCATGCGTTCCCACGTTGAGAAGGGTTATGAGATCGCCATGAGCAACACAGAACTCAGACAGATCGCGGAGGAGATAAGGCATCATCATGAGAGATGGGATGGAAATGGATATCCGGATGGACTGAGCCGTGAAAGCATACCGGTTCTGTCACGTGTGATCGCGGTGGTCGATGCATTTGACGCAATGATCAATGACAGACCTTACAGAAAGGGTATGCCGATATCAAAAGCGATAGAAGAATTAAAGAGCTGCGCGGGCAGCCAGTTTGATCCATATATAGTTTCTGAGTTTATCAGGCTTGTCTCAGAGAAGTATGCGAATTCACTGGAAAATGAATCAAAGCAGAGGGCTGCTGATGGTGGTGTCGGTGCAGATGGTAATGGAGAGAATGTTGGTGATCGAACTGCCCCAGGAAATGGTATGGCGGACTCTGATGGTGATGGCGCCAGCACAGACGACGGACAGACAGAGATCCGGGTCATGGCGCGCAGACAGAAGGTGGATTCTTCTGAATATGGCAAGGATGCGTTTCGTGTACATACAGTAAAACATAGCAGATATCTGGTGGATGAAAACTGGAGGATCATATCTGTAGACGATAATTTTGAGAAACTTACGGGTTACAGCAAGGAGGACATAGAGAATAATATCATAACCCAGATCGACCTTATACCGGACGAGGATAAAACAGAATATCTCTGTCAGGTAAATGCGAATCTGGCAAAGAGCACATTTGTATTTCAGGAACACAAGATACATCGGAAGGATGGCAGGGATATATATGTATTATGCACTGGAAGAATGTTTTATGATTCGGCACTTCAGAAAGACAGAGGAGAAATAGTAATAGTGGATGTATCAAGTACATATGCTTTGAAGATGCTGACAGATGCGGAGCAGAATAAGGCGGATGTGAGACTCAGAAACTGGGAGAACACCTATCGTACAGATCCCCTCACAGGACTTTTGAACCATGCGGCATTTAGAAGTGACATGGAGCAGAGACTTCTTGAGTGTACGCACACAGCGGTGATGATCATGATGGATGTAGACAGATTCAAGCAGTACAACGACACCTACGGACATCACAATGGCGACAAATATCTTGTCCTTGTGGCACAGACACTGCAGGCGGCACTCCGCGGTGATGACCATGCATGCCGTATGGGCGGTGATGAATTTGCAGCCATGCTGTTCTTCAACAAGAGCGTGTCTGATGACGTGATAAGGGAACGTGCCCAGCAGATATTTGACAAGGTAAACCTGACTGTGAAGGCCACAGAGGGAGGAACAGGAATCTCCATGGGTGCGGTGATCGCAAGAACTGAACTGACATTCAATGAGATGTATGAGGAGGCGGATAACGCCCTCTATGATGTGAAGGAGAGTGGAAGAGGCAGGATTGAGGTGAAGAGGCATGGGGAGTAGATCGTATATCTTCAACATACTTCATAAAGATCTTCACAAAAAACTCCACAAAGAACCTTTGCTTCCTATGAGTCTGATCTTGTTTGCCGTAATTTTGGCATATTCTTTTCGACTTATTGGAAGAGAAAGTTTCTATCCTACTCTGTTTTCTTATCTGCGCAGTTTCATTTATATCGGGCTTTATGCCGCATGGGGAATTTCAATCCGCCAACGTATCGTGCAGAAACAGGTCGGACAATACCTGGTAGGCATTTCGGTGCTTTTGATTTTGTGGTTTACCTTTCGCTCAGCAAAATACTTTATATTCTGGCAGCCGGTTGCAATAAGATACCAGTGGTATCTATTCTATCTGCCAATGCTGTTTGTACCCATGCTTGCACTGCTGATCGCAATGTCTCTGGGCAAGCCCGATGAATATAAACTGCCGAAATCTGTCTGGCTATTGCCTGCCGTTTCGGGAGTTTTGCTTGTTCTAGTGCTTACGAATGATCTACATCAATTAGTTTTCACATTCCCTAAAGATGCGGATGTCTGGTCTGATGCAGATCATGGCTACGGTGTGTGCTATTTTGCCGTGATCGCATGGCAGGTGCTTTGTGCCGTAGCAGCGCTTATCGTTATGCTCTTTAAATGCAGGTTGAAGAACGGTAAGCGTCGTTATCTGCCAGTAATTCCGTTTGCGATATCGCTAGCTTATCTTGCATTGAACTATGTTGGTACGCCATGGCTGAAGCATTTATTTGGTGACGTTACGGCATTTCAAAGTCTTATGTATATGTTCGGTTTCGAGGCTTGCATTGCCTGCGGATATATTCATTCAAACAGCCGCTACGCAGATCTTTTTGCCTCATCTGTCGGCACATCGGCAGAAATTACTGACAAAGACTTCAACATTCGCTATGCAGCGTTGAATATCGAACCTATATCAAAGGAAACAATGAGAAAAGCCGAGAAAGCTCCTGTCACAGTAGACGGTGGGCTGACCGTACATACCATGCCAATCGGCGGCGGTTATGCGGTATGGACAGAGGATATGTCGGCGCTACTTGCCATTAAGGAAGAATCAGAATGTCTTGCGGAAGAGCTTGCCGAAAGAAATGAGATTCTTCGCTATGAATACAGGCGGGAGTCGAAACGCCGCAAGGTGGAGGAGCAAAACCGACTGTACGATCTATTGCAGTCGGCAACACAAAAACAGATCAACCGCATTTCGGCATTGACACAGGAATACCGCCGAATCTCAAAATCTGATACAGACAGAGTTAAAATGCTACTTGCCGAGATTGCCGTTTTATGCAGTTATATCAAACGCCGTAAGCATCTGACACTGCTTGCCGATCGAGATTGTAAGGTTGCAGTCGGCGAGCTTGAGAGAGCTTTTTCCGAATCGTTACAGACATTAAAGCTTTTAAATGTACGCAATACTCTGTATGTGGACAGTGAACTTTCCATGATTTCGGACAAAAACGCTGCTGCGATATTAGATTTTTATGAAGAAGTAATTGAAGCAGATCTTGAAAATTTAACAAGCGTGCAAATAAGTCTCGCAAATATAAACGGACTGCGACTGTCGCTGAATGTCTGCTGCGAAGCTGACCTGTCGATTTTTTCAAATAAAGGTAACGTTCTTTATGAAATGGACGGTGACGCAGGATACCAACATCTTGTATTTATTATTGAAGGAGGTGCAGCCGTATGAGTGCCTTTTCTTCACTTCCGGTCTTTTTGCAGACCTTAATACCACTTCTGCTGTTTGTGGAAGCTGTGCTTGAATTGGGACTTTATATATATCAACTCTCGCATCACTCAAAATCTCACGATAAATTGCCGAGTATTGTGATTTTTGCGTTTTTGCTTATGCTTTTGTTCTCGGTAACTCAGGGGGATCCGTTCAAAGGCAAGGATGCGTTTTTATTAGATGCGCCTTGGCTGATTTTCATTACGGTAATTTTAGTTGTTGTTGTTCATTTTGCCTTTGCTATGACGAGAGAGTATCGCCGCCGAAAGAACATGCTATCTCCATTTTCCGTTAAAGATGCCACAGACAAGCTGCCTATGGGTTTGTGCTTTGCCGATCCGAACGGGCGTATTGTCCTTTGCAATGACCGTATGCGCCGTCTGTCGTTTGCACTGAGCGGGCATGAGTTTCAGATTACCGACGATCTTGAAAAAGCGTTGGAGCACCCCGATAAAAGTATTATCGCTAACGGCGATTGTTACATACTGCCCGATAAGACAGTTTGGCAATTCCGCAAGCAGAATATAGCCGTTGACAATGATGAAAACTGGCTTCAAATGACAGCGCATAATGTCACTGAACTTTATAATGGCAACGTTCGTCAAACTGCTATTAACGATGAGCTGAAAGAGGTTAACCGAAAGCTACAAAAAATGTATGAACGAATGGCCGATGATATAAAAGAAAAAGAAATTCTTGACCTGAAAATACATATACATGACACAATCGGAAGAAGCTTGCTGACAATTCGTGATATAATGGAAAGCGATGAAAACACTGACAAAAAGCTTGAGGCTTTACAGGAAGCAACTGCAGTGCTTACAAGTGATCGAGTGACAGCCAGCGGAACGATGGAAGAGGTTGTTCAGACAGCGGAAATCCTCGGTGTAACGGTGATGATGGATGGATGCCTTCCGGCCGATTCACTTGCCGAAGAGCTTACAGTTGTCGCTGCGAAAGAATGTGTAACAAATTGTATCAGGCATGCCGGAGGCAATGAGGTATATATCAGCGTAAATGGGCGAAAGGATGTGTTTGATATTACGATAACGAATAATGGCGCTGCACCGTCGGGCCCTATTAAGGAGGGCAGCGGACTCTCGTCGATTCGCCACAGCATAGAATCTGCCGGTGGAGAAATGCACACTGTATATAAACCACGATTTGAATTGCTGCTTATCATTCCAAAGGATGCGTCAAGTTTTATATGAAAACCTGACATGCAGCACCAGCTCTCCCCAAATACGATTATTAATGAGCTGATGTTCAATAAAAGGAGAACGACATATGATAAATACAATACTGGTTGAAGATGATTTATATATTCAAAAGCATTTTGCCGAGCGACTGAAATCAAACGAAATTTTTCGCCTTGTCGGCGTATATCGTGACGCTTTTGATGCAGAGAGAAACTGCAATAGCTCAATACAGCTTATTCTTATGGATGTGCAAACACAGCACAAGCACTCTGGTCTTGCCGCCGCAAAACGTATAAAAAAGGCTTTTCCGAATATCAAAATAGTAATTGTAACCTCGCTTGTCGACCCGCAGGTATTGGAACGAGCAAAGACAGGTGCAGCAGACAGCCTGTGGTATAAAGACCACGGCACAGAGGAGCTGATAAGTGTGATAAGGCGTACCCTTGCAGGCGAAAAAGTATTTCCTGACACCTCTCCTGCAATTGAAATGGAAGGCACAATGTCCGATACATTCTCGCCCCGACAGCTTGATATTCTCCGTTTATACATAAAGGGCTTTACATACCAGGAGATTGCCGATAAACTGGGCATCTCCAAAAACGGTGTGCGCTGGAACTTAGACGATATGGTTGAAAAAGGTGGCTTTGAGAATCGAGAAGCGTTGGTTGTGACAGCTATTGAGAACAAGCTCATGGTGACCACTTTAAAAGACGAATAGAGTAAATGAACCCCTTGACTGACACGGTCAAGGGGTTTTTATGTCCCAAAGTCAAAAAAGTTTGAAAATAGTTTTTTCTGTTACTGGCACTTGTGCCAGTGACAGACCTCAAAAAATCCGTACAATAGAATGTGTAAGACTATAGTTTTAGTAGAAAGGGGGGAGCAATGAATGTTGAAATACAACAAATACATTATGACCCTGTTGATGGTTTTAATTATGTCAGCCTTGGTTTCTGGATGTGTGACAAAACCGTCAGAGGATTCTAATCTGACCGAAGATAAAACAACCGCCACAACCACAGAGGCGACCACAGAGGTGACTACAGAAGCAACCACAGAGGTGACCACAGAGGCGACTACAGAAGCAACTACAGAGACAACAACAGAGGCAACTACAGAGACAACCACAGAGGCGGCTACAGAGGCGACCACAGAGGCAACTGTGCAAAAAGATACCGATTTATCAAAACTTCAAAATACAATTCTTGACAATAAAGAATCGGTTGGGATTGCCTATATCGGTTATGTTGGTTACGAGGCTGATGAGGAAGGAATCCTAAATTTCGTAAAAGACAGTCAGTATGCGGATAAATATGATTTTCTCTGCGGTGCGCCCCTTGTAAATGTGGGCGGTGCGGAGCTTTATGCGGTAGTTATTGCCGATACAAAATACAGTGTGTCCGTTTATCGTGCGGAAATAACCGATAATGGTGAATATTCTGTAAATACTGACAATGCACTCTATAATTACAACGGAAACGGGATTGATTATTTTTTACTGCGCTGCAATGAGAGTGAAATACATTCAAATGTATCTCTGAGCTTTAAAAAAGGAAACGATTCTTTTTCGGTATTCCCAATGCTGTCAGGAATGGACGGGCAGCTTGTCGACGGAAATTACTATGATTTTTCAATGTATACCGATTATGGCTACAATGGTGAGTCCGAGGATAAGAATGTAGCAATAGCAAGGGAAATCCTTTTGGAATCTCAGGAGGTGCAATACTACATAAGCATGGGTATGAGTGTACAGTATACGGGCCAGATTGAAGAAATTGAGGGACGGTCGTGTTGGATTTTTGCACTCGGCACAGACAGAGACGATCAATTCGTCAGAGAACGTTATTATGGAGTATGTGACAACCTCATATATTATTATGATTCCTTGAACGACAAATGGGAGGTGCTCGGAAAAGGATAAACAACCACATAACTTACCGTGTGAGTTAAAGCACGAAATAATAAAATAAAAAAGGGAAAAAAGAAAAAAAGGAGGGAAAAAATATGGTAGATATTAAATCAATGGCAACTGCAACAGCCCCAAGGGAGTTTGAACTCTCTTATACAACTACAATTGAAGACGTATACGAAAAGCTTAACACACATGCTTCGGCTTTTAAAATGCCTTTCAAAATCAAAGGGGGTATCCCTGGAAAGCGCATTTCCTTTGAGAAAGAACCGAACCTCGACGTTACGGTCTGGGTCTTTGTTAAGGATGGCAACAAAATTAAAGTCATGGCAAACATCCAGGAGAACACAACAACCGTCAATGGTATGCGAGTTGACAAAAACAGCGTAATTCAAAAAGGTGTAAGCGGAGTAGCTAATCTTCCTATTCAAAGAGGTGAGTATCTTGATGAGGTGACCGAAAATGTTAAAAAGATACTCAACGGCGAGCAGGTTGAAGATTATGTAGCACCCGTTGGTGTAAACGGCAGTGGACAGACGGAAAAGGATTGGCTTGTAGCCCTTCTTCTCTGCCTTTTCCTCGGCGGAGTTGGTGGCCACCGTTTCTATGCGGGTAAAGTCGGAACAGGCATTCTCTATCTTTTTACCGCCGGCGTTTTTGGAATCGGTGTACTTGTTGATCTGATAAAGATACTTACCGGCAAATTCACTGACAAAGACGGAAATCCTATTCAAAAAAAATAGACAGGACTTCTTGACAGCCTTTAGATAAATATGGCTTAAAATTGGGAACTGTGCCTGAACTCTTTCGGGCACAGTCCTGATTGCGAAAGGAGGACTTGTTATGAGTAAAAGAAAAGAAAAAGAGGACATTAAAATGACCATATTTATTATGGTCGTCGGCATAGCATCGATGGTTGTGGGTGTCTTCGGAATTGTCACAAGCAGAATTGAAAAGAAAGAATATGCAGCCTCAACTGATATACGGAAAGTTACCGCTGTTATTGTTGACTTTTCAACCTACGATAGTAAGGATGACAATGGCGATGTAGATTATACAACATATAAATTCAGAATTTCATATGAAATTGACGGAAAGACCTATAAAGGAAAATACGAAGAACGCGTTTGGTCAAGAGATATCGCAAAAGGATACACATACGATAAATTGAGAAAAGGCGATACAATAAAAGTAGAGGTCTATAAAACTACAAAGGGAAATTACAAGCTTTCCCCAGAGGGGAATCCCGTTGATTTCCTTCTCTATTGCGCGGCGATCCCTTTTGGCTTGTTCCTCGTTGTTATAATGATATGTGACATTGTAAAAGACAAACGGAAAAAGAAGAGCGAAAACGAAGTGGTCAGCAAGGAATAAATCAGAGGTGATTTTATGGATTTATCAGTATCGCTGTGCATTGCAGCTTCTTTTGCTATATTATGTACATTCTATATCGGTAAAATTATACTTGTAATGGATTTTTCGGAATATCTTCCCAAGAATTTGAAAAAAGCTAAGCTGGAAAGATTGCTGGCAAAAAGGGAAACTCCTCTACAGAATTCGAAAATCCGAAAGGATATAAGAAAAGCATTTGAAAGAGTACTGATTCCGCTTGGAAAAGCGGATCAAAAGCTTCTTACGGCAAGAATGGACCTGGCTTTCCGAAAAAAAATTGTCAGTCAGATCGACGTACTTAATAAGAATAAGCTATGCCGCAAAATTTACGTCACGGATGTTGTTCCCATTCCTAAAAATAACTTTGAAACATGGAACGATGATGGCAGAGAATGGCGGGAATCGGTTTTGAAGTGCAGCACTCTGGAGCGTTTCGAGTCAACACAAAATAACCTGGTTCAGCATGAGATATACCGTAAAAATTCATATATCAGAATACTCCAGTCGAGACACGTTCGCCGAACAGACAAAAAAGAGAATAAGAAAAGCTATTATCACGATATGTTGAGAATAACCTGCCCGTCATGCGGTGCAAGAGTCAAGCTGAACAGTCAGCAGGTTACATGTGAATACTGCGGAGCCGTTATAAAAAACGAGTTTTACGATTGGCAGACCGAATCGTTTGAGATTTATGAAACTATCAGTACAAATATGAAAAGATTTTTACAGCTTCTTTTATCCGGTTTCATACTTTTCTTAAGTGTCTTTCTATGCTTATACTTGATCGAGGATACGGAGATTTCCCTTGCGGCCGGTGTCGGTGCAGCGATTCTTGCTTTTGGAACGATTGTCACACCTATTATTTGTGGAAAAGTTAAACAAGACAATTTAGCGGGAAAAATCGCAGGATATTCAGAGAACTACCTCAGATCCTGCTTAAACGAATACTTTAGCAAAAACGAAAATGACAATGATCTGCTTGATTTCAGTATCGGCACGATCAAGCTTTTAAAAGTCTCTAACACAGATGAAATAACAACGGTTAAGTCTGAAATTTATGGAACCAAAACCTTTCTTCCTGAAAATAAGAAACCGTTTACAAAAAAATTCAAAAAGAAACTGACCATGCAAAGGGCTAGATATCCAGAAAAAAGAAAGTCTGACGGTGAATTCTTTGCTGAAAAGGAATGTCCTAGCTGTGGAGCAACATTCTTGCCCGATGAAAACGGATGCTGTTCTTATTGCGGTTATACCCTTCACGGAGATAGCAAAAAGTGGAAAATAAAAATCTGAATCCTGTTAAAATTCTGCATTTCCGATTAAGGTAGGGAAGGGAAACATTTACATATTATTAATTTTAAAAGGAGGGAAAACTATGAGCAAAAAGAAAAAACTTTTGACTGTCGTAACACTTGTCATACTGATGCTCGGGGCATCAGTATTCACTGTTTCGGCAGCGGACAATTATTCGGTTGACGAAAACACAACCTATGTAACCAACTTTGCTGAGCTAGAAAAAGCTCTTGAAGCCACCTCAAACGAGACAAATCCGCCCGATAAGTTTGTTGTTCTCAAAAACAACATAGATTACGAAGAGCAAGTTCCGGGCGATTGGAGCTATCAGGATGAGCAGGAGTGGTATTCCGAAATCACAGTTAGCTATCCTGGAAAAATCACCCTTGACTTGAACGGAAAAACCCTGAAAGTTACAACAGATATTCGTTCAGACGAGGAGACAAGGGATCTGTTTGTGGTTTTTTCGGGTTCCAAGGCAAACACCGACTTCACAATTACCACAACCCAGTCCGGCGGACAGATAATCTTTAACTCAACAGCCAACGAAACTTCAATGATCACTGTGAATAACCCAAACGCAGATGTGAATATTCTTGGAAAAGCAGGGAAGTTTATCAACTATAATCTCACTCTTACTGCACAATCCGGAAGTGACACTTATTTAAACGATAAGAATAAGCACCACATTATTTCCTTCAATGATATAAACAATCTCTATATCACCGGTACTCTTATTCAGAATAATGCACGCGTCCCGTCTTGTATATATTCATACGGACCGGAGCCGCAGGGTAATGTTACAATAACAGGAAACTCAGAAATAGAAGTAACTTCAAAACAGCTTCTTAATGAACAGCCGTTCAGCACAATATATTTCCAAAAAAAACCATACAGCAGAAAAGTAAGGCTTGGCGGCT
Source organism: uncultured Coprococcus sp. (assembly GCA_902461735.1). Taxonomy (GTDB): domain Bacteria; phylum Bacillota; class Clostridia; order Lachnospirales; family Lachnospiraceae; genus Coprococcus. Next base: position 69,176 of record CABPYV010000013.1, read on the forward strand.
GTTATATTGGACAAAAGGGAAATGTAAATTCAATCTATTACGGTGGCCAGCCACCTCATTTCTATGACATAGTTCTATCCCAATCTCTGGACATGCCGAACTATGTTATTATGCACAACGGTACCAGGACATACAATACCTGGCCTGACTTTGTTAACTTGGATGCGGATATAGAAATTATCTCCTCCTGTCACGATTCTGAGCCTGAATTAGAGAAAAGGACATCACTTCTTGGTCACTACAAGTACTGTAAAAAGTGTGATGCTCTTGAAAGCTTCCAGGAGCATCAGTTTGGCAGAACTCTCCCTGCTGAAGAGGCAACATGCATCAGAAAGGGAAGAACGGTCGGCTATAAGTGCTTCGACTGCAGATATTATGAGGGTTACACCGAACTGCCAGCACTTGGACACGATTTGAGCGACACCTATACGGTTGACTGGCCGGCAACCTGCGACAAAGATGGAAGGGAATCCAGACACTGCAAACACACAGGCTGTGGGTATGCAATTCAGAAAGTCATTCCAAAGCAGCACCAGAGCCTTGTATGTAATGGCACATACTGCCAAAACTGCAATCAATATGTTAACCCGACCAAAATAGGTTACGGCGACAATTCCTGTAAAAACAAAACCGCTTACTTCTTTACTCCGACGGAAACGAAGGTTTATCTTATCACCATAACTTCGTCAAATCTCGGCAGCGAAAATATTCAGGGAACAGAAGTAAACCTTGTTGAGAATAACCGGCTTAGTGAATCCGTCTCTAGTAACGATAAAGGAAAAGTTACCGAAGTCAGACTTGAAAAAGACAAAACCTACGATGTTACACCGTATATAACTAATTCAGAAAGTCAAGACTGCATAGTTAACATATCCTGTAAGGAACATAATGCGGTTATAGATAACGAAATTAAAGCAACCTGCACAAAGACAGGTCTCACCAAAGGTAAGCACTGCTCGATTTGCAACACCGTTATAGTCGCTCAGACCAAGGTCAAGGCTCTCGGTCATAAGTATTCCAAGTCTGTTGTCAAGGCAACTCTTACCTCAAACGGCAAGATTGTTAAGAAGTGCACGGCCTGCAGTAAGATAAAATCAACAACTCCGATAGCGGGGATTAAGTCAGTTGCGCTGACAAAGTCGGCGTACACATATAACGGAAAGGCTCAGAAACCTGCGGTCATTGTTAAGGACGCAAACAAAAAAACGCTTAAGAATGGAACAGATTACACCGTTTCTTACAGCAAAAACAAAAATATCGGCAAGGCGATTGTAACCGTTACCTTCAAGGGCAATTACAGCGGCAGCAAAAAGCTGAGCTTCAACATCCTTCCCGCTGCGACGAGCAAGATCGCTGTTAAGCAGACCACAAACGTAATCAAGGCTTCCTGGAAAAAGGTTGCCGGTGCAAGCGGATACAGAGTATATATTTACAAGGGCAAAAAGCTTGTCAAGAGCGTTGACACAACGAAGCTCACCCTCACATTTAAAAAGCTTTCAAAGGGTACGGAGTACAAGATTGTTGTCAAAGCCTATAAGACGATTGATGGCAAAAAGGTCATTTCTCTCGTTTCAAAGGAGCTTCTGACCGCAACAAAGCTTTCCGCGCCGACATCGGTCAAGGTCAAAGCAGGAAATAAAAAGGCAATCGTCAGCTGGACAAAGGTTAAGAGTGCAAACAGCTATACGGTATATTACAGCACAAAGAAAAACAGCGGCTTCAAAAAGCTCACTGTTATCAAAAACAGCGCAGACATCAAAAAGCTTTCAAGCGGCAAGACATACTACTTCAAGGTTGTTGCTAACAAGAAGGCTGGAAAGGCTGTTGTGGCTTCTGATTGTAGCAAGCTTGTCAGCGCGAAAATCAAGTAATGGTGTTATTTGAACCGGTCAACAGATAACCGCAAAACCCTGCTGCAGAAATGCTCTGCAGTGGGGTTTTTTGTGGCAGAAAAGGCTACACATTCAAGGGGTGGTACAGCGATCCAAAATTCAAGAAAAAGGTTACGAAGATTGCAGCCGGCAGCACCGGCAGCAGGAAACTCTATGCCAGGTGGGTGAGAAAATAAATTCGTATAAATCGATGTAAAACGATGCAAAACGATGAATAGCCCCTTTGTTGTCGAATTGTGAAAAATGTGCGATAATGAGTGCTGGGGAAAATATTTGGCGCCAAGGAGGCATAAAGGGGATTATGGCAAAAATTGCGTTTTGTGATGATGATGTTTCTGTGCTTGATGAGATGCAAAGGCTTATGGAACAGTATTGTGCGGAGAGAGACTGCAAAATAGAATACAATATTTTTAATCATCCTTTTGACCTGGTGGCGGAAATAGAGAAGGGAAACAGATATGATATCCTGTTTATGGATGTCTTGATGCCGGGAGAGAATGGAATTGAAGCGGCAACGGAGATACGAAAATACGATAAAAACGTCAAGATCATATTTGTCACTTCGTCCTCTGAGTTTGCGGTGCAGTCTTACGTTATAGGTGCATACTATTATCAATTAAAGCCCATCTGGGCAGAGAGCTTTTTCCGTTTGCTTGATTCTGTGCTTGCAGCCTGTAAAAAGGAGGCGGAGACCAGCCTCATTCTGCGATGTAAGAGCGGGATTACCCGTATAGATATAAAAACCCTGGAATATTGCGAAGTCATTCACCGCACACTTATATTTCACCTGAATACAGGAAAAGTACTGGAAAGCGCAGGCAGCATGGATGAGCTTGTAAAGCAGCTTTCCACGTATCCTTTTTTTCACAGACCGCACCGTTCTTATCTGGTAAATCTGGAATATGTACAAAACATAACATTTAGGGGGATTACCATGTCTAGTCTTGCAGAAATACCGATTCCACGAGGAAAATACAATGAAGTAAAGGATGCATTCCTTGAATATGCGTTCCAGAACAGGCAGGTAATGATATGAGCCTATATATTTCGCTTCTTAACAATATAGCTGTGAGCTTTTTTGGGGGAATATTATCAGCGTCTTTTTGTAATGCGCTGTCCACCAGGAAAAGAAAACTCATTTTCATAGGATGCATGGTTTTACTCCCATTGATACAGAGCATATTATATTTCAGCAAGGGCGCTGATTTTGTGAGACATATTTATCCGTTGGCAGTGCATCTTCCATTGGTCATTGTTCTCTGGATGTTGACAGGAAAATTGCTGTGGTCTGTTTTTTCTGTACAGGCGGCATACTTGTGCTGCGAACTTAGAAGGTGGGTTGCACTTGCCACAGTTGCTGCATTTTCGGGAAGGCAGATGATGCAGGATATTACCGAACTTGTGGTTACAATCCCTGCCCTGCTGCTCTTGCTTCGCTTTGTGGCCCCTGCAGTTAGGGGATTATCCGATAAAAGTCTCAGGGAGCAATGGCAGTTTGGAATAATACCGGCACTTTATTATGTATTTGATTATTTTACAATAGTGTATACGAATCTTCTTTTGAGTGGCAGTTACGTTGTAGCGGAATTTATGCCTTTTGTATGCTGTGTTGCATATCTGGCATTTCTCTTATATAACTCCAAAAAGGAACAGATGCAGAATGAGATGAAACTGATCCGGAATAATTTGGATATGCAGTTAAGCCAGGCAGTAAGGGAAATCAGCAGTCTTCGTGAGTCGCAGACATTGACCAGACAGTATCGCCATGATATGCGCCATCACCTGCAGTATGTGTCTACATGTATAGAAAATGGTGAAGTTGAACAGGCGCAGACTTATATATCAGGAATCTGTAAGGAGATTGAGGCACAGAAGGTCCAAATATACTGTGAAAATGAGGCAGTGAATCTGATCCTGTCTTCATTTGCGGGTAGAGCCAGAAAGGAAGAAATTGAAATAAAGATACAATGTGCAATTCCCGCAGATCTTACTGTGTCGGAAAGTGATCTGTGTGTGCTCTTATCTAATGCCTTGGAAAATGCCCTGCATGCATGTGTGCCTCTGGCTGCAGAGGGAAGATCTTGCGAGATTGATGTGAATTTTTATGAAAGAAATAAACATCTTTTTTTACAGGTGGTAAATGACTGCAAAACTCCAATAAAGTTTCAAAATGGAATACCTGTGTCTGATATGGAAGGTCATGGTATAGGTGTTCGGAGCATATGTGTGATCGTGCAGCGTTACGGCGGGGTTTTCAGCTTTGCGGAAAAGGATGGCAAGTTTACGCTTAGACTGTCATTGTAAAAGAGTGTCGATTCGATACATTTTTGGTACGATTCGTGCATTTAGACCTCACTGATTGCAAATACATAATAAAATATACTCAGATTATGTGATTGCAATAAAGAGGAGGAAATTATTATGAAAAAGACAATGAAAAAACTGATGGTTCTCATAATGACCATGATGATGGGAATGTCGTTGGTGGCGTGCGGCGGCGCAGATAAGCAGCCTGCTATTGATGCGTTCAATAAGACAAGTACATCTTTTAACGAGGTTGCAAACATTATCAACGAAAATCCACAGGCTTATGATCAGGATTTGGTTGATACAATGGTCGACATGGCCGGTGTGCTCAATGAGCATAAACAGATCTTAGAGAGCGATGATGATGTTGAGGAAGAAAAGCTTCAGGAAATGATCGACTGGTATGGTACGGTTGATGAGTGGGTTGCTCAGGTTAAGGAACAAATTTCAAAATAGTTTATTATTAGATTATGTAGTGAAGACTGCATACCAGAGGGGCGGGCACATTGGAGTGCCTGCCCTTTTGGATTGTGTTTATTTGTGCCTGACATTTATGTTTACCGCATTTATATTTTTATTCGTTAGAATTTCGGCTGCGCTGTTCCAAAGCCAGCCCTATCAGCCGGTCTGTCTGGTCAGCCATGAATAATGGGATGTTTAGCATATCATCGTCCAGCCTTAGATTATCCAAAGAATATCGTATGCGGAGCTTGACTTTGTCCGGGAATAGCTCTTTAAACTTTTTGAGGCTTTTGCTTGTTGTGTTTGCTTCGGATTTGACTTCAACAGGGAAAATATCATTTTCACGTTGAATCAGGAAATCTACCTCATAGGGAGGATTGGTTTGCGTCCAATAGCGCGGAAAGACTTCGAATTGTGTTATCAAGGTTTGAAGTACATAATTCTCAGTCAAAGCTCCTTTGAATTCTGTGAACAGCCGATTACCTTCGCCGAATGCAGTTGGTGCTAACTGTGCCAGACGACGTAGCAGACCGACATCTACCAAATATATTTTGAAGGCCGAGAGATCATCATAGGCAGACAAAGGAAGTCCTGGCGCGGAACTTCGATAAACTTTGTGTACCAGCCGTGCATCTACCAGCCACTGAAGAGCATCTTCGTATTCTCTGGCTCTTGCACCTTCTTTTACTACTTTGTAGATGAATTTTTTGTTCTCTCTGGCAAGCTGTGAAGGGATAGATCTCCAGACCATAGAAATTTTGGGGAATTCTTTGATGTCTGGGTGTTTTGCAAAGTCACGTTCGTAGGCACTGATAATAGCAGATAGTGACTCCTGCATAGCGCTTACATCACGGGCCTGTGTCCACATCAGAACTGATTCTGGCATACCTCCTGTGACATAATACATTTTTAGTTTCTCGTACAAAGGGTTAAAGAAAGCATCTGGAATTGGCTCGATATCATTTATAGTTTCCAGGTAATCCGCAAGATTTTTGTCACCGTTGGCAATGAGAAACTCTGAAAATGTCATTGGATCGATCTGCATGAAATTTACTTTGCCCACAGGGAATGAAGATGGCCTTGCCAATGCAATCCCAAGCAGCGACCCGGCACATGCAATGTGATACTGTGGAGCATTCTCACAAAAATATTTCATAGAATTGATGACCTTTGGACAATCCTGAACTTCATCGAATATAATGAGTGTTTTTTCTGGTACTATCTTCTGGCCACTTGCCAGCATAAGATTCTGCAAAATACGGTCAACATCTTTTGTAGTTTCAAAGAACTGTTTATATTCCTCATTCTCATCAAAGTTAAAATAGGCAGTGTTCTCATAATAGCGTCTGCCAAATTCTTTCAAAACCCATGTCTTGCCGACCTGACGGACACCTTTTAGAATCAAAGGCTTGCGATATGGAGAATTCTTCCATTCTAATAATTTTTTTATAATAAAACGTTCCATGCAACATCCTCCTCACACTTTTATTGATAATTATGTGAAAATAATCACACTTTTATTATATATGTAAGCAAAAATAATTACAATCACATTTTTATTGATAATTATGTGAAAATAATCACACTTTTATTTATTTAAAATGAAGAACACAAATACCAGGTGCAACTAGTTTGTTGCAGACCTGGCATTTGTGTACCATGGGATAGAATAGTCAGTATGTTAAAACATATTAAAAGCACACAACCAACAAGGAGGTTCCACAATGAAAGTAAACATGCAGATGGTAACAGATTTTGAAAATAAGATAAATATCATAAGGGAGAAGAACTATAAGGGCGCCCACCCAAGCGACTACAGGGCTTCGTTCCTGTGTAATCAGATTATTGACAGCTATGGAATCTCTGATGAGGGGACTTATAGAGCTGAATGCTGATTGCGAAGAAGCAGAGAGTGATATGCAGGAAGAGGCTGGTCCTTACCCTGATGTAGAGCTAAAGTTAAGAACAATCAAGGAGAAGATAAAAGAATTACACTACAGGTTATATGACAGGCTTTATCTAAGATCATATAATAATTTCCCACTGTCTGGACCTATACTCATCATCACGGACGGATACATAGAGGATGATCTCAAGGTCAGACGTTAGCACGCATATCTTATTCCGAATGGCAATAGACTTCCATTCAGGGCTAAAGGAAAGGTGTATATAGCCTTTTTTAATAGCAAAAACTAAAATTCTCTTGCTATATTGCAAAAAGACGTATAAAATGCATGTGTATTTTTATGTTTTATATCTCAGTCTGGACTTTGTTTTCGGCAGAGATATACACTCCGTGAGGATTACTGAGCCGCTGATATGATATATGTCAGCAGAGCTGACTGGCAGCTTGCGGCAAGATTGCCAGCGAATCTTAAGAAGAACGACATTCAAATAAGAATATGGCAAAGGAAATAGTGGAATTATGAAAAAGGTAGTAAAATTTGGCGGAAGTTCATTGGCAAGTGCAGAGCAGTTTAAAAAGGTTGGAGCAATCATCAAATCAGATGAGAGCCGTGTATACGTTGTTCCTTCTGCACCTGGAAAGAGATTTTCAGATGATACAAAGGTAACAGATATGCTCCTTCATGTGTATGAAACTGCGAAGGCAGGGAATGATTTCACAGAGGAAGTGAAGGCGATCAAGGCCAGATATGATGAGATCATCACAGGCCTTGAGATTAAGGATTTTTCACTTGATAAGGATTTTGAGGAGATTACAAAGCAGTTGGAGGATCTTACCAATCCGGATCCAATGTGCACACTGGACTATGTGGCATCAAGAGGAGAGTTCCTCAATGGTAAGATTATGGCTGCATATCTTGGCTTTGAGTTTATAGATGCTGCAGAGGTTATCTTTTTCAATGCAGAGGGCAATCTCAATAGCTATAAGACTGAGAAGGTACTTGGTGAGAGACTTGCCAAGACACAGCATGCGGTTGTTCCAGGATTCTATGGACTTGGCAAGGATGGCAAGGTAAAGACATTTTCCAGAGGCGGTTCAGATGTAACGGGCTCGATAGTCGCACAGGCAAGCAGAGCCGATGTATATGAGAACTGGACAGATGTCTCAGGCTTCCTTGTAGCTGATCCACGTATTGTTCCGGATCCAAAGCCGATCAAATATATTACTTACAGAGAGCTTCGTGAGCTTTCATACATGGGTGCATCAGTTCTCCATGAGGATGCGATATTCCCTGTACGCCACTGTGGTATCCCGATCAATATCCGCAACACAAATGCGCCTGAGGACGCAGGAACCTGGATAGTTGAGAGTACCTGCCAGAAGCAGGATTATGTTGTAACAGGTATTGCAGGTAAGAAGGATTTCTGTACAATATTTATTACGAAGGCTATGATGAATTCAGAGATAGGATTTGGAAGAAAGGTGCTTCAGGCATTTGAGGAGAATGATATCTCATTTGAGCATATGCCATCAGGTATTGACACGATGACTATCGTAGTTCATGCTGATGAATTCGTACACAAGGAGCAGAGAGTTATATCTGCCATCCACAGACTTGCAGAGCCGGATTCAGTTGAGATTGAGTCAGGACTTGCACTTATAGCTGTAGTAGGCCGTGGAATGAAGTCAGCAAGTGGTACAGCAGGCAAGTTGTTCAGCGCACTTGCAAAGGAAGGCATCAACATAAAGATGATAGACCAGGGTTCATCAGAGCTGAATATCATAATCGGAGTAAAGAACAGTGATTTTGATACAGCCATAAAGGCAATATATAACACATTTATAACAGACAAGTAATAACAGATTGCTAAGCATCGTAGGGGTGGGCACGTATTAGTGCTTGCCCCTATTTTATTGGTGGCTTTCTCTGGCAAAAGGAGTGGGATGACTCTTACGTCTTTTTTATTGGATTTTATGTAAGCATATATTACTTGAAAAATCAAATAACATATGATAAATTATAAATGTGACGTAAAAAGAGTCACATTTATAAAAAGGCGATTGATATGAAAGAATTTTTGGAAAAAGCATTACGGCAAAATGTAATAATGACGGAGAATAAAGAGGTTTATAAAAAGCTCCCGTTAGCATATCGTGGAAGATATGATATTTTTACAGTAGAGACGAACGGTGTATTATGGCTGGCTATTCATCCCAAAGAAGATGTCGGACTAGTTATGTTACGTAGAGATAGAGCTGGCGTAGAAAAAATAACAGGATTAAACTGTGCAATATTTCTTGATCGAACTACATTTTATATAAAAGAAAAATTGATAGAAGAAGGAATACCTTTTGTAATAGACGGAAAGCAAATATTTCTCCCGTTTATTGGATATTTACTGAGTAAGGAAAATGAAAGGGAATTGGCACCAGTTCATTTGATTTCGTTTTTGACGCAAAAAATGCTTCTGATAGCCATTTATGAACGATGGAATGAAGAGAAAGTGTCTGATGCGGCGAAACGAATGGGAGTGTCAACAAAATCTGCAAGCCGGTGTTTTGATGAACTCGAATATTTAAATATTGATGTGTTGGGCATGAAAGGTAAATCAAGAGTAATAAATATTCCGGATGACAGAAAACAATTATGGCAGCAGATTGAGAGTGTGTTAAGGAATCCAGTGATTCGAAGATTTATATTGAGAAAAGATATGAAACTTGAAAAGAAAGCAGGTATTTCTGCTTTATGTGAGTATTCTCTTTTGTCCGACAATGCTTATCTAACCTATGCGGTAACGAAGAAAGAACTGAAAGCTAGTGGAGTGAAAGAAGAAAAGCAAGTAAGTGAATTGGAAGAAATTGGCTGTGTTGTTTTGGAACTGGGATATTTCATTGATTTTTTAGGAAAAGGATTGCAGGATCCTTTGAGCGTAGTATTGTCACTGACAAGAGAAGAGCAAGAAGAGGAACGGGTAGATATTTCTATTAATGAGATGTTGGAGGAATATGTATGGTCAAAGGATTAGGTACATTTCAGAAGTACTTGGCTGTATTATTTGTTCTAATGTTTATTGGTGTATGTTTTTTGTGAAAGCCAATCAAGCAAAGGAATTTGAGAAAAACGATTATGGGGTGTTTTTAAATGCGGACGCCTCATCTTTGGAACGATTTAAAATGTATGAAACGATTGTAATTGATGCACAGTATTTTACAAAAAGGGATATTGAATTGCTCCATCAAAATGGAACAGTCGTATATACATATCTAAATATTGGGTCGATTGAAAACTTCAGGGAGTACTATACAACCTATGCGGAACTGGCAATCGGTGAGTATGAGCACTGGGAGGAAGAAGAATGGGTAGATGTAGCAAACCCAGACTGGCAGAAGTTTATAGGACAGCTTTCTCAGGAACTATATGAAAAAGGTGTTGACGGATTCTTTATAGATAATTGTGATGTATATTATTACAATCCGCACGAGAGTATTTTTGAAGGCATTACAGCGATTCTACAAAACATAATGACGTTTGGAAAAGCGGTCATCATCAACGGTGGAGATACTTATGTGGCGGAATATAGGGAACGCTATGGGGCGATTGATCAGATTATGACAGGTGTAAATCAGGAATCAGTATGGAGCAGTATTGATTTTGATAGCGGAACTTTTGGTGAACAAACGAGCGAGACGAGAGATTATTTCTGCAAATATTTGGAAACGTGCAAGGCGGATGGGGTGGAAGTGTATCTGTTGGAATATACAACTAACCAAAAACTGATTCGAAAAATAAAAGAATACTGCAAGGAACAAGATTTCCATTTTTATATTTCCAATTCCCTTGAACTTAGATAATGAGTGTTGAGAAATACGAAAAAGATGAGCAAATTAAGTTTCGTCACTTCGTTCCGTCAAGGTGGCTACACCCCCTTGCGCCGCTAAAGCAGATATCCCCTGTGGATTTGCCGTCCGCAAACAGCATAAAATGCTGTTCGCCGCCAGCAAGTTTGAAAAAGAAACATAAAGCTTTGGAGGTGCTTATTTGAATGAAAAAGTTGATAGCATTGCGAGCCGTCCGTCACATGGCGAAATCTGGCATGAATCCTAAGATATTGCAGTACCTCATGGGGCATTCGGATATTGCCGTGACACTTAATGTTTACACCCATGTTGGACTTGAGGATGCGGAGAAAGAACTTCAGAAGATGCAGGGGGTGGAAAATGCAAGAAAAGAGATGGGGATTTCGGACAAGGATGATAAGCCTTTGAAACAGAATATGTTCAAGGTGATTTGATAATAGAATATTGGTGGAAACTGGTGGCACTCAGGCATATAGCTTGGGTGCCTTTTTGACTGGTAAAAATATGCCTTGGCCGATATAATGTAAATTGAAAACAAAAAATATTTTGTTAAGGAGAGATTTGATGGGAACATGGGGAGTAGGCATTTATCAAAATGACATAAGTGCAGATGTGAAAGAAGATTATATTGCAAAACTTAAGTCGGGGAAAAGTGATGAAGTTGCTCTGAAGGAAATATTATCAGAATATCAGGAGGACATGGAGGATATCGACTGCAAATATGATTTTTATTTTGGCCTGGCAGATACGTTGTGGAAAAAGGGAAGATTGACAGAGAAAATTAAAACAATAGCACTTCAGTTGATAGAAGAAGATAGAGTATCGCAACGTTGGCAAACAGAAAGAATTAGGTATGAGAGAAGTAAGGTATTGGACAAGTTGAAAGTGCAGTTAGAAGAGACGATGCCGGAATATAAAAAAATTCCTGTTCATAAACCATATGTCTTGGGATGGGAAGAGGGAGATGTATATTTTTTTCAAATTAAAGAGAAAATAGAGAGTTATGAAAAATATCTTGGTTGGTATGCTTTGTTTTATGTGAACAAAATATATTTGAGGGATTGGAATGTAAAAGGAGTGGCTGATGAAGTAGCAGATGTATACTTTTTCTTAACTAAAGATAAACCCGAAAGTATAGATGCTCTTCGTACATCGAAAAGAGTATGCTTTCATATAGGAAAAACAGGTAATAGATACCAAATGCATATTTATGAGAGCTCGAGGAGAAATCGTCCAAAGGATTTAACTTTGCTTGGGAAGTGTGACGGAATTCATTATCCTTTAAATAATAGTAGTAAGGGAGGCCATTTTTGTTGGAGTAGAGTAGATATAAGGGAGATATTATATGGTTACGAAAATCAGTTGAAATTAGACAACGAGGATTAACATTAAAATTATAAATAATGCACACCTCTATCCGTAGTCTGCCCCCCCCCCTTAACTGACTACGATTTGACTACTACACAAGGCATCCGTTTGCTCCGTTTTGCGTTATTTTGCAAAAAGTGTAGTTTTAGAGAAGAAAAATACGATGCCCGGAAAAGTCGATAAACCAACGCAAAACACGGCATTACAGGGCATTTCAGAACAGGAGAATTTTATGATTAAAGTCTTATTCATCTGCCACGGCAACATCTGCCGTTCCCCCATCTCTGAGTTCGTCCTCAAGGACATGGTAGAAAAACTCAGCATAGCAGATAAATTTGATATAGCTTCTGCGGCCACCAGCACTGAGGAGATTTGGGGCGGAAAAGGCAATCCGATATATCCGCCAGCGCAGGAAGTGCTGAGGGCTCATGGCATAGGTAGGACTGCTTACACAGACTTTAGTGGCAAGAGAGCCAGGCAGATTACAAGGCAGGATTATGAATATTATGATTATCTGCTCTGCGCAGATACAGCAAATGTGAGGAACACGATGCGCATAACTGGTCCGGATTACCAGGACAAGATACATTTGCTGCTCGATTATGTGGGAAGACATGGACAATCTATAGCAGATCCGTGGTATACAGGACGATTTGATGAGACATACAGGGATGTGTGTCAGGGGTGCGAGGGATTTCTTGAGTATCTCAGACAAGGCGATAGGTTGTAGATAATATTATCAAAATGGGAACAATGGGATATTATTGAGTGCATTAGCTGAACACAGGTGCATTTGATGTTGTCAGATTGTTCCTTTTTATTCTGACAAGGTATTGTCGGTATATGTTTACACTCTCGAAGGCATTATTTTATATTGATTATATATTGCTTGTTTTATATAGCAACGCCACGGAAAACGTGATATGATTTACGCATAAATGTATGAGAGAAAAATAGTTCTTTGGCATGGTAATGAATAGAGAATACAAATATATAAACTACCAACGGAGGCACACAAATGGAATTATACAAAGGCAGACCGGATACAAATGAAGGACGACTTGAGAGGGAGATCAGAGTTTATGATTTCCTTGATGATCACGGCATAGAGTATTGGCGCACAGATCATGCACCAGCAGACACAATGGAAGTTTGCTACGAGATAGATGCAGTTCTTGGGGCAACCATTTGTAAGAATCTGTTTCTGTGCAACAGGCAGAAGACACAGTTCTATCTGCTCATGATGCCGGGCGACAAGCCGTTCAAGACAAAGGAGATCACATCGCAGATAGGCAGCGCGAGACTTTCATTTGCATCTCCGGAGGATATGGAGAAGTATCTGGATATCAGGCCGGGGGCGGTCAGCGTCATGGGTCTCATGAATGACCATGAGAATCATGTGCAGCTGCTTGTTGACGAGGATGTTATGAAGGGCGAGTATCTTGGATGCCATCCGTGTGTGAACACATCAAGTATGAAGGTCAGGACGGAGGATATATTTGGAAAGTTTCTTGAGGCGGTTCACCACGATATGATCAAGGTGACGCTCACCGGAGAATAGGAGTGATTGAGTGGCATATAAACGCAGATTGATTAAAGAGGTAAAATGATGGCAGAGCGGAGAATCGGGGGCAAGCCTCGCAGAGAAGAAAATAATAAAATGAAAGACAGCGTAAACAATAGAAAAAGACAGTCACATAGCAGATCTGGGAAAAGTGGAGTGGCGAACAATAGGGAGGATAACGCTGGAACAAAAAAGACAGCGTATAAAAATCCTGCAAATTCAAATGCAAATAAGTCTCAAGTCTCTAGAAGAAAGTACGATGTAACAGGTGGAGAGAAACAAATAAAAACAGGAAGCAAAGGTAAAAATGTACAGGGAAAACCGCGACAGGCACACTCATCACAGTATAAGCCCAATCTGAACAGCAAATGTCCTATATCCCACCTGTGCGGTGGCTGTCAGTATGTGGACATGCCATATGAGCAGCAGCTTGTCGAGAAACAGAAGTATATAGATGACTTGCTCAGCGGATTTGGTCCCGTGGACAAGATAATAGGTATGGAGAATCCGTATCGCTACAGGAATAAGGTCACTGCGGCATTCAGGAGAATGAAGAGTGGGGAGATAATTTCAGGAGTGTACGAGGAGGGGACACACAACATCCTTCCGGTCGAGAACTGTTATGTGGAGGATGACAAGGCTGCAGCCATCATCAGGACATTTGCCGGACTCATAAAGTCGTTCAAGCTCCAGATATACAACGAGGATACAGGAACCGGACTTATCAGGCATTTGCAGATAAGAGTTGGAAGAAAGAGCGGGCAGATCATGGTGATCATAGTCACTGCATCGCCGGTATTCCCGTCCAAGAAGAATCTCGCAAAGGCACTTGTGACGGCTCATCCGGAGATTACAACGGTTGTTCAGAATATCAACATGAAGGACACCAGCATGGTCATCGGCGACAGGAATCAGGTCATTTACGGCAAGGGCTATATAGAAGATATTCTGTGCGGAAAGCATTTCCGTATATCGCCAGGCAGCTTCTATCAGGTCAATCCGGAGCAGACTGAGGTTCTATATGGCAAAGCCATAAAGTATGCTGATCTTAAGAAGAAGGAGACTGTGATCGATGCCTACTGCGGTATAGGAACCATAGGCATAGCTGCAAGCGACCGGGCAAAGAAGGTCATCGGCGTGGAGCTGAATGAGGCAGCAGTGCATGATGCCCGTGTAAATGTGAGGATGAACAAGATACAGAATGTTGACATTTACAGCAACGACGCCGGAAGGTTTATGATGGATGTGGCTGAGGAAGGCGACAGCATAGATGTGGTATTTATGGATCCGCCGAGGTCAGGAAGTACCGAGGAATTCATGTCATCGGTCATCACTCTTGGACCTAAGAGAGTAGTGTATATATCCTGCGGCCCGGAGAGCCTTGCCCGCGACTTGAAATATATGACAAAGCACGGCTATCAGGTCATCCGGATGACACCAGTGGACATGTTTCCGCTCACCCGCGGGGTAGAGACCGTCTGTCTCCTCACAAGAGTAGGCGCAGGACAGAGATAGTCCGACAAATATTAGAGAATTTAACAGTTTTGGATAATTGCTTGCGCAATTATAAAAGCCGGTTTCATGTGAGTGAAAACCGGCTTTTTGCTCGCAGAGTCGTGTGAATAATATAATACTGCGCGGCATTATATAAAAATGGGAAGGTTTCTATAATATGTGGTTACATATACTTCACAAGCTCATCGATGATAGGCGCATAGTGCTCGCCCTCAAGACCGTAGTCCTTTTCCTTGTAGTTCCATGCTGCGCGGCCTATTCCGTACTTTTCAAATACAGAATGGATATCTTTGTACCAGTTCAGAGTTCCGTCAAGTGGTGCCTGATCTATAACACCATATTCGCCGCAGTACATAAATCCGTCTCTTTCTTCAACAGCCTTGATGCCGTCAAGGAACATTCTTTCGAACAAATCAGGGCCGATGGAATTAAGTCCAAGGCTACTCTCGGTGATGGCCCCATGCATACACCCTTCGATCTGGCGGGATTTCTCCATGTAGTCATTGAAATCCCCCGGATATTCGATATGGAAATCTGAAGGCATACCCGTTACCCAGTAAGCAGACTGGTGGGTAAATACCATTGGCTCGTAACAGTGGAAATTGTAAACTATGTTCTCATCGTTGTGATGAGGGAGAAGTTTTATAGATGTAACAGCATTGTAGCCAACCCCACCGAGCAGGATCTTTGCAGTAGGTGCTTTCGCACGGATGATCTCGATGCATTTGCTTGATATCTCATTCCACTCGTTTACAACGGTTGGACTTACGACCTCGTTCAACGGCTCGAACATTATTATGTCTGCATCCTTAGCATATCTGTCTATAAGCTTTCTCCATATTCCATAGAATCTTTCCTGAAGAGGTTTCTCATGGAAGAATTCAAGAAGATGAGCCTCGTCGTCAAATATATATCCATATGTCTTGTGCAGGTCAAGGACCATGTTGAGTTTGTACTTCCGGCACCACTCAATGCATGAATCGATGTAAGCGTAGCCGTATTCCTTATCGCTTCCGTCCTCGTTTTCAAAATTATCGTAATCGATAGGAAGACGAACATGGTCAAGTCCCCAAGATGCTATTCTTGCAATATCTTTTTCTGTGATAAATGTGTCAAGATGCTCCTTGTCAAGTGGTCCCTGTGAAAGCCATCCGCCTAAGTTTACACCTTTTTTGAATCCGTCTAAAGTCTTCATAATAACTAACCTCCTGTGAAATAATAAATTATATAGCGTGCTCATTTGTCCGTTTCATTTTCTGTGACTTTATAGTAGCATTTGCGTTGATAAGCGAATATAATAAATGTGTCAATTATACAACATATGTGTTGTAGCAATGTAGTTAGGACAACAAATTACAAAAATGTAAATCGCAAAGTAAATCGCAAAAGAAATTGCAAAAGAAATTGCAAATGAAAGTATATGATAAAAATGTGCGATGAAGGAACATGAATATCACAGAGGAAAGGCAGAAAGACAATGAAGATATCGAATGAGATAGTAAAACAGCAGTTTGTCCAGAGGGAATATGGACTGGCACATTCCACATACGACAACGAGCTGGATTTCTACCAGCTTGTGAGCAGTGGCGATGTGAAGGCAGTGTCAGGTATGTTGCAGACGGGGGAGGAGGATGAGGCGGTCCTTGCTGCAAGGGGCATATTGTCAGATGATAAGATCCGCAATCAGAGATATCATGAGATAGTACTAGTGGCGATGATATCCAGATTCTGCATAGAAGAGGGCATGGAAGAGATGGAGAGTTACAATCTCAGTGACTTCTATATTAATAAGCTGGACAAGGCGCAGACTAAACAGCAGATCATAAACGTACATAATCAGTTGATCATGGACTATGCCAGACGGATGAAAAGGGTGAAAAAGAAAACAGCTATATCACCGCATTGTGTAAGGGCGATGGACTATGTGTATGATCATCTGCATGAAAAAATAGAAATTACTGATATTGCAGAATTTGTTGGAGTGGAACGCTCGTATTTGAGCAAACTATTTCATAAGGAAGTGGGGCAGACCATCTCTGATTACATCATGGAGAAGAAACTTCAGACCGCGAGAAATATGCTGCTGTATTCGGATTTTTCTTGCACAGAGATATCCCATTATCTTGCATTTGCCAGTGGAAGTTATTTTGCAAAATGTTTCAAGGACAAATACGGAGCGACTCCGAATTCCTATCGCAGGACAAATTACAGAAAACACTGGAAAGAGGCGAAATCATAGGCTTGCAATGGGTTCGTGTAATTGACAAGCAATGTCAAAGGTTGTAGAATGACATGAGTTTTAAGTATGAAGGAGAATGAATAGCTATGTCATCTTTTAGATTTCATGTGGCTCTTGCCGCCGCAAAACTGAGTAAGGGACTCATTCAGCTCTTGGGTAGAAACGGTACCCACACACCTGGAGTTATAGCCCTTAAGATATGTCCGGATTTTCTGGCACAGGCTCCAAAGGCACCGCTTACTATATGTGTCACAGGAACAAATGGCAAGACAACCTGCAGCAACCTGATAACTGATGTTCTGGAGAAAGATGGAAGAAGAGTTGTCAGCAACAGAACAGGTTCCAATATCGTTCCAGGCTGTACGACAAATGTCATCAACAGTCTGACATTTACAGGAAAAGTCAAAGTGGACGCCACTGTATTTGAGGTGGATGAGCGTGCATCAAGACTGATACTTCCATATGTGAAGCCGGATTATCTCGTTGTGACAGGACTTTTCAGAGATTCTCTCAAGAGAAATGCTCACCCTGATTATATTTTCAGCGTTATAGATACCTACTGCCCTGATTCGGCAAAGGTTATACTGAATGCGGACGAGCTCTGCTCAAGCATGCTGAAGAAAGATAGCTACAGAGTGTTCTATGGAATCGGCAAGCAGCCTGATGACAAGACTGAGCCGTATAATCTTATTGCGGATTATCAGATCTGCCCTAACTGCGGCGAGAAATTGAAGTACAATTACCTCAGATATCATCACATCGGTGATGTGGTATGTCCAAAGTGTGGACTTCACTCCCCAGACAAGAAATATCTGGCAACCGATATAGACAGAGAGAAGATGACAATTACTATACAGGAGGGAGACAAGAAGACAGTTTATCCACTGATTCACACTGCTCTCTTCAATATATATAACGAGGTTACGGTTATCTCAGCACTGCGCGAGATTGGTCTCTCAGCTGAGAGGGTAAAGGAACTCATGGGCCAAATCCACATTCCTGACTCCCGTCACAATGAGACCACAGTGAATGGCGTCACAGTTATTCAGGCACTCTCAAAGGGACAGAGTGCAGTTTCCTCATCCAGAACATTTGAATATGTGGCAAATGAGGAGGGAAAGAAGGCTATCCTTCTTGCGATGGATGATCTCGAGGACAGACAGAAGAGCATAGAGTTCTCAGGCTGGATATATGATCTGGAGTATGAGCAGTTCAACCGAGATGATGTTGTACAGGTCATCTGTACTGGACCAAGATGCTATGACCACAAGGTGAGATGCCTGCTGGCAGGTATCCCGGAGGAGAAGATACTCACAAATCTCAGCGAGGTTGCTGCGGCAGATGATGTGACTATAGATGGCGTTGACAGAATATACATCCTGTATGACTGCGAGAACTACGGAATGTCATGCGAGATGAAGAAGAAGATAATCAAGAGACTGGAGGGTGACAAATAATGAAGATCGAGATTTTATATCCGGAAATATGTACACTCTACGGTGATAAGGGAAATACAATGTATCTGCAGAAGTGTCTGCCGGATGCAGAATTTGTGACAACAGAACTTAACGAGAAACCTCTTTTTCTGAGAGAGAATATCGACATGGTATATATGTGCTCCATGAGTGAGAAGAGTCAGGAGCTCGTGCTTGACAGACTGATGCAGTACAAGGACGAGATCGCAGCATGCATGAAGGATGGAAAGGCGCTTTTCCTTCTGGTTGGCAATTCCATGGAACTCCTCGGAGATTATATCAAGAGAGAGGACGGAACCAGAGTTACAGGACTTGGCGTTGTTCCAGGCATGTACTCAGTTCGTCAGGCTCCAAATCGTTTCAACACGCTCATCAAGGCAAAGTTTAACGATATGACACTTATCGGTTACACCAGCCGATTTGCCCATACCTACGGCATACCGGAGGATATGACATTCTGCAAGGTGGAGATCGGACAGGGAAGCAACCCAGATACCATGAATGAGGGAATCTGCAAGAATAGAGTCATTGCGACATACATTCATGGACCATTGCTCATTCAGAATCCTGATTTTGTACATTATCTGCTTGAGAAACTGGACGCTCCTATGAAGGAGATACCATTTGAGGCAGCTATGCGTAAGGCATACGATGTGAAGCTTGCTGAGTATGGCAAGCCGGATCTGGAGCTGTCATAAAAACATAATATAGTAATGATTAAAACCCCCGGCAGGCCCAACTGCCGGGGGTTCGTTTGTGTCAAGGAATGACACTTACATCTTTTCTTGGCTGATGCCATTATATCTTACGTTTTTATGTACTACAATATGAAAATTGGCATACTATGATTTAAATCTTTGATGATATTTTTCAGGTTATATGCTATAGGCTGTTGCATTTGTCTTGAAAAGCAAACATTACATTTCGGACGAATGTTTTTTCGTAAAAAAATAGAACCAATGTTGTTAAACACTGATTCTATTCTTGCTTTCGTATTTTAGCTAGTTTGATGATAGGATTTACTGCTGAATTGCCTCATTGTAGTATTTATCGGCATCCTCTTCGGTAAGGTTGAAACGCTGAGTAAGCTCGCTAATTATCTCATCACGAGACTGATTAAATTTCATGCACATACTTATGCACATATTTATTTCTTTTTCCCTGGCATAGCTGTCAATTTTCTCACACATACGGTTCACCTCTTTCTTGTCGTGTTTTATACTGTTGAATCTCTTGTAGGTCTCAGGAAACTTCTTCTTGTCGTTATCATCAAGTTCTTTTTTGTTGAACAGTTCCATCAGTTCTGCCACCTTACTGCCATCATTGTTTTCTGCATTGATGTAGATTGATGTTAAGCCATCGTCAATGACTTCCTGTGTTTCCTGGATGGTACTCTGAACATGATATACAGTTAGCCCCTTCTTAAAAAAGTCCTTCTGTGTTATATATATAACACAA
Organism: uncultured Coprococcus sp.; assembly: GCA_902461735.1. Taxonomy (GTDB): domain Bacteria; phylum Bacillota; class Clostridia; order Lachnospirales; family Lachnospiraceae; genus Coprococcus. The sequence goes on from CABPYV010000013.1 coordinate 89,220, forward strand.
AGGGGCTGAATATCATCAAATTCATCACCGGGTTCAGAATTATTTACAGTGATAAGAGAGGCATTATACCTTACTCTCTTAACGTGATTGCAGTTATCTGCACACTGTATCTCGATGTTGAACACCTTATCTTCTTCGCCCTGTACATACGCATCAAGTCTTACAGATCTTCCTCTAAGGTTCTTGATGCTCTTCTGCGGAACTACGCTGTCATAGATTATCCTAAGTTTGGGATTGCTTAATATCGTCTGCAGCATTTCCTCGATAAATTCAGGTGATTCACACATAGCCTCAAACATGGCATCATCCATTCTGTTCCTGACCTTGGGAGAACCTAATAAATAATGATTACATGATTATTATATCATACTCCTTTTTGCATTCAACCACCCTTTGTGGTAATAATTCAGCGTTTTATAAAGTTTGATTTAAATTTTTGATTTAAAACTATAGGGGAATGTACGACAGCCGAGCACTAACACATGTGACGTAGTCATAGTCGGAGAACCAATTGTAAAAGAAGATAGGTTTTGTTGAACATGAAAAAATATGTGATATAATAATATTGTAAAGGAGAATTAAAGAGGAAATCTTTGATTATCTCGAAAATTTTTCAATAGTCATATCGACGGTATATGTAAATACGTCGATATTAGAGATGACAAAGAAATTATGGAAGGAGTGAAGAAAACGAGCGAATTAGGACAGACGATATTTGACAAGGGCATTGATGAAGGTATAGAAAAGACCCTGAGAATTCTATTATCGACAGGGGCGATATCGAACAGCGATGCGGAAAAAATTCGCAAAGCTGCAAAAGAAAGTCATTAAAAAATCAATACCACATAATCGTTTCCTCTTTTGGAAGGTTATCCTTCATTTTCAACAGTTTATATGCTGATATCGAAGAATATATAGAATCTGATCCTGAGGTGTTTTCAACAATCTCTGAAGTATCTGAATTAACAGCTATTTTAAAGGAACCGTCTGCCTTTCCTTCTGGATAGCAAATTGCAGAGATTATCATATCTTTTTTTTCAATATTTTTCATTTCTACCATAATAAACAGCTCCTTTTTGCTAAGATTGAACAATTGGAAAATCTCCATATAGATAAAGAATCTCCATCTTCGGTATTATTATGATTCAAAAATTCTATCAGTGATCCGCTGGTGTAGTATGTCTCCCCGTTTAAAGTTCCGTATCTTCCATCCGGTCTGAGTGTTAATTTATCCTCAAACCGTACCGGCCGCTTAAGATAATTGAGATCACCAAATACGTCTGTCATTTTATATAATATTTCCCTGTACTTTTCTATCCGCTGCAGATCGTCCGGATTTGATGATTCATATATTACATTGGTTATATCTTCGTCTTTATCATAACCGGTACTGACCATCATCTTTGAAATCACTTCACGAAGTCTTTCAAACTCTTCGTCTATACGTTCTATTTCTATCATCCTGTTTCCTCCTTTATTTTGTAGCTCCACACTTACTGCATTTATACCCTGTTATATATTTGGTAGTCTGCGTTTCATACTGAGCGGGATGATGAACGGTTTTTATTTTTGTTGGCCGGATAATTGAACTTGCCCCCTCATGGATGGTCATGCCTAATTCTTCATCATAATACTCCTCGCCGCACTCTCCTATATGATAAGTATCCCCTGTTACATCCTTGCCGCAGTATGAACAGTACGCCCTGTCCTCATATATGTCTTCATCCCAGGAATCTTCGATCATCACCTTTTCTGTCTTTGTGCCATACTGCGCTACCCAGTTATGAGAGCACTCCGTGGTCTGTTCCCTGGTTGGAGCCTCGGTAGTAGCCTGTTCCCTCGTGGTTGACTGTTCTCTGGTTGTTGACTGTTCTCTGGTTGGAGCCTCGGTGGTAGACTGTTCTCTGGTTGTCGTCTGCTCCTGGGTAGTCGTCTGTTCTCTGGTTGTAGCCTGCTCCCTGGTGCTCTTCTGTTCCTGAGTTGTCGCATCCGGCTTTGTGGTAGTTTTCCCGCTCTTGGCAATCTTATCTCCGCTTTTACCCTTGGTTGTAGCCTTTTCCGTGGTAGCCTTTGCCTCAGTTGTAGCCTTTACAGCCTTGGTTGTCTTACTCTTCTGCCCTGTGGTCTTTCCTTCCGTAGTTACCTCTGCTATCCTTGTCGAGTCATCCCTTAGGTGATTCTCCTCTCCTCTCATCGAGGGGAGCAGCAGGATAAGGCTGGTGCTTATTACTGCTAGTAATGCAACACAGATCAGAATAATAATAGCAATTTTCCTTTTTCTGTCATCATTGTTATTCTTGTTGTTCTCATTGTTCCTATTCATAAAAATCCCTCCTTGTCATTTCCTAAATAAATCAAACAAAATTATCATAACACGGCAAAATAAAAAGTAAAGAGTGGATGAATTAATATTTAATGTACTACCCCCCGGTGTTGGACATATATGTAGAAAAACTGGACATGTAACAAATACTATAGTATAAAAGCATTACCAACACATAGAAGTTGGCATTGATTTTATACCCCTGAAGAGAGAGGGGAGCAAAGTGGCAGTTCGGTTGAGAACTGATTTTTATATGTTTTCTCTTAATTTATTTTTGTCGTAATTGATAATGATACTGGCGGCGTTCGTCGTCTTGAAAGGAGACAAAAAGTGAAGTATCAAGATGATATGATAAGTTTGAGAGAATTGGATAGGTTCCATAACCTATATGACAATGCTGACTATGGATATTTTTGGAATCCGAATAGAAATGCGCAGCGGTTGGAGCTGACAGCTAAGAAAACTGCGAGTGATATAGTTTGGGGAGCTAAGAAAAATGTCATACTATTTGGTAAAAGAAATCAGGGAAAAACATTTTTGGCTGAATGTATTGCCCAGGAAGTATGGCGAAAAGGTGCAAGCGTATACTTTAATAGTGCAAAAGAAATATTTGGCGATGTTTTTCTACAGATAGTACAGACAGAACTGAAAAAACAGAGAGAATCACCACATCAGGTATTTGTGGCAAAGCTTTTGGTGATAGATAATCTGGGCATAGAAATCTGGAATAGGTATGTTGCGGAATGGGTCGAAATGTTATTAAGGATACGAGATAACAAAGGATTAAGTACCATTATCGTCACAAGACTTGCAGGAGAACAGATAGAGGCAAGGTATGGCAGCGATGTTTTAGAAAGAATATGTCGCTCATATGATGTCTGGACGCTATATGGACGCAGGCGGATAGGGTGTATATAGAAGTGCGCTCAGAGACAAGAAATCAGCGAAATAAGCGTATGCTGCACGATATTGATAATGAATTGGAATCTGTTAAGAAACAGAAATATCCCCTTTGGGAAAGGGCAGGTAATCGATACAGGAGGATCCAAAAATACAAAATTATCTTCAAAATATGCAGTTGGAGACTTATGCGAGGCAATTGGTGTTAGTCGTTCAGCGTTCTATGGATGGGAACGGAAAGGCAGTAAAGCAGATGATTACGAGCAGGATGTGAGAACTAGATATGAGCTTGTATGTACATATGCCAGAGAGAATCCGAAACATGGCTCGGAATGGCTTGCTGCTAAAATATATATTGATAAGAAGATACGCATAAATCATAAGGTGATTGAACGATTTTTATACGGCGAAAGTAGAAAAGACAAAGAATCTGAAAAATTGCCGACAGATATGAACAGCAAAGAATTGCCAACTGATTCAGATTCCCAAAGCAGGCAGAATGTACAGAAGATGTACCCATATATTGATAGACGAAAGCTGAAAGTTGTATCACCACTGAGGTATGTTGCGGCAGATGTGACAGGATTAAAGATTTATGGCGAATGCAAATATCTGTATCTATTTGTTGATACATGGAGCAGAATGATTCTGGGGTATGCGCTAAGCAATACATCAAATGATGGTAAAGCATTGAGACAGGCAACAGATATGTTTATTGATAAAAAAATGGAATATATGGATATTGAAACAGTGCTTAATACAGACAATGGAGCAGTGTTTTATTCAGAGGAGTTTAATAGAATATTAGACCATTATGGAATAATACATTCTATGTCGCATATTGCAACACCAACAGATAACGGATGCGTGGAGTCTGTAAACAGATGGGTAAAAGAAGAACTTACATCAGGAATGTTTCTTCAAAACTCCGAAAGACTGATTGAGGAGTTGGACGATTATATAAGATATTTTAATAAAGAGAGACCTGCATACTCGCTTGGTTATTTAACACCTGAGCAGTATATATTGAAATATTCAATGTGACTTAACAAAAAGAGAAAACATGCAAGCAATAAGTGGGATTAATAGTCCTGGGTATTGCTTTTTAGATTTCTGTTATGGCAAGTATAGTAGCCTACTATATTTGCAAGTGGCTGGACGGAGATAAGTAAGTGGTAATCAGCCAAAGGAGTACGTCGCCTTTAAAAGACGGAGAAAACCCCAGTAGCGCCAACTACTGGGGTTTTCGTTATGCTTTTGGGAAAGCATATGTCAGAATTTCTTGTTTCATTGTTGCTGACATTATAGCATATGATTCCTTCCTTCACAACATTCATTTCCCCTGCAATAATAAGCAATAAATTCAAAAATAAGACAAGCACAAAACTATCCTATTTGTATAGTTATGTAAACTTGTTGAAAAGCAAGAAATAATATGTCACAATACAGATGTTGCCACCCCTAGACAGGCTAGGAAAGGGGGCGTATGTCTTGTTGAGTTTATTAGTATCTTTTGGAATTTCTGTTGTGGCGAGTATAGTAGCATACTATATCTGCAAGTGGTTGGACAGAGACAGGTAGCTGGCAATCAGCCCAAGGAGTACGTCGCCTTTGAAAGACGGAGAAAACCCCAGTAGTAGGCGCTACTGGGGTTTTTGTTGTACTATGGGTTAGTACATCTTGAAAATATTAGTATCTTTGTCTGCCGACATTATAGCATATGATTTCTACCTTCGCAACATTCATTTTCCCTCACCCACCTTAATGTTTTTTCAGATGTATCAACCCAAAAGAAAGTAGTATAATGATATCGCAAGAAGAAAAAACAAGCGACGCGAAGCGGCATTTGTTTTTTTCTTGCGATATCAACGAGAACCCGTTCGGCGGAGCCGAACATGGAGCGCGGCAGCGCGAGGGTTCGAGTCTGCAAAAAGCAAGAAGGAAAAAGCACGACGCGAAGCGGCATTTGTTTTTTTCTTGCGATATCAACGAGAACCCGTTCGGCGGAGCCGAACATGGAGCGCGACAGCGCGAGGGTTCGAGTCTGCAAAAAGCAAGAAGAAAAATGCGCGACGCGAAGCGGTATTTGTATTAGTAAATGCTAAGCGGCATTAGTTTCTGTAAATTGGGGTATATTATTCGTAAAAACAAATGAAGAGACAATGTGAAAGGAGCAGTGGGTTACATGTTAAAGGACTGGAACAAGCCGGAGCGTCCATCGGATGAGGAGATAGACGCGAGGTTAAAGATCGCCAGAGAGAATCTGACACGCAATCAGATCAAGGTAAAGGAAGGCAAGATACCTGTATTTGTCATATTTGAAGGCTGGGGTGCTGCAGGTAAGGGAAGTCTTGTCGGAAGGATCATCAAGAATATGGATCCGAGATTTTTCAACGTTGAGTCAGTGAAATATTCCACAGACGAGGAAAAACGCAGACCATTCCTGTACAAGTATTTTACGAGAATACCGGAACAGGGTGAGTTTGCATTTCTAGATGGTGGCTGGATGAGGGACATAGTAGGTGGCAAGATGTCCGGGGAGCTGTCAGACAAGGAATACCGGAAGAGAGTTGACAGCACCAAGAGATTCGAGAGGACTCTGGCGGACAACGGATATCTGGTCATGAAATTTTTCTTCCAGATAGACAAGCATGAGCAGAAGAAGAGGCTTGAAACACTTCTTGAAGATGATACTACAAACTGGAGAGTGTCTAAGCATGATCTGAAGCAGAACAAAAAGTATGACGAGTATCTTGAGGCGTTTGACAGCTTTATGTATGACACCAATCTGTCAAATGCACCGTGGTACATGATAGATGCGAAGGAGAGAAAATGGGCAGAACTACAGATACTCGATATCATCAATCAGGGAATAGAGACTGCGCTGCTCAATCAGGGACATGCTGTACCTATACTGCAGAATACATTTGCGCTCAAGAAGATTCCGAAACTTTCCGAGGTGTCTCTCGATAAGAAACTGACGGATGAGGAGTACAAGGAAGAACTCGGCAAGCTGCAGAAGAAGCTCGGCAGACTGCACAATGAACTTTATCAGAAGAAGATACCGGTCATCATCGGATACGAGGGCTGGGATGCGGCAGGCAAAGGTGGAAATATCAAAAGGATAGCGGAGGCACTGGATGCCCGTGGTTATGTGGTAAATCCTATAGCAAGTCCGGAACCGCATGAGAAGGCAAGGCATTTTCTGTGGAGATTCTGGACAAGACTTCCAAAGTCCGGGCATGTGGCCATATTTGACAGAACCTGGTATGGAAGAGTCATGGTTGAGAGACTTGAGGGCTTCTGCTCGGAGAACGATTGGCAGCGGGCATACAATGAGATAAATGAATTTGAGAAGGAACTGCATGATTGGGGAGCTGTAGTCATCAAATTCTGGGTCCAGATCGACAAAGACACGCAGCTTGAGAGGTTCACACTCAGGCAGAATACACCAGAGAAACGATGGAAGATCACTGATGAGGACTGGCGAAACCGTGACAAATGGGATAGCTACGAGGTGGCAGTTGATGAGATGCTTGAGAAGACCAACACAAGCTTTGCGCCTTGGCACATACTGGAGTCAAACGATAAGAAATATGCCAGAATAAAAGCTCTCAAGATTGTTATCAAGGCGATAGAGGATAAGCTGGAGCATCTCGACAATTAATGACGGCGCCGGATGCGATCACCCGATAGCCAGAATAATATAACACATTTGAAACAAACATACGTAAAGATAAAAAACACGAGGCGGTGATACACCATACTAAGGTATCACCGCCTTTTAAAAAGGTTTTAAGGTATATGTTCCGCCTGGCGTGTCTGACCGCAAAGGATAAATTTCAGATATTATCCAGGAGGGGGGTACGGCTTTAGCAACAGGCAGACTGCAAAATATAAAAACTATATTTCCTGTAGGGTAAGACAGGAAGATAAGTTATTACCATAATTATATTGATTGATTTTCTTTGATGATGGCGACTCCGAGCGGGGTTAACTCAAGCTCTCCATCAACTACATTCTGAGTCTGAATATTGGTTCCATGAACATCGGATATGGACTGAGGTTCATCGGTATTATTCAGGTAGAAACCATATGAGGTTCCGTCATCTGCGTATCTGCAGTGATACTGAACTCCGTCAGGGAGACTCTTTGTGGCTATTCCGGCATCTGTCAGCATATTCTCCATGATCTCACCGAGTTTGCTGTAATCTATTCTTGCAGCTACGTAGTAGGCCTTGCCTTTGCCGTAGCTGTTCACTGTCACTGCTGCATTCCCTGCATAGAAATCAGAATCGTAGGTTCCCAGCACTTCCGCTGTTCCAACTCTCAGGATCTCCGCATAGTCTCGAAGTTCACATGAACTTCCATCTGTGAAAGTTACGCTGTTTCTGTCGGATGGATATAGAGTATCGATCTCCTCACTGATGATTCCGAATACATCTGCAAGTCCATTTCCCGGGAATCCCCCAAGGATGCAGAGCTGATTCTTGTCCACGTAACCGGTGAAGTATGTAGCCAGGAGTTGCCCGCCTCTCTTTACAAATGCGGCGAGGGATTCCGCAGCACCGTCCCTGAGCATATAGAGCATAGGAGCCACGACTGCATCATAGTCGTCAAGCGGCTCATCGGATGCGATCACATCCACGTCGATACCAAGCTTTGTCAGTTCCTTGTATATGGACATGCATGTCTCAGGATATTTTTTGGATTCCTGACCTAATGCCTTGACATCATCTATAGCCCACATATTGTCCCAGTCGAACAGCAGTGCCACTTTTGATCTGATGAGCGTTCCGGTTATCTCGGAGAGCCCGGCAAGTTCTCTGCCAAGAGCGGCAACTTCCCGGAATATCCTGGTGTCATTTGTTCCAAGATGGTCGACAACGGCACCGTGATACTGTTCAAATGAGCCTCTGCCTTTTCGCCACTGGAAGTACTGAACAGTGTCAGAACCGCAGGCTATAGCGTTGTATGAGAACAGCTTGTGGATGCCCGGTCTTTTGAGTTTGTTATATGGATGCCAGTTTACAAGCCCCGGAGCACTCTCCATAAGCATGAAAGGCTTATCCTTCTTCATGGATCTCATGACTGCGTGGTCAAATGTGTTCTGCCCCATGACATCCGCAAGGCTCTCATAGTCGTTGTGGAATCTAGGGTATGAATCCCAGGAGATCACGTCAAGTTCCTTTGCCATTGGTCTGTAGTCAAGACCATCGTAGAGCTGCATAAAGTTGGTCGTTATAGGTATGTCAGGGGAGAGCTCGCGGAGGAGCTTTATCTCTGACTTCATGTAATCGTTCATGTTCCATGTGGTAAATCTCTTCCATTCGAGGTTCAGCCCCATGATACTGAAATCACCATTTTTGTAAGGTGGCTCAATCTGTGAGAAGCTGCCATATGAGTGGCTCCAGAAGGTAGTCCACCATGCTTTGTTCAGCTTGTTTATGTCGTGGTCGAACTTCTCTGCGAGGTAATTCTGAAATCTTTTCACACAGAGACGGCAGTAGCACTCGCCACCAAGCTCATTTGACACATGCCACATGATGAGTCCAGGATGGTTTCCCACATGGGCGTGGAGCTGACGGATGATATTGTAGACCTTTTCTCTGTAAATAGGTGAGCTCATGCAGTGGTTCTCACGTACACCCTGATGTTCCCGGACATCATAGGAATCCACACGTCTGATCTCGGGATATTTCTGCGCCATCCATGCCGGCTTGCCACCCGATGGTGTTGCGAGAACTGTGTAAATCCCAGCATTATAAAGATTATCCATAACGTCTTTCAGCCAGTCAAAATGATATTCGCCCTCAACAGGTTCGTAAGCTGACCATGAGAAAACCCCAAGAGTAGCGGAAGTCATTCCTGCCTCCTTCATCATCTCGATATCCTTTGCCAGAATATCAGGGCGGTCGAGCCACTGTTCAGCATTGTAATCACCGCCGTGTAGTATTCCGTTTATCTGTGGAAAAAGCTTGTTTTTGTTCATTTATCTGTCATCTCCTATAAATAAAGGTAATGTGCTCTATGTGATCTGTTTTTAGTGTAGAATATATGCGCAAACGGTTGCACAGCTTGCTATTTAAAGGTAGCACAAATAGACAAATAATTCAATTGTAATTTGATAATACATTTTAATTTGTGCAAAATACACAAAATATATACACTGCCATTCATCAGGACAATATTGTATACAATTAAGAAAACAGCTTGAAATAAGAGATACATTTGCTTGTGATTAAGATATCATGAATTGCTCAAAGTTGCGCAATTTGTCAATTCCTACAAGATGTACAAAAGTGAGGTAAAAAGCTATCGAACAGTGTCAAAAATCTATATAATAAAAGTATTGAGGGATGAACGGAAATATAAGGTTGGAACGTATCGTTTAAGGAGGAGTTTTATGATAAAAAAGAGGAAATCATATAGAGTGGTGGCAGACAGTATAAGGTCTGAGTTGTTAAGGGGGCTGAGCAGAAAAATCTGTATCAGTGCCTTGGCATTTTCAGCGGCGGTTGTGCTATTGACAGGCGGTAAAGTGGGAGCATATGCATCTGATCAGACACGGGTAAGTTCAGATGAGAGTCAGGTTACGGTAGGGTATGATGATCTGGACGACACTTTGCAGAAAGGCGGACTTGGCGTTGTCGTTGAGCAGCAGGATGGTGCGGCTTCACTGGCATCTACATATGATGCAACAGCACTTGAGAAGCTTATTGTTGAAGGAATCAAGGCGGGGCAGACGAGTATAGATGTATCGGAACTTGGCCTTACGAGAGACGATATTAATAACGGGGCAGTAAAATCTATTATCAATTCTCATCCCGAGTTTATCAGTCTATCGGGAGGCTACACATATTGGACTTCTGGCTCTTCAATCACCAAAATAGCATTTACATATTTGACAAATGCAAAGGAGGAGCAGCAGGAGCTTGATGCTGCACTTCAGGAAGTCAAGAGTAAGATAGATACCAGTGGAATGAGCGATGAAGAGATAGTACTTGCATATCATGAGTATCTCACATCCACAGTTGCATATGCATATGAGGATTATTTCAATGGAACGATTGCTGCAAATCACGGGTACGATATGTATGGAGCTTTGGTTAAACATAGTTGTGTGTGTCAGGGATATGCCGAGACTATGTTTTATCTGCTAAGAGAGGCTGGTCTTTCATGTGCAATCGCATCAAGTGAAAATATCAATCACGCGTGGAACATAGTTAAGATACATGGAAAATGGTATCACATAGATGCAACTTGGGATGATCCGGTGTGGGATATGCCTGGAAGATCATATCATGATTATTTCCTTGTCAGCTTTGATACAATGAATAAGAATACACTCATCAACCATACTAAGGACAGAACGGATATGGTTGTCAGCGCACAGTGGGGAGATACATATACGACAGCGGTGGACACCACTTATGAGAGTGGTAAGTTCTGGAATGGTATTGAGAAAGCTATTTTTTATAAAGACGGTTATTGGTATAGCATAAGTGAGGGCAGTTCGAAAACATCATTTAACATAAATAAGTACCAGTATTCGACTAACATAAACAAGGTTTTGTATTCGGGCACTGCAAAATGGACAACTCCGAGTGGTGGGTATTATCCTGGTGTTTATAGTTCAATATATCTCCGAGGTGATAATTTATATTTTACGACTCCGGATAGCTTGAACAAGATAGATATAACATCGACAAAGGTAATTCCTACAGAGCTTATAAATATACGAACACAGTATAATAGTTCAACAGGAAATAATTTATATGCGTTTGGAGAACAGTATGGTAAGCTGGTGTATTTTATTACAGATTCTCCTAATATAAAGAAAACTAAGGATTCAAGCAATTCAAGCAAGTATAACAAGGAGTATGCCGAGTATACATTCGAGATGTGCATAAGCCACAAGTGGGATGCTGGAGTGGTGACAAAGGAGCCGACCTACACAAGTACAGGAACCAAGAAGTACACCTGTACAAACTGCGGTGAGACCAAGACCGAAACGATAGCCAAACTTGTATGTACGAGCCACGTGTGGGATAGCGGCAAGGTTGTGACAGCGCCGACATACAAGACAGAGGGAACCAAGAAGTA
>CABPYV010000014.1:0-92453 GCA_902461735.1 uncultured Coprococcus sp.
CTGTTACCTCCACATTCTTTTTTATTTTGAATGTCCGCAAAATCCGTCCTACATCAGCCGGGCGCCACGGTACGTCTATATGGTGAACCGCTATCAGCCTCTCCTGCACATTTGTCCCAATTCCCAGCTTCATGGTGGAACCTATGAGTATTCTCACATCACCTGCATTGAATCTCTTCTCTATCTTGGTCCTCTGTGCTTCCGTTGCAGCCTCATGAATATAGGCGATATCGTTCTCTGGTACATCTCTTTTTACGAGTTCCCCCTTTATCTCATCATATATGTTGAAGCCATTCTTCGGCGTAGAAAAATCGCAAAAGACTATCTGTGTAGTTCCAGGATAAGCGTAATATAACTCTGTCAGCTTGTCCGCACAGCTGCGGCACTTATTATCTGCATTCTCACCCGCAGAATCCGGCTGAACAAGCCGTATATCAAGGGCACACTTACGGCCATCAACTGTTATCTTGAGCAGATTGTCTTCCTTTCGATTCACCCTGCGGGATCTTATGGCTTCGGTTCTCTCCGCCAGATCGTCAATATATTTCTTCTGCACGTCCGACTTTCTCACAAGAACATCCTTATATCCGTTAAACTCCGGCAGTTTCATATCTCCATCAGCGATCTGATAAAAGTCGCACACATCGCTGAACATGGCCATGAGTTCAGGAATGTTATGGAATTTTGAAAATCTGGTTGTGAATCTGAAATTCTTGGAATCTACATCGACCTCAAAGCTGTGAACCTGCTCACAGAATGTATTTATCCAATCATTGAAATGGTCAATGTGACACAATTTGAGTTCTACAGGCTGGAGATATCTCTGCAGCACATACAGATCTGCCAACGAGTTGGTTATCGGGGTTCCCGTCGCAAATATTACATGCCCGGAATCCAGGCTCTGAATATACTGAACCTTCTCAAGCATACGGTTCGCCTTTGTCGATCCTGAACTGTGCATACCGACTATATTCGACACACGGCCTTCTATTGTTATGTTCTTATAATTGTGTGCCTCATCCACAGCTAAAATGTCTATCCCCAGCTCATCAAAGCAAGCTGTATCGGAATCCTTGAAGCTCTCTCTGTATTTCTCATACGCGGTGTTCATACGTCTAAGCTCCGCCTCTGCCCTCATCCGTTCACCGTATCTGCTGCATCTGGATATGTAAGCTCTGAATTCCCTGAGTACCTCTTCTTTCTTCGCAAACATATATTCTCTGCTGAGTGTCAGCATGTCAAATGATGAATATGCCATGATGATCACTTCATGATCGGATGACTGTATCTTGCCTATCGTCTCTGATCTTTTAGCTGGAATAAAGTCCTTCTTGGGAGATACCATCAACACTCTGTCTGAGGGATACATCTGCCTGTAACTGTCGCACATAGATGAAAAAGTCGTATTTGGCACTACTATCAAAGCTTTATGTCCAAGGCCTATCCTTATCAGCTCATGAACACCCGCACATATCTCCAGGGTTTTCCCACTTCCCACCTCATGTGCCAGCAGGGTATTCTTTCCAAGTAAGATATGTGCGATGGCATCTTTCTGATGCGGATACGGTGTAACAACCGGAGCCATATCTGCAAGTTCCAGAAAACTGCCATCATAGCTGCTGCATTTGTAACCGTATTTTTCCATATATAGTTCCTGCAGCTCCGCCTCACGTTTCGGATCTCCATGCACAAAATCCTGCCACGCATCCATTATCAGCTTTTGTTTTTCCTGAGCTGCAAGGGTCTCATCCCTGTTGATAACTCTTATCTCTCCATCACGGTCAGGGTTGGGTATGGTATCATACACCACTACAGGCCTGGCATTCAGCATCTTTTTTATGATAGCTATTGCCGACATCCGCATCGTTCCATATACATAATTGTTATTCATATACGCCACAGATGCCGAAGTATCAACTGTCCACACTCCCCGGAATTCATCATATGTGATCTTTGGTCCTATGATCATATCCAGAAGTTCTTCCACAAACTGTTCTATATAATGCGTTGGCACCCAGCTTGATCCAAGATTCACATGAATATCTGAACCCTCAACCATGTCTGGCAGCTCACTTCTTAGAAGTGTCACTGTGTCATACATGTATTCAGTCTCCATACGAAGTCTGACCGCAGATTTTAGCTTCTTATACAGATTGCCACGCAGAAGCTGCTGCCTTGACACCCATGATACCGATATGTCTCTGGATTCTTCATATTTATCAGGGTCAAGCCATATAACTGTCCCCTTGAGATCTTCTGTTATTTCTGATTCTGTGGCACCAGTGAGCACTTTCATATAATCCAGATCAACATATCCCTTATTGCGCATGGATAAGATAAATGAATCCTTTATACCAATCCCATGGGACTCTGCACCGTCCTCATCTGACTTGTTTTTATCTGATCTGCTTTCATCTGCTTTGTCTACTTCCAGGTTATCGCTGTCCAAGTCATATAGAACACCCACATCGTCCATATCGGCCCAGACATCATCCTTTGTCGACATATAATCATCTGCCCATATACTCATAACATCAACCTCCACATTGTTGAATATCAACCGGTCTAAGTACTACGCTCTTTTATTATTCTCACGCTGATTTAATTTTATCAGCTGGGCGATTATTTGTTAGTAAACCTGTAGTGTAAAAGTGTCCGATTTTTTGGGCATATGTGAATATAGACATAAAACATAAAAAAGAACCTATACATTAGTATAAGTTCTCTTTCATTATATGTATTCATCTGTATTGTCTTATAATGATAACCGATTTTATAATATTAATCAGCCTTTACGCATAGAGTTTGGCATCACCATGGTTTTGGTTCTTGGTAATATCCATTTGGAGCTGTATATGTTATTTCTATTCTGGCTGCCTCATTATAACCGCTACGCCTAATATCCACATTAGATTTTGTACCACTCGGATCAGTCGAGAATTTCTGCATAATTTCATTTTTCAAACCTATAGCAATTGCCCACGATAACGCAGTCTGTTCCAATGGACCTTTTAAGTTTTCGCAATTATTTGAAGTGAAATTAAACTTGTTGCTCTCATTATATTTCCATTTAATATCAACACTATTTTTAAACACTCTATATTCAAATGATACATTTACCTCTTTATCAAAACTTCGCCGATCAGCATTTATAATCTTATAAAATAATTTGCTCCACATCATATTCACTATTTTTATTGTTGAAGAATTTTCCAGATATTTCATAGCCAATTTTTCAGCCTCATTTTCAAATTCTTCTCTATATTTCTGATTTTTCCGCTTTTCCTCTTCTCTAACCGCTGCTAAACCTGCCTCACACTCTGAATGAGTATTATTTGCAAGTTTAACAAATATCTTATCACGAAGTTTCCCTATCACCAATGCCACCAATATACATAAAATAACTATTACGGCCCAATAGGTACACCCTGTTTTCAGACTTGATTTCATAATAGCCATTATACATCCTATTATAAAACCACATGGAACTCCAATTAATATCCCAGCACCTACTTCTTTACCATCTGATCCTACCTTGTAATATTTTGACATCTTTCTATATTCTTCATCTTTAATCTGACGTTCAGAACCCATTGCCTCATTAAAAGCAATATCTTCATAATCATCTGGAAATAAATTATAGTCCATTTTTCCTCTCCTCAGATAGACTGCAATCTCTTTATTGATCTCATGATTATTGCGTCATCATCTGTATGTTTATTTTTCATCAATATCTTCTTAAATTGATACTTGGCTGATGCAAGAACAATCAATTTCTGCAATTCACATAATGACATATTCCTCTGCATGTAATCCCCTGTCATCTGCACATTTGCGCCATAACAATTAGGACATAATTGTTCTATTGCACATTTAGAACACTGAATGGATTCTGTATATTCAAACGCAAAATCTTTCTCAGTTTTATTCACATATTCCTTTGCCATCCTGTCGCCCAATGAACTTGGAGAAAAAGCCTGACACGGATATTGTTTTCCCTCTGTGTCATACGCAATCAATTGTCCACCCATTCCACACCATTTTTTGTTCTCATGAAAATCTACAAGCATGAGATTCTTGTTAAGCAAATCCGATGGTCTTAATTCAGGATTAGCAATATAATAATCAATTACTTGCTCTAACTCATTTTCTAATATTTTAAGATTCTCATCTTCCCAGATTATTCCCTGTGCAAATGATATCTTGGGCTGAAGTCCCTTTCCCACAATAAATTTTATTCCATCACAAAGAAATGACAGCGTTTCTCTTGATATGGTCATCTTTACAGTTTGCTCCGGCCATGTTCTCGCAAAGAAATCCAGATCAATACTGTCAAACGAGCCATCCCTGTTAATGTTGTGCATGTTTCTATCTCCATCCAGACTCAAACTGCACACAAATTTATTTCTTCTCTCATATAACCAATTCTGTATTTCGCCATGTACCAAGGTACCATTAGTTGTAACGAAATAAGTTATTTTCTTTCCCTTTGACTCAATATATTCATATAATTGCTGCATCAATTTGAATTCTATGAACGGCTCTCCACCAAAAAACTCAATAATATAACTGTTATATCTATCATCAGCAAGTTCCTTATCAAGTATCTCTTTAGCACATTCATAAGATATATGACGCATACTTTTAAAATGCTCAAAACAATATGAACAATTTAAATTGCAATATTCAGTCAAAATAATCATTACATGTTTTTGCATCTGTCACCTCTCACATTTACCCACTAGGCATGAGACAAATGTTCATTTGCCTCATGCCTAATATTGTCTTGAAATGTAAGTCATTTTATCAGCCCGACAAAAGTATACATCCCTCATATGTACCAGTACATCCAGCACCCGTACATTCTCCGGCACATGTTCCACCGCATGGACATGGTGAAGCATACGCTAACTTCTTCTCATAGTTAAACATGGAAACATCTTTGAATGTACAAATCATCTGATCCAAAATTTTGTTCTCATGTTCATTCAGCATAAGAGAACTTCTCATTCGTCTCACCTCTCTTCTTTAGAGAATTATACTTTAACCAATCAGGGAAATTTTACTACAGGACTTTGATCACAATATAAAAACTAAAAAAATATATGAATACTGTCCAATATCCCCATAATAAAATATGTATAAGCTGCATATTTTATTTTATCATTATATCGTATATACGTTATACATTCAACTTATATAGCGTATTTAATCATCTATTTTACTTCTGTTTATGACTTATCATTAAAATAAATACATTAAATGCGAGGTAATTACATGGATTTAAATCCTATTCTTACAAAAATCGAATCATATATGAAACTAAGAAACTGGTCTTTGTACAAGCTGGCCCAGGAGTCCGATATCCCATACTCGTCCCTTAATTCAATGTTTCTCAAGAATACTCAACCAACAATTTCTACCCTTGAGAAAATATGTGTTGGATTATCGATATCCATGTCTGACTTTTTCGCAGATAAACATCTAAACGACGTCCCATTTGCTAAAATTTCCGATGAAGAACGTGAATTACTAACTTTATTTAACGGCTTATGTAAATCCGACCAAGAGAGTTTTATGTTCTATGCCAGAGGTTTTTCCCGCAAGCCTCCTCATAATATATAATATTTGTTTTCACTAATATGCTTTATTTTAATTTTATTTTTATTTTTAACAAAAAAGATCTGCTATGACAAAACATCACAGCAGACCTTTTATTCTCATATCCTTATTTTATTTTTCCCTACATCTCACACAATCCTACGATCATCACCTCAAGAGCCGCGGTGTCCATGACCTGTCCTGTCTTTAATTTGTAATCCATATCATTGCACTTCTCTACTATCCCCTTTAACTGTTCCACCGTATACGGCCGACACTGTGCCTTATAGTTTTTTACAGCCCATACAGGTCCCGAGGTTAACTTTGCCAACGATGCATCCTGAGATCCCTCAGCCATAGCCATCTTCACAAGAAGCAGCTTGTTATATTGTCTCATGATACATGAATTGATCATTATCGGTGCCTCTTTGTTTTCCAGAAGATCATGATACATTCTGGCAGCCTTTTCTTTCTGCTTAGCTATGATAAGATCTATCATCTGGTACACTTTACTCTCAGCATCCTGGCTGCAAAGGAGATCCACATCGTACTCACTCACCTTCTTAGTATCCCCAGCATAGGCTATCATCTTATCAACATCATTCCTGATGCAATTCATATCCATCTTGGCACATTCTATTATCTTATATATTGCTGTGTCTGTGGTCGCAATCTCCGCATCACGGAAAAGTGATTTAACCCATGTAACCATCATCTTTTCATCAGGTGTGACAAATTCCAATGCCTCTCCATTCTTATCCACTTCTTTAAAAAGCTTACCTCTGGCATCGACATCCATCTCAACAAATATGACCACTGATGTATCTTCTATATTGACAAGTTTTTTTGCAAAATCTTCATTCTTGTTCTTAAACAGTCCACTGTTTTCAACCAGAACAACTCTGCGATCAGCAAAAAATGGCAGCTCATTACAGAAATCTATGATCTCCTGGGTATTTACTCCATTTCCCGCAAATTTCATAAAATTCAGAGTATCCTCCTTGTCAGTGAGCTTTGAGAGTAGTTTATCTCTGTACTGATTGACCAGATATCTCTCTTTCCCATATAAAAGGTATATCTTTGCAAATTCACCCGATTTTATATTCTGATTTATGACCGCCATCGCGTTCTTCTTTTCTTTTTTCTTTGTCGCAGCCATCTGTTTCTCCTTTTCATATCCATCTTACATCCCGAACAGCCGTTACCAAGTTTTTCTTTTCTATGCTTCGAAATAAAACTCTACAGGACTTGTATTCGATGTTATAAAATGAAATCTGATATTATTTTCATATAATTTCTGACATTATGCATCATAATCTGACCTCTTTTTATATTCACATATTGATTATTTCTATAATGTCACTTTAGCTTTATAATCACCTACAGATTGTGAATTTATTAATATTCACCTAATTTATGCAGATTCAATGCAAATCTAATTATAACGGAGGTTCAACATGGAAACAACAGAAAGATATAAGTTAAATAAGGAACTTGCCCAGATGCTTAAGGGTGGCGTTATCATGGACGTTACAACACCTGAGCAGGCTAAGATCGCAGAGGCTGCCGGCGCATGTGCAGTTATGGCTCTTGAGAGAATACCAGCTGACATCAGAG
The DNA here is from genome assembly GCA_902461735.1 of uncultured Coprococcus sp. Taxonomy (GTDB): domain Bacteria; phylum Bacillota; class Clostridia; order Lachnospirales; family Lachnospiraceae; genus Coprococcus. The sequence goes on from CABPYV010000014.1 coordinate 7,219, forward strand.
CAGCAGGTGGAGTATCACGTATGAGTGATCCTCAGATGATCAAGGGAATCCAGAACGCTGTATCAATACCAGTTATGGCTAAGTGCCGTATCGGACATTTTGCGGAGGCTCAGATCCTTCAGGCCATCGAGATCGATTACATCGATGAGAGCGAGGTTCTCTCACCAGCTGATGATGTATATCACATCGACAAGAGACAGTTCAAGGTGCCATTTGTTTGTGGTGCAAAAGATCTCGGTGAGGCTCTCAGAAGAATCAATGAGGGCGCATCAATGATCAGAACAAAGGGCGAGCCTGGTACAGGTGATATCGTTCAGGCCGTAAGACATATGAGAAAGATGAACAGCCAGATAGCCGAGATCGTGAGCATGAGAACCGATGAGCTGTATGAAGCAGCAAAGAAGCTTGAGGTTCCTTATGACCTTGTTCAGTATGTACACGAGAATCATCGTCTTCCAGTTGTAAACTTCGCAGCCGGCGGTGTTGCAACTCCAGCAGATGCAGCCCTTATGATGCAGCTCGGTGCTGAGGGTGTATTCGTAGGTTCTGGTATCTTCAAGTCTGGTGATCCTGCAAAGCGTGCTGCTGCCATCGTTCAGGCAACAACAAACTACAACGACGCTGATCTCGTTGCTAAGCTCTCAGAGGGACTTGGCGAGGCTATGGTTGGTATCAACGAACAGGAGATCGCGATCCTCATGGCAGAAAGGGGTAAGTAATATGCAGGTAGGTGTATTGGCAGTACAGGGAGCTTTCGCAGAGCATGAACATGTACTTTCCGAGCTCGGTGTATCCTGCATAGAGCTGAGAAATGCTAAGGATCTCGAAAAGGAATACGATGCACTCATCCTCCCAGGCGGTGAGAGCACTGTTCAGGGAAAGCTTCTCAGAGACAGCGATATGTTTGATACGATAAAAGCACAGATTGAGGGCGGAATGCCGGTTCTGGCAACATGTGCAGGTCTTATTCTCCTTGCACAGCATATTGAAGGTGATGACACTGTACACCTTGGCACACTCCCTGTAACAGTAAAGAGAAATGCCTACGGCAGACAGCTTGGAAGCTTCCACACTGTGGCAGATCTCAAGGGTATCGGCGAGGTTCCTATGACTTTCATCCGCGCGCCTTACGTGGCTGAAGTCTCGTCTGATGTTGAAGTTCTTGCTACAGTTGATGACAAGATCGTGGCAGTTAAGTATGACAAGCAGTTTGCTTTCTCATTTCACCCGGAACTTGACAGCGACTACAGCATTCACAAAGCTTTTATAGAAAGCATATAAAAGAATAAGCCAGGATCTAGCCTTCTGAGGATATACCTCATGTTTGCTTAGATTCTGGTCTATTTTTATGTCTATATATTTTATAGTATACTATGCTACGGGGCTACACCCATAATCAATTTTGAACCTTCATCCCACGAAGTTTTCACACAAGTGCCTGTTGAAGAATCAAACATGAAGCTGTTATGATATAAACCATCTGAATAGCCTCCTGATTTATGTATCTGATAACAAACGTCTATAGCAACCGTTCCGCTATCTACGCTCTTTTCATCATACCACATATCATAACTATAATATGAATCTGTAAACGCATATTTTCCCTGTTTTTCTTTTGTGATACCATTTGCATTCAGAAGATCAATAAAATCAAAATAATCTGGAACATTTTCTCCATATTTACCAACGCCGCCTGGTATGTACGGTACATAATATGAACATGGTGAATCTTCTACCATACTGACACTATAAACATAACAATCTCCTAACCTTGCAGTTTCCTCGCCATCATACATATATGCTATTTTAAACATTTCTTGACCATCAAGTGTAACTGTATTTTCAACGACAGTATATTCGGCAATTATCTCATCAGCGTTGTCATCATATCCCCAATCAAATTTACTGTTTCGTAAAGTTTGCATGACATCATCAAATGTCATACTTCTAAAAAATAACATATCCGCTATCTGCACTACGCTAATTGAATACTCAAATGGCTGCGCATTTTTTATCTCATCCATAATAGGACAAGAATTTATACTTTCTGCCTCTGTTGTTGCCTCTGTCGTTATTTCGGTTGTTGTCTCTTCTGTTGTTATTTCGGTTGTTGTCTCCTCTGATGTCATCTCCTCTGTTGTTGTCTCTTCTAATGAAGCATCAGTTATCTCGTTTTCTGTCATACTGCTGCTATCAGCAGCACATCCACTGGACAACGCAATTACCAGTCCCATCATAATGCTTATTGCTAATTTCTTTTTCAATTTATCCTCTCCTCATATTAAGTTTTTGGGGAATACAATTATTAATATTATCCTCCTATCCTGTATCGCCCCATCTCGACACTCGTAATTATATGATTTGTTTAAGTATAACGTAACTAAGTTGTATTTTCAATAGATATAACGTATATCCTTATCTAGTGTTAATTTATATGAAACAAATACAGAGTAAAAATGTTCCCCACTTCTAAAAAATGACCACAAATCACTTGTCTGATTTGTGGTCATCTATCTCTCAACTACTATTTCATTTTTTATAATATCACTACATATATCATTGATCCACCAAACATCTCTATTTGTCTGATTCCGGATTCAGTTTATCAAGGCTGTCAAAGTCCTTCATGCTCTCATGCTCCGGAAGTTTTGTGAGTGGCTCCTCCTTCTTCTCTATCTTCTCAAGGATCTCTTTGTACTCGTTGTCCTTGATATGATTACCTATGATCTCCGCCACGTCAGTGACAGTAACAAATGCAGATGAATCAATGGATCTTATTATGCTCTTAAGCTCTCCTATCTCGAATCTCGTGAGAACACAGTACAGCACTGTCTTGTTGCCGCTTATCATGCCTTTTCCCTGCATGATAGTTACGGTTCTTCCAAGCTGCTTGTATATCTTGTCAGCTACATCTCTGGCATCGTCTGTTATGATCATTGCCGCCTTCGCCTGCTCCAAGCCGGATTCTACCATATCAAGTACCTTTGAAGTTATAAAGTATGTAAGCAGACTATACATGGCTCTGTCGAGTCCAAACAGCAAACCTGCTATAGAGTATATAATGAGATTCATCCCAAGTACCAGTCTTCCAACCGGCCAGTCTTTCTTCTTGTTCAGCATTATCGCCACGGTCTCTGTTCCGTCCAGACATCCGCCAAACTTGATTATAATTCCAACTCCGAGTCCAAGAATCACGCCGCCAAAGCATACAGCCAGTATAGTTTCAGAAGTTGCATTCTCAAGTGGTTTAAATATCTCTACAAACACTGAGAAAATAATCATCGAATAACCAGCCTTAACTATAAACATTTTCCCAAGCTGTCTGGATCCTATGATAAGAAATGGAACATTTAAAACGATAGTCAGAATACTGAGATATACTCCCGTGAGGTTATTGATCATGATACCGATACCGATAACTCCTCCGTCAAGAATCGTGTTAGGAACAAGGAATTCTTCGATAGCAAACGCTGCTATCACCGCACCAAGGGTCAGCATTACAAATTCCAGCAATAAATTTAGTCTTTTTGTCATACCAATCATCCTTTCTTTTTGTTCGTCCGCACTACATGGACTCATCTGTATTGTTCTTTCTTCAGCCCTCCCCGGTCAATTAGCACGCTGACCGCACCACATTCTATAGTACATGATACATCTGCTCCATGAGCCTTCAATCTCTCCACAGTTTCTTGATGTGGGTGACCATAGCTATTTCCCTCGCCTGCAGATATAACCGCAACTTTCGGCGAAACACTATCAAGAAACTCATCACAGCTTGAATACCTGCTTCCATGATGACCCACCTTCAATACATCTGCCTTTATATCCGCCCCTTCCCCAAGCAGATACTTTTCGCCGGTTTCCCCGATATCTCCAGTAAAAAGCATTTTATACGACAGATAATCCAGTCGAATCACTGCAGAAAGCTCATTTATATCATTTATACCAATTTCCGGGCCAGGATACAAGAAACTTAGCGAAATCTTAGCCGTATCTCTACCATTATTTGACAGTAATCCCGATCTGGCTGCAACAATCGCGTCTCCCTTTTTCATGTATATGACATTGATTCCGGATTTCTCCGCCGCCTGTTTTATCTCTTTCAGTCCCTCCTGCACTCCATACATCGGCAACACCACGTTGTCTATCCTGACACCTGTATTCTCCGTCTCCAACAAATACAGAAGTCCCGACACATGATCTTTATCAGAATGAGTGACAAATGCATAATCGATATGTGCAGCTCCATAATATCTGAGCACGGGCGAGATGACATACTCTCCAACCTGGCTGTTGTCAGATGAACCTCCATCAATCATGATATTTGTTCCTACACCTGTCCTTATAAGTATTCCATCTCCCTGCCCGACATCCATGTACACAGCTCTAAAGTCTCTGTCACAGGAAACATACACATAGCCTCCACCAATTAGGATTATCGCACATGCCAGCACAACATTCCTCCTGCGGCTGCAGAACAGTTTATTCAACAATGTCGCAGCTTGCCAATCATGTTTCACACTGCCATCTTCAGCCCTTCTCGCCAGAAGCCACAACGCAAAAACAACCGTAACATAAATGGCGATCATCATGCGGATCGTTATATAACCGGTGTTGACATTGTATCCCGGTATACGACATACCAATTCGCACAGCCACCTGTAACTCCACAGTATTCCTTTGACAGGGACCGAAAGCCCCCCGGCAGCCATGTCTACAAATGCTACGCCAGACATCATACCTGCAAAGATCACAACTATGCAGCATAAAAGCAAAACCGATACCAATGGGACTATTATCATGTTTAGTATTATCGAATATAACGGGAACTGATAGTAATAATATATTATAAGCGGAATTGTAGCCATCGTCACAGCTACATTGATCAGAAATGTCGAGGCGATTTTTTCTATACTAAACCTGTGCCGCTTATCTCCAGTTTTTTTATCAGTCTTTCTAGTATTTCTCCCCTGTGATTTTGGGGCACACGAAAAAGCTTTAACAAGCAGCGGATTGATGATTGCAATCCCAAGCACCGCTGCAAATGACATCTGAAATCCGGCGTCCATGACTATCTGTGGACTCATAACCGCCTGTATGACACATGCAATTCCCGCAGATGTCAGCATATCAGGGCTCCTGCCCACAGCCTTGGCAGTTACGACTATGGCCATCATGATCACAGCTCTGAGAGTTGAACTTGCAAGTCCGGTCATCATGCCATAGAGAACAACCACACCAACCGACAAGATCCCAGACAGTATATTGGATCCACTGATCCTGCGAAGCATCTTATATAGTGTCATGCCTATTATGGCTATGTGAACACCCGATATAGCGAGTATATGTGCTATACCATTCACCTGAAAAAGCCTCTTTGTATCCTTGTCTATGCCGCTTTTCTCCCCGAGCAGCATTCCTCTCATAACTGATGCATCCTGCTCATCAAAATAACGATCAAGTACACAGCCTGCCTTTAGCCGAAATCTGTACAAAAAATCCTTGATAACACTATACTTCTCTCCGCGTCCAACTATCTCCGGATCCTTGCATATCAGATATATTCCTTTGTGAGCATAATAAGAACGTGCGTCAAATGTACCAGGATTTGTTGCCTCTTCCGGTCTCGTAAATTTTCCCTCAGATATTAGCTGCAGCCCAATTCTGACATCTACAACTTCATTCATATATAATATGATCTTCACTTTGACATTATGTTCCCCTGCCTGTGTTCCCGTCACATATACCTGATATCCATATCCACTCTCTCTGATATCGTCTACTTTACAGACCATGCTGCAACGATACTCCGTCGATATCTTATCAGCCATTGTCTCCTGCCTGACCGTGGTTTTTAGATTTAAATACCCCATCAGAGCCATCAGCACAAATATGCCAACTACAACTCTATGTTTAAAAAAGAACATGGCTGTACCGGTCTTATCAGCAACCACCAATAAAACCAGTGCAGCCATAATCAGCCCAATTATAATAACCAGATATCCTGCTGCAACCGCGTACGCCTCTCCAAGCGCAAAGCAAACTGCTATCCAGAATAATGGTCTTTTTATCTTGTTTATCCCCCTTACTGTATTCTTGTATCTAGCATGTGCATTGAATACAACTCATACAATTCATGTAATTCATATCATGCATGTTTCTATCTTGTCACATATGAATAATCTCCGGTGAACTGTCTTTCCAGATCGATCGCATTCAGTCTGTTACCAGTGTTATCAGATATAAGCTGTACCTTGTGTATATCATTCAGCTCCAGCAAAGAATCTACTATAGAATACACGATAACATTGTCATCTATGCCATCTTTTCCTTTAACAAACTCATCATTAAACGTCACTGTGCACAGACCATTGTCAAGCTTTATACTCTTTACAACTGTTCTTTCATTGAACGGTGTGGTAGTTCCATCGTACACATTGTAAAGCCCGTGTATCACCTGTTCCGGCAAACCCTCTTTGGCAGAATAATCCAATATCAAGGATTTCTCAACAAGAGATTTTCCTGAAGTATCAGGCATATAGATACGAATCTCTTTCTCTGAGTCCATAATATTATCCATATCAGCAAATGACTCGGTTGTGAGTTCTTCCGTTATTATGTTCTTCTCATTGACTGAATCAACAACCTCATATACTATCGTCTGTACTGAATCTATCTGGCTCAAAGTTTTGACAAATGCCATTTTGCTCAACACCACAGAGTATGTATCTACATTCTCCATGTCCGCATTGAATATGAGATTAACTGTACCAAATCCATCATATATATACCTCTGATACACCATGCCATTGGGTACGGGTGCACTAAGGTCAGCAGTATCACTGCCCTCAAGCAATGCGTTCATGGCAAAATCAACTTTATTTTCATCAGATGCCATCTGATCAATATCTATTCTTTTTCTGGATATATCTTTCCATTCATCATTGATATAGTATATATAGAAATCACTGGCAGTATCATTCTCTTTTACCTTTTTCTTTGATGCTCCATCAGACCTGCATCCCCATACAACTGCCAGAAGTGAGATGATCACCATTGCCATCACTATTCTTTTTAATATCTTCTTCATATCATGTCCTTATTGCTCGCCGAGAGGTACCCTTACTGTAAACGTCGTTCCCTTTCCCGGTTCACTGTATACATTTATTGTTCCCTTGTGAAGAATAATTATATTCTTTGTTATTGCCAGTCCAAGACCCGTTCCGCCAGTATCACGGCTTCTAGCCTTATCTACCCTATAGAAACGCTCAAATATGTGTCCTATACAATCCTCAGGTATACCCACTCCGGAATCTGCTACCTTGATATAAAAGTTCTTGTGATCCGAATTTAGTGATACTTTTATCCATCCACCATCGACATTGTATTTTATTCCATTCTCTATAAGATTGGAGATAGCCAATGTAAACTTCACCTTATCTATACTTGCCTGTATGTCTCCAAAACTCTCATATGAGAGAGTAATACTTCTCTTGTCTGCAATAGGTTTGAGTCTCTTTAATATCAGCTCCATAAATTCATCCATATCCACAGACTCTTTATTCAGACTATCAGGCCCCTTATCCGTCTTTACAAGAGTGAGCAGATCACTTATGATCTCTGCTTCTCGGTCTATCTCCTGAACAATGTCCACCATGAACTCTCTGTACATTTCCGCTGGTACATCGTTCTGAGTGAGAAGCGACTCCGACAGCACCTTCATAGATGTTATAGGTGTCTTTAACTCATGCGAGACATTTGAAACAAATTCCTGTCTTGACTCTTCAAGGAGCTGTGACTTGTTAAATATGTCATTGATATCATTCGTCAACGCACTCATCTCTACAAACATCCCAGACGTCTCCATCTGTTCCAGACTTCCACCCTTCATTCCTTCGATGACGCCACGTGTTCTGTTGACATCCCTGACTGACAATTTTGCAATAAAATACGCCGCAACAACGCCCAATACAACAGCCAGAGCAAACAGATACATGGCATTGCGTCCAAGTGAATCATGGTAATTTTTAAGTTCATCACATTTAACCGCTATGACCGCCACCGCATCTGTATAACCCTCACTGTTTATAACAGGCATTATCTTTCTGTAGACAGAGTCATCACTCTCTGTAATCTCTGATTGTTTTCCCAGCATAACATCAAAGATTGATGGTGACGTCATATACTTGCCTACATCTTTACCATATGAATCAATAACTACCTTATATTCTGTGTCAACTACAAGGATTCTCCCCGATAACGAATAAGCCATGGTTGCTATCTCTCCCATGGCTTTTCCAATATCACCATCCGCATTGCAGCTGTTGACTGCATACACTGCATAATCTGCGCACTCATCAACATGCTTGTCGAATTCTTGTCTGTTCCTTGAATCAACAGTCCTTATGACCGCTTCAAGCCCCACATACGATAACACAGCAATACTCACCGCAATCAAAAGTGAAATGATGACTCTCTGACTCAACTTAATTTTCAAACCAACTGTATCTTTATTTTTTTTCATATCATCCCTTGAAGAAATATCCTACTCCCCATTTTGTATGAATATATACAGGCTCACCAGGGTTTGCCTCTATTTTCTCCCTGAGTCTTCTAACATGAACATCAACGGTCCTGGCATCTCCCGGATACGAATCTCCCCATATAGTGCTGAGAAGCTCATTTCTTGAATATACTTTATTTGGATGTGCCATCAGAAGCTCAAGCAAGTCAAATTCCTTCGCTGTGAGATTCAATTCTTTGCCACCGACAAACACACGGCGGCTATCGAGCTCGACCTTCATGCCATTTATCTCCATGACATTTGACTGTTTCACCGGTGCTGCCTTCTTGCCGCTTCTCCTGAGAATAGCTTTTATACGCGCCTTGACCTCAAGTATGTTGAATGGTTTTGTTATATAGTCATCTGCACCATATTCAAGCCCCATTATCTTGTCCATATCTTCGCCCTTTGCCGTAAGCATAATTATAGGTACATTCGAAAATTCCCGAACCATCTGACATACCTCTATGCCTGTGTATACAGGTATCATAATATCCAGAAGCACTATATCATAATCGTTATTCTTTATCTTTTCTACAGCCTCTCCGCCATCGTAAGCTGTATCAACTTCCATATCATCCTGTTCAAGGCTGAACTTCAAACCCTTAACTATCAATTTCTCATCATCTACAACAAGGACCTTTTTCATTGTAACTTCCTTTCTATTATTAAATCCTCTCTCCCGGATCTTCTAATCTACTATTATATGTGACTCCAATTTTTCGTATGTGCTGTCTCCTATGCCGCTGACATTCTTCAGCTCTTCCTTTGAAGAGAATTTTCCATGAGTCTCTCTGTACTCAACTATCTGACCAGCTCTGGTTTCTCCGATTCCCGGAAGCTGTGTGAGTTCACTGACGCCAGCCTTATTGATATTTACAAGAGATGTATCATCCCCATAAATATCAGTTTCCAATGCAGCGTTCATATCCTGACTATCGCCGGTCATATCTTCCCCCTGAACCGGAAAATAAACCCTCTGTCCATCGGACACAGGCTCTGCCAGATTGATCATATTCATATCTGCATCCCCTGAGAATCCGCCTGCAGCCTCAAGGGCATCATTTATCCTCGCCCCAGGATCAAGCTCATACACATCCGGATTCTCGACTGCTCCGCACACATACACAATAATCTTATCTGCACTAGTGACTGATTCAGTCTTCTCCTCCGACGGCACGTTTTCAGATGCTGCGTTTTTCTCGTCTTTCACGCTTTCTGACGGCTCAGACACCACTATGGTCTCACCGCCGCAGCCGCCTGCCAACATACATACAAAACATATCACTATAAAAAATATGTATCTTTTTAGCTTTTTATTAAAATTTGTTACTGTTATTTTCAATGTGCCGACACCTCCTGTGTCCGCACGGAATTACACAGCTTCATTGTATCTAATCATTTTATATTTTACAACAATATATTTCTATTATATTTCATTTTTGTTACTTTTTTCACAAAAGTCCCTTTTTATTCTATGTTCATTGATACTTTTTACAACAAGACAAATGTAACACAATTTATATCAAGGATGCTTGAGCAGTCCCAATGTATGTCATTCTTCATAATTTAAATACGCTATACTATCTTTAATGTCAAAAGAAGCCAGACTGTACGACAACCTGCACAGTCTGGCTTCTTTTAATATTTAGTCATATCGCCTGTCGGCGCAATGATCATGTGCTGCTTCTTGCTTTAAAACAATGGCTCTTTAAGAATAGCTGTTCCAATACCTTTCTGAGTGAAGAACTCAAGAAGCAGACAGTGCTGGAGGCGTCCATCAAGGATATGGACTCTTGAAACTCCATTCTCCATAGCTGAGATACAGTTGTTAAGCTTTGGCAGCATACCTCCGCCTACAACACCCTTCTCAATGATCTCCTTTGCCTCATGTATATCCATCTCGGAGATAAGTGTTGACTTGTCTGTTGGATCTATGAATACACCTTCTATATCTGTCAGGAATACAAGCTTCTCCGCCTCAAGAGCTGTGGCAACTGCACATGCAGCGTCGTCCGCATTGATGTTGTAATCCTCATAATTCTCATCCACGCCTATAGGTGCGATAACAGGAATGAAATCGTCCTCGATGAGAGATGTGAGCAGTGATGTATCAACCTTTGTTATCTCTCCCACATAACCTATATCTTTGCCACCAGGGAACTTCTTCTTGACGGTGAACATACCGCCATCCTTGCCGCTGATTCCGACTGCCTTAAGGCCGATCTTCTGCATGAGACTTACAAGGCTCTTGTTGACCTTTCCAAGAACCATCTCTGCGATCTCCATAGTCTCTGCATCTGTCACACGGAGACCATTGATAAATTCCGCCTCCTTGCCAACCTTCTCAACCCACTTGCTGATCTCCTTGCCGCCGCCGTGTACGATGACCGGCTTCATGCCGACAAGCTTCAGCATGGCAACGTCCTTTATGACATTGTACTTGAGATTCTCATCAAGCATGGCGCTTCCGCCGTACTTTACAACCACTGTCTTGCCCTGGAATTTCTTGATATACGGCATGGCCTCTATCAGTGTCTGTGCCTTCTCAATTACCTGATCTACTGTGTAATCTCCTATAACCATTTCTCTGTCCTTCTTTCTTCTATGTTTTATATCTTTTGTCTCCAAATGTTTTTTGTCCTCAAATATATCTTTTGGATTTCATAATTTTTATGATTATTGATTTATTTATCGTTCTCGTTCAGTCTCAGCCGTGTTATTGACTATAGTCAATATTCTATAAATTATATTCTATGACGTAGATGTATATTTGCAATGTACTTTCATCACCACTACGCAACTTATTTTCTATAACTACTTATTTTCTATAATCCGCATTTATCTTAATATAATCATATGTGAGATCACACCCCCATGCTGTGGCCGTCTCATCACCCATATTCATATGTGCCTTGAGCTTTATCTGTTTCTCTGAGAGTATGTGACTGGCTTCTTTCTCATCATAATCCGTCGTCACTCCATGCTTTACGATCTCCAGATGTCCTGCCACACTGGATATCTCTATATCTACCCTGTATGGGTCGAATTTCACTCCGCTCTGCCCCATGGCGCATACTATTCTGCCCCAATTGGCATCGGCACCATACATGGCACACTTTACAAGATTCGAGGCGACTATCGCCTTTGCCAGATGCCTTGCCGTATCCTTATCAGGCATACCCGACACGTCCACCTGAAACATCTTGGTAGCGCCTTCGCCGTCTGATGCTATCGCTCTGACAAATGCTCTGTTGATATATCTTATAGCCTCAACAAAAGCCGGGAAATCATCATCGGTCTCCAGCAGTTCCTCGTTGCCCGCCATACCATTTGCAAATATCATGACGGTGTCGTTGGTGGACATATCTCCGTCCACTGACACCATATTGTATGTATCGACCACATCTGACTTCAGCACCTTGCCTAGCAGCTCTGAGCTGATATTCAGATCTGTCGTGATGAAGCTGAGTACGGTTCCAAGGTTTGGATTGATCATTCCGGATCCCTTGCACATACCTCCTATGGTGACCTGCTGCCCTTTGATCTCTAAAGTTACGGCTATCTCTTTCTTATAGATATCCGTCGTCTTTATCGCCTCAGCCGCATCAACCCCGGCATCTATCGAGTATGAGAGTTCCGGCACCAGCATATCTATGCCTCTCTGTATGACATCCATAGGAAGTCTCATTCCTATGACTCCAGTGGAAGCCACGGCCACCATAGCCGAATCTATGCCAAGGCTCTTACCCACATGCGCCGCCATGGTCTCAGCATCATGGATTCCCTGCTCGCCGGTACAGGTATTTGCCACACCGCTGTTTACCACCAGCGCCTGACATATTCCCACATTCTGGCAAAGCCGCCTGTCGTATATGACCGGCGCTGCCTGAACCATGTTCTGTGTAAATGCTCCCGCTACATGTGCAGGGACATCACTCACCAGAAGTGCCATGTCTTTTTTCAGTTTATTTCTTCTTATCCCAACATGTAGTCCCGCTGCCCGAAATCCAGCAGGGGCTGTCACGCCTCCCGGAATTATCTTCATCCTACCACCTTATTTCCAAGTGTATATTCAAGTATATCTTCTTGATCAGATATCTAAACAATTCTTGCATATTCATATATGAGTTACTATTCGTTTTTATGGGAATACAGGAGCCATACGAAGTCCTTCTGCCTCGTCAAATCCAAACATGATATTCATGTTCTGTACCGCCTGACCAGCAGCACCCTTTACAAGATTGTCAAGTGCGCCCATGGCGATTACTCTGTTTGTTCTCTCGTCTATCTTGAAGTTGACATCCACATAGTTACTGCCCTCAACCCATCTTGTCTCAGGACATACATCCTTGTCGAGAACTCTGATAAATCTCTCATTTGCATAGTACTTATCGTATGCGGCTCTCACTGTATCGTAATCAACCTTCTCTTTGAGGTTGGCATATGCTGTCACAAGTATTCCTCTGTTCATCGGGACAAGATGTGGAGTGAAATTGATGACTATCGGACTGCCATTCGCATATCCAAGCTGCTCCTCTATCTCAGGTGTATGTCTGTGTGTCGTAACTCCATAAGCCTTTATGCTCTCATTGACCTCACAGTAGAGATTGGCGATCTTCGCGCCTCTTCCGGCACCTGATGTTCCGGACTTAGCGTCAACAATGATGGAGTTGGCGTCAACCAGACCTTCCTTAACCAGTGGATAGAGTGAAAGGATGGAACATGTTGTGTAGCATCCCGGATTTGCAAGAAGTCTGCACTTCTTTATATCCTCCCTGTTGATCTCACAGAGACCATACACAGCCTCGTCAATAAACTGTGGGCTCTTGTGCTCTATCTTGTACCACTTCTCATAAGTAGCGACATCCTTTATTCTGAAATCTGCACTGAGATCTATGATCTTCACCTTTGACAGAATCTCCTCATTCACCAGTGATCCGCAAAGTCCCTGTGGTGTAGCTGTAAATATGACGTCTACTTTTGATGCAAGCTCCTCCATGTTGTCATCCATACACTTTGCGTCCACGATCTGGAACATATTGCCGTATACCTGATAATATTTCTGATCGATAAAGCTTCTTGAACCGTACCATACGATCTCCGCTTCCTTATGTCCAAGAAGGATTCTTACTATCTCCTGTCCTGCGTATCCTGTTGATCCGATAATTCCTACCTTAATCATAACTGCCTCCATAAATATATGTAAAAATTTATATATCAATTTTCATTCTTCATTTTATTTTTCTGCAAAACGGCACTGATATATCATGTTAATGTACATTTCTATAATAATATATATCCCCATTCCCACGGATTGGTCTTAAGGCATATCCTGTTTGATTGTATACCCACTTAGTCAGCCTCGTCAACATGCATCTAATCAGCATGTATATTATAGTCTAATCAGCATGTATATTATAGGTAATGATAGACTTGTTTCCTGACAATCTAATTCTGTCCGCTCAATCTCTGGATATTCCATTTACCCATCAGTCGATATGTTAGTCCTCATACAAAAACTTTTATAATTATACATTTTGATTGTATATTATGCAATGGTTTTTTTGAATATTTGCATATTCGTTAAAAATATACGGTTTATCAACGTTTTTGCCACCATTTAGCTATGTATTCATGCATAAATCACATGCATATTATACGCTGATCGAATGGATATTTTGAAAAATCACTTGCATAATATACATTTGCGTTGTATAGTTCATGTAGGCGAAAAATGGAATATATTATAAAGTAATTTTTCAAAACACTATATTTATAGGAGGATTTATTAAAATGGCTAAAGAAAAAGTTGTACTGGCTTATTCAGGCGGTCTTGATACCACTGCCATCATCCCATGGTTAAAGGAGACATACGGATACGATGTTATCTGTGCATGTATAGATGTAGGTCAGGAGAGCGAGCTTGAGGGACTTGACGAGAGAGCAAAGTATTCAGGAGCTGAGAAACTTTACATCATCGATGTTGTAGATGAGCTCTGTGATGAGTACATCATGCCAACAGTTCAGGCTGACGCTGTATATGAGAACAAGTATCTTCTCGGCACTTCATTTGCTAGACCTATCATTGCAAAGAAACTTGTCGAGGTTGCGCGTAAGGAAGGCGCTGTTGCCATCTGCCACGGAGCTACAGGTAAGGGTAACGACCAGCTTCGTTTTGAGCTTTCTATCAAGGCTCTTGCACCGGACATCAAGGTTATCGCTACATGGAGACAGCCTGAGTGGACTATGCAGTCACGTGAGGATGAGATCGCATTCTGTAAGGCACACGGCATCGATCTTCCATTTGACGCAAAGCATTCTTACAGCCGTGACCGTAACATCTGGCACATCAGCCATGAGGGTCTTGAGCTTGAGAATCCTGCAAATGAGCCAAACTACGATGATCTTCTGGTTCTCTCAGTTACACCTGAGAAGGCACCTGATGAGCCTGAGTACATCGACCTTGACTTTGAGAAGGGCTACCCTGTAGCACTCAATGGCAAGAAGATGAAGACTTCTGATATCATCCGTGAGTTGAACAAACTCGGCGGAAAGCACGGTATCGGTATCATCGATATCGTTGAGAACCGTGTTGTCGGCATGAAGTCACGTGGTGTATACGAGACACCTGGTGGAACTATCCTCACAGAGGCTCACAAGCAGCTTGAGGAGCTCACACTTGACCGTGATACTATGGAGTACAAGAAGCTTGTCGGAACAAAGTTCGCAGCACTTGTATACGAGGGCAAGTGGTTCTGCACTCTCCGCGAGAGCCTTTCAGCATTTGTTGCCAAGACTGAGGAGCGTGTAACCGGTCATGTAAAGATGAAGCTCTACAAGGGTAACATCATCAAGGCTGGTACTACATCCGATTATACTCTGTACTCAGAGAGCCTCGCTTCATTCACAACCGGCGATCTCTACGATCACAAGGATGCTTCAGGTTTCATCAACCTGTTCGGTCTTTCAATGAAGGTTCGTGCTATGATGGATCAGAAGCGTGAGGAGAAGGACAACGCTAACAATAAGTAATTTATATATAGTGTATACATAAAATATCCCCCATCACATTCGTTATGAATGTGATGGGGGATATTTTTTCTTGACAAAACAAAAAGGCTGAAATAAAATATATTAAAAGAAATGGGTTTTCACCGTACAGTTTTACGACTCAAGCGGGCTGCTCGTTTCTTTTTTTATTGTGGTAATATCATGCAGGTACTTATTACCATCCTCTGAATGTTTTATAAGAAGAATAGCTGTGAATATATTATATCTATCTAAATTGCCCGTTTTATCATCATACACAGGCAGTCCAAACCTTATATCATATCTATTCCAACCATATTTAGCATCTTTATTATGTTTTTGCTCCCTATTCTCTTCCCAACGTGGATTTTTTGCTATTTTTATTAGCTCTGGAATTCCCTGTGATGCCGATGCCTTTGCTTTTTTTCTTGCACCTTTTAATGCAATTCTGCTTTTCGAGCCTGCATATTCAGACGGAAATTCTTTTCCTATATAAACAACATCATTTGTTTCTGTAATTTCATAACAATCCAATATATAACCTTTCAAGTATTTTTCTATTTGCTGCCAATCTTCTTTTGATAAACCTTTAAATTTTTTGTCATTAATGATTACTATTTGATTATTATTTTCGTCCGTTATTATACTAACATTCCTGTTTTTTATCATTCAGTATCTTCTTTATTATTTTATAAAATTAAAATCATTACGGGAATTAAACTATAGAAATCTCAGATCACTTATTTCTACTAAAAAAGAACTAAAACCTTATTTGAAAACAATGAGTAAAACTCCATCATTGTCAAGAACCCTCTATATATATCTGCATTATATCAACAATAATAAAGATGTAAACTACTTTCTAACGAATTTACACTTTCTTAATGAATTTATACACATCGTATATCTCGACGATATTTGAATGTATATCTATAAAAAAAGATCCGGAGCCGAAGCTCCAGATCTCCCTAAATACATATCATTTACAATATCGCTGCACCAACGTACATTATTTTAAATTACAGTCTATATATTCCATATATGACTTTTTCCCAACTTCTGATTCATTTTCCACATACCACTCTGCGCATTCTTTCAATCCATCTTCCAATGATATTGTCTCCGGGTATATTTTGTTCTGCTGCTGCACATCGAGATAATATTCATAGTTATAAAAACTGAAATAATTTCTCTGTTCTATATCCTCACTGACATTTACAAACGCAGGGATCTTATCAAAGCAGGCGTAACACATCGTCACCCAGTCTTTTATAGTGACCTGCTCCACATTTCCCACATTCATGATATGAGTCTCCGGCTTTTCCTCTATTACTCTCTCCATCAGGATACAGAGATCCTTCACATGGAAGAACTGCAGCTTCATTCCACCATCTCCGGGCAGATAAAATGGCCTGTCCGCCCTGGCGCAGTCAAATACAAAAGCCTCCCTGTATACATTGTTCATAGGTCCATAAATATATGGTGGTCTGAGTATGTAAGCATCACTCACTCTGTCAAGTAATGCATCCTCCGCAGCAATCTTATCCGTACCATATGACCCCCAGTATCTGTTGAGTGCCCGTTCTGAATCTTCACGGAATGGCTGATCTCCATACTCTGGATACACTGCACTTGAGCTGATCATGATATACTGACCAAATGAACCAAGGCTGTCACATAGGTCTGTGATATCTTCCGCATTATATGCGGTTATGTCCGCCACAACATCAAAATAGATGTCTTTGAGTTTGTCTCCCAGTTCATGCCTGTCCGTTTCTATAAGTTTCACACCTGGAACCTGCGGTCTTGAATTTCTGTTCACCACATACACCTCATAGTCTTTGTCCACAAAATACTGCGCCGCATACCGGCTTACAAATACTGTACCACCCGTTATTAGTATTTTCTTCATGGAGAGCCTCCTTTAAATTGAGATTTTTTATCTACTCACCAAGCTCCAGTACCACGCTCTCATTTCCAGCAAGTTTCACTGAACTGAGGTCTGACACACCTGTCTCACCTAAGCTTGAATAAAGTACATCTGTGACTGTTATATCTCCGCACTCCGCAAGCGATACCGTCTGATCGCTCTCTGAAAAGTTGTGCACCACCAGCAGTTTCTGTCCATCCGTCTCACGGAAATATGCTGTCACACTGTCACTTGTGAGCGTTGCCGCTCTATAGTTTCCTTTCATAAGGGCAGGATTGTCCTTTCTCAGTGCTATCAATGTCTTGTAATATGAATACATTGAATCCGGATCTTTCATCTGCTGGTCAAGTCCCTTTGTCTCTGCATTCTGATCGTCCTTTTCCCACGACGTATTGTATGCACTGTCACTTCCCCACAGGAAAGGCGTCCTTATCATCTCATCCGGCTTGCTGCCGTACATTCCAAGCTCCTCACCATAGTAGATATATGGATTGCTGGGAAGTGTCATATATACCGCTGCTATCTGTCTCGCCTTATCCAGGCTGTTCACCGACGATGCTATCCTGTCCTGATCGTGATTTGCTCCAAATACTCCATTCAGATAGTTGGCATCCACGCCGTCATATTTATTCTGTATATTCTCTATCGCCACGGAAAGAGAATCACCAAAGCCTGGCACCGCCATGCCTTTCTGTACACAGTTCAGTATCTTCTGCTGAATTGCAAAATCAAACTTCGTGTCAAATGGCTGGACGTAATTTTCCAGCACCTTGTCATCCTGCCATACCTCACCCACCAGATATACATCAGGATTTATGCTCTCGCAGTAACCGGCAAATTCGTTCCACCAGGTGATATTTGCCGCTTCAGAATCTTCCTGCTGCTTGAACTCGTGCGCCCCATAGATATGAACTGCGGCGTCCATACGAAAACCGTCAAGACCAAGCTCCAGCCAGTGACCGGCGGCATCCTTCGCAGCCTGTCTCACATCCGGATTGTTGTAGTTCAGATCCGGCATATCCGCGCCGAACACACCATAATAATAGAAGTCTCCTTCCTGGTGCCACACCATATCTCCCCAGCTTGATTTGTCGAGGAGATGGCTGCAGTCCTTCTTGTCGGTCTTGTACACCCACCTGTAATAATCTCTGTACTCACTGTTCTCATCGGACTTTGCTGCCTGAAACCACGGATGATTGATACTAGTGTGATTGATGACCAGATCCATAATGACTTTCATATCTCTGCTGTGTGCTTCGTCAAGCAATCTCTTAAGATCATCCTCTGTTCCGTAATCGGGATTCACCGTCACGTAATCCGTCACTGAATATCCGTGGTAGGTATCGGATGCTGTGATCGGCATGAGCCATATCCCATCAATTCCGAGCTCCTGCAGATAGTCAAGTTTCTCCGTGACGCCATTCAGATCGCCTATACCATCACCATCTGAATCGGAAAATGATCTGACAAATATCTCGTAATACACACCGCGATTACCCTCTTCGTCGGTCTTCTTACGAGTCTCTGCCGTAAATTCCGCCACATCATACGAATCACTTGAGTATGTTCCCTCTACATAAGGCTCATTCTTGTCTTCCGCAGCTTTTTTTGACTCCTGTCCATTTTCTACTGTTTCTTCATTATTGGACTCCTGTCCATCTTCTTCTGATGCTCCGGCATCTGTCTGATCGTTTGTCTGACCATCCGCCAAAGTCTCTGCTTCTGACGACGCAGCACCGTCCGCTCCGTCATCTGTTTTGCCGCACCCTGTACCGAGTCCAAGTGTAAGGGCCAGCATAACCACTGCAAGTCTCTTCTGCAGTCTGAGTAAGTTGTTCTGTTTCAGCACTTTCTTTTTAAGCACTTTCTCATTCCTCCTATACATATTATGAGCAAACGCATGTAAGGCGCTTCGCGCAGCGTTTGCGTGCTTCATAAGGAATTCTCCCACTTAAGTGGGTCCCTCCTTATGAAATGAATAGTAGGTAGCAGCCAACTCCCCCGCACGCGGGGCCCCCTCTACTACATGTCAGAGGTGCGCATGAAAATTATGAGCTACGCTCATAAGCGCCCCTCTTCCCTCCGTTTTTTATTATAACAGACCCTACATTATAACTTCCAGTGTATTTTCTAAGCCATAGCCCTGCCGGCGGTCTTGTACCTGTCAACTATCACTCCTAAAAGTATGAACAGAACAGCAAAGAGCACCTGAACTCCCATGCTCACAAATATTCCTGCCACCGAACTGCCTGATGTGAAATTGTCAATGGCATCCGTTGCATTTGCGTACCAATATGCCGGAAGGAAATGTGCTATCGCCATCACAGTGTCACTTAAGAACTCTCTCGGCACAAATATCCCGCAGAGGAATGCCATTCCAAGTGATATGACATTTGCACACATGGAAAGAATCTGTTCACTCTGGGTAAGCTTGCTAACCAGAAATGCCAGCGAGAGTGCTACACAGGCATACACCAGCATATTGAGTATGAACATTCCGCCCCTTGCTGAGACTATATCATATTTTATAAGTATCCTGGAAAGTGCTATAAATACTACAGACAATATGCATCCAGTAAACATCATCCCTAGAACAAGTTCTCTATTGAGTCTGAAGAATCTGTATGAGGAGCACTCTATTCTCGCTCTAAGCTTTTTCCTGTTATATACCTGCAAAACAGGCGCTACCCCAATTATCATAACGCATATCATGACCCACCCCAGATAGTTGTAAAAATTATATAACATGGAATGTCCTGAGGTCTTTCCTTCAGCCATATCGACTTCAGCCTTCTGCTCAAGCGCCGTCCTCGCTCTCTTATCGGCATCGTTCACATCATCTCCGGCCCTCTTGTACAGAGATACCATATTCATATAACTGTCAAGCCTTGTCTCAAACAGCATGGACGCCTGACTTCCTGGAATGGTCGTTATCTCAAGCATACCATCCGCAGTATCATTTGCCCATGCATCGCCAAAGCCATCTGGTATCCTGATCACACAATCCACCGCCCTGTTGTAGAGAGCATCCTGAATACCTCGTTCGTCCATATCAACGCCATCTACAAGCTGCTGCGTATCACTCAGGTAAGCCATCAATTTTCTGCTCATCTCACTGCCATCCTCATCGCTCACCGCATATTTGATCGTTTTATCCTTATAATAGTTCTGTGGATCTGTGTTTCCCACATTGATGAACACAATCATGACTCCACACAGGATTCCCACATACATGATCATCTGCCCAATATATTTTCTCAAAACTTTGAAAAAAGATTTAAACACTTGCATATCTGTTCCTCCTTACCATGAGAATACCAACTGTTATGAGCACCACAGCCTCAATAATCATTATGACGATATTCTCAGTGAAAACCTGGTGATCACTGTAAACATTCAGCGCATAGAATGAATCTGATATCAGAGCCGCGGGATTGAGTTTATTTATGATCGGCACGTGCTGCTGTATCTCATACTTTATCCCGTTTATACACAGATCAGAAAGGATGGACATCACCATGGATATTCCGATCACAATACCTATCTTGGTTCCCTCAGCAAGCTTCGATATAGCCCCAACTATGACTCCAATCGCCAGACCGATAAAGCAGCCCACAAACAGAGTAAGCAGGATCTCCCATACTCTGTCGCCAAAATCCACTCCTATGCAGGACATGTATATAAAGCTTATGACCTCGACCACAAAATGTATAAGCAGCAGTGCAGCAAACTCTGCCAGAACAAATGTCATTTTTCTCTGTGGGGACACATTTTTTCTCTTTCCCGTAGCGCTCACATTTGCCTGAAGATTGTTCATCATTCCTATAGACGAAAGTGATGCAAACAGACAGCTCATGGCAAATATGGCATAGAAATAATTGTTATACACGTTCTGGCTGCCCTCGGTGCTGGCCTTCTCTGTATAATATGATCTCTGTTCTGAGAGCTTTTCCACAAGGTTCAACATATCATCCACGCCGGAAGTCCCAGACATATACTGTTGGAGTCCGATGCCATCCTTATATATATCCATAAGTGCATGCTCGTACTGCTTGTACTCAGAAAGCACAGTCTCAAGTATGCTCGCATTGACAGAACTCTCCGCAACCGTGAGTTTCACATCATCCGTATATATGATGCCCTCGACCTCTTCATCAGCCAGTGACTTCTCCGCATCGCTTTCGCTCATCCTTGTAACCGACAAAAGGGCATCATCACCATCCGACAGCGCATCCAGCATATAGTTAAGTCCATTTGCCGATTCATCCTCAGTGACCACCGCCACCTTGATATTACTAAACATCTCATCCTGTTCATATATGTTGCCAAATGCCATGTACATGAAAGTGGCAAGCAGTATAGGAAATACCAGTGTCCAGAAAATAGACACCTTTGCACGCATCAGTATCTTTATCATATATAGGAAATCCCGTATAAACATATTTCTCTCCTTTTAATCCCGGTTCATCTGAAATATACAAATATCAATTTTTTCAACAAATCCATAATCCAACTTACATTCAAATCAGTCTCTGAGCTCCTTGCCTGTGATCTCAAGGAATACATCATTAAGCGTTGGGAGCTCCGTGACTACCCTGCCAAATGATATGTCGTGCTCCTTGAAAAATTCCATGAGCCTCACCAGATTGTGTCTTCCGCCAGAATATCTAAGTGTCAGCATGCCTCCGTTATATTCGTCCTCATACACATGTGGCTGACTGTGAAGCTCCGACATCTGTTCGCCTGTAAGTCCAAACACTTCAACCTTTATGGTCTCTGTATTCTTGATCATCTTCTTGAGCTCATCCTTCGTTCCGACTGCAACAGATTTACCTTTGTCCATGATGACTATCCTGTCGCAGATCTGCTCGACCTCCTCCATATAATGAGAGGTGTACACGATGGTCGCGCCTTCCTCATTCAGTCGTTTGATTCCCTCAAGTATTCTGTTGCGGCTCTGCGGATCAACTGCCACTGTCGGCTCATCGAAAAATATAAGCTTTGGCTTATGTGCTATTCCACAGGCTATATTCAATCTTCTGAGAAGTCCGCCTGAAAGTTTTTTAGGCATGAACTTTCTGTAATCCGCTATGTCCACAAAATCCATGGTCTCCTCAACGCACTTTCGTCTCTTCTCCTTATCCTTTATGTATAAACCGCAGAAGTAATCAATGTTCTCGTACACTGTCAGTTCATCGAACACCGCTACATCCTGCATTACGACTCCGATCTCCCTCTTGATATCGTAGCTGTCTGGCTTCATCTCTTTTCCAAATACTTTTATGTCCCCCTTGTCAAATGTGAGCAGGGACAATATACAGTTTATCGTTGTTGTCTTGCCGGATCCATTCGGTCCGAGCAATCCAAGTATTTCTCCTTCCTTAACCGTCAGGCTGAAATGATCCAGCGCCAGCAGATCTTTGTACCTCTTTACCAGATTGGTAACTTCTATTACATTACCTGAATTACTCATATACATCCTCCTGTTTTAATGCGCTATTTTTATGCACTACTTTTATGCTTCCTTGTCTCATGATTATCACTCACAAGCATGATAGTCTCTCAGCACCAGCATGCCACATTCTTTTTTATAATCTCATTATATACATCTCCGCCCCGGATTCACAGTGAACAACGTCATCTTCACAATATGACATTTGTCATGTTCCTTTTTTTAGAATATTTATTTATAATGAAAGTGTTAGTATGCTGCATACATACCGCCGGACATCTGATTTGTCTGTGTGATATGTTATCCATCTATTCACATTTTGGAAATTTTACATTTTTGAGATTTTACATTTCGGAGATTCTACATTTTGGAGATTCTACATTTTGGAGATTTTAAACATGAAACACATCGTCAACAAAGGTCTGCTGCTGATTACAGCGTATGTCCTTATATATACACAACACATTGCTGTAGACACCAGGCTTATCGCCGCAATTCTTTTGTCTATGATCGCAAGTGCCATCTATCCGGCGCTTTCAGGCATCAGTGCATCCACAGCAACCAAATACGACAGAACGGGCATACAAGGCGGAATATATTCTCATCTGTGCGAGACATTGATATGCCTTTATCTCATCTCCGCTTTTTTTCTTGAGCCGATGTACTTTTTTGTATCTCTGGTAAGCTATGACACATACAGATACAGACAGCGCTTCTCATCTGCACTGCTTGTATTGTTATCTGTCTATACTGTTGCAGAAAATACCTGCGCAGTATTTCTCCCGCAGCTGTGTCTTGTAGCATTTTCGCTGGCATTAAGCGTGTATAGTTGTCATGTTGACTCTCTCCGCTCCGAGCTTCTGTCCCTTAGAGACAACACTGCCGAACACGATATGCTGGTTGCAGAAAATACCCGCCAGCTGCTTAGAAACCAGGACAATATGGTGCTCACCGCAACCCTGTCAGAGCGAAACAGGATCGCAAGGGAGATACATGACAACGTAGGCCACATGCTGACAAGATCCATACTCCAAACAGGAGCGATCAAGGTCATAAACAAAGATGAACGACTGACAAAACCTCTGGAACAGCTGCAATCCACTCTGGACACAGCAATGGACAGCATGAGAAACAGCGTGCACGACCTTCACGCCGAATCTGTAAATCTCCGTGTCGCACTTAACGATATAACTGCAGGTGTCCACGATATAGATATCATTCTTTACTATGATATGTCTGACAAAATACCTAAGGATGTCAAATATTCGTTTATCAACATAGTAAAAGAATCTATAAACAACACGCTTAAACACAGCAATGGAGACCATATGGATATACGCCTGCGCGAGCATCCCGCTTTTTACCAGCTGAGTATCGCAGACAACGGTACAGATATACATATGAGCGGTCAGGGAATGGGACTTTTCAGTATACAGGAGAGAGTCAACATGCTTGGAGGAAGCCTGAAGCTGTCCACCGATAACGGTTTCAGACTTCTTATAACAATAATGAAAGGAAGGGATCATGACATATGAATATAGTTATAGTTGACGATGATCAGCTGGTGGCCTTGTCTCTTCAGACCATACTTGAGGCTGACGACAATATACACGTATCTGCCACCGGCTGCAGTGGGTCAGAGGCAGTCCGGCTTTACAACAAATACTCTCCCGATGTCCTTCTCATGGACATCAGAATGGAAGATATGAATGGACTTGAAGCGTCGGAAACCATAATCGCAGCACACCCGGATGCAAGGATTCTTCTGCTCACCACCTTCTCCGATGATGAGTACATAATCAAAGCTCTGTGTCTCGGCGCAAAAGGGTATATTCTAAAACAGAATTTCGAATGTATTGCCCCAGCCGTAAATGCGGTATACAACGGACAGACTGTTTTTGGCGAGGAGATAATAGGGAAACTTCCTGATCTTCTTGGGCGCAGCGAATCACACTCTACAGATGTTGAAAGATCACCATTTGCCGATACACAATATGAGATCAGCTCCAAGGAAATGGACATTATACGTCTTGTAGCTGACGGACTGAACAACAAAGAGATTGCATCCAGACTTTTTCTGAGCGAGGGAACCGTTAGAAATTATATAAGTTCAATTCTCGACAAACTCTGCCTTCGCGACAGAACCCAGCTTGCATGCTTTTTCTATAAAAATTTAAAACATTAAGAACTTTCTATTTCATGCGCACACATCCATACATGCAAAAAAGGATTACAGACCTTATCTGCGGCATATAGCCGTCTCCCGATCTGTAATCCTTTTTTTGTTGTGATGCCTTTCTGAATATCTGGAACCTTAACAATATCGTTGAATTCCTATTACCATGTTCCATATAACATGTTGCCTGTATCCGGGTGAAAGATACTTTATACACTACTGAAGCGAGGCATCTACACTTACATACTCTGTTGAGATGTATCCTACTGATCCATCATAAAGCTGAACACCGATCCAACTCTCATCCTGTGATACAACATCAAATACCTCTCCACTGTTTACTGTCGCAATGGAATCCGAGTCTGATGCTTGCTTTGCATATACGTCAACACCATCATAGAGTACCGACGCTGTTACGCCTGCCATAACCTCTGTCTTCTCTGTTGTACTCTCCTCTGTTGTTACTTTATCTGTTGTGCTATCTGTTGTGCTATCTATTATACTCTCTGTTGTCGCCGACGAGCTTCCCAGCCCGCTGCTTGCTACTCTTGCGGTATCATTGGCAGCCACATATCTGTCTGCCGGGATTGCCGCATCCATAGCCATATCAACGCTGCCATCAGCCATCATGACCGCTTTACTCTGATCTATTGTTACACTCTCATTGACGTAAAGCTCATCCGCCAACGGGTCTGCATTCTCTCCAAAACTTACGACTGCAAAAATACAAAGTGCAATAACAACCACCAGTGATGTCATAAGTATATTATGCTTTAAGTACTTATAGCTAAGTACATTTCTTCTCATGTGATCTACAAATCTTCCCATTTTACTACGTGATCTTGTCATTTTTTATCCCTCTGTCATATAATATAATAATTTATTCTTATTCTTATTTCGTAATCATTTATTTACAAACAACGCCTGTTTGTTACATTTCTGTTAAATATAATACACTAGACATGTAATTGTGTCAACCAAATATGACAAAAAAACATCAATTTATAGTGGTTTTCTACATCTCTGCATAACGAGATGTTGTGTTCTGTAACATTTGAAAACTTGTTAAATAATCTGATGAAATTATAACGTCATCATGTTATGATACCAGCAGAGAATATACATTTATCTGATTTTTTCTATCTGAATGCTGAATGTCTATCTGAATGCATTCTATTATTATACACAAGGAGACTTATTATGAGACTTGACAAATTTCTCGTTGAGATGAATATAGGCAGCCGCAGCCAGGTAAAACAGTACATAAAAAAGGGCATGGTATCCGTAAACGAAAAAATTGCATCATCAGCTGACATGAAGATAGACGAGGCAAATGATGTAATCAAATACAACGGTAAAAAGCTTACTTATTCGAAATACCGATACTTTCTTCTCAACAAACCAGCCGGGTGTGTGAGCGCAACCAAAGATAATGTCCATAAGACTGTTATCGATCTTCTAAAAGGTGAAAATACTAAAGATCTTTTCCCTGTAGGCCGACTGGATATTGACACAGAAGGTCTTCTGATAATCACCAATGACGGACAATTAGCCCACCATCTTCTGTCACCGGCACATCATATAGCCAAAACCTATTATGCCGACATTGACGGAGTTGTAGATGAACACACTGTAGATCTGTTTGCCAAAGGAATTGACATTGGGGATGATACACCTACGCTTCCCGCAGATCTGAAGATCATAGAAACCGACAAAGCTACAGCCAGCTCCCAAATAGAGCTGACCATAACCGAAGGACGTTTCCACCAGGTAAAAAGAATGTTTCAGGCAGTAGGCATGACCGTGACATTTCTCAGAAGGATATCCATGGGAGAGCTACATATAGATTCCAGTCTTCCTGTCGGAAGTTACAGAGTTCTCTCCGACGAAGAAGTAAGCATTCTTTCCAGATAGGCTATGTTCCCTACCGTTTTCAGGGATTATCACGGCAGTCACCGCAATCTCATGCGGTCGCTAAACCAGCATGCTGCCCACATAAATAAAAGGCATCATATACATCGCTCATTTTTTCATGACCTTCAGTATATGATGCCTTCTTTATTTATTTCTTTAACTTCTTACCCAGACATTTTTTATTCAGCAGTCCCTGTGTCTTCTGTAGAATCTTCTGTTGTATCTTCCGTTACACCTTCTGACGTATTGTCCGTAGTGTCTTCTGTAGTATTCTCGGTTGCCGCACCTGATGCCGAACCATCCTTAGCCTCTCCCGCATCACCACTCGTCACATAAGTGTCAAGTCCATCAGCAATTCCCTTTACTATCTTGTTCTGATAGTCATCCGTTACAAGAAGAGCTTCCTCTGATGCTGTTGTTATATATCCGACCTCCACTATAGTTACAGGAACAGTGCTCCAGTTTATTCCACTCATGGAATCCGTCTCCCATATGCCATCGCTCTTTGCACCTGTTGAAGCAAGCAGTCCGGAAAGTACGTCAGTAGCAAGATCTTTGCACTTATCATATATTCCGGCATTGTATGGATTTGATGATGTCTGGCATACAGTCATGACTCCTGTGGCTGTATTATCTGTTGAGCCGTTTGCATGAATCTTTATGACAGCCTCTGCATTCAGATTGTTCGCATATTCTGCTCTGGTGGCATTACTTATGTCTACATCATTGCTCGTTCTGATCATCTTGACATTGTAGCCCCTAGCCGTGAGCTCTGTCTCAAGCTTCTTGGCAATCTGGAGAGTGAGATCATACTCTGCTATACCGGTTGAAACTCCCGTGTTACCAGGTGTTGCCTTAACCTTAGTCTCTGTGGCGGCCGGTCCTATAGGCTCTTTTTCTTCATTCGCTGTCTGCTGGTGTCCGGCATCTATCACTATCATCCTGCCTCCACCGACATTGCTCTTAACTGACTCCTCTGTGGTTGCATCTGATGAAGCTTCTGTTGATGCGGCCTCTTTGGATGTATCACTCTTATCCCCACCGACAACTTCAAGAAGTTCTGAGAATATATAATACTCTCCGCCATCTATTGAGACCTTGCTCCACTCATCGTTGTAACCAACTCTGTCGAGTTCAACATCATTTGCAACTTCCTGATATACATCGCCATCTGTAGATGGTGTAGTTCTCACATTGACATAATCAAGTGTCTTTACCTTATCCTTGCAGATAGTAAATCCATCCTTATCCTTCTGCGGCTGAGCCTCTGTGGTCGCCTCCGTAGTCGCCATTGTCGTAGCTTCCGTTGTAGCCTCCGTCTCGGTAGGCTTAGCTGTGGTTGCATCACTGTTCTTGCTTCCACACCCCGCAAATGCCAGCATGGATGCGAGCCCCAGGCACAACACTGCGTATTTTAAATATCTCTTCTTCATGAGCATCCTCCTGTTAAGGATTTCCCTCGCCATCGAGAGTCTTTCCTTATAAGTATTAAAACAAATCAACTTATTGTAACATAATCGTAATACCTGTACAAGTAAATTGCTCAAATACCTCATTCTTCTATAATTTTATGTAACATATTACATTTCAAACACAGCCGAACATAAAGCTTTGAGCTGGCTGTAATCCTCAGCGCTTCCAAGTTCCATCGCCGAATGCATCGCCAGGATTGGAATTCCCATATCCACAGCTCTGACCGGAAGATACGATGACGCTATAGGTCCCAGAGTCTGTCCCCCAGCCATGCCCGACCGGTTCACCTGACGCTGAACTTTTATATCATTTTTTCTTGCAAGAGCCATTACTACAGCTGAAGCCTCACTGTCTGACACATATCTCTGACTCGCGCTGGATTTCAGGGCAACTCCCTGTCCCATAACTATCTGATTTGTCGGATCACTCTTTTCCGGATAATTAGGATGTGTTGCGTGAGCCACATCCAGTGACAACATGAACGCATCCCTCATGATTCGCATTCTATCATTCTCCTCCATATCCAGTCCTCTCATGATCCTGTCTATTATGCCGGACAGCATCACTGAATCTGCACCCTGCTTTGATCTGCTGCCTATCTCCTCATTGTCAAACAGTGATATCACATTTATGCAGTTACCTTTTTCAGTCTTACACATGGTATCCACCAGCGCGGAAACCGATGTTACATTATCAAGTCTCGGCGATGCTATCATATCTTTTTCTGCACCAACGATCTCCATGTGATCCATATTGTAGAGATACAGATCGTAATCCAGTATATCATCCTTCAAAAGTCCAAGATCATCAGCCACGTATTGTAATATATCTTTTTCTTTAACGTTTTGCCCATTCAGACCATATACCGGTATAAGCTCCTTCTGCACATTCATCTTATCACCGGTCATCTCTTTTCTCAGGTGTGGTGCAAGGCTTGGAACTATACACATAGCCCTCTCTGAATCATACAGATATGTCCTCGGTCTGAATGGATCCTCCGTCTGAACCACGACCTTTCCCGCGATCCCAAGAAGTCTGTCAAACCACGTTTCCTTGATAAGTCCTCCGTAAGGCTCAACATTGAGTGTCTGATAACCGCACCTGTTCATATCAGGCTGTGTCTTGATCTTAAGCATCGGAAAATCCGTGTGGGCAAGTCCTATATTCAATCTTCCATACTCAGGCACCTCGCCAATTGCAAATGCAACCAGCATTGACGGATATGGTTTCACATAATATCTTCCACCTGCCATAAGCTCCCAGCGCTCGCCCATATCAAGCTCTCTATAATCATGCTCCCGCAGTATATCTCCGCATTCTTTCACAACATGAAACTGCGTAACGCCTGCGTCCAACAGTCTGCATAATGTATCTATCATAATAAATTACCCTCCTTATAAATTGTCTATATGAATTGTCTATTGAGCAGTCTCGCTTCACAAAGATTTTAGTACAAATCTTCAGCTTATACAATTCCCTTACTTCCTATTTTAACTTAAAACACATACATTATATTCAAATGCATTCAAATATATTCAAATATTAGTCAATCAAATATTAGTCAATCAAATATTTTTATCGCAATGTGATTCTCCTCTTGCCCTGTCTTTCAAAAGGCTGTATAATCGCCTTTAGATACTTTAACGCTTTTATGCGTCAAACTGTTAAAGGAGAACGTAAAATGAATGATTTTTCAATAGGAGTTATCGGTCTGGGACTTATCGGAGGATCTATTGCCAAATCCATCCACCGCATTTTCCCTGATTACAGAATAGTCGGCTTTGACAACAATATATCAACTCTCAAGGAAGCTGTCTCCGATGGAACGCTGACTGAATATACAGATGACATACACACTATAGCTGGGTGTAACTATATCTTTCTGTGTGCACCGGTCCACTATAATATAGAATACCTGCGCCAGCTAGGACCATTTCTTACAGACCGCACCATACTGACTGATGTTGGAAGCGTAAAGCTCGACATATACGAAGCAGTCCAGGAGCTTGGACTTGCCAGGTATTTTGTCGGCGGACATCCTATGGTCGGCTCTGAGAGATCCGGCTACGAGGCGGCCACCGACAGGCTCATAGAGAACGCCTATTACTTCATCACGCCAGCTGATGGGGTTCTGCCGGGCAAGACTGAGGAGTTCTCCACATTTATCGGAGATCTTGGAGCAATACCTATCATATATTCTCCGGTTGAGCACGACAGGATAACTTCTTATATAAGTCATGTACCACATGTCATCGCCGCCTCACTGGTCAATCTTGTCGCAGCGGCAGACAGCCCGGACAATATTTTCAAATCACTGGCAGCCGGAGGTTTCAAGGATATAACCAGGATCGCATCCTCCAATCCTGTGGTATGGGAGCACATTCTTCTGGCAAATCCTGACAATATCGTAAACGGTCTTCAGAAATATGTTGAGCTTATAGACAAAATGATTTATCATATTAGGCAGCGCGATGCGGCTGGGATAAATGCATTTTTTGCATCCGCAAGGGACTACAGAGATTCCATTCCTAACAACAGCAGCGGTGTCATCAGAATGCATCATGAACTGTTCGTAGATATACCTGATGAGGCTGGTGCAATAGCGAAGGTAACTGCTCTTATCGCTGAGGCAAAGATAAGTCTCAAGAATATCGGAGTCTCCCACAACCGCGAGGACGAGGAGGGTGTTCTCAGGCTTTCATTCTACGATGCAGAATCAAGAAAGAATGCGCAGGATGCGCTTAAGGCCGCAGGCTATAAGATTTATAACCGTTAAGTAAAAGCAGTTATAATCTTACTGTCACTTATTGGCAAATAAATTCGCGGCTCATTTTATATTAAGCCGGAGAATAAAATATTTTAACCAGACATATTACACTAGAATAAAGGAATACTGAGAATTTATGAAGATCAACAGAGTAAAATCACTTAATGGAGAGATAACAATACCGGGAGATAAATCCATCTCCCACCGCTCCATCATGTTCGGCTCAATCGCAGATGGAATAACCGAGGTACACGGATTTTTAAATGGAGCAGACTGTATATCATCCATGAACTGTTTCAGGCAGATGGGAATAGATATCGATTATGACGGAGACATTGTAACTGTACATGGAAAGGGACTGCATGGACTGTCAAAGCCTGAAGGCACACTCGATGTCGGCAACAGCGGAACAACCACCAGACTTATATCGGGTATACTTGCCGCTCAGCCATTTGCAAGCAGACTCATAGGTGATGCATCGATATGCAAGAGACCTATGAAAAGGATCATGACACCGCTGTCCATGATGGGTGCTGACATCACATCGGAGCTTGGAAATGACTGTGCTCCGCTCCTAATAAACGGAAATGAACTCCATGGAATACACTACAACTCCCCGGTCGCATCAGCACAGGTAAAGTCATGTGTACTCCTTGCCGGACTCTACGCAGACGGCGAGACAAGTGTCACCGAGCCATATGTGTCAAGGAACCACACCGAACTCATGCTTGAGTCATTTGGCGGCAATATAAAAACAGAGGGAACTACGGCTACTGTAAAGCCTGTGGATAATCTTGTTGGACAGAAGATAATTGTACCTGGAGATATATCATCAGCTACTTACTTCCTTGTTGCAGGACTTATCACTCCGAACTCATGCATAACCATCAAAAATGTTGGCATCAACCCAACCAGAGATGGAATACTGGAAGTCATCAAAGCAATGGGCGGCGATATGGAATACTCCAATGTAGTGAGCGGATGCGGTGAGCCAACCGCTGACATAACAGTCAAGACATCAAGTCTCAAGGGCTGTGTCATCGAGGGTTCCATCATACCAAAGCTCATTGACGAGATCCCTGCCATCGCAGTTCTCGCCTGCTTCGCAGACGGTGAGACTATCATCAGGGATGCCCAGGAGCTCAAGGTCAAGGAATCCAACAGAATAGATGTCATGGTCAACGCGCTCTCAGCCATGGGCGCTGACATAACCGCAACCGATGACGGAATGATCATACGTGGCGGAAAACCACTCCATGGAGCTGTGATCGACAGTCACCTTGACCACAGGATCGCCATGAGTTTTGCCATCGCAGGACTTAACGCTGATGGTGATACTGACATCACCGGAGCCGAATGTGTGAACATCTCATATCCGGGATTCTATGATGACCTGGGTGGGCTGGAACGTTAAAGATATATAGATTATTTTTTAACAATAACAAAGGCGCCGCTATTATCTGTAATGCTTTGCATTTTTCGATAACAACGGCGCCTTTGTTAATGTTATTTTTTATCCTAATAATTTAATGATATCCTGCTCAGTCCAATATTCATTTGGATATATGGACAAATCATCTTTATGTTTACGAATAATTCTCTTCGGTGTTTCTGTGTTATCATAAACATGTAAAATATCACATATATCTATAAGCTCTTTTATATGCCCCAATGACTTATAATATCGATCTACAACCTTTGAAGAATCTACATCATGACCACCCGATGCCACCCTTGACTCTATCCGCAAAACATTTACATCTGGGTCAATTGTCAGTACAAATACGCACTTAATAAAATATCCTTCATCCTTAGCCTTCCTAAGTATATCCATTTTATATTCTGATGATAAAACAGTTTCGAATGTAAAATCTTCATTTTCCTCTATGGATTCATATCTCATTTTATCCACAAGAATTGCAGCATCAATGTTTGTCATTCCTGTCGACATAACTATATCGTCTGCATTTGTATATCTTCCGACTTTTTCAAAAAAAGACGTTATCGTACTTTTACCAGAACCATTTGGACCAGCAAATACAAGAACCATCGGTTTTCTATTTTGCATATTTTATATCTCCATTTGCATATTCAATATATGCTTTTTTATTCTCTTTATCATATCCCGCTATTGGTTTTTTACATACTCTGGCTTTATTTATTGCAGCTTTAACCGCCTCAACAGCTCTGGCATCCATCTCCCGATCAGACAACGTTAACGTTTTACTTTCTTCTTCTCTTGATACTACATTTATTATCTTCCCACTTTTCGTGCTCACTGTTGTCATACAATCACCGCCTTTATACTTTTTATTATATATATATAATAGTCTTATTTTATAATTCATTTTACCACAGTTCATGGACTACTCACAACAGCTTACTCCGTTGCCCTCTCAAACTCATCAGTTCCAGTATCTTCCCAGTTTGTCTTTCCACTGCTTATCACTTCTCCACTGGAAAATACATATGCATAGATATCTTTTATTTCGGCGCTGCCATAATCATATGTTCCACCACCGCCTTTTTCAGTACGATACCTTACATACAGCCCACACTTCCCATTCTCTGACTTGCCATCATATACAATGTATTCCACGGAATTATCACTTTCAGACAATATACATCTTGATGATGACTCCGAGGCGCCGTAATATACTTCGAATTTTCCAGCTGTGGCATCTGAATATTTCTCAAAGATCGCCTGATACCCGACTGTAATTTCCTTATTTTCTGACTGATCATTTACATCAGGATCAACAGAGGAATCAGTGGAGCTCTCTGCATTCTCCCTGCTGTCACCCGAAGCTTTTTCCGTTATCGCAGAGTCTTGTTCGCTGTCTTTTTCTATATCCGTATCTTCTCTTCTATATCTGGTCGTGAGACGTCTACTGCTGGTCTGCCCATTAAAACGCATGGTCACAAGCTCGTCACGCTGTTCAGAGCCAAACACTACCACCTCCACACGATCAATATACCATGTCGTCTTTAGATCGCTTTCGTCAAATCTTGCACCATCATTTGCCACTTCAAATGACCTATATGCAACCGTCTTCTCTTTGCCCTTCAGCACCAGTCTTCCATGGGCAGCTCCAAATGGAAAATCCGGGTCGCCAACAGAATAGATCACAAGCTCATAATCACCATCTGGAGACGTTAACACACTTATCTGCTCAGCTTCGTAACGCGTCTTATATCTAACATAACCTAATGGCAGCAACACCACCATTACCAATATGCCTACTATAATCACAACATACTTTGATATCTTGTTCATGACTATTTCCTGCCTGTCTCCTCATACATTCCTATCTTTTTCATGTTATCCACTATATCTATGTAGTTTCCATCTATCGCATTTATATATACCCTCTGCAAGGGCATATCGCATCGGTAGTCTTCATTATATTCATTCTGAGAAAATATCCATGTCGGAACAAAATACTTATTTCCCGACTCATCAGCACATGGTACATAGGCAAGTTCCACATCATTAAATTCCACCGTTCCATAATTTGTCGGGTGATCCTTATAATATTTGGCTATACTCTCGCCCGCAGCTTTAATCATCTCATCCCAGCTTAAAAGCTTGACCTCCTCTTTATCAAACGTATCCTCATCGGCATATACATACACTGTAGATGAGACAACCCCAAACTTATCAACACTTATTACCGCCTTGTCAACTCCACCTTTATAGGTAAGGTTATCGGTATCAATACTATCCACGGTATCGATATCTGCCACGTATACCACGTCTATGCCATCAATCTTCCGTCCGAACTGAAATCTGTATCCATCCGGCTTTTTACAGATATCTTCACCATATGAACCTCCAGTCCAAGCTCTTACCGCCTCCTCTGTCTCTGTACATGCAAAACCGCTTATCCCCAGATTGTCTAGTAACTTCATTGCAGAACTGAGTCCCTCATCTTCTGTGATCGGATTCTTCTCGTCCCCATCATATGTGTCTTCACCGACAACATTGATCTCATACGTACTTTCAGTTCCAGGAACCTCTGATACAAGAGCCTTATCCTCACCCTCTGGTGTCATATCGTATGTAAAATAGCTATTGTTGTATCCATCTCCATCTTCAGCATCAGATGCAGCCATAAATATTCTCTGTATCCCATCTTTTTCCGCAACATAATGCTCGTTAAGCTTATATTCTGTATCTAATGGCAGCTCGTCAGACATATTCTTCCTTTCTTCTTCGTATTTTACCAGTTCCACCTCCAAAAGTTCGGCATAACCAGGATCACCATTCGCCAAGGCTTTCTCTATTTCTGACTTATACATTTCTATCGTGTTGTCCAGTATCTCCTTTGAATCAGCAGCGTCAGCACTTTGCCACCTTACCTCTGATGTCTCGTCAAAAAGTCTGGATATTATAGTTTTAAGTTCATCATCTGAACATGGTGCATTTACCGTGTCAAACCCGACTTTATATACTCTATCAGCATCTGGAACCTCTATATCATCATCCTTCAATGTTATCGATGAGAGTTTTGATTCTCCTATGTCAAAAGTAACATCGCAGTTATCGGGTATATCAAGCTGTCCCTCAAGACCTCCTGCATTACCTACATCATCACTTCCCCCATTCATTCCGTAATCGACCTTTTTATTTCCACATGCGGCAAGACTTAATGCCATAACAGAAATAAGTGCTGCACATATTATTTTTTTCTTGTCCATCGTACACCTCCGTTTTATTTTACAGAAATACCTAACATCTTTACCGGGTAACATTTGACAGATATATGACCGTATGGAATCTTTGATCATCCTCTGAATAATATGTATCAACACTTCCACCATACTTTTCCGCTACCCTTTTCATACTCTTTATTCCAAATCCATGGAATTTTTGATCCGGCTTACCGGACTTTCGTGAATCAGATCTATATGTACAATCATTTGTCATTGCTATGATAGTTCCACCATCGTTCCCCTGTGAATTCATTCTGAGTTCCACACTGGCACTGTCTATCTCACTCATTGCCTCACTGGCATTGTCCAGCATATTACACAGAAGGACAGTTAAGTCATCTACCTGCATGTAATCCATACGTGCCCTTCTCACATCAAAATCATAATGAATCCCCGCATCAATGAACCTGCTGGCATATCTATTAAGAATAACATTTACCATATGATCATCCGAAAACCTTATAGTCTCTTTCAACTCGTTGGATTCATATATCCTTTCAATATATTCGACTGCCTTATCGTAATCATGATGTTCGAGCAGATCATGTATCCCACTGATATGCTTTTTTATGTCATGTATCATTATTTTCTGCTCTTCGTCCTGACTGATAATTTTTTTATAATACTCAATGTCATATTTTTCTCTCTGGATCTGCAATGTTTTATCCAGATTCTCCTTGTAGACACTCTGCAAATATCCGTAGATCACAAATGAAATAATAATTATCACCAGACAGATTATTGAACAATACAACACTATGGATTCCTGCATTTTGCTGATGTCAGAAAAGTAACACATGTAATTGAGCAGACACACAACAACTATCACACACACTGGTATGACAAGAATTACCCAGCCCTGTGCTCCCATATGTACATCAACCCTGTGTCTCATCCCGTATCGGCTGATTGCAAACATCACAAGGAAATACACAAACTTGCTTAATATTGCTAGAAATAATACAGTCAAAACACCACCAGATGGATCCCAGGCTTTTTGACTGATTCCAGAAAATATCGCCACAACCACCATCTCTGACAATGTCATAATTACTGACATTGCCACACTGTGAAAAACTGAGCTTAAAGTTTTTTGTCCATATACGAATTTTATTATTATCCAGTTGAATACTGGAAATGAAATAAAATTAAATATCAATATATTTAGTTCAAACAAACCAAATAAAACAACATAACACGCCAACACCAAAACAAATCTCTTTATCACCGTATATCTTGGTTTTACAAACATCCACTCGAAGTATTGAAATGCTATCAACGCTTCTATCAGAAAAACGATTCCATAAATCATAGCCATTGTCATGTCCTTGCCCCCTCCAAATACATCATAAATGCATGCTTAAAATTTTGATAATTGCGTTTCGTTAGATAGGCTGTTACCCCAGTATCCAGATACACCAATGAATGATCAAACCTTACTACATGTTCCATATTCACAATAAAACTTCTGTGTGTTCTAAAAAACCCCCTTGTATCCAATGTCTTCTCCCAGTAATCCATCTTTCTCACAGAGATGTATTTTCCCTCACTGGTGTTCACAAATAGCGTATGTCCCTGTGCCTCCAGGTAAATAATCTCCGGAGCTCTGAGGATTATATTTTCATTCTTTGTCTCAATCAATATCTTAGTATTTGATGTTGTGTATATCTTAAGTCCATCCTGTATATTTCGGTATATACGGGATTTGTCAAGCGGCTTTGAAATATACCTGAACACCCTCAAGCTCATAGCAGCATCAAGATAGCTGTCGTATGCCGTTATTATATATATCAGACACTCCTCATTCTGCGCCAATAGCCGTCTGCCTATATTTATCCCATTCATTCCCGGAATTACTATATCCAAGAATACAAAATCATATTTCACTTCGCTTTTTATCAGATTCTCGCCATTGTCAAACTCATATATGTTGGGTTCTTCCAAATGATTGGAAACAAAATATTCCTTTATCCATTCACTCAGCTGTTCAGTTACAAATATATCATCATCGCATACCGCTATATTAAGCTTACTTCTTTGGTTCATATACTCACCCCATTATGTAAAATATTTGAATATTATACACTTTGTTATATTACCTCTTCAATGCTGAATGCACGAAACGACATTATAGTGCCGATTTTGGACAAAAAAAGGGATAATTTCTAAATGCTCTCTAAACGATCTTATTAATCAAAAATGTGACATACTCTTCTGCATCTCCACATTCAAAAAAATACTGTGAAATATCTCCTAATTCTACTGAAGTAACTGGAAATATCGACACATTATCCAATGTACTTTCAAATTCTTCTGTTGTCAAATAACTCATTTATTTTCAATCCGCTTTCTTGCCTCAAGCATCTTTTTCTTCTTATCAATGGATTCTGATGAAGGAGTTCTTAATACCTGTTTAAAAATTAATTATTATTCTGTGAACAATTGACCGCATCAATAGCTATCACCAGCATAAGTGCCATGATCTCATCACCCGGATCTGCGATATCAAGTGTGTATGTATCTCCCCATGAGAGAAACTGCTTTGCTATATTTGCCACCAGCCTGCTTCCAGCTGTGACACTGTAATTCCACGAAAGGAAATCTCCATCACACTGCCATCCACCATACTCAATACTGTACGATGGCTTGAAGAATGTAAATTCCTTCCTGATACTTCCACACGGTCTGCCACCCACACTGATGTCAAATGTAGGCAGGAACGTAAATAATCTCTGACTGATAAGACCTATCTCATTTCCCGCAATGTCATATACGTGAACCTGATGCGTAAGCCGGAACGCCTCCGACTTCACAAAATACTTTTTGTTTCCCCATTCATCGTATATATCATAGGTATCTGTCCAGGCAAATACCCGCTGTTTTATCATAAGTCTCATAAAACCACTCCTTATATCATATGTCGTCGTGAGTAAGCGAGAGACATGCGCACGCCTACTCAACTTGCGCTCATTATATGACATATCCCGGCACCACCAGCTTCACCACGTAAGACACGACAAATATCCCAAGCCACACATACACATACCACAACCGGAATCTCACAAGCGGTGTCCTGCCATTTGTGGCAAGCCTAATCGTATTGCCCACCAAATATATGATGCAGATACACGCCAGATACACAGTCGCCACATGGTAATACATAGCCGTCAGAATATGTCCGTGGAGCATGGCAAGTACAGCCCTTGTCGTACCGCATGCGGGACATATCACTCCTGTAAACCGGCGTATCTGACACCCTTCAAGCCATGATGTATCCGGCAAGACACGAAGGAGCAGTATATATACTGCCGTGCCGATAAGCAGTGTTATGAGCACTGCTATCTCTGCAATATATAACTGCCCCTCCGTATGTCCTAGAAGTTCAAATAATCTATATATTTTTCCGCTATATCTTTCTGCGTTTTTATGTTCCATAGAATATCCTTTGTCTCTATTGAGTGATTGCCTCCCTCATATCTGTAGAGTGGTATATGTCTTTCCTCGCAAAGTTTGGTTATCTCACCCGTGTTCACTAGCGGATCCGCCGTTCCGTGAAAAGCTATGCCATTTGAATTGGCATATTGCATGGTAATCTCAAGTGGTGTGAAATATATATTTCTTACTTTAAGTTCTTTCTCCGCCACATATCTTGCAGATATAGCTGTGCCTATACTCTTTGATAGAAATACTATATCCTCAGCATCCGAGAAATCCACATCCTTCAGACAATCTACCGCTTTATTCCAGCCATCATCAAATACCTTTTGTATCTCCTCTGGAAGATGTCCCGAAAGCTTGCCATATGTCACATCAATTATATCATACCCATGTGCCATCATATATTTTTTACTGTAGTAAAGTAATGGTTTATCGGTGTGATACCCGATTCCCGGGAATACCACACATATCTTCTTTCCCATATATCTGTCTCCTCTCCGGATATAAGTCCCATCCAGAGTACATAAATTATCAGCACCCCTATTACATCATGCCTTTATTCTAATCGTCCTGATTCTTCTGCTATTTTATCAGCATAGCATCGCCAAATGAGAAGAATCTGTATTTCTCCTCAACCGCCACCTTGTACGCCTCAAGTATATGCTCTCTGTCGTAGAGCGCCGAAACAAGCATAAGAAGCGTTGACTCTGGCAGATGGAAATTCGTAATGAGCGCGTCAATAACCTTGAACTTGTATCCCGGATAAATGAAAATATCCGTCCATTTGCTGCCTGCATGAACTGTTCCATCGTCGTCCGACATAGACTCAAGAGTTCTGGTACTTGTCGTTCCAACGGACACAACTCTTCCGCCTGCAGCCTTTGTCTCGTTGATCATATCTGCGGCGTCCTGCTCTATGATACAGAACTCAGAATGCATGTGGTGATCCAGTATGTTCTCTTCCTTCACTGGTCTGAACGTTCCAAGTCCGACATGGAGTGTCACGTGCGCTATCTTGATTCCCTTCGCTTTGATCTGATCTAGCAGCTCTGTTGTAAAGTGAAGTCCTGCTGTTGGCGCTGCCGCTGATCCATCATGCTCTGCGTATACAGTCTGATACCTGTTCTTATCCTCAAGCTTATGTGTGATATATGGAGGGAGCGGCATCTGTCCCAGCTCGTCAAGAATCTCCTCGAATATTCCATCGAACTCAAATCTGATAAGTCTGTTGCCCTCCTCGACTATATCGACGACCTCACCCACAAGTTTGCCCTTTATAAGTCCTGTCTCAGGGTCAGGTTCATTTGACTCTGAACCAAATACTATACGAGCACCCACCTTACATTTTTTGCCCGGCTTTACCAAAGTCTCCCATGTACAGTCGTCCTTTCTCTTCAGAAGGAGAACCTCTATGGATGCTCCCGTATCCTCCTTGACGCCCATGAGTCTCGCCGGAAGAACCCTTGTATCGTTGATGACCAGACAGTCTCCCGGATTCAGGTAATCTATCACATCATAAAAGTGCTTGTGCTCTATCGTATTGTCCTTCCTGTCCAGGACCATGAGACGTGACTCACTTCTCTTGAGGAGTGGATCCTGTGCTATAAGCTCCTGTGGCAGATCATAGTAAAAGTCTGTTAATTTCATCATATCGTAATTCCTCGCATCTTCTAATCTATCATGTTCTGAGAAACACAAAACGTGTTTTCAAATTTATACAGCCGCTTTGCTTCTTGTGTGATCATATTCTCTGATACCTTGTCCGCACAAAAATAACTGTCTGGCATCAGATACAATATATCCGTTGCCAAACAGTTACATATTATACTACTATCACAAATATTTCAAGGACAGCAAACAACGCTTTCCATCTCTATTTTTTTCTGTAAAATAAAATTACCAGCCCCACTCCATTCAATACAATGCCTACAACCAGCGCTCCAATTCCAATCCCTCTCCACATACATGCGTTCATCAGATATATTCCACCTATCATAAACATCACGCCTATCATGATAGGTATAAATCCTGCCACCCTGAGCTTCGGCGTGTTCTCATCAGACTTTCTCGTTGCAAGAAAACACGCAAGGGCAATCCCCATGAATACCCACGGAAGCGCCGCCGCAAGAAAATCCAACACCGCATTTCCCGTCATGATACTTGCAAATGTGACAACGACAGCCACTATGATAGCCACTATGCCCACAGCGATAAGCCTGCTGTTGGACCTTACGATATTTGTGTCCTTCTCTATCTTTTTCATCATATCCTGATCTCCTTTCAACAGTTCATCCAGACTGATATGATAGAGATCACTCATTTTGATCACGCTGGCAATATCTGGCATGGTCTTTCCAGTTTCCCAGTTGGATATCGTCTGCCTCGAAACCATAATCTTCTCAGCAGCCTGATCCTGGGTTAACCCAGCTCCATTTCTCGCTTCCTTTATCTTATTTCCAATCTCCATGTTTTTCCTCTTTTACCTCCTTTATCACAGAATAGAGCAGATATATAGGTGCTTCGCGTGGCGTCTGCGTCATCATATGTCTGCCTGATGCACATAAATTCATGTCCATGCAATCACTCTGAGTTCTCTATCTGAGCAAATGCTAACACCCATATCACATCTTTTCCATCAAAAGGCTTTGTCCTTGCCCCAGATACAGTGTAAAAATCCTTTTACATACCTTACCATCCCGTCTCTCAGCATTCAACATAAAAATGCCACCCAGTAACAGACCTTCTGAGGTACACCTCATTTGCGATCTGTTACCGGGTGGTATTTAAAATATATAGTATCGATCATCTTAAGCAGAATCTACACCGTATGCCTGGCTTCCATGCAGTGCAGCCCAGATATTACGCTCTGATCTCGATTCCAAGCTTGCCGAGCTCCTTAAGGATCTTGGCAATGATTCCATCGACCTCTGACGTCTCAAGTGTTCTATCCTTAGCACGGAATGTCATTGTGTAAGCCACTGACTTCTTGCCCTTTGCGATCTGCTCACCCTCGTATACATCGAAAAGTTTGTAGCTCTCAAGCAGCTTGCCGCCACATTTCTTTATGACTTCCTCTATCTGTCCGACAAATATTTCCTTGTCCACAACAAGACTCAGATCTCTTGTACTTCCAGGGAACTTTGCAATTCCTTCATACTTGATGTCGAAGCTTGACAGCATAACCAGTGTAGGCATATCTATAACTGCAACATATACCTCCCCCTTAAGGTTGTAGTTGTCACATACCTCAGGATGTACCTGTCCGATAAATCCAATTGTCAGACTGCCCTTCTTGAGCTTAGCCTGACGGCCCGGATGAAGGAATGTGTACTCTGACTCAGGCTCGTATGTCACCTGTCCCTTGAGACCAACCTTGTCTGTAAGCTCCTCGAGAACTCCCTTGAGATCAAAGAAATCTCCCTGGCCATACATACCGATAGTCAGCTTCATTCTCTCCTCTGGAAGCTCTGTGAGTGGAAGTGCCTTTGGAAGGTATACATTTCCGAACTCGTAAAGTCTTGCGATCTTGTTCTTTCTA
The DNA here is from genome assembly GCA_902461735.1 of uncultured Coprococcus sp. Lineage (GTDB taxonomy): Bacteria > Bacillota > Clostridia > Lachnospirales > Lachnospiraceae > Coprococcus. The sequence continues at coordinate 50,218 of CABPYV010000014.1, forward strand.
TTATAATTTGTTGCCAGTGATGTGAGAACACCGTTCAGTGATACTGTTCTCATGATACTGAAGTCCTCTCCGAGAGGATTTGCTATTGTAACTGTCTTTCTGAACTCGCTGTCAGCAGGAAGGAGCAGCTTGTCAAATACCTTAGGGCTCTCGAATGAGTAGCACATACCGCCAGAGAAACCATTTGCCTCAAGGACATCCCTTGCGATGGCATTGATCATTTGGTCGTATGGGAGCTTACCAACTGTTGCCTCACCTCTTGGAAGTGATACAGGGATGTTGTCGTATCCGTAGAATCTTGCAACCTCCTCTGCCAGATCTGCCATGCAGTTCAGATCCTGTCTGAAGCTTGGCACATCCAGAGTGTTTGTCTCTGCATCGTATGTGAGTCCAAGTCTGCCGAAGTAGTACAGCATCTTCTCAGGCTCGACATCTGTTCCGAGAAGAGCATTCATCTTGTCCGGCTCAAATGGAAGCTTCTTGTCCTGTACAGGATTTGGATATACGTCAACAGCTCCGCCGACTACCTCACCTGCGCCCATCTCCTCGATGAGCTGACACGCTCTGTCTATTGCCTCCATTGCAAGATTTGGATCAAGTCCCTTTGTGAACTTGGCTGCCGCATCAGTTGCAAGTCCAATTCTTCTCGATGAAAGTCTGATATTTGTTCCATCAAAGCAGGCTGCCTCAAAGAGCAGTGTATCGATACTGTCTGTTACCATGGAGTTCTCTCCACCCATGATTCCGGCGATACCGATCTCCTTCTCACCGTCACAGATCATCAGAACATCATGGTCAAGCTTTCTCTCCTGTCCATCAAGTGTTACAAATGTATCTCCATCATTTGCACGGCGTACTACGATCTTGTTGCCAGCTATGGTGCTGAGATCATATGCGTGCATTGGCTGTCCATACTCTTCCATAACGTAGTTTGTTATATCAACCAGGTTGTTGATCGAACGGATTCCCTGTGAAGCAAGTCTCTGCTGCATCCACTTTGGTGAAGGTCCGATCTTCAGGTTCTTGACAACCCTTGCTGTATATCTAGGGCAGAGGTCAGGATCCTTTACCTCTACTGATATATAGTCATTGACATCCTCGTCATTTCCTGTCTTTGTTACCACTGGCGGGTAAAATGGCTTGTCAAATGTAGCTGCTGCCTCTCTTGCCATACCGATCATTGAGAAACAGTCAACTCTGTTGGATGTGATCTCGTACTCAACTACAACATCGTCAAGTCCAAGTGCCTTTACAGCGTCATCGCCCGGCTTCACACCCGACTCCTCTGGGAATACATACACGCCATCCTCCGGTGCCTCCGGGTAGAAGTCTCGTGATGAACCAAGTTCCTCTATACCGCACATCATACCATTTGACTCAATTCCTCTGAGCTTACCCTTCTTGATCTTGATTCCGTCAGGGTACTCATTGTTGTCGCCGTGTGCTGCCGCAACCTTACCACCGTCAAGTACAAGTGGGATGAGATCATTGACCTTTACATTCTTTGCTCCGGTCACTATCTGGAGAGGCTCCGCCTGTCCAACATCTACCTGACATACTACAAGCTTGTCCGCATCCGGATGTTTCTCCATAGTGAGAATTTTGCCAACAACGATCTTGTCAAGATTCTTGTCCTTCTGTTCGTAACCCTCTACATGTGATCCTGAGAGAGTCATGGCATCTACAAACTCCTGAGCTGTCACGTCCAGATCAGGAACATATGCCTTTATCCATGATATAGGTGTATTCATCTTACAAATCTCCTTTATAAATCTTTTCCAATGTCAATATTCTGTTGAATGCATTCATCTCTAAAACTGGTCTAAGAATCTCATATCGTTCTCGTAGAGAAGTCTCATGTCATCTATCTCATACTTGAGAAGTGTTACTCTCTCAAGACCGATTCCAAATGCAAACCCTGAATATACCTCAGGGTCTATTCCACAGTCGCGGAGAACCTTTGGATGAACCATACCACAGCCAAGGATCTCTATCCAGCCACTGCCCTTACATACTCGGCATCCCTTGCCGCCGCACTTGAAGCATGTGATATCACACTCTGCTGATGGCTCTGTGAATGGGAAGTGATGAGGTCTGAACTTGACCTTTGTGTTCTCACCGAAGAACTCCTTTGCCCACTGCGCCAGTGTTCCCTTGAGGTCTGCCATGGTGATTCCCTTGTCTATTACAAGTCCCTCTACCTGATGGAATGATGGTGAATGTGTCGCATCTACCTCATCAGCTCTGAATACTCGTCCAGGTGAGAGGATTCTGATCGGAAGATTGCCTTTCTCCATGATTCTTGCCTGAACAGGTGATGTCTGTGTACGAAGAAGGATATCCTTTGTAACATAGAATGTATCCTGCTCATCCTTTGCAGGGTGGTTTGCAGGAATGTTCAGCAGTTCGAAGTTGTACTTGTCATACTCTACCTCAGGTCCCTCAACTATCTCGTAACCCATACCGACGAATACTCTCTCAAGGTCCTCAAGAGCTATCTGATTTGGATGTCTGTGTCCGGTGAGTTTCTTCACACCTGGAAGTGTTACATCTATAGTCTCTCTCTTCATCTTCTCAGCACGGAGTGCTCTGTTGATGGCCTTTGTCTTCTCGTCGAGTGCAGTCTCTATCGCCTGACGCGCCTCATTTACCATCTGACCAACCTTTGGTCTGTCCTCCGGTGCTACATCCTTCATGCTTTTGAGAACCTGTGTAAGTTCTCCCTTCTTACCGAGTATCGCCACCTTCACATCGTTAAGTGTCGATACAACCTCTGCGCTCTCGATCTTCTCAAGAGCCTCTGCCTTGATGGCTTCCAACTTGTCTCTCATTGTATTTCTCCTTTTTCTATTTCTAGGGATTTTTGTACATTTCTACTTAGTGGTCTGCTTAATGTTCTACTTAGTGTATAAGTCACGGAATTGCTTCGCCTTTGGCTCCCGCAATTCCTACAGTAATTCGCGCTCCGCCCTGTCGGGCTATGCGCTCATTTCTGTACACCGTTCTTTTAGTGTATAAGTCCCGGAATTGCTCCGCCTTTGGCTCCCGCAATTCCTACAGTAATTCGCGCTCCGCCCTGTCGGGCTGCTCGCTCATTTCTGTTGTGTTTTCTAAAGCATGAGCAGTTTTTCATGCAAGCATGAAACTGCTCATGCTTTGAAAACGACTTATACACTAAAAAAGTCCCTAGCATGTTATACATACTAGGGACGAATTATATCCGCGTTACCACCCTGATTCCAGACATCAATTATATCCACTGCCATATATACTGCTATCTACAATATATTGCGTGATATGTCTGACTCTCATTAGACGTTTATCGCACGTCACACGCCACAACCTACACAGATCAATATCTACCAACTAATCCAGTCAACAAATGACCAGATATCTCTAATCCTTCAGCCACGGTGGCTCTGATGTGAAATTAAATACGCCGCTTTACCAAACCGGGCTTCCAGCCGCTGACCCAGTCTCTCTGATGGTGACATGCGCATCTTTTGCATCGTCACTGCCTGTAGAGATAATATACCTACATGAAGGTGTTAGTCAACATCTTTTTTTCTCTCAAGGCGTCTCTTCTCTCTTCCTGCTTTTTTAGCACGCTTCCTTATCCCACGTACTCCGTTATCCATAAACTTGTTGATCTCTGCACCGATCAGCATTACATACATACACATGTAAAGCCACAATGCCATAAGTATCACACTGGCAAGACTACCATACATATATGTATTGATTCCTACTATATTGATATAGCTTGAAACCCCAAATGAAATAAGCATCCAAAATATTGTCGTAAATGCCGCACCCGGCACAGCTGTTTTTATCCTGACTTTTCCAACTGGCAATGCCCAATATGCCATTATCATAACCCCGAACAATACCGTAGGAGCAAATGCTATCTTTATGATAGACAAAATATTGGCAACTGTATCCACCAGCTGAAATGCATCAACCGAATCAAGTCTTACCAGTATCTTCGAAATCACGACATCGCCAAGAATATATATCACCATAAATGTGACAAGTACCACACAGAATACCAGTGTATACAATGCGTGTGTCGCCCTTCTCAGGAAATAGTTGACACTATCTTCCCTGCCTGACATAAACGTAAGACCTCTTCCTATAGCCATAGTTCCCTTTGAAGCAGACCATACCGTGAGCAGAATAGATACCACAGTTGCAGTAATCGAACTTTTATTGTTGTATATCTCCGCAACCATAAATTCAAAATTTGAACTTATCTCCTCTGGAAATAGATCCTTTACTATAGACATTATCTGAATCTCGGTAAATGGCAGATACTTTACAAATGTCAACAGTGTCATAGCCAATGGGAATAATGACAGCAACAGGAAAAAAGCAGACTGAGCCGCAAATGTTGCCACCTGATCCCTATTCATCTCTGCCATGAACAGTCTCACCCTGTGATACATGAGCACAGCTCTCTTTTTTATCTTCATATAGCCAAACTCTCCATTAGTTATCTTTCAACCGAACTGAGAACCGCTCCGTTATAATAGTGACTTATGATCTGTGCCGCGGTGTATCCCAGCTTTGCCAGCTCATTTGCACCATTCTGGCTCATGCCGACACCATGTCCGTATCCGCCACCTTTAAGTATGTAAAGTCCTGAGCTCGTATCTTTTCTCACGTAATAGAAATTACTTGGAACGCCTGTCCATCCGGTGAGTTCCGAGCCATCCTGCTCTGTGATCGCCTTGCCATCCGTCGCAAATAACACTCTTATGTTACTCTGTCCACTGACAGTCACAGTTCCAGCATCACCGGTTATAGTTACTTCCTTGACAAGTCCACTGTCATCACGGCCTGTCACAGCCACAGATGTGATCTTGCCTACGGATGTCGCTGACACATCGGAACATCTCGAAAGCCCCGTCTCCACAGCCTGTCTCATCTCGTCATCTGTATAACTTACAGTCCACCTGTACATAGGAAGATTGCGTTCCACTACGTCAGTGTCTGTCTTGCCATCCATAAAGTCCTGGAATGCCATTTCGTCGCTGAAATACGGTATATCCAGCGCAGTATTCTGTATCCTCGTACATGTATATGGCATGCTGCCTCCCCATACCTGATCGCTGGTTGTAGTGGTTCCGCACGAAGTTGAAAAATATACTGCGTTTATTATCTCTCCATTATAAGTCGGCACTACCCCTGACGTATCTTCCACCGCCGCGATTGAGTTGTCTGTCTCCGGGAAATTATTATATACCTGACATGCTGTCGTATCGTCAAGGTCTGCATTGTAACCTCTATAATTGCATCCAAGCTTTCTATATGTAAATCCTCTTGCACATATGGCCTGTGCCTTAAGCGCTTCCATGCTATAACTTGATGAAACCTCACTTGATACAACTCCATACAGATACTGCTCAATGTTCACCTGATTTACGACAAAATATCCTGATGAATCCTTTGTTATATCCAATGCACCATGATATCTCGGTGCACCTCCCGATTTACTGAGACTGCTGACAGTTATAACGCCATCTGAGCTTACCGGTTCAACCACTATCCTGGAAGCTTTGACATCACTTCCAAGTGAAACCATATCCCCTGCCTTATATTTTTTTGCTTTGCCGTCACTCGTTACATTGACATCTGTACTACACGAAAATTCCACATAGCTCTGATAATAATCACCACCATTTGTCAGGATTACTCTGACACTGTTCTCCATTCCTGTTATAAGAACCGATGCACCGCCATCTCCGGATCCACCACTCGTTCTGTCTGATCCACTATAGGAATACACATCCTTCTTCTTTTCCGGCTCAGGCGCAGCTATCGTTCCGGCTCCCTGTATCGTATAGTCAAACTCTTCTATACCATTATTGCCATCACCGCCATTGCCACCGTCACCATTATCATTCATATCCGATGACGCATATCTCATAAGATCCTCTGTAGGATCATCCGGTGCCTGTATAACTATCGTCTCCAGACTGTTGCTTCCATCAGCCCCCGGATTCGATGCATTATCGCCTGCGCCATCCCTTCCTGTTATGATCATATAGCCTACCACAAATACCAAAATAACAGTTATAAAGCTGACTACTTTGAAATTCTTATTATATTTTATCTTCTGATACCATTTCTTTCGCTGATCTATCCGCATATATCTTCTCCCAAATGCAATAATTCAAACGCCCTATTACAAATGCTTTATTTTTGATACTCTATTTTTAATGCTTTATTACAGAGAAAAAGCAGCATATACATGCTGCTTTTTTGTCTTTTGTAATAAACTGAAATGCGCCCTTGCTTTTGAGTCCTAGCAGAGCTAGGTGGGCAACCGCAACTACATATCAGCCTTCCACTAGAACTTATATAACGAGGCTTGACTTCAATGCAATGATATAGGAATCCCTTTTATTCAAATGTAGGTTCAAAATCACAAGAGACTTAGTACATCTCAGCTTGTGACCTCATTATACATTACCTTTACATCTCTTGCAAGAATTTTTCACATCAAGTTTAGACATAAAATTCTTCCCCGGTATCCAGACATACCGCAGCAAGACGCCCATTTTTAAAACAGGCTCCGCAGTCTATGGCAATGTAATTATTCTTCTTCATTATATATCAAAAATAACAACAACTAATGGTATTGTATTCATAAATGCAGCTTAGATCAGACGTCGCACTTTGGGGCAATCGTCTCAACTTGGGCACTTGAGGCTCTTGGGACAATCATCACGCTTGAATCACTTGGGGCAACACTTTGGGCAATGGTCATCCGTACATCTTGAAATACTGTCAATACATGTGGTAAAATAAAAATACTTATGGCTATCTTCAGATTTTGTAAATCTATATGCTTAATATGAAGTGCCACACTAAAAAATAAATACGAAAGGCAGGTGCATGTAATGGATAAAACCACCCTCCAGATTGTATTTGGAGTAACTCTAGGACTATTTTTTATCACGCTGGTGATCCTGACCATTCTATATATAAGGAAACGACTTGCGATAAGCCGGGAAAACACTGAGCACGACATCGAAAAATTTCCAGATGAAGTTATTCAGGAAGAGCAAAGCGAGAGCAAAGGATACTGGCTTAATAAAGATGATATGGATGAGGAAGACCAGACTTACAGACTGAGATACTATCACTATTTTGATAATATAGATGAATGTATCCACGATCTTGTTGTTGAGATGTATGACTGCGGTTTTGTCAGAACTGAAGATATTTTTGTTGCAGCTTATGGCGAAGACGCACTGAAACCCACCTCATTTATTTATATGACTGATGATGATCCCGATTTTGAAAAGGCAAAAGCCTCTCTTCCACCGGTCAGTGAGAAAAACCAGAAGATCATATACGATCTTTGGGTATCATATGTGAATGAACTTCTTGAAAAAATCGAGATTCACACAACCCAGGCCAATCAGGACATTATCAAGGACGCACTTATGGTCTACGGACGCAAGAAGATTGGAATTCTTCTCCGCAGTCCGGAATAATGGCCTAAAAAATTTGTAATATCATCAGAGCAATAATTTCAATATTGAGATAGGAGTATTAAATCATGAAAGACAATTGTATAGTAGCCCAGTCAGGAGGACCTACCGTAGCGATAAACGCATCACTGGCAGGTGTTATAGACGGAGTTAAAAAGAGCAACAAATTTACCAGAGTTTATGGAGCAATCCACGGCATTCAGGGTGTTTTAGATAATAATTTCATGGATCTTTCCCTTATGGCACTCTCTAAATTTCCACTTGTGAATACCCTTGAACTCACACCTGCTATGTATCTGGGATCATGCAGATACAAGCTTCCTGATTTTGAGGTTGACTCCAAGCCTTATGAGATTATTTTTGACAGATTTGAAGAATATCAGGTTGCGGCTTTCTTCTATATCGGCGGCAACGATTCCATGGACACAGTTGACAAGCTCAGCAAATATGCAAAGAAGATCGGCTCGGATGTAAAGATAGTTGGTATACCTAAGACAATAGACAATGATCTGTGCCACACAGACCATACTCCCGGATTTGGTTCTGCAGCAAAATACGTTGCTTCTACCATGCTGGAGATTGCGCATGATACTTATATTTACCATATACCAAGCGTTGTCATAGTTGAGATAATGGGACGTGATGCCGGATGGCTTACCGCAGCTTCATGCCTTGCAAGAAACGACTACAGCCCGGCTCCTCATCTCATCTATCTCCCAGAGGTTGACTTTGATGAAGACCAATTTATAGATGATATAAAGAATGTATTAAAAACTTCCAGATGTGTCATAGTTGCAGTATCCGAAGGTATACATGATAAAGACGGAAACTATATCAGCGCAACATCTGCAGTTGCAGACAAATTCGGTCATGCTCAGCTCAGTGGAACCGGAAAGGCACTTGAAAGCCTTGTGAAGGACAGAATGGACATAAAGGTTCGTTCAATAGAGCTGAATGTCCTCCAGAGGTGTGCCGCGCACATTTCCTCAAGAACTGATATCAATGAGTCATTTGCCCTTGGTCAGGCTGCTGTAAAGTATGCAGCAGAGGGCATGACAGCTGTTATGTCAACCATAAAGAGAATGTCAAACGACCCTTACCAGTGGATCATCGAGCCTGAGAATGTAGCACTCATCGCAAATCAGGCCAAGACAATTCCACTAGAGTGGATCACACCTGAGAAGAATGATGTCACCCCTGAGATGGAAGCATATCTCAGACCACTGATCATCGGAGAGGTTTCACTGCAATACAAGGATGGCCTTCCTATGTACCTTCCAGTCAATCATCTGCTTTAAGTTTTAAGAATTGAATACGACTCGGGTATATTACGACGGACTGCCGGGTATATTCCAACAGACGACTGGACATATTCAGACGGACTGCCGGGTATATTCCGACAGACGCCTGCCCTCAGAAATAAGTATATAGAATAAACCGCAATCAGTACTATCGATTGCGGTTTATTCTGCATATGCAAAAGGATTCTGTAACAGATTGTTTTTCCATATTACCCGACTTTTATACGTAATTGTTATAAATTTATCCTGATTTCATATATATTACGCACTTCAGGATAATATACTGCTTTTTTGTATCTTACAGCTCAATTATCGAGTGGTAAAAGAAATTTTTATCCTTATTTTCACAAATCAGACCGATTAAGGATAAATTCTCAGCTTATATCAAAACCATGAAAATCTCACAATCCGCATTTTCTCAGGTTATATGACAAAATATCCCTAATACCTCAATAATATGGTATTAGGGATATTTTTTATAATTCACTCAAGGGACGAATCAAGTCCGTCTATTTTTACTGCAGATTTGTATATCCGAGCAGCAGCTCTTCAACTGCCATAGCTGCTTCGCGTCCTTCTCTGATAGCCCATACAACCAGTGACTGGCCTCTGTGCATGTCTCCTGCTACAAATACCTTTGGCACATTGGTTGTATATGAGTTTGGACATGGTGTCTTGACATTTGTCCTCTCGTTGAGTTCTACACCAAAGCTCTCTGCCACGTATGTCTGGCATCCGAGGAAACCTGCTGCGATGAGTACAACATCACAGTCAACGATGTACTCGCTTCCCTCTATCTCTGTCATAGTCATTCTTCCTGTCTCAGGATTCTTTTTCCAGTCAAGTTTCACGCACTTGGCGGCCTTGACATTTCCATCCTTGTCCTTGATGAATTCCTTGACTGTAGTCTCATATATTCTAGGATCATGTCCATATACTGCTATAGCCTCCTGCTGACCGTAATCTGTCTTGCAGATCTTCGGCCACTCCGGCCATGGATTGTCAGGTGTTCTTGTGTCAGGTGCCTTTGGCATCATCTCAAGCTGTGTCACGCTGACAGCGCCCTCACGGACTGCTGTTCCAACGCAGTCATTTCCTGTATCACCGCCGCCTATAACGAGAACATTCTTGCCTTTACAGTTCACGAACTGCTTGTCAGCAAAGCCCGAATTTACAAGGCTCATTGTCGTAGTCTTGAGGAAATCAACAGCGAAGTAGATTCCCTTTGCATCCCTTCCAGGTGCTTTTATATCTCTTGGATTGGCTGCTCCACAGGCAAGCACAACTGCGTCGTATTCCTTGAGCAGATCCTCAGCCTTCACATACTTGAGGTTCTTGTTTTTAAGATAACCTGTCATCTGGTCGTCCTTCGGACACACAGCCTTCGCAGATGCCTTTCCGGTTGCTATCTCTGTGTTCAGTACGAACTTTATTCCTCTCTTCTTCATGACATCTATTCTTCTGTCTATGATCTGCTTCTCAAGCTTCATGTTTGGAATACCATACATGAGAAGTCCGCCCGGTCTGTCACTTCTCTCATACACAGTCACGTCGTGGCCTCTGCCGATCAGCTGGTCTGCCACGGCCAGTCCCGAAGGACCTGAACCTATGACTGCCACCTTCTTGCCTGAGTGAACCTTTGGCTGTTTATCATTTACAAGGTCATTTGCAAATGCATACTCTATGATGGCTCTCTCGTTCTCACGGACCGACACTGGATCACCGTTTAAGTTACAGGTACATGCCTTCTCGCAGAGAGCCGGGCACACACGGCTTGTAAACTCAGGGAAACAGTTGGTCTTGCTGAGTCTTGCAAATGCCTGCTCAAGATTGTCGTTGTAGAGCATATCATTCCACTCAGGGATCAGGTTGTTCAGAGGACATCCCGATGTCATGCCACATATATTCATACCGGCCTGGCAGAACGGCACTCCACAGTCCATACATCTTGCAGCCTGCTTTCTCTGCTCATCTCGGCTAAGCGGGGTGTGGAATTCGTTAAAGTTCTTGATTCTATCCTTAGGAGCAAGCTCTGCGCTTGTCTTTCTCTCATATTCTAAAAATCCAGTTGGTTTTCCCATTCCTACTTACCTCCGTTCTTAACCTTGTAGAATGCTTCGATAGCTGCCTTCTCACGGCTAAGGCCCTTCTCCTCAAATGCAACTATCATGTTCATCATCTTCTTGTAATCCTTTGGTATGATCTTCTTAAACTTTGGAAGATATACCTCAAAATCCTCAAGAATCCTCTTGCCTATCTCTGAATTCGTGTAATTAACATGATCCATGATGAGCTGCTTCAGCTCGCTCACCTCGTATTTGTCTGTCACAGACTCTATGGATATCATCTCTTTGTTAAGTCTCTTGTACAGATCGTTACCCATATCAAGAACATATGCGATACCGCCGCTCATTCCGGCTGCGAAGTTCTTGCCTGTTGTTCCCAGAACTACGACCTTACCACCTGTCATGTACTCACATCCGTGATCTCCAACACCCTCAACAACTGCTGTGGCACCTGAATTACGAACTGCAAATCTCTCACCGGCAACACCGTTGATGAATGCTTTACCACTTGTAGCGCCGTACAGTGCTACATTTCCTATAATGATGTTATCCTCATGCTTATATTTAACTGAACGCGGTGGATAAACGATCAGTTTACCGCCTGACAGACCCTTTCCAAAGTAATCGTTGCTGTCGCCAACGAGTTCAAGTGTAAGTCCCTTAGGAATGAATGCGCCAAAGCTCTGTCCACCGGCACCGTTACATTTGACGATATATGTGTCCTCATCAAGGGACTCGCCATATTTCTTGGTGATCTCTGATCCGAATATTGTTCCAACAGATCTGTCCGTATTGACCACATCAAGTTCAACACTCTTCTTCTGTCCCTTCTCGAGTGCAGGTCCGAGCTTCTTCATGAGTATCCTCATATCCACTGTCTTCTCAAGCTGGAAGTCATATACATTCTTCTCATGGTACTTAACCTTGTTCTGTGGCATATCCATATATGGATTGTTGATTATCTTATCAAGGATGACATTTCTCTCATCTGCTCTGTCGCTGCTCATCAGGAGATCTGAACGTCCAACCAACTCATCGACTGTTCTGACACCGAGCTTGCTCATGTACTCACGAAGCTCCTCTGCTATGAACAGCATGAAGTTCTTCACGTACTCAGGCTTTCCTCTGAATCTCTTTCTGAGTTCAGGATTCTGTGTTGCGATACCGACAGGACATGTATCAAGGTTACATACCCTCATCATGACACAGCCCATTGTTACAAGCGGTGCTGTTGCAAATCCAAACTCCTCTGCACCTAGCATTGCTGCTATGGCAACGTCACGTCCTGTCATAAGCTTACCATCCGCCTCAAGGATAACCTTATTTCTGAGGTCGTTCATGATAAGTGTCTGATGTGTCTCTGCAAGTCCAAGCTCCCAAGGAAGACCTGCGTAATGAATGGAGTTATTAGGTGCTGCTCCCGTTCCTCCATCATAACCTGAGATCAGGATAACCTGTGCTCCGGCCTTTGCCACACCTGCTGCTACTGTACCAACACCAGCCTCCGAAACAAGCTTAACAGATATTCTCGCATCGCGGTTTGCATTCTTACAGTCGTAGATGAGCTGTGCAAGATCCTCTATCGAATAGATATCATGATGTGGTGGTGGGGATATAAGGCTTACTCCAGGTGTTGAAAGCCTTGTCTTTGCGATCCAAGGATATACCTTTCCGCCAGGAAGATGTCCGCCCTCACCAGGCTTTGCTCCCTGTGCCATCTTTATCTGTATCTCCTTGGCACTCACAAGGTATCTTGACGTAACGCCAAATCTTCCTGACGCTACCTGCTTGATGGCTGAGCATCTGTTCTTGCCATCCTTGCCGATCGTAAGTCTCTCTATCGACTCACCACCCTCTCCTGAATTGGACTTACCGCCCAGCTCGTTCATGGCGATGGCCATACACTCATGTGCCTCCTGTGATATACTTCCATAGCTCATGGCACCAGTCTTAAATCTCTTCACAATCTCGCTTGCAGGTTCAACCTCATCAAGTGGAACCGGCTTATCAGCAAACTTGAAGTCCATAAGACCTCTAAGATGGAATGGTTTCTGCTCATCATGGAGCGCTGCTGTGTACTGCTTGAACAGCTTGTAATCACCGCGCCTTGTTGCCTCCTGAAGAAGATGTATTGTGACAGGATTGTACAGATGCTCCTCCTTGCCGCTCCTGAACTTGTGTGCTCCTATGCTTGTAAGGGCAAGATTCGTGTTCAGTCCAAGCGGATCAAATGCTGATGAATGGAGATCATCAACGGTCTTCTCAAGCTCCTTTATTCCGGAACCACCAACACGGCTTACTGTATTTGTAAAATATCTGTCCACAACATCCTTTGAGAGTCCAATACACTCAAATATCTGTGAACCCATGTATGACTGAATCGTTGAGACTCCCATCTTGGATGCAATTTTTACTATTCCATGACATATTGCACTGTTGTAATCATCCACAGCCGCATTGAAATCCTTGTTCAGCAGATGTGAGTCAACCATCTGCTTGATCGTCTCTATTGCAAGATAAGGGTTGACTGCACATGCACCATATCCGAGAAGTGTTGCAAAGTGATGAACATTTCTTGGATCTGCACTCTCAAGGATGATCGCAACCGCTGTTCTCTTCTTTGTTCTTACCAGGTGCTTCTGCATAGCTGATACTGCAAGGAGTGATGGTATTGCAACATGGTTCTCATCCACACCTCTGTCTGAAAGGATGAGGATATTTACACCGTCCCTGTAGAGCTTGTCGGCCTCGATAAACAGTCTGTCGAGAGCCTTCTCCATGGATGTGTTCTTATAATAAAGAATAGGAAGTGTCGCAACCTTAAGTCCAGGTACATTCATATTCTTGATCTTCAAAAGATCTGTATTTGTCAGTATTGGATGGTTGATCTTCAGCACATGACAGTTCTCCGGCTTCTCCTCGAGGATGTTACCGTCCTTTCCGAGGTATACCGATGTGGATGTGACAACTTCCTCTCTGATCGCATCGATTGGAGGATTTGTAACCTGTGCAAATAACTGCTTGAAGAAATTGAACAGTGGCTTGTGACTATTTGACAGAACTGCCAACGGCGTGTCAGTACCCATGGCGCTGATAGCCTCTGCACCTTTCTCTGCCATTGGATATATCGTGTTCTTGAAGTCTTCATAGGTATATCCAAATGCCTTCTGAAGTCTTGCTCTCTCCTCATCTGTGTACTCCTGAACTCTGATGTTCGGGATCTTCAGATCGGCGAGATGTACAAGATTGCTGTCTACCCACTCTCCATAAGGCTTTGCCAGTGCATATTTCTCTTTGATCTCCTCATCAGATATAAGACGTCCATTCACTGTGTCGACAAGAAGCATCTTGCCAGGTCTGAGTCGGTCTTTCTTCACGATCTTAGATGGATCTACGTCCAGAACTCCGACCTCCGATGAAAGTACAAGGTAATCATCATCTGTTATATAGTATCTCGATGGTCTCAGTCCGTTTCTATCAAGAACTGCTCCCATGAGCTCACCGTCTGTGAATAATATAGAAGCAGGACCATCCCAAGGCTCCATCATAGTTGCATAGTACTGATAGAAATCCTTCTTCTCCTGGCTCATAGCTCTGTCGTTCTCCCACGGTTCAGGGATCGTGATCATGACTGCCATAGGAAGTGGTATTCCGTTCAGCACCAGGAACTCAAGACAGTTATCAAGTCTTGCTGAATCTGAACCATCAGGATCAAGAACAGGCATAACCTTGTACATCTCATCCTGCATGATGGTCGACTCCATTGTCTCCTCACGGGCGATCATCTTGTCCTCATTTCCTCTTATTGTATTGATCTCACCGTTATGGCACAGATATCTGTATGGATGAGCTCTGAGCCATGATGGTGTTGTATTCGTTGAGAATCTTGAATGAACAAGTCCTATTGCTGACTCATAATCAGGATCCTGAAGGTCGTTGTAGAACATCCTGAGTTCACCGACTAGGAACATTCCTTTATATACTATGGTCTTACTTGAAAGTGATGGAACATATGTGTCATCATTGCTCTCCTCGAATATCCTTCTGACAAAGTAGAGCTTTCTGTCAAAGTCCATTCCTGCCTTCACTGTCTCAGGTCTTCTGATGAATGCCTGCATGATACAAGGCATAACATCTATCGCCTTCTTGCCGAGTATTCCAGGTGTTGTAGGAACCTCTCTCCAGCAAATAAACTCAAGTCCTTCTTTCTCAACTATGACCTCAAACATCTTCATAGCCTGCTTGCGGGCCAGCTCCTTCTGTGGAAAGAAGAACATTCCTATTCCATAATCGCCTTCCTTTCCAAGGTCGTATCCAAGCTCTGCCACGGCCTTGCTGAAGAACTTATGTGATATCTGAAGGAGTATACCTACACCGTCTCCGGTCTTACCCTCTGCATCCTTTCCTGCTCTGTGCTCAAGATTCTCAACTATCTTGAGGGCATTGTTAACTGTGTCGTGAGTTTTGATACCCTTGATATTGACAACAGCACCTATACCGCAGTTATCATGCTCAAAGCTTGGGTCGTATAATCCGGTATTATCTGCTCTCTTATTCTCAATCATGTCCTGTTCCGTCCTTTCCATGTTATTGCATTGTTATTACATTTTGCTTTTTGTCATTCTCAACGATATTTTTCTTTTGACTTTTGTTTCTCAAGTAAATGTTGCTATTTTTGTATTTTTCTCAAGTGTTTTATCGTTTTTGATATATTACTACCATTTATAGCGTTTGTAAACAACTTTTTTTAGAAAGTTGTCTGATAGTTTTTAATTTTAGAAAAATCAAAATTATTGTATATTCATTTCATGTTATTGTTCATATTTCGAAGAATATTGCTGGTTTAATTTTCCATAAACACATCCACGTTCCTATATATATCTCTCAATTATTCGTAGATGGTTTGTTCCCCACAAAACAAGTTTTCTCTTTTTCAAAAAAACTTAAAAAAAGAACCCTCATACGATTGCCAACATGCATTCGTATGAGGATTCTCTTTATTATATATTATATTTATCTATTATGTTGCCATCCGCATCAGTCACTGATCATCATTCATCCAGGATCATTCCCTTTGGCGGCTCTGTTATGGTTCTAAGGTCGCCATTCTCACTGTCGTCCGATATACCGTCCCCTGGATTATCAGTCTCTATCTTGACCTTCTGAGCACTTACGCCGGTCTCCTTCTCCAGACTGGAACTTATCTGTTTTGATGCGTCAGAAACCTTGTAATGAGTGTTACCATACAGATACTCATGCAGTGCCTGTACATTCGTTGCCATATCTGCGGCAACAAGACAGTTTCCCTTTTCTTCCAAATTCACAGCTTCATATGTGAATGGGAATCCAACAGTATCAACGACCTTATATTTTGACACGTCATTCACGATATCCAGAATAGCATCTTTGTCGAGACTTGTTGATATACTCTTGAACGACACATCAACAAACGCACTCAATGATCCGGTATCTGCCTTAACAAGCTTACCCATCACTTTCAAAAGAACAATTCTCTGTCTCTCAGTTCTTGTGATATCACCGCTGTCCGTAGAACGTATTCTGGAATATGCTACAGCCTGCTGTCCATCGAGAGTATACTGTCCTGCCTGAGTTATACCTGATGAGTACTTTCCCGAAATACTTATCTGCTCTGCGAGATTCTTATTGAAGCTGTTGATCTCATTGTCCGCTATCTGTATATCGACACCACCAACTGCATCTATTATATTAGCCATGGCATTGAAATCCACTGCAACATAATCCGTTATATAAAGATCAAGATTCGTATTCAGTGTATTTATGGCTGTCACTGCGCCTCCAAGCTGGTATGCATAATTTACCTTTTGTGACTCAGTCATCGCACCACTGGCTATATCCATAAGCGTATCCCTATAGACAGATACAAGCTTTATCTCATGAGTTGATTCGTTAATGCTTACAATTATTATACTATCACTGTTAGTTCCAACATCCATATTCTGATCTCTGGAATCAACACCATATAATGCGATCGTGCGATATCCAGAGGTTGACTCTTTCACACCATTATTCACCAACAGCTGATCTTCACTGATCTCATTGATATTCATCTCATTATACTTCATTCTGGCATAATTTTTGGCATAAATCACGCTTATCAATATAAGCAAGGCCAACAATACAAAGAAGGCTATAGCCCAGACCTTCGTGCTTATATTAATTTTCTTTCTTTCAGGATTTACCACTTTAGGATCTGCCTCATCAAGCAAATTCTCTCTGAAGAACTTCTCACTGTCTGACTCCTCGTCCTCCTCCGGTTCCTCCTCATCATCTTCAAGATCAACCGCATCAAATCCCAGTGCCCTGCCAATCTCTCCGAGTCCCAGATCTTCTGTATCGGACTCTGAATACTTTAGCCTGTCCTCATCGATATCTCTTTCGATTCGTTCAAGAGCATCCATATCCAGAATATTTTTATCAGGTTTATTTTTACCTGACTCATTTTTATCAGAATCTGTTTTGCCGGATTCATTTTTGTCAGACTCATTTTTATCAGAATCTGTTTTGCCGGACTCATTTTTGTCAGACTCATTTTTTTCAGCGCTCTCTTTCACATCCGGCTTCATTGGTATATCCTCCGGACTCTCTTTCGCTGTAGTCTGGTCACTCACAGGAATCTCATCTGCCTTGACCTGATCATCCTCCGGTGCATCATCTGTATCCACCGATTGCTTCTCTGTTTTTACTTCCTGCTCTGGCTGAATCTTCTCTGACTCAACTGTATGATCCGGATGTATTTTATCAACATCTGAATCTGAATTTGTCCTAGGCTCTGCCGTATCCAGTTCAGGCTGTACGTTCTCTGCATCTGAACTTATCTGAGTTTTCTCCATCTGTCTCCTCTGAAGTTCTTCCCGTACCCTTTTCTTTCTGGCTTCCTCTTTCTCGTTCTGTTCACGTTCGAGCTCGAGTCTCTCAACCTCTGCCTTTGCCTTTGCCACATTGCGCTGGGTTCTCTCCCAAGCTTCTCTACGCAGATTTTCGTGTCTCTGTCTGCTGTCCGCTTCCAGATTGCTTACCTCTCTGAGCAGATTGTCTACAGACGTAGATGCATGTTCTGTGGCACTGCCCACACGTCCAGCATAATCCCTCGGCCCTTTCTTCTTGTCCAAGTCTTTCTTCTTGTCCAGGTCTTCCCTATTATCCGAATCTTTCCTCTTATCAGAATAATTCTGATTATTTCTCATTCTTCTTGAACGGCTGTTCTCATGATAATACTCATCGTACTCGCCTACTGTCCCAGCAGATGCAGCCGGAGTCCTTACAGGTCTTGTATTTTCTTCTTCCAGTTTTACCGGTGTTCTATCGGCAGATATCTTTCTTCTCCTAGCTGTCCTATCAGCACGCTCTGTCCTGACAGCCACATTTTCTTCCCTATAAACTGACTTTTCACTTTCATCAGTTGTCGGTCTCGCCGGTCTTGGCTTTCTAGTCATTGATGCCTTAGACTCTCTATCTGGCACTGCTTTTGAGCCATGTCTATCTGACGCCGCTTTTGAGTCATGTCCATCTGACACAGCCTTTGAGCCATGTCTATCTGGCGCCGTTTTTGAGTCATGTCCATCTGACACAGCCTTTGAGCCATGTCTATTTGCTCTGCCTTCGTCCTCTCCTCTCGCCCTTTGAACTCTTCCAGGCTGTCCATTATCTTTTTTTGGATTATCTTTTTGGGGATTATCTTTTGCAGTTTTCTTTTTCTTCTTTTTATCTCCAAACAATAAAGAACTCAAAATACCACCATCATCAAGATAATCATCGTCATCGTCAAGCCAATCCATATCTTCATCATCGTAATCAGTTGATAATCTATTCTTCTTATCCATCGGAACTCCTCTTTTATTTATTTCATATTTCCATATCTAAAAATGTCGTTACCTCGCTATATAATACATTATATCATATTCTTTTACAACATTTTATTCCATGTCTTGATAGCATGTCTTATTAGCATTTGTAATAGCATGTCTTAATAACATAAAAAGCTGGTCAATACGCACAGCTTTTTTATATTTTTTTCTTAAATGTATTTCATTTGACACTTTATGCTATTGTAAGTATACTTATATTAATTATGTTCAGATAGAAATCTATCCAGCAATTATAAAATGGGGGATAACCAAAATGGGAACAAACTTGGATAATTCATCCAAAATTACATTATCCGTTGTTATGCCGGCCTACAACGAAGAAGCTCACATAAAAGACAATCTTCTAGAGACCAGTAGAATATTAAGCGGTTTTTTACACCGATACGAAATTATTGCTGTCAATGATGGAAGTGTTGATTCAACCGGTCAGCAGATTAAAGAAGCTTCTGAAATGGATTCTCACATAATCGCTTCTGGCTATGAAGAAAATCACGGAAAGGGTTTTGCGATAACCACAGGAATTCAGGAAGCAAGAGGCAAATATATTGCATTTCTGGATTCTGATCTGGAACTCAGTCCATCTTTATTAAAGAAGTTTATGAAACAAATGAAGTCCGAGGATGCCGATATCGTTATAGGATCAAAGCTTCATCCGGAATCCCAGCTGGACTATCCGCCGCTCAGAAGAGTCATGAGCTATACCTATTATGTAATGCTCAAGTTGCTCTTTCATCTCGGTGTGCATGACACCCAGACAGGAATAAAGCTCTTCAAATCCGAAGTGATAAAGCCCATAGCAGCAGATCTTTCCGTAAACGGTTATGCGTTCGACATTGAAATACTTGTTGCGGCTCATCGACAGGGGTATTCTATTTCTGAGGCACCGATAGTTCTCAACTACAGTCGGAATGATGCAGCAGATGGAAGAAGGATCAGAATCAAAGACATATGGCGGGTTTTCACTGATACTATAGCGATCAAGAAAAAGTATCAGTAAACATCTAGCACGGAGAGAGAATTTATTTACAATCTACATTACTACAAGGAGAATTTTATGAATTACGAAAGCGCATATAAACTCTTAGAAGAAAAAGACCAGTTACATCTTCTCAAGTACTACAACACTTTAAATGAAAAAGAAAAGGCTGCACTTTTAAACCAGATTGAGCAGATTGATTTTTCACTGATAGACATGATCAACAAGAACGACTCAGGAAATGATTCGGATATCGCACCCG
Source organism: uncultured Coprococcus sp. (assembly GCA_902461735.1). Classification (GTDB taxonomy): domain Bacteria; phylum Bacillota; class Clostridia; order Lachnospirales; family Lachnospiraceae; genus Coprococcus. The sequence continues at coordinate 70,232 of CABPYV010000014.1, forward strand.
TTGCTGCACTTCAGCTTGATGCAATAGCTGCCAGCCGTGACGCATACATGACCACAGGTCTTGAAGCGATTAAAAATGGTGATCTTGCACTCGTGCTTCTTGCCGGCGGTCAGGGTACACGTCTTGGTTTCTCCGGACCAAAGGGCACTTTCAATGTTGGCGAAACTAAGGATATGTTTATTTTCCAGCTGCTTATTGAACATACTCTCGATATCGTAAAGCTAGCTGACACTTGGATTCATTTCTTTATTATGACAAATGAAAAGAACCATGATGATACTACCGCTTTCTTCAAGGAGCATGATTATTTTGGCTACAATTCTGATTATATCCACTTCTTCAAGCAGGAGATGGTTCCGTCAGTTGACTTCAACGGCAAAATATACTTAGAGGAAAAAGGCCGCATCGCCATGTCTCCTAACGGCAACGGTGGCTGGTTCTCATCTCTGTGTAAAGCCGGTCATCTAAGCAAGCTTACAGAGCACAATATAAAATATATCAATGTATTTTCTGTTGATAATGTACTCCAGAGAATTGCTGATCCCGTATTCCTCGGAGCTATTATCAAAGAGGGCTATCTGTCCGGTGGAAAAGTTGTCCGCAAAGCATACCCTGATGAAAAGGTCGGTGTACTTTGTACAAATCACGGCAAACCATATATTGTTGAATATTACGAATTGACAGATGAGATGCGTGATCAGCGTGATGAAAACGGCGACTATGCATATAACTACGGCGTGACTCTCAACTACATCTTCCCTGTCGACAGACTTATGAAGATAATGAATGAAAGCATGCCTCTTCACATTGTCAAAAAAGCAATACCATATGTTGATGATAATGGCGAGATAGTAAAACCTGCTGAACCTAACGGCTACAAATTCGAAACTCTTGCTTTGGACATGATCGCTTTCATGGGCACATGTCTTCCTTTCGAAGTTGAGCGCGAAAAAGAATTTGCACCTATTAAGAACGCAACTGGCAATGATTCCATTGATTCAGCAAGAGAGCTTTTAAAGAAGAACGGATACACATTATAAACAGATACCATATCATAAAAACCGCACAGCCGATATAACAAACATCGACTGTGCGGTTTTTATGATTTCTGTAATGTTATATTTATTTTGCATCAGCTGCATCTGCGCGATTTAAAACCGTTTTTTCTTTTTCGGATTCACGCACTATCTCATCTATCGCCTCACGGACAAGTTCAGACATCGACACTCGCCTGCTTTCAGCATATTTGCTCAGCTTCCTATGCGTCTCCGCATCTATTCTCAATCTTAGAATAGTGTCTTTTCTCTTATCCGTGGGTCTTCCCGGTCCTCGTTTTTTTGTATCATCCGCCATATCGTTCTCCGATTATCCTTGTTATACTCCATCCATAATATATTATAGAAAATACTTCTTTACACCATTTGCTGCATAATTCACAAAAAACAGGCAGCTTCTGAAAATGCCATATCCCATCTTTCTGTATACTGCAAATGTTTTTTTTGCAGATGACATCTTTGATCCGGACTTGCTATTCTTTACCACTCTATATAATAGTAATGGTTCATTTATGAGCACCGCCCTTCCGCCTGCTTTCAATATCTGTAGCCAGCATATATAATCCTCATGTATGTCATCGTTTCCCATCGGGTATTTCATAAGCACATCCCTGTCAGCAAGTACCGAGGAACAGTTTATCACATTTCCTCTGAGCAGCTGCCTGTAAGTCACAGTCTCCGGAACCTCCAACACTCGTCCTGTCCGGCTTCCGTCCTCGTTTATAAGTTCTCTTGCCGTTGAGCACAACACTGCTCCTGTGCTGTCCATCAACTTCAATTGCTTATCAAGCTTTCCCTCTTTCCACATATCATCGGAATCCAGGAATGCCACTCTGTCACAAGCAGCCTCCTTAACCCCGCGATTTCTGGATTCAGCGACACCAGAGTTCGTTTCATTCAGAAGTATTCTTACCCTTGAATCACCCCTGTATTTTGTCAAAACCTGCTCTGTATTATCCTGCGAGCAATCATCCACAATGATGACCTCCACCGGAACATTCTGGGCAAGGGCAGAATCAACCGCTGTTTCTATCGTACCGCCGCTATTATAAGAGGGTATAACCACCGAAACTTTCGCATTTGTCATACTTATCCACCTGCACATCGTAATTTCATATCTCTATTATCTGTCTTTGTCTTGTCCGTTATTTTTTTCAACTTTCAATGCAGAACCCTTCAGATCATAAAACGCATCCTCTGATTCATCAAGCCCATCCGGCTTAACATTTACAGGTGCCGGAATCTGAACTTTCTCTCCATCCCTGAGTGCTGTAGTCATATTCGATGCTACACCCTCTGATGTCTCTTTCTGGAACATTATCTTTACCGTAAGCAGCATAAGCTTGAAGTCAAGCCATATTGAATACTGCTCATAGTACGTGAGATCAAGCTTCACCTTATCTCTCGGTGTGGTGTTGTATTTACCATACACCTGTGCATATCCTGTAAGTCCCGCTTTCATCTTTAGTCTGTAATCAAACTCAGGGAAAGTCTTCTTATATAACTCTGCTATCTCTGGTCTCTCAGGTCTTGGTCCAACAAGTGACATATCCCCCTTGAGGACATTGAATAGCTGTGGAAGCTCATCGAGATGCAGTTTTCTAAGCACCCTTCCAACCGGCGTTATCCTGTCATCATCTTTCTTCGCAAGCTGAGCACCGTGAGCCTCTGAATCCATCTTCATACTTCTAAACTTGATGATCTTGAATACCTTACCATTAAGCGTTAGTCTGTCCTGCTTGTAGAAAACCGGTCCTCTGTCATAAAGCCATATAGAAAGTGCTGATATGATCATAAATGGCGATGCTATGATCAGCAATATAAATCCACACACAAGATCCATGATCCTTTTGATGATCATGTCATCTCCAGTAAGACCCTGATTCCTTGACAACAGGATAGGCGTATCAAACAAATGTATAGGCTCCGCACCAAGTATGATTATATCGGAGAGCTTTGGCACAACATATGACCTTATGGAATGTTCGAAGCAATACTTCACAAGCTCATTTCTGATATAAGCCTTTGTCTCACATATGATTACTCCATCATACTGAAGTATCTTCTCCTTGATTGCCTGCTCGCCTTCACTTACATGTATCCTGTCTTCTATTACATACTTATCCTTACGGGCATTGATCTTGTCTATAAACTCCATCGGAGTCTTATACCCATATACCAACAGCAGATGCCTTGGTGGGTACATCTTTGCATACAGAAATCTGCAGGCAAATATCCACATCAGGATGACGATTGCCTCAAGTACGGTAACCTCGAGCAAAGGACCAGGACTTACGTAGTCACGACAGATTATACAAAGCTGCAAGTAACCAACCACATTTGCACACACAAGTGCCAAAAGCTGTGAATATACTATATCCAGCAATCGGAAAAATCCCACTCTGTATCCGCCGTATAACTTGGTAAACAGAACTATGATGATTCCATACATTCCGATAACCGCCCAGTTTCCTCTTCTCCAGAACGGAAGCGTAAGCGTTACCTCATAGTCCCGGTACCACATGAGTCCAAACAGCACCAGCTCCACAGCAATGAGTACGCAAGCCTCACCCACTGTTATGAGACGTTTATACCTATCCCTCTTTCTCACTCTTCTGTTTTCTTCCATATTAAAGCATCTCCCTAAGCATCTTGTTAACAGATCCAGGATCTGCTTTACCCTTCATAGCTTTCATAACCTGACCGACAAGTGCTCCGAGAGCCTTCTCCTTGCCACCCCTGTAATCCTCTACAGCCTTCGGATTGTTATCTATGGCTGCCTGGCATGCCTCTTTAAGGGCATTGTCATCCTGAACTGTCACAAGTCCGTTATCCTTTACATACCTCTCAGGATCAATATTCTCAGCAAATACCTTCTCGAACACTTCCTTTGCTACACCGCCGTTGATAACCCTGTCATCCACAAGCTTGATGAGCTTTGCAAGATTCTCCGCTGAAAACTTCAGGTCTTCCGCATCAACACTGTTCTCTTTCATAAGTCTCATGGTCTCTCCCATAAGCCAGTTGGACACCTTCTTTGCCGGCGCTCCCAGTGTGATGGCATCCTCAAACAGATCTGCCATCTTCTTTGATGCTGTGATTATATCTATATCATAATCAGGAATCGCATATTCCTCTTTGTATCTTATCTTCTTTTCTTCTCTGAACTCAGGCTGTGCGTCTCTGACCTGCTGGAGCCACTCATCGCTGATGTGGATAGGTACGAGATCAGGATCAGGGAAATATCTGTAGTCCTGTGCATCCTCCTTAGATCTCATAGGATATGAATACTCCTTGGTGTCATCCCACCTTCTTGTCTCCTGGACAACCTTCTCACCTGACTCAATGAGATCGATCTGTCTCTCTCTCTCATTCTCTATAGCTCTGGCAATGGCCTTGAATGAGTTCAGGTTCTTTGTCTCTGTACGTGTACCAAACTCCTCCGAGCCAACCTCTCTGACCGAAAGATTAACGTCAGCACGCATTGATCCCTCATTAAGCTTACAATCTGAAGCACCGAGATACTGTATCGTCTCCCTGAGCTTTTCAAGATATGCTATTACATCCTCCGCAGATCTCATGTCAGGCTCAGATACTATCTCTATAAGCGGAACACCTGAACGGTTGAAATCAACAAGTGAGCTGTCTGTATATGGATCATGGACAAGCTTACCTGCATCCTCCTCCATATGTATCTCATGGATTCTCACATATTTCTTGACACCGTCAACCTCTATCTCTACCTTACCATCCCTGCATATTGGGTAGTAAAGCTGTGATATCTGATAGTTCTGTGGGTTATCAGGATAGAAATAATTCTTTCTGTCAAACTTACAGTTCTGTGTGATCTTACAGTTTGTCGCAAGACCAACTGCGATCGCCTTATTTACAACTTCCTTATTAAGTACTGGAAGTGAACCCGGCATTCCGGTACATACCGGACACGTATGTGTATTAGGAGCTCCTCCAAATGCTGTGCTGCAGCCACAGAATATCTTTGTCTTGGTCGCTAGCTCTACATGAACCTCAAGTCCGATGACTGTCTCATATGTCTTTGCCATCTCTTACAGCCCCCTTTCTGAAACCTGTGCAGGTCTCTTGTATTCTCTGGTCTTCTCAAATGCATAAGCTGCTCTTATAATAGTCTTCTCCTCAAATGCATTTCCTACCATCTGTACTCCGATCGGCATTCCGTCCTTATCTGTTCCACATGGAAGTGATATTCCAGGAAGTCCAGCAAGGTTTACAGGAACGGTGTACACATCACCCAGATACATCTTAATAGGATCTGAGAGTGACTCTCCCATCTTCAGAGCTGTTGTAGGTGCAACAGGTCCAAGGATGATATCATACTTCTCAAACGCCTTGTCATATGCCTGTTTGATGAGCGCCTTTGCCTTAAGTGCTTTAACGTAATATGCATCATAATATCCTGAACTCAGCACAAATGAACCGAGCATGATCCTTCTCTTTACCTCAGGGCCAAATCCCTCTGAACGGCTCTTCTTGTACATGTTGTGAAGATCGGTGTACTCTGATGTTCTGTAGCCGTACTTTACTCCATCGAATCTCTCAAGGTTTGAGCTTGCTTCCGCCGATGCTATGATGTAGTATGCCGGAATCGCGTACTCAACCATGCCAAGATCAAACTCCTCAACTATTGCGCCTTTTGCCTTAAGAGCCTCAGCTACACCATATACGGCATCCTTAATCTCAGGCTCAAGTCCCTCTGTGAAGTAATCTCGTGGGAGTCCGATCTTAAGTCCCTTTACATCATCCACCAGAGCGCTTGTAAAATCATTGTCATCCCTGTTTACTGATGTTGAGTCTTTCTTGTCATACTGTGATATGACCTCAAGGATAGTTGCACAGTCCTCAACATTCTTTGCGAGAGGTCCTATCTGGTCAAGTGATGAACCGTATGCTATGAGTCCGTATCTTGAAACTCTTCCATAGGTTGGCTTTATTCCTGTGACACCACAGAATGATGCAGGCTGCCTGATTGACCCACCGGTGTCTGAACCGAGAGCACATGGAACCTCCTCACCGGCAACTGCTGCCGCTGAACCACCTGATGAGCCGCCCGGGACTCTGTTTATATCCCATGGATTTCTTGTCTCTCCAAAGTACGATGTCTCCGTTGTGCTTCCCATGGCAAACTCATCCATGTTGGTATGTCCAACGATGACTGCCCCTGCCTCCTGAAGCTTCACCACTGCCTCGGCTGTGTATGTCGGGACAAAATTTGAAAGTATCTTTGATGAACAGCTTGTCTGCACGCCAGTCTGGCACATATTGTCCTTTATAGCAATTGGAACTCCTGCAAGAGGACCGCTCAGCTCTCCTGCATCTATCTTCTTCTGCACTTCCTCCGCCTGGGCAAGTGCTCCCTCACGGTCAACTGTGACAAAACTGTTGTAGTCCTTCTCACAAGCCTCTATGCTGTCAAGACAAGCCTGTGTCGCCTGAACAACGCTTACCTGTCCGTCTTTAATAGCTTTTCCCAGCTCTACAGCTGTCATACCCATTAAATTCACTTCAGCTTACCTCCTAGTCAAATGTCTTTGGCACCTTGTAGCAGCCGTCTTTCTGCTCCGGTGCATTCTTCAGCATGTTCTCTCTGTCGTCGTTATTTGTGACTACGTCCTCGCGGAACACATTATTGTATGGGAATGTATGGCTCATGGCCTCCACACCATCTGTATTAAGTTCATTTAATTTGCTGACATAATCAAGCATGTCTGACATATCCTTCTTTGCCTGCTCCTTCTCCTCCTGAGAAAGCTCAAGCTTTGCAAGGATTCCAACATAATCAATAGTTTCATCAGTTATCGTCATGTTATTGTTCTCCTATCTTTTATGAGCAAAAATAAAGAATGTGCCTTTTGATTATTTCTCCAGAGTCCTTGGAACCTATCCTTAACCCTTGCCATATTCACAGCCATTACCATCCTGTCATGTAATATTCTGTGTCAAATAATGTAAACACATTCTCCTGCCATGGTATTTTGTACCACAAAATTCCTCTAAAATATACCACATCCAAGCATATTATGCAAGACTGAGAGCAGTTTTAGCCACCTATACATAAATACCGCCATGTAAAACTCTGCATACATGGCGGTGTTATAGATCTGCTTTGATTTTGCTTTTCGATATTTACTTTCTCATCTTCTTATATATCACTATCCCCGCACTTCCCATAAGTGCAAGTACTATCACACCGGCTATCTCCTTTAAGGGAAGTCTGTCACCGGTATCGGGATGTCTGCTTGGCGGAGTGCTGCGCGTCGTTATCATTGTCACTGTTGTGCCAGTGGTGCTCCATGTGGTATGTTCCGTTGTCGTCTCCTCTGTCGTTGTCAACTCCGTGGTCGTGCCAGTTGTGCTTTCTGTTGTCGTGTCCTCTGTTGTAGTATCCTCGGTTGTCGTATCTTCTGTGGTCGTGTCCTCTGTGGTCGTGTTCTCTGTGGTCGTGTCTTCTGTTGTGGTATCCTCGGTTGTCGTCTCCTCTGTAGTTGTATCTTCTGTGGTCGTATTCTCTGTAGTTGTGTCCTCTGTGGTCGTGTCCTCTGTTGTGGTATCCTCCGTCGTTGTGTCTTCCGTTGTTGTGTCTTCCGTTGTTGTGTCTTCCGTCGTCGTGCTCTCAGTTGTCGGTTCTTCTTTTGGAAAATCAGTTCCCGGCACTCTGTGGAACTCTCCACCGTTTGAAAATACCTCACTCACCACGCATCCATCCCAGTTATGCCCGAGATTTACTGATGCCTTTGGTGCCAGCACAGTTCCAAAACCTCGACCTGCAAATGTAATACTGCCTCTGAACTGTCCATCTGCAGCAGAGCTGTCATAAAAGTTAAAATACATCCTGTTGCAGGCATTAAAATAGTTTCCATTGTCATTTGCCATCGCGTCATTTTTGCTGCCAAGTATCATATCACCGAATACAGCATCCTGAGTCCCGCTTAGATCAATATTCATGAGAAGAACGGTGTTTCCATCATAATCCGGGAACTCAAAATAAATCGGATTGGTACTTGCCGACAGTTTGTTGTAGCCAAGCGATACAACATGCATCCCACCACCGTTTACCGCAATTCGTCTGTTATTTATATCTCCCCCCAGATCTATATCCACAGTCTCCTCTGTATCAGCATGTATCTTAAGTTCCTGACTGTATTCAATAAATCTTCTCTGTATGTCTGACATGTCGGCAAACTTCGAATATTCTCCCTCCCCAGCAAGCTCCTCATCAGTCTTAACATTTGCAGGCCTGTCAAGCTTTATCTCAGAGCCGTTGTTCATAATTATATAAACACTGCCATCCTCTGCTCTTCTAATGTCTGCGCCTGTATACAGCATATCAGTATCCATATCCGACACACAGCCATTCATATTCTCAGCATTCTCAAAATAGAACTCCTCATACACCCCGTAAGAATTTCTGAGTCCCGAGTTGGAATTCGCATTTAGCGTCTTTGTTATAAAATTGCTATGCAAATGTGTCTGCACATTCAATGTATCAAAACATATCACTCCGAAATCACCCATAAGCTCCGCGGTTGATCTGTCCTGCAGTACATAACTTCCATCATCAGTCTTCCCAAATGCTCCTATAATTCCAGTCGTCATGCAAAGCACTAAAATCACCGAAACTGCAACTACCGTGAGCTGTACAGTACGAAATCCAATTCCCCTATCAAGGTTCCCTCTCATTCAATGTCCACCTTAACTTTTTCGTCTCAAATACATGGTATTCAGCAAACATCGATGTTATTCATTTTAATTATAAAAATCCCGGGCAGATTCGACATTTTGCTCAAAACAGTGAGCTACATTATGTCTTATCCATCCGGGATAATATTTATTTATATTTGCTTATATTTATTCGTACCTATCGCTTACACTATAACTTTCGACCGACTCCGTATTCTCAAGTCTCTACTCTATGATACTCACTATCTCCTCAGAGTCAGCCTTGACATTATATGTCTCTCCGATATCAAGTTTGTTATATATAGCCTCTTTAACTTTATATGTCTTTTCCTTATTCTTCACTTCACATGTGACTTCATATTCAACTGATTTTTCCCCTAGTCTCTCCTTGTCTGTGAGCTGGGGATCTGGGTATTCCGGTGTCTTTCCACCACCCTCCGCAGTCTCCGTCCTGTCGTACTTCCACCTCCATATCGTATAGTAATACTTCGTCTTGTATATCGGCTTATCTCTGTACACAGGGACAGACCTCGTTCTCGTCACATATCCGTAATCATCCACGTCATTTGCCACCTCGGAAAATGTTCCATCACCATTGTCCTCGTAGCTGTACTCCACATGGGAACCTATCACTTCATATGAATCATAGGTCTCCTCGCGCTCACCCACATATTCCTGTTCTGTATGATGAACCTCCTGTTTCGTGGTCTTTAGCGTGGCGCCCTCAGGGAGTTCCCAGTCATCTTCATCACATAGAAGATATTTCTCCACATCAACACTGGTCTTCCACGACATATCCTTGACTGTGACTGTTCTCTTCTTCGGCATGGCTATGATCGCCGCAAGTCCGATTATCGCCGCTATCACAAACATGCCGATCAGTACTATCTTCCATGCTCCAAATGAACGGCTCCGTTTGCTACCCCCCTGCCCGCTGTTTTGTTCTCCGGCAGCTGTTCCCGTTCCGGATGCACTTCTGGCATTCTTTGCATCCTGTTCTTTTCTGACATCAAAATAAGCCTTATCCTGTGAATCCCTTTCAGCGCCACAGCTGCTGCACCGTGTGTTAAGAGCAGAATTGTAATTACCGCAATGATCGCATAACCAGTCGGCACCTTTTCCCTTTGTCTGACTCTCCTCTGCAGACAAATACCTCACTCCATCCATATAGAACTTAACTTCCTGTCCTCTCGGCTTTCCGCAGGATGGACACTCACGTTTCGTTCCTTCTATATGTTTCGTACTACAATAAGGGCAGTCCCAATACCCCATTACAAGTTTACCCATATGCTATACCCTCCCTGTATATTTCCTTATCTCATCTCCTATAATACACAATATGTAACCACTCTTGGGCGTGATCACCACTTCATTATACCCTGCCACCTAATGAACCTTTAGCGACAAACTACAGATAACTTACCTGAACAGACTCATCGTAATCATGAGGTGTCTTGTTGTCTGTCTTATGTCCAACTGCAAGCGCTATCTGAAATGAATACCCTTCTGGTATAGCAAGTGCCTTATCAAAATATGACTTCTTTTCCCCGTGAAGAGCATCATACACACAACCTATGATCAAGTTGCCAAGTCCCATGCTCTCTGCCGCTATAGCCATATTCTGAACTGCGATTCCTGAATCCACCTTGCTCCATCTGTAATCATCCTCTGCGCTCAGGAATATTAAAACAGGCGCCTCATAGTAGAAATTATGTGGCTGCTTATCCTGTCCGCGAAGTGCCCTCTTTTCCGCATCAAGTTCTTCCAGAATTGGTGCATCACCCTTGACAACTGTAAAATGTATCTCCTTCTTATTCATACCTGTAGGTCCCTGAAGTCCAGCCTCGATGATCGCATCAATCTGGTCTTTTGAAACCTCTTCCGCACTGTAAGCCCTTGCAGAACTTCTCTTTCTCATTACCTCTAATACCTGATTTTCCATTGTCTTATACCTCCTATAATGAAATCTATGTTTGAATTCCCGCATACTATGTTTGTTATCTATCTACTACATTTTAATTCTATACCGTAATCTCTATCTGATTTCCTTCTATGGAAACTACACAACTCTCATAGTAGCCATCACCTGTCGTTCTCGGTCCGCTTATCACCTCGTAGCCATCAGACTCAAGTAACCTGGTAAGTTCATCCACCTTTTCTTTGTTTCCCACGCTGAACGCTATATGTATCAATCCTGTTCTGTTAAGCGTTTTTTCAGGATCATCCATTCCAGGTCTGTTCATTATCTCAAGTCTTGCACCATCATCGAATGTGAGAAAATACGAACGAAAGTCCGTCATTTTATTGTGATATTCCTCATTTGCCGATGCCCCCAGATATCTCTCAAAAAAAATCTTCGCCCCTTCAAGGTCATTCACATTCATGGCAACATGCTCGATTCTCATAAATACAACTCCTCATCATCTTATACGCTACACTCATATATAAGTTATTTTAACCTAGCGCCGCGATTTTCACAATGGTATAAAAATATCACCTTTATCCATTTGCCTGAATAAAGGTGATATGCTTCTTTCATTATATATTCTCAATGCTTTTATTATCTTGAATCACTTTTTAAAGCATTCCCTCAAGTGTCTCTCTGATAGCCTTGATGAAGTTCTCACTGTTGAGGACTGTTGGGTTCTCGAGAGTTGTGATGAGAGCCAGATCCTTTGTCATCTTGCCATCCTCGATGGTCTTGATGGTTGCTGCCTCAAGCTTATCTGCGAAATCCTGAAGTGCCTGGATTCCGTCAAGTTCTCCACGCTTTCTGAGTGCTCCTGACCATGCGAAGATAGTTGCAACTGAGTTTGTAGATGTCTCCTCGCCTGCAAGGTGCTTGTAGTAATGTCTCATAACTGTTCCATGGGCAGCCTCGTACTCATACTTTCCATCAGGGGATACGAGAACTGATGTCATCATGGCAAGTGAACCAAATGCTGATGAGATCATGTCACTCATTACATCTCCATCATAATTCTTACATGCCCAGATGTAACCGCCTTCGCTCTTCATAACACGGGCAACCGCGTCATCTATGAGTGTGTAGAAGTACTCGATACCTGCTGCATCGAACTGCTCCTTATACTCCGCATCAAATATCTCCTGGAAGATATCCTTGAATGTATGGTCATACTTCTTTGATATAGTATCCTTTGTAGCAAACCACAGTGTCTGCTTGGTATCAAGCGCATACTTGAAACAGCTTCTTGCAAAGCTCTCAATAGACTTGTCCACGTTGTGCTGTCCCTGAAGAACACCAGGACCATCAAACTTATGGATAGTCTCCTTTATAACCTGTCCGTCATCACCTGTGAAAACAAGCTCTGCTGTTCCAGGACCTGGAACATCGATCTCTACGCTCTTGTATACATCACCATATGCATGCCTTGCGATGGTGATAGGCTTCTTCCAGTTCTTAACACATGGCTCGATTCCCTTTACTACGATAGGTGCTCTGAACACTGTACCATCAAGGATCGCTCTGATGGTTCCGTTAGGGCTCTTCCACATCTCCTTGAGATTGTACTCCTTAACTCTTGCTGCATTAGGTGTGATGGTTGCACACTTTACAGCTACGCCATACTTCTGTGTTGCGTATGCTGAGTCAAATGTTACCTTGTCATCTGTCTCATTTCTATGTACAAGTCCAAGGTCATAGTACTCTGACTTGAGATCGATAAATGGATAGATAAGCTCATCCTTGATATACTGCCAGAGAATTCTGGTCATCTCATCTCCATCCATCTCTACAAGTGGTGTGGTCATCTGAATCTTTTCCATGTTTATGTCCTCCATTTTTATATTTCTTTTTTGAATTTTGTTTTTGAATGTTTTTGAATGTTTTTATAATTCTTTGAATTTTCTAAGTTATATTATATACCCACTGCCGATTATAAACCATAAAGGGCTATATTTCTAGTTTTTTTGAATCATGCCTGCCATTTATTAATATTATTAAGCCCCATATGCTGACATGCAAACGAATGTTTATCATATATCATACATATCCATATATTCCTCTGACGGACACTTCACCTGATATTATATCGCGCACAGCTCCATCAGCATCCCTGACAAGGAGTCCGCCGTCCGGGGAAAGTCCCAAGGCTGTATACTCAGTTTTCTGATCTCCCTCTATGACATATACCTGCTTATCCTTGTTCACAAGATAACTGTTGTACTCATCAACAAGAAATCCCAGATCTTTATTTTTTACAAACTCATCGTATAGTTTTTCAAACTCATTTGACACCTGCGCTATGAACCATGACCTGTCACATCCCCTGCCGTTCTCCAGAAGAATTGATGTCGCCTTGTCCGCAATGTCCTCCGGGAAACTCTGGTTATATACATTTATACCAATTCCCACGACAACATAACTAATATCAGTTCCCTCTGAACTCATCTCTGTAAGTATTCCGACAAGTTTCTTTCCATCTGAAAGTACGTCGTTGGGCCACTTTATCTGAGGTTTGACACCATCCACTTTGCCGAATGCTCTTGCAAGTGCAACCGCCGACACCAGAGTTATCCTGGATACGCACGAGATATCTATATCCGGTTTTAGCAGATACGACATGGATATCGTTGTTCCCTTATCTGAATTCCAGCTATGTCCCCTCCGGCCTTTTCCTGCCGTCTGCTCATTTGCAACAAACAATGCGCCGTGTACAGGATCCGTCTCACCAACAATCTTAGCGCGGGTGTTTGTTGAATCAGTTTCATCATAGTAATAGAGTTTTCTTGCAAATGTCTTCGTGTTGAGGTACCTCGATATATTTTCCTCAGACATGACATCAGGAACGCTAACCAGCCTATAGCCTTTATTATTAACTCCTTCTATGACATATCCATCATTTTTCAGAGCCTGTATATTTTTCCACACTGCGGTTCTTGACACACCCAGCAGCTCACATAATTCCTGTCCTGATACAAAACCTTCCGTACTCTGGAGTTTTTCAAGAATTTTCTTTTTCATCTGTTCTTACCTTCTCTCTGAAAATATTGTACACTGCCTCACATTTTGCCTTCGCCCCGGCAAATGGCACTACATAACTCTCCTTCCTCCTGTCGAACTTTAAAATATAATACTTCATCTCAGGATCCGGCTCTATCACCGTATAAGCAGTCACTGATTCATACGGGATGGTCTTGCTGCCGCCCTTTTGGAGTATTGTGATCTTATCCTGTCCAAACAGATATGTGGCATCATATGCAGAACTTCTGAACGAACTCTTTACTATATAAAATCCATATGCCATGGCTGCTATAGAAACCGCCGCCTTCAAAAACCTGTAGTGACCTCCCATGGCCCACCACATACACGCGATTCCAATCAGTATAAATACTATTCCCACAATACGATAGGCAGCCCTGGTATTCTTTCTCTTGATAACCTTCTGTCTGATTATTCCATCAATCTGGGACTCCTGCTCCTCTCGTCTCGCCCGCTCAAGCTCATCCACTAGCTTTCCTGCCTGATTCACAAGAACTTTCTGCCTGTAAGATTTTGCTGTGCCACCGTTCATACTATTTATATTCCTGATTTCTTCTCTGCCCGTTTTATTATTCTTGCCAATCTTTTTATCGTTCTTTTTTTTATCGCTATCTCTGCTCATTCCATATCCCCCGCCAGGTCATTATCGTTATCGACATTACCCTGGTTTGTATCTATGCGCTTTATGCACAATTATTTTCTCTTTTTTCATCACTTTTACGACTATACTTATATTAGTTCAGAGACTAATATATATCAAGTTTTCACCATTACAAAAGTGTTTACATTTTACCACGTTTAATCACCTTTTTTCCATATATAAAATCATTAAAAGGTGATTAACTAGCAAACACACGATATCGTGAAAACAAGCAATTTATAAATAAACAACTAGATTTTTGAGAGGTGAATCACATGAAGAATTTTATTGCGCGCATCAGTGGCACAAAAGACCTCACTGAAGGAAAGCCTTCAAAGCTTATATTGAACTTTGGTCTGCCCCTTCTCTTTGGTCTGATATTTCAGCAGTTTTATAATATGGTAGATTCTGTCATAGTCGGGCAGAAGCTTGGAACTGACGCGCTGGCGGCGGTGGGTTCCACCGGAAGCATCAACTTCATGATACTCGGTTTCTGTATAGGAATCTGCAACGGATTTGCAATCCCTGTTGCACAGGCTTACGGTGCGAAGGATTTCAAGGCTCTTAAGGCATATATAATCAACAGTATATGGTCATCCGTTGCACTGGCTGCTGTTATAACAGTGGCAGTAAGTATCTTTACCATGCAGATACTCAAGGCTCTCAGAACACCTTCGAATATCATCGATGATGCATATATATACATATTTATAATATTCCTGGGCATTCCGGCAACCTTCCTCTACAACCTGACCGCCGGGATACTGAGATCACTCGGAGACAGTATCACACCTGTCATATTCCTTGTGGGTTCATCAATTGTCAACATAATACTTGATCTTATACTTGTTGTTCCTATGGGCGTCGCCGGAGCTGCAGTTGCCACAGTAGCTTCACAGGCAGTGTCAGGAATCATATGTACGATATACATGACAAAGAAACTGAAGTATCTTGAATTCAGTAAAGAGGATTGGACATTCAGCATGCGTCACTGCCTTAAGCTCTGCGGTATGGGTCTACCTATGGGACTGCAGTACAGCATAACAGCCATAGGCAGTGTCATTCTACAGACCGCAGTCAATGATATGGGTTCAACATATGTTGCAGCCGTATCAGCAGGATCCAAGATTTGCATGTTCATGTGCTGTCCTTTCGATGCAATGGGCTCCACCATGGCAACATACGGAGGTCAGAATGTTGGTGCCAAGCGTCTTGACCGTGTTGATCAGGGACTTAAAGCCTGCATCAAGATGGGAATCATATATGCCCTTGTGGCTCTGGCTTTTTCCATCGTGTTCGGAAAGCAGCTTGCACTTCTCTTTGTAAAGAAGGAACAGATTGAGCTTATCAGCTACATATATGAATTCGTGGTTATCAATGCCGCATTCTACATATTCCTGGCACTTGTGAATATCGTAAGATTCATGATACAGGGGCTTGGCTACTCAACTTTCGCCATACTTGCTGGCATATGTGAGATGATAGCCCGTTCTGTTGCCGGTTTCGTGCTGGTGCCACATTTCGGTTTCATCTGCGTATCACTAGGAAGTCCGCTTGCATGGGTATGTGCTGATCTCTTCCTGATCCCTGCGTACCTGTGGGTTATGAAACAGCTGAGACGAAAGTTCGGGGAAAATAAAATTAGCCGTGCCAAATCCGCAACGACAACAATATAATCGGTTTATGAACAGACTCACTGGTGTCTCGATCACATGTGAGTCTGTTTCATTTGCACCCTATTGGTATACTAAAGTCTGTTCTGCATTCTTTCCTGTTTCGGAGTGATTCCCCTCCACTTTTTATATACCCGGATAAAATAACTGCTGTCCGAAAAGCCATTTTCCTGCGCGATATATTCCATGGAATAATCCGAATACAGCAGCATGTTCTGCGCCTTATTGAGCCTTATATACAATATGTATTCCTTACACGATCTTCCATAACGAGCCTTAAATGATCTGGCAAAGTGTGAATAACTCATACTGCACATTTCTGCCAGATCCTGAACCTCTATCTGTTCTGACGAATGCGCATCTATATATTCCAGTATGTGATTGAAATACACATCACCATCCGACCTCTTATGCTTAAAATCTCCATTTGTTTTCATTTGTCTTGCCATGATGATGAGCAGCTTATATATCCCAGACTGAACCGCAAGCATGTACATCTCCCGTTTTTCCATATACTCCTCAAATATATCCTGAACAATATCTGCCATACTTTCTTTTAGTTTTTCAGACCTTATAACCGTACAGAAATCTGTAGTCTCCGTCTTGTATACAAAACAATCATACATTTTCCTTATATAAGTCTGGGGAATGCCCAGTGTATACATATTAAACTTTATGACCGCATACTTCACCGATTCCGTACAGGTCTTATCCGCCTTTATGCTGTGAAGCTGCAGCGGATATAGGTAGCACATATCCCCTTTTCTGAGAACCGTCTCTCCATCATTGCAGATCACCCGGATAGATCCGCTGACTATATAAAGTATCTCACTGTAATAGTGCCAGTGCAATTCAGAATGCACCCAATCTGTGTAAAATATATCATATGGCTGTTTCATCTCATCAATGTACTCAAACATTTCCATAGCAGTCTCCCCCTACGATCCAAGTTGTATCATGATAGGTTTATACAATTTTTTGCTCTTTATATAATACAATTATTACATTTATTTGTATATGATAAAAGCATATCAAACACATGCTAATGAAGGAGAAAATAAGATGCAGAAAGCAGCAAACAAGCACATATCGCATTCAGCACAGAATCTACTAGATTATTTATCGGAGATTGCCGGTAATAAGATAATAACAGGTCAGCACACACAAACCAATCCTATGGAGGAGATTGACTATATATACGAACAGACAGGCAAATGTCCGGCACTCAGAGGTTTCGAGCTGCTTGGATACTCGCCAAACATAAACTATAATGATGCATCCGCAGAATGTCTCACAGAGGTATATGAAAATCAGGATACCCTTGACACCGCTCTCGAATGGGCAAAGAAAACAAATGGCATTGTCACTTTCACATTTCACTGGTTCTCTCCGATTGGAGGTCGTGACAAGAGTTTCTACACAGAGCACACTGACTTCGACGCTGAAAAGGTGCTCATTCCAGGCACAAGAGAACGTGATGCTTTCTACCACGATATGGACATCATCGCAAAGGAACTCCGAAGATTCCAGCTTGAAGATATCCCGGTTCTGTGGAGACCTTTCCACGAGTCCGAGGGCACCTGGTTCTGGTGGGGTGCCAAAGGTCCTGCTGTTGCGGCAAAGCTCTACAGACTCATGTTCGACTACTATACAAATGTACTGAACATCAACAACCTTATATGGGTATGGAACTGTCCTACAAAAGGCGTATACCCTGGAGATGACTTCGTTGATATTGTCTCCATGGACATATATCTGCCGGAATACACAGCAACCGATTACAGTGAAGAATACACAAAGCTTGTAGAAGCTACCTCTTCGAACAAGGTTGCCGCCCTTACCGAAGTTGGATATATACCGGATATACATCTTCTGGAGAAGTCACACACTCCATGGGCATACTACATGACATGGTCTGAAGAATTCTGCATAGGAGAAAAATTCAATTCCAACGAAAATCTTAAGGCTATGTATGACAGCCAATATGCTGTTACCGGAAAGTAAGTGGGTAAGTCTGTTATATGTAACGGCTGTAATGCTCACTTTATAAAACGACTTCAAAAATCGTTCCTCCAGACGGATTAGGCTTAACTGCAATATTGCCATCATGCACTATCACGATCTCGCGGACAAGAGCAAGTCCCAGTCCTACGCCGCCAAGCTCACGGCTTCTGGATTTATCCACGCGAAAGAAAGGTTCAAACACGCGATCCTTCAGTTCTTCCGGGATACCATTTCCGGTATCCTCTACTGACAGGTAAACGTGTTTTTCCTTCTGACGCGCTGTCACTGTAACCCGTCCTCCTGTGCGGTTATATTTTATAGCATTCTCAACAAGATTGTATAACATCCTGTAAATAAGGATGTCACTTCCTATCATAGTTACATCCGTACATTCTCCAATAAGTTCTATATCCTTTTCCTGTGCAAGAGGTTCCAGATCCGCCAATACCTCATCAACAAGCGCGTCGACCATTATTTTATCATCCCGGCTCACAGTTTGAAGCTCACTCATATCAAGAAGTGTCTTTACCATTTTGCTGAGTCTCTCATTCTGTTCAGTTACCATCTTTATCGTCTGCAGAGTGACTTCATCATCTCCCGGATGCCGGGAAGAATTATATGAATCAAGCTGTATCTGCATTAAAGACAGTGGAGTTCTGAGCTCATGTGCTGCATTTGCAGTAAACTGTCTCTGTATCTCAAATGCATCCGAGAGGCGTTCAAGCATCTTGTTATATGAAACGCTGAGCTGGTTCAGTTCTTTAACATTGTTTTCTTCTATTCGTGAATCTGCCAGATTCTGTGCCTGTACCTCTTCAATTTTATCAGAAAACTCACTGATAGGCTTTAGTGCATGCCCACTTATAAAATATGTAGCTACTCCGCCAAGCAGGGCCAGCAAGGCAGAAATTATCAGGCTGTTTTTCTTGTAATCTGCCTTATTATTGTACACCTTAACAGAAAAATCATTTGCAAATTCATCCCACTTATCCTCCGGAATACTGATATATATTTCATCAGTACCGCTCCCATTATCATCTCCCTGGGCGTCAACGGTTTCTTGCAGAGAATCAATATAATACACGCCATTTTTATAGACAAGCAAAGTAAGGCATCCACATATAAGCGCAATATATAATGTGATTATACAGGTAAGCCTCCACTGCAGCGACATTCTTTTCATCTGTCGGACTCCTCTCGTATTTTATAGCCTTCTCCCACCTTGTTCAAAATCGGATCATATCCAAGCACTGCCTTAAGCTTTCTTCTCAGCGAAGACATATGTACTCTGATCGCTCCACTGAAGCTGTCAACCGAAGCATCCCAGACATGCTCCATCAATTCCTCCTGGCTTACCGGTCTGCCCATATTAAGAAGCAGATATTCCAAGATTCCATTTTCTTTTCTTGTAAGGGGAACCTTCTCTCCTTTTGCGTATGCCTCACGTTTTACCGTGTCAAACTTTATGCCACCGCTTTCCAGACATACATCCTTCTGTACAAATTTTCTTCTTGTAAGGCTTCTGATACGCGCCTCAAGCTCCTGCAAATGAAATGGCTTTTCCATATAATCATTTGCACCTGCATCCAGCCCTTCAACCTTATCCGCAATTTGTCCCCTCGCAGATAATATGATAACCTTTGTCTCCTCATTTTTCTGTCTGAGTTCCTTTAAAATCTCCATTCCATCCATACCCGGCAGATTCAGATCCAGAACGATCAGGTCATATTCCTCTGACAGAATGCATTCAAGAGCCTCTTCTCCGTCATAACAGGTATCCACCTCATACCCGGCATCATACAGGCTTTTCGCAACCATATCACATATCTGCTTCTCATCTTCAACTATCAATAATCTCAAAACTGTCACCTGTTTCTTAACAAAAATCCTTCTTAACAAAAATTTTACAACAGCTATTGTATAATATCCAAGTCAGCTGGTCAACAAACACAATCATGAAAGGAGCTGCAATAACTTGAAGTACAGGAAAATGTCTCAGATCATTTTACTCATCACGGGTATGGCAATGATCAGCTATGGTGCAGTCAGAGGTGAAGCGGCTGCCGTGCTCAGCAAAGCAATAAAATTATGTCTGGAGTGTGTAGGAATTGGATAAGAACAAATCACTGTCAAAAAAAACAGCCAGAATACGCGGATGGATACAGGCAGCAGCCACGCTGCTTACCAATATTCACATCCCCAATTTATTTAAAGGCAAGATCTATCAGGGCAAAGCAAAAACAGTATGCGTACCAGGACTAAACTGTTACTCCTGTCCTGCTGCAACAGGAGCGTGTCCCATCGGTGCATTTCAGGCGGTCGTCGGATCATCCAAATTTAAATTTTCTTACTACATAACCGGTTTTTTCATTTTAATCGGTGTGATCCTCGGAAGATTTATATGTGGGTTTTTGTGTCCATTTGGATGGTTTCAGGATCTGCTTCACAAAATCCCCGGGAAAAAGTTTTCCACAGCCAGGCTGAAACCACTAAGATACCTGAAATATATAATCCTTATTGTTTTCGTTATACTTCTGCCGATGCTTGTAACGAACTCCATAGGAATGGGAGACCCGTTCTTCTGTAAGTATATTTGTCCACAAGGTGTTCTGGAGGGTGCTATACCACTTTCACTTGGAAATGCAGCTATACGCTCTGCACTCGGAAAGCTGTTTTCCTTTAAATGCCTTATTTTAATTACAGTTGTCGTTCTGAGTATTCTGTTCTACAGACCCTTCTGTAAATGGATTTGTCCTCTCGGCGCAATCTACTCATTATTCAACAAGGTCAGCCTTATGAGTATCAAGGTTGAAAGCAGCAAATGTGTCGGATGCGGTAAGTGTTCAAAGGCATGCAAAATGGATGTAGATGTATGCAAAACACCAAATCATCCAGAATGCATACGATGCGGAGCATGTATGAAGGCATGTCCAAAAGATGCGATCCACTATCAGTTTATGGGAAAGCCATGTTCCCCAAAAGGACATAAGCAAGCTTCCAAAACCAACATGTAACAATCAACCACACTAATATTATTTAAATTATTATTTAAAGGAGCAATTATTTATGAAGACAAAAAGAACATTAATATCTATTATCACTCTCTGTGCAGCATTATCTCTCACAGCATGTAACGGATCAGGATCTGCCACCACTGAGAATTCACAAAAAACCCAGACAGAATCCACCACTGAAGCTGTGGACAATTCCAACACAAAGCTGGATGATCTATATCAGCAGGAGAACCAGATCTTTGCAGATCACCAGGATGTATGGAACAAGGCATTTGGCATGGCGAATAAAAGCGATGCCGATCCAAGCGGAGATTATGCCGATTATCTGGCCGGCATAATAGAATCGAACAAGGAATCCTTTACGGATGATGAACTGAAAACACTTAACGATGATATCGAAACTATCAGACAGATTGAAAAGCAGATAGATGAAATTGAAAATAAAAACGCAGGATCAGAAAGCACCGACCAGAACGACAGTTCCGAAGAAATCACGCCTTTCAAGAGTTTCTCCGGCAAGAATTTTGACGGTAATTCTGTTGACGAAAGCCTGTTTTCCAATAATGCAGTAACTGTCGTTAATTTCTGGTTTACCGGCTGCAAGCCTTGTGTCGCAGAATTGTCTAAGCTTAATGAATTAAATGATGCCATCAAATCGATGGGCGGCGAGGTAGTAGGTATCAACACAGAGACATTCGACGGAAACGAAGATGCTATCAAGGAAGCCGCAGCCGTTCTTGACAGCCAGGGTGCAAAATACCGCAATATCTCCGTTGACTCTGATTCTAGCGTAGGCAAATATGCCTCCGACATCATGGCATTTCCTACAACCATACTAGTCGATAGAAATGGTAATATTGTCGGAGATCCTATGCTTGGAGGGATCGACGATCAGGCTAACTACGACTCTCTCATGAAACAGATCCAGTCAGTGATCGACGCTGATAACAAGGATAAATAATTATAGTTGACTTTAAATTGAATATACTAATGAAAGGACAAGAAGCCTTTCTGCTTTTCAAAAAAAGGTCATCTGGGGGAGTATCCCAAAGTTTGTGTAAACCTTCAAACTGATGTAAGATAAAATTACTCAGTTTGGAGGTTATTTTTATGGCAAGAAG
>CABPYV010000015.1:0-91647 GCA_902461735.1 uncultured Coprococcus sp.
AGCTGGATAGAGCAACGGCCTTCTAAGCCGTGGGTCGGGGGTTCGAATCCCTTCGGGCACATTTTTGTATCTTAGCTACTATTCTTCTAGCAAGCTAAGATATATTTTTATAAAGTTACTTTTGTAACTGCTTATTTAAGCCTATGGTGGGTATGGCGCAGTTGGCTAGCGCGCCAGATTGTGGCTCTGGAGGCCGAGGGTTCGAGTCCCTCTATCCACCCTTTTCTTTATCGCATATATCAGCGATGCTATTGGGTTATCGCCAAGCGGTAAGGCACAGGACTTTGACTCCTGCATTCGCTGGTTCGAATCCAGCTAGCCCAGTTATTAAAGTCCAAGGCTTACGGGCCATTAGCTCAGGCGGTAGAGCACTTGACTTTTAATCAAGTTGTCCGGGGTTCGAGTCCCCGATGGCTCACTTTCCCCTTCTTTTAAGAAGGGTTATTTTTTTACAAGCAATATATTATTACTTATATGCGGATATGGCGGAACTGGCAGACGCGCTAGACTTAGGATCTAGTCCTTCGGGGTGCAGGTTCGATTCCTGTTATCCGCATTTTTTATGCAATTTTTTATGCAAAAAGATACGCCCTATCCCATTTTTAAAATATTGGGATAGGGCGTATCTTTCTGTTATTCAAATGTCTGCTATTCAAGCCTATTCGCACATTCAAACAATTACACAAATACTAAAATTACTCTGCCTCTGGCTCTGCTACTGGAGCTGCATCGTCAGTCTCATCTTCCTCATCATCAAAGAAATCATCGTCGAAATCATCATCAAAATCGTCATCGAAATCGTCAAGGAAATCTGGAGTAAGATATGAATATACTGCATAAGCAATACCTGCTATAGCTGCAACTGCACCAATGATAACAAGAATCACAAATAATGTGCTCTTTGCCTTCTCTTCTGTAGCATCGCCTTTAACTAAAATTACGTCATTACTCTTCATAATCACAATCCACCCTTTCTTAACCCTGTTACAGGTTTCATTATAATATTATATTGATTTGAAAGATAAATCATACAATTCTATCTTCCAATACATAAAAAAATTATATCACACGGTCACAATTATTTCTATATATAATTTATTATTAATATCTCTATCCTCTATTATCAACTCCTCTATTATCACCCCTTTATTATTTCGTGGTCCTTTGTTAGTTATTTCTTCTTGGTTCTTCGTTGTTTCTTGCTTGTTAGTTATTGATTCTTGGTTCTTAGTTCTTATTTCGTCTATTCGCATTTCTTCAGTTTGGCAAATGATGCAAACATCTTTCTTATGCCGCACCTGTCAAAGTTCACTGTCACCTCATAGTCTTTGTCTCCCTTTTCAAGCCCCTCAACAGTTCCTGCGCCAAACTTGATATGTCTTACGCGATCTCCCACCTCATAATCGGGCTTTCCCGAAGACTCAACCACAAATGCTTTTCCAAAAGAAGGAGCCGACGGTGCATCTGAAGATGAACCTGAAGTTTGTCTTGAATAATTGCTATATGGATTCTTCTGTCCGTACCCTCTTCCCGATGAAGCTTTATTATATTCTCTTCCATATGATCCGCTTCCATACGATCCATTTCCATACGATCCATTTCCATACGCTGCACTTCCATATGATCCACTTCTATACGAATCACCGCCATATAAGTTATTGTAAGTCTCTCCTCTGTTATACCTGTCCACAGATTCAGCCGATCTTCTTTTCTCCATGTTCTTCATATCTGCCTCATGCTCAAACAGCATAGGAGGGATCTCTCTTATAAACCTCGACACGTCACTGCATGTTCTGTTTCCATGCGTCATACGCTCTCTTGCAGCACTCAGGTAAAGCTTTTTCATGGCTCTTGTGATACCCACATAACACAGTCTTCTCTCTTCCTCAAGTGCATCCGGATCGTCCGAATTGAGTGCCATGCCGCTTGGGAATACACGATCCTCCAGACCGCATATAAACACATAAGGGAACTCCAGACCCTTTGCACTGTGGAGAGTCATGAGTTTAACCTGATTGTCATCTTCCGACATAGAATCGAGGTCTGACACCAACGCAATCTCCTCAAGGAATTCACTCAGTCCAGCTTCCTCATTCTCCTCAACAAATTCCACCACTTTATTCCGGAGCTCATCTATGTTCTCAAGTCTTGTCATTGATTCCTCTGTATGCTCTGCTATGAGTTCCGATTCATAGCCTGTATCATCAAGGATCCTGTCATACACCGCATCCAGGCTCTCCCCTTCCTGCAGCATCTCTCTAAAAGACTGTATGAGCTCTGCAAACTGCTTTATCTTCCCCGATGTCTTTGCTGCCATTCCCGGTATCTCATCAGCCCTTGCAGCAGCATCCATCATCGAAAGTCCATACGCATCCGCAAATGATTCCACCTTGCTGAGGCTGGCCTCACCTATTCCTCTCTTTGGTACATTTACCACCCTCCTGAAATAGAGATTATCCGTGGAATTGTTTATAACCTTGAGATATGCAAGAACATCCTTTATCTCTTTTCTCGCATAGAAATTCGTGCCACCATACACTCTGTATGGAATGTTGGCATACACCATCTTCTCGCCGAGCACACGGGACTGAGCATTTGTTCTGTAAAGAATGGCAATATCCCTGTAATCAATTCCTTGTCTTACAAGTGTCTTTATTCGACTTGCCACCATATCTCCTTCCGCATATTCTGTATCACACTGGTCAAAAGCAATCTTCTCTCCCGCATCCTGTTCAGTCCAAAGCGCCTTATCCTTTCTGCCCTCATTATGCTGTATAACAGCATTGGCTGCTGCCAGAATATTACCACATGACCTGTAATTCTGTTCCAGCTTTATAACCATCGCATCCTCATATTCCTTCTCAAAATTGAGGATATTGGTTATATTCGCGCCTCTGAACTTATATATGGACTGATCATCATCGCCAACAACACACAGATTTCTGTATTTTCTCGCCAGCATCTTGACCAATAAAAACTGTATGTGATTTGTATCCTGATACTCATCCACCATAATATATCTGAATCTGTTCTGGTATGCGTCCAGAACATCCGGATTGTGTTCAAACAACTCCACCGTCTTATATATGAGATCATCAAAATCCATCGCATTATTCTTTTTAAGTCGACTCTGATACTCCGTGTACACCTCTGAAACCTTTGTCGCAGCATAATCAGCCGCATTTCTTCTTGCAAATTCATCAGGAGACATATATTTCTCCTTCGCCTTTGATATCTCGCTCATGAACATCTTTTCGGGATATCTCTTTGGATCTATCTGAAAATCCTTCAATATACTCTTGACTGTACTCTTCTGATCATCAGAATCATATATATCAAAATTCTTTTCATATCCGATCTTATCTGCATATCTCCTGAGTATCCTGACACAAAGAGAATGAAATGTACTCACCCATACACGGTCAGCCCCCTCACCAACTATCAGATCAACTCTGTCTCTCATCTCTCTGGCCGCTTTGTTTGTAAATGTTATAGCCAGTATATTAAGAGGATTCACCCCCTCATGCTCCATGAGATAGGCAACCCTGTGTGTTATCACTCGTGTCTTTCCGCTTCCCGCACCGGCAAGTATGAGAAGTGGTCCATCCACATGCTCACACGCCTGCTGCTGCATATCATTAAGTCCTGCCATAAGCCCTCCTGTATAAATAAAAACGCCATTATGTATATACCAAACATATGTTTTATTCCATCTGTTCAGTATAACATAACAGCGTTTATTTGCAAATGAATATATTATTATTTATCTGCCGCCTACGCTAGCTTTGTTCCGCAGTTACCACAGAACTTTGCTCCGTTCGTCGGCTGTCCACAGTTAGGACAGAACTTCGGTGCAACACCATTTCCTGCTGCCTGGCCACCCATCTGATTGTTCATCTGATTATTCATCTGATTCATTGTTCCTGCCATCTGATTGGCCATTGCCATTCCCATCTGCATTCCTACCATGGCATTCGCCATATCCGTTGCATTGCTTCCGGCTGTTCCCGCATGGCCACCCCTTGCCATGGAATCAACCATATTGACCTGCTGGAATCTATTCATATCCCCAATCATTGAATACTCAGCAGCCTGATCCGCACGTTTCTGTATGTTCTCCGGATATGTAAACTCACTAATTCTGAAATCTGTGATGGTGAGTCCGATTCCCAGAAGCTCCATGTCCAAATCTTCCTTGATACCCTTAGCTATATCAACCGAATTTGCCATGAGGTTGAATACATCTCCTCCAACCTTTGTTATCCACTTCATGAGAAGGCCATCCAGAATGCCTCTGATACGATCTCTTATATCATCAACAGTAAACTGCTGCTTGATACCGGCAACCTTCTCAATAAGAACATTATAGTCGTCTATCTTGAATGAGAACTTACCATTTGATCTTACCGGAAGTCCACCAGGAAGTCCAGGAGCCTGAAGTCTGATAGGCGAACTGGTTCCCCAGTTACATGTAAATTCCTTTGTATTTACAAACAGCACCTCTGCGCGAAGTCCTGAATTGAAACCAAACTTGAATCCCTTAAGTGTTGAAAGGAATGGTATGATCTGTGAATCAATAGTATAGCTTCCCGACTCTGTAAATATACCTTCCACAGCTCCATTATACAGGAATATAGCATCCTGCCCCGGCTTGATGATAAGCTTTGAGTCCTTCTTTATCTCTCTGTTGGTCCACTTCCAGAAGATGACGTCATCTCTGTACTCTTCCCACTCTACAACATTTGCAAACTGATTTGAAAATAATCCCATCTATATGCTCCTCTCTGTCAAAAGGATTTACTGTAATCCCATCTTTGCCTTAAGTGCTGCAAGCTCATCCTGTACATCAGCATTAGGTGCTGCATCGTACTTGCTTGCAAGATCATCAACTGAATCTGCAGCTGATGAGTTAAGCTCGCTCATGGCATTCGCCTTGTCAAGCATTGCATCTGCCTTTGCTTCCATTCTTGCAAACGCATCCATAGAAGCTGATGAATCGCCGATACCGCCCATCATCTTGTTCATACGCTCCTGAGTCTTAGCAACCTGAACCTTAGCCTTGATCGTCTCTTTTCTTGCATTCAGATCACCGACATCCTTTGTGAGCTTGTCGTGCATCTGTCTCATCTTGGCTGCATTCGCTGCAGCTGCGTCATATGCCTGCTGGAGAGCTACCTGCTTCTGTGTGAGCTGGTTCTTCTTTTCGAGGAACTTCATAGCGTCTCCCTCGTTGCCTGCGACAAGTGCCTTCTCAGCGTATGTCTGCATCTTAGCTATCTCAGCATCGCACTCGTCTAACTGTCTCTTGCATCTCTGCTCCTCTGCCATAACTGTTGCAGTCTCTGACTTAACCTTTCTGAGGTCTTCCTGAAGATCTCTGAGGTACTGATCGATCATCTTCTCTGGATCCTCAGCCTTGTCAAGAAGTGCATTGATGTTTGATGACATGATGTCCTTAAATCTCTTTAAAATTCCCATAATTTTACCTCCACTTTTTAAATGAATTGTTATATATAATATTAATGTTGTCTCCTGTCGACGACACCATCATTATATGATGTATATGTTCCATCCTCAATGCAAAGACCGAAATGTTGCTTTATCATATAATCTGTTTATAGACACGTTACCCCCTGTAAAGTATCAGCCGCCACCTTATTCAACATTAACAATCATATCTATATTTAAAAAACTATATTTAGAAAACTGTATTTAGAAAACCTAATACAAAATCTACGCGAGTCCATTCAAACCTACACGATCCTTACACAACTCCGTCATTGATATCGTCGAAATCATCAGATATACGACCACCTATTCTGAAATCAGGTTTTCCACCATTTTCTGATGCTCCGCCATTTGCGCTGTCATCCGTGATGGACTCCTCAAGTCTGACTGGTGTCCTATCACCAAATCTTTTCTTTTTATCATCCGGATCATTGTCCCTGATAACATGTATGGAAGAATTATTCTCCATCAGATCCTGTGCTCTGACAGGTTCTCTTGATGCCTTTACCCGAATTGGGTCAGGTTCTTTCTTATCGTCAAAATCGAACTCCCACTGAACCATCTCCGGCTCTCCGCCGTTATCCTTATGGCTTTCTTCCTTGGAACGATTCTTCTCATAGTAGAGCTCATTGGCAAGAAGCTGGCTTATCTCAAGGATATCTGCATATCTCTCCTGCTTCTTCATGTCCATAAGGCCTTCCATGAGTTCCTTCTTGTTGCTCTCTATGATCTCAGACTTCTTTCTGAGTGACTCGAGGACTCTGTCACTCTCCATGCTTATCATGTTGTATGCCTGATTGACAGTCTCATTGATCTCCATGAGCATCTCATTCGTATATATAATAGATGCAGCATATATCTCGTTGGCTGTCCTGAGTGCCTGTCTGTCCTGCTTGCCAAGACTCTTTACTTTTCTGTCAACGAACAGTGGGCTTGGCTTGCTGAGTCTAATCCTTGATGCGGCCTCCTCAGCATCAGCGATTATCTCGTCTGCCTCCTGCTCTGCTTCCTTGATTATCTTACTACGCTTATCAGTTATCTCATGATATGCCTTCAATTCCAAATCTATTGTAGTCTTGAGTTCTTCAACGATCTCAAGTACTTCTTCTTTATTGACCAAAACCTTGCCAGCTGCAAATGGTACATTCTGACCTTCTCCGACTATATCCTGTATTCTATCAAGCAGCTGTTTAGCTTTTCCGTTCTCCATAATAGTGCCTCCGCAAATAGTGCATTTGTATATATTCAAAAATGTAATCCTGTGTACATTCTTAATCTGCTTTTTAACCTGTATACTTAATTGGCAATCTTCGTCACATATTAAGTATACTCTAGTTTATTCTAACATCTTTCATATTTCATTTCAACAAATGCTCCCGATTAATTTCTTAACTGATTGATTTCTCGACCTATTATTTTCTTAACTGGATGATTTCTTAGCATTAGATTTATTTCTTTGCCCGCTTTTATCAATCTATCAATGGTCGTACATCATCCCTCGGGATTCCAAGAAAGTCCTGTATAAGATGCCGTGAAAAGAGCCGTCCCTCCTCACTTTCAAATATGCGCTCCGGATGCCATTGGAATGCCAGAATACTCATGGCAGGAGAGACAAATGCTTCCACCGATTCATTGTCCTCATCCACCACTATCGGGTAAAACATAGTCGAAAGATTCTCTACATATACACAATCACTGTGGAAATTATTTATCTTTACATATCTGTCGGTATTTACTATCCTTGCCATATGGTCCACGCCTCTTGGTCTTGGAACTTTGAACCTTGCCGAATAACTTATCTTGCCTCCAAACAAAGCGTTTATATGCTGCATTCCCCGGCATATGCCAATGACCGGTATATTGTTATGAACACAGTACATTATCAGCTGTTCTTCCATGGCATCGCGCCTCGGCTGAAGCTCCGCATTATGTGGCTCTATATAATGTCTCGGGTGGAGAGTTCCCCCACCGGTAACTATAAGGAGATCAAAATTCTGTTCTACAATCGCATCAAAATCCTTTGTGAAATTGGATACCGGCAGCAGTCGTATCCCCATACTCTCATAGAATTCAACATATGCAGCCTCCAGAACGTCCGTGGATTTGCCATACATGTTATGTCCTTCTCTCTGTGTTATAAGTGCATGCAGCATATGTCATTCTCCTTCCGTGATTTTTCCATTTGCGCAGTCCAGTGTCAGTCTGCTCTGTTTGGTTACAAAGCTGTATATAAAATCCCCACATCCTATTGCCGCAGGAATATTGAATTCCGCACATCTTATTGCCATGTGTGATGCCACTCCTCCGTATTTGGTTATAAATCCTTTTATCCCCTTTGCAAATATCCAGTCGTATCCGGGATCCGCTTTCGGCAGAACCACTATCTTATCCCGTACATCTGCTACATCTTCATGGTCTTCATTTTCATAATTTTCAAGAAGAATCACATCACCGGTTACACACTCTGAGGTTATAAAATTAGGTCTGGCCTCAAACACTTCTATATAGCTTATCTGTTGCTGATCATACACTACATCAGGGAATATCAGCATCGAATTTTCTTCAAATGTCTTTTTGTTTTTTCTTATTATGTCCCGCCACGTCGCATTGATCTCACTGACAGGTCTGCTCACCGCCAGCTGTATATCCGTAACCTCCAGATATGCCATATCCTCCTTCGATATCCCCAGCTTGTCTCCTATGTCAATCAATATGTCAATTGCCAAACTCAGAGACTTTGTAAATTCAAATTTGAAATATTCCCTCTCTTCCATTGAATCCCTCAGGAAATCAACAAACTCCTTCAGATCAACATAGAATCCTATATCTTCAAGAGCATCAAGCATCTTAACCATATCAAGCGATGTATGTTTCAAATGCTCAATCGTCTGCCTCTGCTTTCTCGCCGTTGCGCTTCCCTTTGAGAGGTCGAAATCTCTGTTGGCATAGGTATCACATGTTATATCATACGTTCCAGATCGAAGATGTCCATATTTCTCGTCAAATGTAGCCCTTGTTATCCTGCCATCCACCAGATCCTGAAAATCTGAATCATACTCTGATGCCACTGTATAAATGGACATCATGAAGTCGTCTATATCCTTATCCGTAAACACGCCTCTGTATACAAGGGATCTGCTTATAGCCTTTGATATGAATGCAAGCCTGGCCTGTCTGGCAAATTTCGGTGTTCCGTAATGCTTTATGCTCTCTATAAGCTGGACAAAATATTGAAGCAACGTTATCACATCATTGTGAGCCATCAGCCAGTTGCTCCTTATGTTTTCGCGATGAACACGAAGGCCATTCAGCGCTCTCAGATCCTTCATCCTATTTCTAGAGAAATTGCATATTGCATTATTCGTCAGGTTAAAAAGTGAATCCGACAGATCCTCTATATCGGAGCGGTCAAATCCATACCCAGCCAGTTCCTTCAGCTTATCTTCAGTGGCGAAATCATACTCTGAAAAAGCTATCTCAAACTCAATCTTATCATGAGCAGCCGGATCTGCTATCAACTTTTGATCATAATATTCAAGAAGTTTCTTCTCCAGCCTGTCGTCAACATCGTCAGGCATAAGTCCAAGGAATGATTTTTTCAGCGATATATATGGCTTATTGCCAAGTTTATACATCAGATCACCATCTACTTCTTTATATCCAATATAGCTAAGTCCCTGATTCCATGCTGATGACGTTATAATCTCCCTGTACAGCGAATAATCAAGCGGGTGTGGATTCTCTCCGATCATCTCCGCAGGATTCCAAAATGCCATATCTGACAATATCGTATTTCGATCACCCAGCCTATCGCTTATACTGCTATACGCCTGTCCAGCTCTTTTGGCTGCTTCAAATATCTCTTCATCCGATATAGAACTTCTGGCAGCTTTTATACTTGCCGCCAGTGGTCTGACCTGAAATATCGTTACGATATTGTGCGAATTCACAGCAAATTCGACATCAATCGGATACTCCTGAAATATGCCTTCAAGTTCTCTCATGGATTTTATAAGGGCTGCCCAGTGATCTGGCAGACTTTTTTCTTCCACATTTCTGAGAATGTACACAGTCTTTCCGCCACGTCCACTTGTCACTGCATCCGTAGACTCCTCATCATAGCTTATCGCATAATATGGTCTGTTCTTTTTTAATTCTCTGGAAAATATAACACCACTGCAGCGTATATCGTCTGTCTGAGTCTGCAGCAATACCTGCTCTCCTGAAATGTCATCTATGTCCATTTTATATGATTCCAGCACCAACCGCACAGCCTCTTTAACTTTTTCCCTATCACTTGAATCGACATTCAAAATACTCTCAAAGTGTCCTGCATTTGAACTATTCATGCCATCCTCGGCGGACGAAGAACTTCTGACCACAATCTTTCTTCCTTCAAATTCTCTGGCAACAGCTTCCGCTGCACCAGATGGATCTGTGTCAAATTCCTCTCCTGTCACGATCATCATTTTTTCTATTCTTGAAAATTTTAATTGTCCATATAAACTTTTCAACACATCTGCCTTTGAAGAGATTATTTTACTCATTTTCAGCCTCCTTATCACCGTAATAAACAGGCGCACCAACAGCGCTTTTAGCAGTTCTCTCTATCATCCATTCTTTCATTCTTTTATTCATTCTTACATCACAATATATCTTCAAAAAAAAGCTGCACTTAGTGTATACTAAAGTGCAGCTTACATCAATCTTATAATCCTATTCTATTATCTAACGCTAAACAGCTCATCAACTGATTTCCTTGGCGGCATATCAGGTGCAAATACCGGATATCCCATTGCTATAACTGTTGCAACAGTCTGACCCTCAGGTATTCCTACGATCTCCCCAACCTTTGCGTCATCAAAGATTCCAAGAATGACCGTTCCAACACCTTTATCATGTGCAGCGAGACAGAATGTCTGGGCAGCTATACCTGCATCAAACATCTCCCAGCCGCTTCCTTTGCTGGTGCTTGCCTCCCCGTTCTTCTCAAATCCACATATTCCATCTTTCTTTGTGATCACCATGAGCTGCTTCGCCCTGCTGACCGTTTTCTGGTTCAACGGAAAATCCATAACACCCTCTGCGGCAATCCTTGCTATAACGTCCTCATCC
Organism: uncultured Coprococcus sp.; assembly: GCA_902461735.1. Classification (GTDB taxonomy): domain Bacteria; phylum Bacillota; class Clostridia; order Lachnospirales; family Lachnospiraceae; genus Coprococcus. The sequence goes on from CABPYV010000015.1 coordinate 10,624, forward strand.
TCAACCAGAATGTATCTGATCACCTGTGTATTCTTCCATGATGGAGAATAGGATGCAAGTTCAACTATGTCTTTGACGACATCAGTTGCTACCTTCTCATCAGTAAATTTTCTCACACTTCTTCTCGTCTTAATACACTCAATTGCGTCCATTGTTACCTCCTTATGAAATCAATCCCTGAATATACAGTATTCCACTGGTAAACTTGTCACCTGTATTATTCACGTAATCTCTGTACTCCTTATAGTCTATATAATACTTCTTTCCCCACGAAGATACAACAAGATATTCTTTTCCTTTCACATTTTCAACTCCGGTTACAGTCACATAATGAGAATGTACATCTTCCCGTATCGATGTCTTCAGGCATCCGGCTTTCTCAACATACATATGGATCCCCTTCTTGCCGAACGGATTACATCTGTTTGGACCTATAGACAGTATAACAGGCTTGTTCTTGCGTATCAGGTGTTTTATATCCCTGAGCATAGCCTCATCCGACTGCATCATCTTCCACTTAGCCTTCAGCCCTATATCATTGAGCATAAAATATCTGTTCATCGTATGCTTCAACGAGATACCCAGCATTCCCCTGTGCATCATAAGTATAACATAATGTACATAAAAGAATTTCACATACTCCAGATAATCATGTTTATTGTAAAGTCCCTTTGGTTTATTTATCTTTCTTATGGCATCTGTCATCATATTAGGATTCTGCTCTGCAAGGTATATGGTGAGATCCGCCATCGCTATAACGCCGCAGCCAACTCTTTGCATCTTCTTCGATTTTGACCAGTTCTGATTGCCGCCATAACTTACGAGGTTCAAATTCTTGATCTTCACATAATCTTTATTGGTTAAATTCAAATCTTCCATATATGATATTCCTTTCTATAGCGATATTTTTTAGCGATATTGCTTTCTGTATTTCATCTCATCTAATATCCGTATTGTAACATGATTTCAAATCAACATCAAGCATTCTTAACTGTATTAAGTAGTATTAAAAACCACATAACAATTAAAGCTTTATGACCTTAATCATCTGGATTAAATGATACACTCTATATTATACCCAGTATTATTCCAATTCCTTTTCAAGTCCTTTCCAATTCCTTTCATTTTGGGCTTTACTTTTCGTCCTTGTTCTGATATAAGATTATATGAGTTGGATAAGTGATCGCGGCTGCATTTTATGCAGGTGAGGAAAGTCCGGGCTTCACAGGGCAGGATGCCGGATAACGTCCGGTGGAGGCGACTCCCAGGCCAGTGCAACAGAAATATACCGCCATATTCTCAGGAATATGGTAAGGGTGGAAAGGCGAGGTAAGAGCTCACCGCTGCCATGGTAACATGGCAGGCTCTGTAAACCCCATCCGAAGCAAGACCAAATATAGTCTCCCACGGGAGACTTGTGGAATGATACAGTTGCCCGCTGCATTCCAGGTAGGTTGCTTGAGTTTTATGGTAACATAACTCCTAGATAGATGATCACTCTCGACATAACCCGGCTTACAGTCCAACTCATCACATAAAAATGGAGATGACAATCATGTTACATGATAGATCATCTCCATTTTTATTATTGATTTATTGTATTATTATTTATTGTTTTACTATTTTAACTAGGTTATTTTTTGATTTTTTATATATCAAAACAGCCTCCGCCTATGAACTCTCTGAGGATTGAATTTGCCGGAATATATTCTGCGTCAATGTCCCTGAACATATCCACAAACCTCAGTAATCTCTGAGCCTCATCATAATATACTGAATCAGATGCAACCTCGTGCAAAAGAGGTCGAGCCGCTCTTCCCACTGCCATATACTCATAGAGAAGTCCTGAATTAAACATTGCATCTGCCTCTTTTTCATATGGAAAGATATACTTCTCTTCACCCTTTCTGACTGACTTCCACATAGAGAGTGTCTTCTCAACGCCATTTCCTCTAGTCCGATAGTCCCTTACCATACGTCTGAGGAGCCTGCTATCCATAGTTGACACCTTAACCTGCTGCCCATCATCAGTATCAATATACAATTGATTCAGGGGACTGATATATATCTTATATTTGTCTGTATCTTTCAAACCGTATGTCATCTCCGGATTTAAAGAATGAATTCCCTCCATGACTATTACATCCGAATCAGCAATCTGAAGGTAGTTGCCATAATATTCTCTCTCACCGGTCTTGAAATTAAACACAGGCATCTCTATTCGTTTGCCAGAGAGCAGCTGGTCCATATCATCATTTAACTTTTTAAGATCCATAGCCTCCAGACATTCAAAATCATAATTTCCATTTTCGTCCTTTGGATTATCCGCTCTATTCACAAAATAATTATCCGCCGCTATCGCATGAGGCTTTAGCCCCATCGCCATCAGCTGTATACTTAGTCTGTGTGACAGCGTGGTCTTTCCCGCTGAACTAGGTCCTGAAATCAATATTATCTTTCTTCTCTCAGCAGCTATTCTTCGGGCAATTTCATATATACAGTTACTCTGCATAGCCTCACACACAAGCACGAGTTCCATACTGTGTCCGGAATCCACCATGGAATTCAACTTTCCCACAGAGTCAATACCGACTTTTCTAGCCCACTCCTTCGCTGTTTCCTTCAGTGAAGTAACACTTTTTTCTTCACTCATACCGCCCACCAACTTCCATATATTATCATATACACTTAAGCGCCATGTCTATACAGTCAAGTTCATGCCGCAATTCCTGACAACGTTTTACCGCATTGTCTGTTTCCGTCTTTTCAAGTCCTGAAACAAGCGCTTCCACAGTTCTTTTTTGTTTCTCCAGATATTCTCTTAAGACAGAACTGTGACACTCAAGCAGATACCGTCCATATTTAAAATATATTTCCTGCATATCCGGGTTATTACAATTTTTCTCAGCTTCCGCCCATCTACCCTTGTTATTGTTTTCTTTATCTGCGATGTCGGATGAAGTTTTTGCTGCACTTACCGCTTCACTTTTTGTTTTATGCCTGCCCAGATCGACATTGATAACCACATAGTACTTACCTGCGTCTACAAGCATATTCTCTTCTGATATCGTCCAGCCATTATCATATATATATCTTCTGACATGTTCCAGCTCCGACTGTGGCTGCAATACCAGCTGTCGCGCCTTTTCTACTACAGTATTCCCTGCTTCCAGTATATCGGTTATCAGAATTCCTCCCATGCCCGCTATAACAATAGCGTCAGCTTCCCCCGGTTTCACCGTTGACAGGCCATCTCCTAGTCTCAGGTCTATTTTATCCGAAAGCTTCCACCTTGATATATTATCTCTGGCTATAGCACACGGACCGGTTCTAACATCTGATGCTATGACCCGGTCCGCAATGCCATTTGCCACAAGGTAGATCGATACAAATGCATGATCGCACCCAATATCGCACACTCTGCTGCCAGGTCTCACCATATCGGCAACAGCTCTCATTCTCTGTGACAATTCTATATCTTTCATTGTATATTTACAGCCGGTATAGTATATACAGACCGACCGTCTCTCCATTTTTAATTTTGATCATCTATACTATAATTAGTTGTAGAGGAAATCTTTGAGCTTTCTACTTCTGTTTGGATGTCTGAGTTTTCTAAGTGCCTTTGCCTCTATCTGACGAATACGCTCTCTAGTTACATTGAATTCCTTTCCAACCTCTTCAAGTGTTCTAGGTCTTCCGTCGTCCCATCCAAATCTAAGCTTTATTACTCTCTGTTCTCTCTCTGTAAGAGTGCTGACAACATCGTCGAGCTGCTCATGAAGAAGGGTCTGGTTTGTGGCCTCAACAGGTGTTGGAATACTCTCATCCTGAATAAAGTCTCCAAGATGGCTATCTTCCTCCTCACCGATAGGAGTCTCAAGTGATACAGGCTCCTGAGCGATCTTCATGATCTCCTGAACTCTCTCCTTCGGAAGTCCCATAACCTCGCCAACCTCCTCTGGAAGTGGCTCTCTGCCGAGCTTCTGCAGAAGGTCTCTGCTTACTCTTGTGACTTTATTGATAGTCTCAACCATATGAACAGGGATACGGATAGTTCTCGCCTGGTCAGCGATGGCTCTTGTGATAGCCTGTCTGATCCACCATGTAGCGTATGTTGAGAATTTGTATCCCTTTCTGTAATCGAACTTCTCTACAGCCTTGAGAAGTCCAAGGTTGCCCTCCTGTATGAGGTCGAGAAACAGCATTCCACGGCCAACATATCTCTTTGCAATACTTACAACAAGACGAAGGTTTGACTCTGCAAGCTTCTTTTTTGCCAGCTCGTCTCCGGCTTCCATTCGCTGAGCAAGCTCTATCTCCTCCTCTGCGCTGAGCAGTGGCACCTTACCGATATCCTTGAGATACATCTTGACCGGGTCCTGTGTAGTGCTCGATATATCACCCGTATCTGAGAAATCTATCTTCTCAACATCCTCACCTTCAGCAATGGCATCTTCATCAAGGGCCGGCTCTTCCTCATCTGAATCAGTGATCTGAAGTATGTCCACACCATTTTTCTCAAGAAAACTGAATATCTTCTGCATCGTATCAAGATCAAGAGAAACTTCCTTGAGATCATTGAAATGCCTTATCAGCTCTGTGTCCTCTATAACATTCTTCTTACTGTGTGCGATTACGAGAAGTTCCTGAAGCTTTGCATTAAATTTGGCATTTACCGCCTCGTCCTCACTCACCTTTATCATTTCATCCATGTTTGTCGTGTCCATTGTGTTGTTCATACTCATTTTTCCTCCACATATTTGTAATTGCTCAGATTATTATTCTGAATTTCTCTATCTTTTTTCTGTCTTTTATAAGCTGCTGAACCTTTGTGATATCATTCTCATTTTCCAACTGTTTCTTAATGCTGGAGAGTTTGATTTTCTTCACCACATCAGTTATCGCCCCACTCACCTCTTCATCTGACATATCTATAGACAGATCCGTCTGCAGCATTGATGCCACAAGCCTCTGTTCTTCAATATCCTGAAATGTATTGACAATGACCGCCGGCTCAACCTTGTGTTTTTCTCTATACTGGGCAAATAGTTTTTCTGCCACCGTTCGAAATACACCTGCATCAAAATCATACTCACTGATAATTCCATCTAGTTTCTGAAAAAGAGACGGCTCATTGACCAGCCATGTAAGCAACAGTCTTGCAGTCTTATTGTCTCCGCCATCACCTTTTGACCGGTTAGTCGAGGTTGTCTGGATTCCACTATCCCCCATATGATCAGGCATCTGCGAAACCGAGGCGGTACCTTGACGGCTCTCCTCCAGCCGCCGTTCCTCTCTCTCTACAACGTCCGGTTTAGGAGTTCCTGCCACGCCATAATCGTGCACTTTCTCCGCCAGCGCATCTCTGTTTATAACGTATGCTCTTGATATCGCATCCACATAATTGCTGCGTTCCAGCGGATCTTCAATATACGAAAGCTCCTTTGCCACCTGATTCTGGAATTTTGTACGTTCTCCGGGATCATTCTGATCAAATTCCTCCGAATATATTCTTGCAAGGAACATCATTCCGCTCTCTGCCTTCTTGATCCGCTCCTCGAATTCCTCACTACCAAGATTCTGGATAAATTCATCTGGATCCTTATATGGTCGCATGTTTATGACTCTCGTGCCAACACCGACCTCCCGAAGTATAGCTATAACCTTCTTGGTGGCAGCAACTCCGGCTCCATCACTATCATACGCAAGATACACCTCATCGGCATATCTCTTTATAATATTCGCATGTCCAAATGTAAATGCCGTTCCAAGGGATGCCACCGCATTGTCAAAACCTGCCTGATGCATAGATATGACATCCATATATCCCTCACAACATATAAATCCTTTTCTTCTACTTCTTCTCGCAATATTCATCGCGAATAGAGTATGGCTCTTATCAAACACAGCCGTATCGCTGGTATTGATATACTTTGGCTTTCCATCTCCCATCACGCGTCCGCCAAATGCTATAACCTTTCCATTGATATCCAGAATAGGTATCATCGCTCTATTCCAGAACTTGTCCACACCGCCTTCTTTTTCTGATATCTCCACAAGGCCGGAATTTTTCAACTGCTCATCCGTATATCCCTTGCTCTTCAGATATTTGTACAGATCATCCCTGTATATATCTGCATATCCAAGGCCAAATTTGTTTATGGTCTCATCACTCAACCCTCTTGTATTGTGAAAATACTCATATGCCTTTTCACCATGTTGGGAATGCTTCAATATATAATGAAAGTAAGCCGCCGCAGTCTTATTCATATCTTTCAAGGCTATCTTATATTGTTCCCTTGAGCGCTCCTGTGCACTCATGGATTTCTCAGGGAGCTGTATACCCGCGCGCTCAGCAAGCCGTTCCACGGCCTCTGGGAAATTCAGATTCTCATATTCCATTACAAATGTAAACACATTTCCACCTACACCACAGCCAAAGCAATGATACATCTGTTTTTCTCTGTTAACTTTAAACGATGGAGTCTTCTCATGATGGAAAGGACAGCATGCTTCGTAATTACTGCCTTTCTTTTTCAGGCTTGCATAGCCGCCAATGACATCCACTATATCATTGCGTGACAACACCTCATTTATAACATCATCCGAATAGTACAATTCGATTCCTCCTTAACTACAAACATCTGATACAGGATTAGTTCTTATTTTTATTTATTTTTTTTTATATTTTTATTTATTTTTTCATTTATTTTTTTCTGATGTTTTTCCACTTGTGATCATACCTTCCATGACTTCGGTATATATATATCCTTAAACGTCTCTATAGCATAATTATCTGTCATCCCTGCTATATAATCGCAGACCACAGTTTTGGAGTCTTCCCCCATATATATCATCTCCACACACTCGTTGGTGAGTCTGCTGGCATCCTCTATAAAATACTCATACAGAATCCTGAGCATCTTGTCCGCCTTAATCTCCTCGCTCTTTGCAATAGGATTGGTGTAGAGATATGTAAACATATACTTTCTAAGATCCCCAAGTGCATCACCTATCATCTGTGACATACTTACACGATCTTTTCCCATACTCGTCTTTATGACATCATGTATCAGGCAATTGAGCCTTGCCCTTGTCGTTTTTCCCAAAATATCGGTAATATTGTCAGGAAGATCATCTTCTTTTAATATATTACCTCTTATCGCATCATCTATATCATGATTCACATATGCTATCTTATCCGCAAGTCGGACACACTGTCCCTCCAGAGTATGCGGAGTACACGATGTCTTGTGGTTCAGTATTCCATCCCTGACTTCCCATGTCAGATTGAGTCCCTCGCCTCTGTTTTCAAGGTGCTCAACAACCCTGACACTCTGTACATTATGGCTGAAATTGTTGCCCGCGCATGATGCAAGCGTGCGCTCGCCAACATGTCCAAATGGTGTATGACCCAGATCATGTCCAAGCGCTATGGCTTCTGTAAGATCCTCATTAAGTCTGAGAGATCTGGCTATTGTTCTCGCTATCTGTGCCACTTCCAGCGTATGAGTAAGTCTTGTTCTGTAATGATCATCTCCCGGTGACAGAAATACCTGTGTTTTATGTTTGAGTCTTCTAAAAGACTTACAATGAAGTATACGATCCCTGTCCCTCTGATATACCGTTCTCAGATCGCACTGCTCCTCCTGCCTGTCGCGACCTCTTGACTCGTCGCTGAACGATGCAAACGGACTTAAGATCTGATGTTCCTGGTGTTCCTGTTCTTCGCGTATTGTCATAGTCTTCTCCTATCCACATATACAAACAAAACCTAACAGTATCTCTTATAAAGCATATTATATTAACCACACATTTCTATTCTTCTGTCTTTTTTCTCATAATCCTTTTTTTATTTTCATTTTTTTATTTATTTTGCATTTTATATGAATATACCAAGAAAAAAGTGTATGTCGTAATGGCTATGGCTGGCATATCATTTTCCCGTAGCCATCATGAACATACACTTATAATTTTTTCCTTGTTCTTTCTATTTTTTCTGTTGCATTACCTAAAATTACACTACAGATCCATCACATTCTGTTCACCATATTAATCCTTGCCAAATCTGGACTCATCCTGAACAATGCCGACCTCACTTCCATCCCTGGCATCTATCATCACAAGCTGTATAGGATACGAGTCATTGCTGCCTCTTTCGCCGTCGATCTGGGCAAAAGCATACACCGGTATCGCCTCATATTTACCATCACCGATCTTCGTTCTAAAGTATGTCAGTCTGACATCGTTGAACTCCACCTTGTTGTATCCTCTGTAATCGGCAAAATGCTCCGGCATACATTTCTGCAGGTTGTCCACTGCGTCTTCCCAGTTTATAAGCGTTACTGCCTGAACGGCATCCTCATCTGATTTCATAGGCCATGTACATATAAAAGAAACCAGTCCGTCACTGTCAAATGTTATAGTATACTCCGACTTTTCCATATAGTAATAGTTATCCGGATTGAAATTATCCTCATTACTCTGATGAGATATAGTGTCAACACCAAATGCCTCCGGCTGATATAATGGCTGCCCTGTCACCGCCGCTCCAAGTTCGACAGAGTATCCGTTCTTCTCATATCCGCACGCCTCATCTCCGCCATTTGCATCATAATATCCATATTCTCTGTATATCTCATTCTCAGAAATCATTGCGACATCCTTAAATCCCCACTTTGCCATGTAATCCATAGCTTTAGCCAAAGCCTCGTCCTGGCTCAGTCCGCATTTGTTGTCTTCATCCACGGCTGCCCATATTGGAGAATTTCTGTTGATGGCATCAAGTTCTTCCCTGTCGTATGTCATGTATGCCACAAAAGTTGCTCCCAATTTCTGCATATCCTCCGGCACTTCTTTCGCAGATGCCAGCTGCAGCTCAAACCCCTCATCCGTGGACCATGACTGATCAAAGAAGTACAGTATGTACTCTGTGCCATCAATCTTTCCAATAAAATAATCTTTACCGTAGTCGACCACTGCCCCTTTATCAGCAAAAATCGCGTCTATCTGCGCCTGGCTCACTTCATCCTTCAGATCATAAGGATACTCAAACACCCCCTCTTCTTCGTCAAAAATGTTCTTCAGTATCCTCTCTCTATCAGCCGCATCTATCTTTCCCATAGTAAATTTCTTTGTATACATCTTGTCCGTATCAGGGATCTTGATCTTATCAGTTTTTATACACGCCGACTCGACGGTCCCACAGTCATCCGACCTGATGTCAACGTCTGCGCTGACAGGTATATCCAAAGCTGCTGCAAGACCTCCCACACTGTCTTCTCCCTCGGCTGTATTTTGTGCATCACTTCCGCTGGTGTATTCCTTCACATCATCTCCCTCTATAACAGATACGTTTACCCCATCATCATTTTTTGTTGTACAGCCAACGAACGCAAGTGCCATACACATTGCCGCTGCACAAACCAGAATTCTTCGCCTTCTCATATTTTTCATAATTACTCCTTCCCTTATCCGTTCGGACTCTCCATATAATTCTTATCCTTTTTCTGGTATAACCAGAGTATTTATATATCACTCTGCATCTCCAAGGTATACCGACACATAGTCAAACGACTGAGAATATCCGTCATCACTGGATACCGACATATATGAATCGTTGATCTCGCTCTTATCAACAAGGAAATAGACTTTTAGATCATGCTTTTCACCTTTCTTGTCAAGCACTACCGCCACATCATGCACATTTGCCTTCTGGCCATCGATCTCTGCATATGCAGGAGATACAAATGTCATCATCTGACTGTTCTGTGCACTTGCATCGTAACCGGCATAGTAATAATTTGTAGTTTCCGGAGTCTGCAATTCTTTTGATCCATTTATCTCCCCCCTGTCGAGGTAGAAATCAAGGACCTTCTCAGCGCTGTCAACATCCTCTGTCAACGCTCCCTCATAGGACATATCCACAACTACCATGCGGAGGCTGCTATCATTGTAGTCATCCCAGCTCGAGAATGTGTCATCCGTGGTCTCCTTAAGTCTCCTGCATCTGACTGTCTTAAACTTACCATTTTTATCCACAAATCTACTGTCAATGTCGTCAAACCAATAGGTTATGTCGCTCTCAGGTATTTTGCATGTATTGTCATATACCTTTATACCGTTGACTGTCATCTCATATCCTGCTTTGACAAACTTCTCATTCACATTTACGATTGTGAATCTATCCTTAGTCTCATCTACAAAGCTCTCTATATCATTCTCTGCATCTGTATCATCCTGTACATCAGCTTCAACCAAAGTCCATTTTGCAGGGTCATCTCCTATTTCCTCATTGATCGACATTCCTGCTATCACTTTGCTAAGATCTGCTTCAGTTATCGACCGTCCTACATACATAGTTACGATCACCGAGTGTTCTTTGACAGGAATATACGCCAGTCTGTTGAAGGAGTAGTCCACACCGCCCCTCTCAAAAAGCTGATACTCATAGTCACCTGCTTTTAATGTCTGAGCCTTCCCAACATCCCGGTTCACCACATCATACGATTTGCCATCCCACTCTGATGCTGCAACAGATATACCCATATCAAGTTCTCCATCTGTCACATCATATTTGTTCTCCTCCACCTGAACCATTCCAGCAGGCAGATAGCTGAATTTTATCTCCACATATCTCCTGTCAGGATCAACAGAATATGTAAGTCCGTCACTTCCCACCTTTGAGTATACTTTTTCAGAATAACATTCATCTGGGATATCTCTCTTCTCTATATCTGACATATCTGCCGTATCTGCCGCTGTAGCGTTTTCCTCTGACATGCCTTCCTGTGAATACCCTTCCTCATTCATCTGAATCGTTACTGTAGCCGTATGTCCGTCCCGACTGACTGTGAATCTATATACCGTAACGGCTGCATGGATCGACACCGGCAGCAGTACCACCGCACATGTTAAAATTACTGCCACCTTGGTAAATTGTCCAAATCCTCCATAATATTTCTTTTTACTTGTCTGATCCCCAGACTTCTCAACCTCCTTTATTCCATACAGTATCCTCTCTTTTCTTGCCTTGTATTCCGCAGAAAATTTATGCACATCCTCTTTGTCATGTATATTATTATTCTCCATACAGCATCATCTCCTTTACAATCAATTTATGAGCCCTCTTGATCGCTCTCTCGTATTTCTTCCTCACAGTACTCTCCGACATATTCATGACAGCCGCCGTCTCTCTCACGCTTAGCTGCCGCGCTGCCCTAAGCCTCAGCACAAGAGCGTCATCATCTGAAAGTTTGTCCAGAACAGAGTCTAATATCTCCCTGTTCTCCACATCCTCCGTCATTTCCCGATGACCGGCAGTACCTCCGCCCTGCCAGATCATATTCTCAAATGCATCTTCGGATAAAGCATCTCCCGGAAATGTACACACAGTCTCCGCATTCCTTTTATTCTTTCTGTACATATCTATAGAAATGTTTTTTGCGATCCTAGTTATATACGCCGCTCTCTTATCATCAGCCATCCTTCGCACAACATCCCTGTGTCTGATTATTTTCAAAAAGGTCTCCTGTACTGCCTCCTCTGCCTGCCATGTATCTCCAAGTATGGCATTTGCCAGTCGGAATATCTTCTGCTCATACGTGTCGTAATATTCTTCTATAATCTCACTGTCTTTTATATCTTTATGCATAATCTTCCTGTTCCTTTTTCGTGTGTGTCCACATCCCCACAATACATTATCATAAGTCCATCTTTGCATGTCATTTGAACGTTCACTATATATAACGGATAGCTTACCACAAATGTGACATATATTTTTATTTTTATATCACATTACACGCCTAGCCCCAGCAAAATTAATATAAAAAAGACAGATACCTGTCACCATACATTACCGGTAACTGGTATCCGTCCTTTTTCATCATTTTACATCTTTTCTTATATTATATCTGTATTTACTTCATAAGCCCCTGATCGTTCAGATCCGTAGCCATATCAAGAAAACTAAAATTCTTCCATGTATCATCCTTGTAGACGATGCCACCCTTGTCATCACAACTGTCTATCCACTGCTGTTTTGTCTTTTCAAGCTCTGTGTCGACCTGCGTCTCTGCAGACTGATAAGCAAAACTGTCAAGCAGATCACTGTCATGGTCTGAGAGTACAGCTATGGCATAATATGCTGTCTCCGCCTCATACACCTCTGTACACTGCCCAGCAGCAAGCTTATCCATCACTTCATTCATATCATCTGCATAACCGCCAACATAACTCTGTTTCTCCTCAGAATAGGCATCGACGCCATACTTCTTGGCTGTCTCCTCGGCATCTGCCCCTGCATTTATTTCCTTTACAGCAGCCTCAGCCTTGGACTTCATATCCGCAAGCTCTTTGTCTTCAAGCTTTACATAATTGCCATTATCATCCGTCATCGGATTGCCATCGTCGTCAGCCTTTACCTTCGGGAATGTAATATAATATATCTTCTGGAAATTATAATCCTTATACTGCTCCTTCAGATCCGCTGTGAGTTTCTTTCCAAGTTCATTACGAGTATTCGTCTCAATCTTGTTCATTATGGAAGTATCATTGAACACGGAATCTATGAGTTCATCACTTATTCCATACTTCTCCCTCACTGACTTTGGTACGTAAGTTTTAAAGTTCTTTATGAGACTGTCTCTGGTGTTCTCATCATCTTCAGTGAATTCCATTCCGGCATCCTTAGCCACATCCCCTGCCATCTTGGTCTCCACTATATTGTCGATAACCACCTGTTTGTATTTATCCTCATCCTCCTGGATCTCCTCATACTGAACAGTTCCAGATAAGATCTCAAGTATACTGTAAAGCATCAGTTCATCTTCACCTATCTCATATTCGCCTACAGTCATAACCACATTACTGCTTTTTCCGCTTTCAGATGATTTTGCAGACTTGTCTGAGCCATCTGAATTGCCGCCGCAGCCCACAAGCATCGAAAGCCCCAGTGCAGCCGTGCAAACACAGCTTATCAACTTCATTTTCTTCATAATATATAGTGTCCTTTGATTTATTTAAAATGATATAGCTCCGATCTCATACAAATAGTTGTGAGATCAAACTTCCCTCACTTATTATCTCCCTTATTCATTATACAGCTGATAAATCATACCTATTTATCTTCAGCATCATCATTTTCCCGCTCATCATCCTCAGCACAATTTTCTCTCACCTTGCTGATATCTATCAATTTCCTTGTGATCCTTCCTGCATCTTCATCTTCCGAATCGACATCCTTCTTCTCTGAGGCATCTTCTCCCCTGTTTTCTATCTTATCATACAGTCTGACAACCACCATGGAACTTGCATACGCAAGAACTCCTATAAATATAAGAAGCCATAACACCCATGTGTAATAGAGTATCTTATTGTTTGACGCATAGAGCGCTATAGGCAATACCCATATAAAGAACATATAGAACCATGAGCCTATGTTGGATACACTGATCAGAAATGAATTCTTTATATAGTTACCTGTCGTGTTCTCATATCTGGCCACCATCGGGAAAAGCATTGGAAGTGTAAAACTGAGGAATACTGCCTCAAGTGCCATAAGTCCGAGGATCAGTGCGTATCCCAGGCCTCCCATCGAAAACGAAAGTACATATTCCACATACATCGCTGCCAATATGACCAATATGACAAGCCACACCTTGGTGGCCGGTTTGAAGTTCTTCTTAAATGCAGACCAGTAGCTCTTCCATACCGGTCCCTCCTGATCCTTCACAAGCTTTGTTGTAAAGGCATACATAGCAGTAGTTGCCGCTCCTATGGTAAAAATGGGAATACTTGTGATTATAAACAAAATATTGATTATAAATAAGTCTCCGAATTTCTCCAGTTTCTGAAATATATTTGTTTTGATATTTCCATTCTGTGCCATATGTTCTCCTCAAAAATACAAGGCACACAATTGCTTGTGTACCTTGTGTGATAAATATTGTATATTGTTGCAATTAACCCTTTACAGCTCCACTTGTCATACCAGCAACGATATTCTTTGCCAGACACAAGTAAACTATGATAACTGGGAGGATTGAACATGCGATGAACATGTAAACCTGACCCATATCAAACTTAAGGAAGTCAGCTCCACGAAGAAGTGCTATCAGGATAGGCAGTGTCTTCTTGTTGTCTTTTTTAAGAACAAGAGCTGGTGTGAAGTAGTTATTCCAGCTTGATACGAATGAGAAGATTGCCTGTACCGCGATAGATGGTTTCATAAGTGGAAGCGCTATCTGATTGAAGATACGGAACTCTCCTGCACCGTCTATACGTGATGACTCAAGCAGCTCCTTCGGAAGTCCTGCGTCCATGGACTGCTTCATGTAGAAAAATACTACAGGTGAAGCAATTGCTGGAACGATCAGTGGAATAAAGCTGTCCATAAGTCCCATCTTGTCAATCAACTGAACGAAACCAAGTGCAGTTACCTGTGTAGGGATCATCATGATTGCAAGTATGAATGTAAATATTGCCTTCTTCAACTTGAAATCGTATGCATAGATTGCAAACGCTGTTACTGTTGAGAAGTACGTACATAGGAATGCTGTACATGCAGCAACTATAAAACTGTTAAGCAAGCCTGTAAATATAGGCTGCGTTCCATGAATAATATTATTGAAGTTCTTAGCTGCGTACTTACTTGGGATCATGGTGAATCCACGGTTAAGCTCAGCATTCGATCTTGTCGCATTTATAAAAAGTACATAGAACCAGAACAGACAAAGAATCGTGATAATTACGAATACTGTATATGCAATGATTCGCCTTGTCTTGACTGGTAAACCTCTTTCTTTCTTTCCGTCCATATTCATCCCCCTTTCTACTTCTCGGTCTGCTTATTCATTCTGAATACAATCATACTCAAGATACCGGTTATAACGAACATGAATACGGAAAGGGCACCGCCCATACCATAATTCTTACTGAACAAGTGCTTGTTCAATGCCATGATAAGTGTCATGGTTGTGTTCTTTGGACCACCAGAACCATTTGTCAAGATCTGTGGAACATCGAACATCTGGAGACCACCGATAAGAGATGTGATCATAACATATACCAAGATTGGTCTCAGTATAGGAAGTGTGATTTTGAAGAATACCTGGTTAGATGTAGCTCCATCCACCTCGGCTGCCTCATAAAGTGACGTGTCAATTCCAAGCATACCTGCCAGAAGAAGGATAGTTGTATTACCAAACCACATCAAGAAGTTCATGAATGCAACAAGTGTTCTTGCTGAGCCTGTATGTCCAAGGAAATCATACGGCTTTCCCTCAGCTATTACTCCCATGCTCTGTAACATGCCATTGATAGGACCTACCTTGGAGAACAGAGCAAAGAACAGCATCGCAAAAGCAGATGCCATGATCAGGTTTGGAAGATATATAACCGTCTGGAAGAATGCCTTTCCTTTGAGTTTCAGGCTTGGGTTAGCAAACCATGAAGCAAGGAGAAGTGAAACAAAGATCTGTGGGACGAATCCCATGATCCACATAATCATTGTGTTTCCAAAATATGTCCAGATACTTCCGTTCTTGAACATACTAACATAGTTGTCCAATCCCACCGGTTCAGGACCAATCTCCATAATTCCATCAAAGAAGTGCTTAAAGAAACTGTTATATATAGTTGAGCACAGTGGAATCAACTGGAAAATTATGAAAACAACCGCAAACGGAATCAAGAAAAAGTATCCCCAACGGTTATAGCGTACTATGTTGCCTTTTTTACTTTTCATTCTATAACCTCCCTAGTAAAGTCTGTATGAGCATAAAAAACGTGCCCGTCTGGCACCTGCCAGACAGGCACGCGTATAATACTATGCTTGTGTTATACAGACCTAATATTGATTACTCTACTGTGATTGCTGGATACTTTGTAGCAACATCCTGCTTGAATGCCTCAATAGCCTCATCGTATGTAGCGTACTGACCTGTGAAGTAATCCTTCATAGCTTTCTGGAATGACTCATTGCATCCCTGATCGTAAGCTGAGATGTTAGAAAGGTCGATCTTCTCAACACCTGCGCAGAACATACCGATTGGGTTCTGTCCGCCAAGTACTGCATCACCATATGATGTATCAGCAGCCATAGCATCCATAGCTGGCTTGTTGTTTACGAAGTCGTTATCATCCTTAACTATCGCTGTCATGATATCTGTATCTGTTGTAAGTTTTCTCATGATATCAGCAACAAGTGTTGGGTTGTCTGTACCTGTAGCACCACAGATCCAAGTACCGCCCCAGAAGAAGCCCTGAGGTCCTGTTGTTGCGCCCCAACCACCTGCATGTGCGATTGACTTCTCGTCTTCAGCAGCCATTGAGAAGTCGATCATCCAAGCTGGTCCAAAGTAAGCGAATACCTTTCCATCTGGATAGAATCCAGCTTTCCACTCATCGCCCCAAAGGTCACCAGTTGTTGTCTGACCAGCATCATATGATGCCTTCTCTGCATCTGCCCAAGCCTTGAACTGTGGATCGATGTTGAGCTTGCCATCCTCAACCCACTTGCTTGATACGTTGTTTGAATATACACGATATGTATCGTTAACTGTTGCTGTGAGCTTGTAGCCCTTAGCTGCTAACTCTGTACCTGTTGCATAGAATGTATCCCAATCTGATACATGCTTCTGAACCTCTTCAGGATCGTCTGATCCCCACATATCCTTTGCGATTTCTCTGTTGTAGATAAGAACACCAGGACAGCCCTGCCATGAAACACCCTTAAGTGTTCCTTTTGAATCTGTCATAACGTCCTTTGTGTACTGATACTGGTTTGCCAGCTCGTCATCTGTGATTCCGAGATCTGAAACTGACATTGTGTAGTCTGTATCAACATACTTAAGTGCATAATCAGCCTCTACGAGGAACATATCGATCTTGTCATCTGCTGATGCATCTGCCTGCTTAAGTAACTGCTGATCCAGGTTATTCTGGTAAGCGTTGTCATCTGAAGGAACGATTACCCAATTAACATTAACATCACCGATCTTACCATGAGTTCCATCAACCTCTTCATATCCTGGATAGTGAGCTGTAAGTCTTGACTTGAACTCCTCGTTCCAAGCGTAGATGTTAAGAACCTTGCCCTCATCGCTACCGCTTACTTCTGCCTCTGAAGTAGCATCTGATGCGTCTTCCTTTGCTGCCTCTGTTGTTGTGTCGTCCTTCTTAGCCTCTGTTGTTGCGTCATCATTACCACCACAAGCTACGAGTGAAAGTCCCATAGCACATGCTAATGAAAGAACTAATGCCTTCTTGAATTTTCTCACAAAAAAACCCTCCTTAAAAATATAATCTCTTACTCAAATGTGGCAACTTGCCAAACCCCTTTCATACCGGCTAGGCAACCGATAATCAGTCGTCTGTCAATTTAACCAACTTTCGAGTTCGTTTTATGAACTTGATAAGCAATTTTACTAATCGTTGCTAACAGTTCATTACCCATTTTCCATCGCTTTTCCTTAGCGACAATGTCATTATAGGACATATTAGACAATAATGCAAGTACTTTTTTCGCTTTTTTATGGTAAATTTGTAAATAACACAGCTAAATAGCCTTATTTAACCCTGTTGCTTATGTATTCTTTGATTAAATCCGCCACTTTTTGTGGATTATATACAATCAGGCGGTCAGGACCAGACATCTCTGTCATCTCCACGTTGCTGTGTGACTCTGTATATTCTTTATAGTATGAATTGTATGTGTCGGCAGGGTCTTCCTCGGAATTTTGCATCAGATCTTCGTACGTCTCCAGTATATCATCATCCTGATGGAGAAACGGATCTGTATAAGGATTGCAGTATATCATATACATAGGTGTATTTTTTGGAAAACCAAGTGCAGCCACCTTGTTAGCATTTTTCACAAGGTATTTATCCTCATTGTACATACCCTGGGTATAAAGTTCCTTTTCAATAATGGCATTTCTCCTATCCATCTGGTCCTTTGTGTATATATTGTAGGAATTATCAGGCAGCACACTGTCTGAAAGTCTCTGTCCGCCAATCTTGACAAGCTCAAGCATGATTTTGTTTTCAAATGAACAATATGCATCCTCATCCATTCCCTCATACTGATCTGGGAAATACATCTGGAGTCCCACTATCGCCTCCACCTCGTCAGGATACTCATCTGCCCAGTCCACAGCCAATGTTCCGCCGCTCTTGCTCGCCACAAGTATATATGAAGTTCTTCCTGTGACAGCCTTTACTGCCGCTCTTGTCTCGGCCAGCATTGAGTCTATGTCCTTCGGCGCATCCCAGTCATCACTGTAGCCACTTCCGCTCCTGTCCACATATATGAGTTCATAGTCAGAAAGTTCATCGAACAATGGCTCGAGTGCTATCGAATCATCCGCCGTCTTGTTCGGGTGTATGAACACAAGAGCATGCTTCGCTGTTTCATCTCCCCTGTGTACAACATGTATCTCATGCCCATCTATCTCCACCATCTGTCCCGGAGGGGTCAGGTATTTCTCTTCTTCCTTGAGAGCTTCCCTATGCTTTACATTCGCATAGATAAGCACGCTGCCAAATATCACAACCGTTGCCAGCAGGACTATTCCCACAGCCTTAAGGAGCATCTTGCCCATTTTCTTTCGTTCTTTATTCTTTTCCTCTCTGGTCATCGACATACTCACCGACTTTAGCGGCTCTTTAGGCATTGTTTTCGGGATCATTTTCTCGTTGTTTTTCTCGTTAGTCTTCTTATCAGCATTCATACCTGCGTTTTTACCTCTGTTTCTCTTCTTTTTAGTCATTGTGTCCAAATTAATGCGGAACAACGTAATACAATCTATGATATACCAACAAATGTTAAAAGTAAATAAATTCTATTTGCCCTCGGTTTACTTATATTTTCCTTTATGCTACTATCAAATACAGGATCTTGATAAATAATCATCAAAGAAAGGACATCTGCAAATGTAGTTGCAGAGATACAGGTAACATCAAAGTATATGTCTAAAAAAAATAAGAATTCAAAAAACAAACGTCCAGCAGCGAAAAATCAGGGCAAGCAGACTGTGCAGTCAAAACATGCAGCCACAGGCAATGCCGTATCCGGCAAGATTGCAGATGCAAAAGAACAGAATGCAAAAAACACGGTAGCCGAGACTGCAAAACAGCCTGAAAAATTCAGGAAGATCAGCGTTGATGGCACTGACGACAGAATGCCCCACAGCAAGCCGATAAAAAAGAGTCTGCACGCGGACAGCAACCTCGATATGCTGAACATGAGCAAAAAAGAGCGCAGGGCAGCAAAAAAAGAATTATACAAGAAGAACACAGAAGGGATGAGCCGTAAGGAGAAATTCTCATACTTCTTTGACTACTACAAATGGCAAGTTATAACCCCAATATTAATCATTGCATTTGTTTGTTATCTATCAGTGACCATCTATATGAACAAGCGACCTGTAGCACTCGGTTTTGTCATTCTAAATGCTCAGGATACCGAGGCTGTTGATCTGTCTTTTGAGGATGACTACATAGATTACATTAACATAACCGGCAGCTATCAGTTCAAGGAATCCGTCGGATTAGATATCGACTATGACTATTATACTGAGCATTCCGAGTACATCCAGACAAGCAACAGTACAGACTACAGCATTTTGTCATCCGACTGCGACCTTGGAACATATGACGTTATTATAAGCAATGCAACAGGTATCAAGTACTGTTCTGCACAGAACATCTCCAAGCCATTAAAAGGTTATCTGAGTGAATCGGCGTATGCCGCTCTTGAACCTTACATGGTGGAATTCGATGATCCAAATGGAACCTCAAGAACATATGCCATAGATATCAGTGATACCCAGTTTGCCAAAAATCTGGATTCGGGATACTCCGATGTATATGTCGCTTTCCCAGGAGCAATCGACAGAAACTACACCAACTCACTCAAGTTCCTTGAGTATGTGCTTGGCATAGACCTCTCCGAATAACATATCATATAAAAAGAAAACACATGATGTATCTGTTCATACCACCACACTGGATCTTAACAGCACATCATGCGTTTTCTTTTTATTTATATTTTCTTATTTCAATCTCGCTTATTTCATTTTCTTTTATCCACGCCATTACATGACATCCGATGTTGTCAGTCCTCAGAATCCATGTTCATAACCTGTCGCTTTCTTGCAAGCTCGTCATTTGCAAGATACTCATCATATGTAGTCTGCTTGTCTATCAGACCGGTGTTTGTGATCTCTATGATCCTGTTTGCAGTTGTCTGTACAAACTGATGGTCCTGTGAGGAGAACAGTACAACTCCAGGGAACTTGATAAGTCCGTTGTTGAGTGCTGTGATCGACTCCATATCCAGATGGTTCGTTGGCTCATCAAGGATCAGTGTGTTTGAACCCATGATCATAAGCTTTGACAGAAGGCATCTGACCTTCTCTCCTCCTGAGAGAACCTTAACTTTCTTCACTCCGTCCTCACCTGCAAAGAGCATTCTTCCAAGGAAACCTCTTACATATGTGGCATCCTTCTCATCTGAGTACTGGGTGAGCCAGTCTACTATCACAAGATCGTTGTCGAACTCCTTGGTGTTGTCCTTAGGGAAATATCCCTGTGAAGTTGTAACACCCCACTTGTAACTTCCCTCATCAGGCTCCTCCTCGCCTGCAAGTATCTTAAAGAGCATGGTTGTTGACTTTGTATTTGGTCCTACAAATGCTATCTTGTCGTCATGTCCAACTGTGAATGAGATATCATCCAGAAGTTTCTCACCATCAACTGTCTTTGAGATGTGTGATACTGTGAGTACCTCATTTCCAATCTCTCTCTTAGGTCTGAAATCAATGTATGGATACTTTCTGCTCGATGGCTTGATATCATCCAGCTCTATCTTCTCAAGAGCACGCTTACGGGATGTCGCCTGCTTGGACTTTGAAGCATTTGCCGAGAATCTCTGAATGAACTCCTGGAGCTCCTTGATCTTCTCTTCTTTCTTCTTGTTGGCTTCCTTCATCTGCTTGATCATCAGCTGGCTCGACTCATACCAGAAATCGTAGTTTCCTGCGTAGAGCTGAATCTTGCTGTAATCAATATCTGCTATATGTGTACATACCTTGTTCAGGAAATATCTGTCATGTGATACAACTATGACAGTATTCTCAAAGTTGATGAGAAACTCTTCAAGCCATGCGATGGCATCCATATCAAGGTGGTTTGTAGGCTCATCCAGAAGAAGTACATCAGGATTACCAAAGAGTGCCTGCGCAAGAAGTACCTTGACCTTGAGTCCACCGTCCAGATCCTTCATAAGGCTATAGTGGAACTCTGTTCCAACTCCAAGTCCGTTCAGGAGCGTTGAGGCATCCGACTCAGCCTCCCATCCATTCATCTCAGCAAATTCAGCCTCAAGCTCTGCAGCCTTTACTCCGTCCTCGTCTGAGAAATCTTCTTTCATATATATAGCGTCCTTCTCCTTCATGATCTCATACAGACGCTTGTTACCCATTATTACCGTGTCAAGTACCTGATAATCATCGTACTTGTAGTGATCCTGCTGAAGTACTGAGAGTCTCTCCCCATCATTCATGGTCACATCGCCCTTCGAAGGCTCTATCTCTCCTGAGAGTATCTTTAGAAATGTTGACTTTCCGGCTCCATTTGCTCCGATAAGTCCATAACAGTTACCCTCTGTGAACTTGATATTCACATCCTCGAACAAAGCTTTCTTACCAAATCTCAATGTTACATTATTAGCACTAATCATTGACGTATATACCTTTCACTATTTGCTGTATCTGCACACGCAGACGACTCCATTATCAGTGATTAAGTATAACAATACATGCCAGATGTGTCAACTTTTCATTATGTATAGGGCAGATACATTTCGTTTGCAGCTGCCCCACTCTTCCATATCTCTGTTTCTGTCTTAGAGATTCTTGACTATTGGATCATACAGATCGAGTTCACAGTGCTCAGTGTCTGTGAAATGATCACAGCTCAGACAGCTCTTGCCTGTCACATCATTTGTGTGTCCCTTGCATGAACACTTCTTCTCATACGCACTGCATCTCTCTGCAACTTCCCTATAAGTTTCTGCTGAACTTCTCATGTCATTATCTCCTTTGCCATGTTTGCTATGCATCTATATGCTGCCCTATTATTATCTGCATATTCTGTCACTATATTCATCTTTCATTTAAGTTTCTGTTCCACATCTTAACCGTGCGCGAGCTCAGATTCTTGACAACTCGCTATATATTAAGTACAATCAAAAATAAAAATTTTTAAATGATTGGAGATGAAGTTTTGGGCGTGGGTTCCATAATAAACATTATAATTCTGGTGGTGCTGGTGGCACTGTCTGCATTCTTTTCATCAGCTGAGACGGCTCTTACAACCGTCAGCAAATTCTCCCTTAGATCGCTTGCTGACAACGGCAACAAAAGAGCATCAAGGGTTCTAAAAGTCACAGAGAATTCAAGCAAGCTGATAAGCACTATTCTTATAGGAAACAACATAGTCAATATATCGGCATCATCTCTCACAACTACATTTGTCACAAAGGCTTTCGGAAGTGCAGCAGTTGGAATCGCAACAGGTATCCTCACCCTCATCGTTCTTCTCTTTGGTGAGATCACCCCAAAGACTATTGCGCAGAGATATAACCTGAAAATATCACTACTGTACATCGACATAATCCAGTTCCTCATGGTTGTTCTCACACCTGTGATATTTATTGTAAACAAAATTGCAGATTTCATTTTCTGGGTCATAAGACTTGACAAAGATGGCGGCAATCAAAAAATGACTGAAGACGAACTCATAAGCATGGTAAATGTCAGTGAAGAAGAGGGCGTCATCGAGGGTAAGGAAAAAGAAATGATAACCAACGTTGTGGATTTTGGTGATTCCATCGCTAGAGATGTCATGATACCAAGAGCCGACATGACCATTGCATCAGTGGATATGGAGTATGAAGATCTGCTGAATCTGTACATGGAGGTCCCATATACCAGGATCCCTGTATACGAAGATTCAAGAGATAATGTCATAGGAATCCTTCATGTAAAAGACCTCTTCTTTTACAAGGCAACTCACGATATAAACAATTTCAGCGTCAGAAACATCATGAGAAAACCTCTTTATGTATATGAGTACCAAAAGACCAACGATCTTCTTCACTCTATGAAGTCTGATTCCAACACAATGGCAATCGTGCTCGATGAGTACGGAATATGCATAGGTCTCATCACAATAGAGGATCTCATCGAGGAGATCATTGGAGACATAAAGGATGAATACGATACCGAGGAGCACAATAATATAATCAAAATTGATGACACACATTATAATATCGACGGTTCTATCAAACTTGATGATTTAAACGACGCTTTAAACCTCAACATAGAATCCGAAGATTATGATTCCCTCGGCGGATACATCACCGAGCTTCTGGATCACATCCCTGTGAAAGGTGAATCGGCTGCAGACAGCACTTGTCTATATAAGGTTGTGGAGATGGATAAAAAACGTGTTGCCAGAGTTCTTGTAACACTCCTACCAATCGAAACTGCTGATTCTGATGATTAGTGTTATATTACAAATATATCATTATTTTAGCGATATTTAGCGATACAAGTTTTTAGAAGCTTGTATCGTTTTTTATTATTTATGTTATTTTGCTTTTTTGCAAATTATTATGTTTTATCGCAAAACAACCTTGTAATGTAGTTTTGAATACTATATAATATGTCATGTTGACTTTAACATAATGATTTTCGCAATTATGCAATAATCAGGACATATTATCCAATTATAATAAGAGGTGTCTACATGGATAAAAAGACAAATATAAAAGATATAATATCAATGGCCGGTGGCCTTGATTACATAAACCCGAAGGATATCCCATCCATCGACCTGTACATGGACCAGCTCACAACCTTCATGGAAGATCAGCTCGGCAAAAACAGGCGCAATGATGAAGACAAGGTGATGACGAAGACTATGATCAACAACTACACCAAGAACAATCTTCTCCCTTCGCCTAACAAAAAGAGATATTCCAAGCAGCACCTTATACTGCTCATATATATATACTATCTCAAGAATATGCTGAGTATAAATGACATACAGACTCTTCTCCAGCCTCTTATAGATGGATATTTTAACTCTAACAAAGATGGGAAAGATATATCTGACATCTATGCCCATCTGTATGAGCATCTGTCACAACACTACGGAGATATCATAAAAGATATAGTCAGAACAGCCAACAAAGCCGATGCCATGTATGACCCGGAAAAGGATTCATATCTGCACGACCTTAGTATGATATCGCTCCTGTCTGTTGATATATATGCCAAGAAAAAATATGTAGAGCATTTGGTTGATAAACTAAGATCGGAATCAGAGGCTGAGGCAAAGGCTCAGACTAGGGCAAAAGCCGAAGCAAAGGCAAAAGAGGCAAAAGCAAAGGCTCAGGCGCAAAGGAACAAGGAACAGCAGACATCAGTCAAGAAATCCAAGCAGCAGATATCCAACAAGCCAACCTCCAACCGCTAAACTTGTATCTGTTTTCAAGTCAAACTGTGATACAGATCAAACTTATATATTAAACTTAACTATAAAAAACCGATACAGACAGTCAATCTACATGACAATCTGTATCGGTCTTTATTTTATTCTTGATCATTTCCAATTATTTTGATCCCTCGTTTTTATCAGAATCACCATTCCGTTGAAAACTCTTCATTCTGGAGAATACGAGTTCATATCCATCCTTGCCATAATTCAGAGATCTGTTAACCCTGCTTATGGTTGCAGTCGACGCCCCAGTCTTCTCTGCAACTTCAAGATATGTATTGTCCTCTTTCAGCATCTTTGCCACTGCAAATCGTTGTGCTATAGATAACAGCTCATTCACCGTACAAACATCCTCAAAGAAATCAAAGCACTCTTCTTCTGTCTTCAATGTAAGTATTGCCTCAAACAGATCCTGTACTGCTTCTGTGTGTACTGTTTTTCCCATAATCAAGCTCCTTTATAACTTTCACAACTTTAGTGTGATAAAGTAATTATACTATATACCACTTTTTTATAATTTGCAATCTTTTTTGATCCATACTGAAAGTCCACGTCTGTTCACATAGAACTCGCCACAACCTTCATCATCTATCTTTATATCATACTTTGCATTGCCCATAACGTCAGCAAAGTGCGTACCTGCAAACTGTCTTCCCACATACATTCTCTTGGTACCGCCAACTCCATCTGACATAACAACTGCAAGCCCGGAATCCTTGTGTTCCTCGTCGCCTTCTCTAGTCCAGCCAACCACTTCGCTATGATCAAAGTAATCGTGCTGCTCACCATAAGCGTATTTCTTTCTAAGCTTAAGTATCTTATTAAGTATCGTCTTCTTGGACTTAACCTTTACCTGAGGTATGCCGGCATAATCGCCCATATACAGGCAAGGATATCCCTGCTGTCTGAGCAGAATGACCGCATACGCAAGCGGTTTGAACCAATCCTCAACGTATGACTCAAGCACGCCTCCAACCTGGGATTCGTGGTTGTCAACAAATGTAACTGCTTTCTCCGGATTACTCATCATAAGCGATCCCTTGAGCAGATCTGCCATATTATAAGCTCCGTCAGCCACAGACGCGTCATGGAAATTAAAATGCAGAGGCACATCAAACATAGCAGCCTGACCATCAGTCGCCTTTATGTAACCATTCAGGTAATCTACGTTCCAATGCCAGAAATCTCCCACCGCAAATATGTCCTTATGTACAAATTCTGGAGCATCCTCAACTGTCTTCTTCCTTGTCGTCACCGGTATGTCCGAAGCTGCCGCAACAAAGTCCTTTATAAACCATGCCGGGATAGCCTCAGCCTCCTGAAATCTAAAACCATCTACATCTGTATTCTTCTCATACCACTGCGCCCAATTCATGAGTTCGTCGTATACTTCCTGATTATAGAAATCTATCTCGCTTCCAATGATATAATCATACTTTGAAAATTCTTTCTCTGCCTCCTCAGGATCTCTTCCCTCAAGCGCACACACGCGCTTTTTGAATTCATCCTGCTGCCAGTCTATTCCCGCAAAATGTTTCCAGTTCCACTTGAACTTCGAATATTTTGTCTTTCTACCTGGAAATGTGAACTTAGATAATGCTCCAACAATCTTTTTATTTCCTATCATCTGAGGGATGTCCTTGGAGTTAAAGTCCGCCGCAGATACCTTCTCTATCTTATCTGCACCAAGCTTCTGTCTCACCGCTACATCAGCATAGACATCAATCTTCTCCGCTTTCATAGCCTTGATGGCCGCCAGATACTCATCCTTTGTTCCATATCTGGTTCCAACTGAACCTTTCTGATCAAATTCACCAAGATCATATAGATCATACGGTGCATAACCCATATCCTCTTTGCCCTGCGCACCCTTTGTTGCAGGCGGAAACCATACAGCCGTAGCCCCAATCTTTTTAAGTACCGCAGCATCCTCCGCTGCCTTCTTCCATAAATTCTGGCTATCGGTTGTATTTGCAGTAAAATACTGAACCAAAAGTCCGTTATCCTTCATCTCAATACCTCCGTTTTTGGCATATAATCACCCTTATGAATCATTATATCAAATCTGAATATATGAGTAAAGACCGACAGACAAAAACAGCCCGCGGACTTTTCTCATCAAATGAAGTCCCGGGCTGCGTCTTATATCATATAGCAGATGTACAAAAAGCGATCATCATGGCTTCTGCACACATCATAAGCTGTCATCAATTATAATTCGATGACCATTTGTTGTATATTAAAGATTCTTTATTCTCTCTATAGCTTCAACTGTGTTCTCGTATGTTCCAAACGCTGTGAGTCTGAAGTATCCCTCGCCGCTTGGGCCAAATCCTGAACCTGGGGTTCCGACCACATTTGCATTCTCAAGCAGATAGTCAAAGAAATCCCATGATGACATGTTGTCAGGTGTCTTGAGCCAGATGTATGGTGCGTTTACACCGCCAGATACTGTGTATCCTGCCTCTTTAAGTCCCTGGGATATAACCTTTGCATTGTTCATGTAATACGCGATCTGAGCCTTTGTCTGAGCCTTGCCCTCGTCTGAATATACGGCATCGCCTGCCGCCTGAACAATGTACGGTGCACCGTTGAACTTCGTTCCATGTCTTCTTGCCCAGAGGCTGTGCATGGACACTCCGTCTGCATCCTTGAGATCCTTTGGAACTACAGCGTATCCAAGACGTGTTCCTGTAAATCCTGCGTTCTTTGAAAAACTCTTGAGCTCGATGGCACATGTTCTGGCACCCTCGCACTCATATATTGTATGTGGAACATCTTCCTCGCTGATATATGCCTCATATGCAGCATCATATATGATAACCGCACCAACTTTGTTGGCATAATCAACCCACTCCTGAAGCTGTGCCTTCTTGATGGTTGCACCTGTGGGATTATTAGGGAAACACAGATATATGATGTCTGGAGTCTTCTTCGGAAGCTCTGGTGCAAAGTTGTTGTCAGCCAGACATGGCATATAGATAACATCACTCCAAAGCTCTGTGTCCTTGTCATATGTGCCTGTTCTTCCTGCCATTACATTTGAGTCTACATACACAGGGTACACCGGATCACACACTGCAATCTTACTGTCGGCTGTGAATATCTCCTGGATATTTGCTGAGTCGCTCTTTGCTCCATCGCTCACAAATATCTCATCAGCTGATATATCTACACCTCTGTCAGCGTAATCATTCTTTGCTATTGTATTTCTAAGGAACTCGTAACCGAGATCCGGAGCATAGCCCTTGAATGTCTCTGCCACAGCCATCTCATCTACAGCCTTATGGAGTCTCTCAATGATAGCAGGTGCAAGCGGCTGAGTAACATCACCTATACTAAGTCTGATAACCTTCTTGTCCGGGTGAGCTGCACTGTACTCTCTCTGTTTTCTTCCAACTGTTGAGAAGAGGTAACTTCCCGGAAGTTTTAAATAGTTTTCATTTGCCTTAAACATATTATTCCTCCTGTAATTTTATATCAACACAACCGCAAAACACAGTTCTTGCCGGCCCTGTCATATATATTGTATCTTTTTTTCTGTCATATTTTATGCTTAGTTCACCACCGACAAGTCGTACAGTAACCTCATCACCTGTATACCCCCGTGCCATACACGCAGCAGCTGCAGCGCAGGCGCCTGTGCCACACGCCAAGGTCTCACCCGATCCGCGTTCCCATACACGCATCTGTATCAGGTCACGTCCCAGTACTTTGACAAACTCCACATTTGTTCCGGCTGGGAATGCCTCATGTCTTTCCATCGCAGAACCTATCCTGGCTACATCACCAGCACGCATCCTGATCTCATCTGTCCACACCACCGCGTGGGGATTTCCCATGGATACCCGAACGAACGATATAGTTTCTCCAGACACACATATAGTCTCTTCTATGTGCTCTGCTGAAGATGCCGCTGTTATGTTGAACATTTCGCACCCGATCTTTGGATCTCCCATGTCAACCATAATACTACACTGCTCGTTGTTACCAGATATGTAACGGAGGTGTTTCACCCCGGCGAGAGTCTCTATAGCAATATCCCTGCGATCCGTCATATGGTTGTCATATACATATTTGCCTGCGCATCTTATCCCATTGCCGCACATCTCAGCAGCGCTACCGTCCGAATTGTAGACAGACATGCTGAAATCCGCTTTGTCAGAGGGACCTATAAGAATAAGGCCATCACTTCCCACGCCGCGATGTCTGTCGCTTATCAGCCTTGCCAGGTGCTGTGGATCATACACTTTCTCCTCGAAACAATTCACGTACACATAGTCATTTCCCAGACCTTCCATCTTCGTGAAATGCATTAAGAGCCTCCAGAATTTAGTCTTATATATTTGTTCTTTCAATCTGAGACTCTCTATACAGCTGCAAAGTCATCAGAATGAATCGGTGTTATTTAATACCATATATGCCATCTCAACTATATTGATTCCATGATCCATACTTTTTTTCTGCAGATATCTGTGGGCCCCTTGCTCGTCGTATTCATAATCATTCATAAGTTTGAGCTTTGCTGCCTTTATAACTTTCTTTTCTTCTTCTGTTCGTTCCTTCGGCTGCGACTTGCGTTTTTTTCTCTCCCACAACAGGTTCTCTATCGTAAGAGATACAGTATTTACAAAATCCGCCGATTTGACAGGCATAGACAGGCATACCACACCGCTGTCCCGGACTTCCTCGTAGTTCTTCCTGCTGCTTAGAACTATCATATCAAAATACTTTGGGATATAACTCTCCAGATCAGTGTACATCATATCAGAGAATTTGTATCCACATATTATAACTCCATCATCACAGGCATCCGCTGCCTGGGCAGCCTGTGAGCCAGTTGTACACACCTTTGCTACACTTATACCATTGCGGACTAGCAGGTTCTTTACGCTTTTTGCCTCTTCTATTTTGGGAAACACCACTATTACATTTACCAAATCTGTGTCCTCTCAATCGTGTGCCTATATCTCTTCAAATATATAGGTAAGCAATTCCCTGAACCGCTTACCTATACCTCTCATCATTTTTAAAATTGTAAAAAATCAGACTTTGTAAAGATAATTTGAAATCTCCCAGTCTGTAACCTGTCTTGTATATTCATTCCACTCGTCCATCTTGGCATTTGTATATCTCTCAAAGATATGGTCACCGACAGCATCTCTCATGAACTCGCTCTCGCTCATTGCAAGTGTAGCCTCTCTGAGGTTTGCTGGAAGGCTATGGATATGGTGCTCCTTCTTTTCCTCTGCTGTGAGGTTGAATATATTGGTATCAACACTTGGTGGAACAGGAAGCTGACGTTTGATTCCATCAAGACCAGCCTTAAGGCATACTGCCATCGCAAGATACGGATTGGCAGTTGGATCCGGACATCTAAGCTCCACTCTTGTACCAGCGCCTCTTGCACTTGGTATTCTGATGAGTGGGCTTCTGTTCTTTGCTGACCATGCGATGTAGATAGGAGCCTCGTAACCAGGAACAAGTCTCTTGTAAGAATTTACAAGCGGATTTGTGATGGCTGTCATCTCTTTCATATGCTCCATGATACCTGCAATGAACCAATATGCCTCCTGGCTAAGACCAAGCTTGTCGTTCTCATCTGCAAATATATTCTTGCCATCCTTCTGGAGTGACATATTCATATGCATACCTGAGCCGCATACACCGTACTTTGGCTTTGGCATAAATGTTGCGCAGAGGCCATGTCTCTTTGCGATAGTCTTGACAACAAGCTTGAATGTCTCGATGTTGTCAGCTGTCTTAAGTGCCTCTCCGTACTTGAAATCTATCTCATGCTGTGCAGGAGCAACCTCATGGTGTGATGCCTCTATCTCAAATCCCATCTGTTCAAGAGTAAGTACCATATCTCTTCTTGCATTCTCGCCAAAATCTAATGGTCCAAGATCAAAATAGCTTGCTCTCTCATATGTGTTTGTAGTTGGCATGCCATTCTCATCTGTCTGGAAGAGGAAGAACTCACACTCAGGACCGACATTCATCTCATATCCCATCTCTTTTGCCTCGGCAAGTGCTCTCTTCAGTACATATCTAGGATCTCCCTCAAAAGGTGTTCCATCTGGCTTATACACATCACATATAAGTCTCGCAACTTTACCCTGCTGTGGTCTCCATGGGAATGTCTCATATGTATCATAATCAGGATACAGGTACATATCTGACTCTTCTATTCTGGCAAATCCCTCGATAGATGAACCATCAAACATTATCTTGTTGTTGAGTGCCTTCTCAATCTGACTTGCAGTTATCGCTACGTTCTTAAGGTCGCCAAAAATATCTGTAAACTGGAGTCTGATAAACTCTACGTCATCTTCTTTAACCTTTTTCAATATGTCTTCCTTTGTGTACTTTCCCATCGTTATACTCCTTTTCTACACATTCTCTGAGCAGCCGCATGCCACTGCACATATATGCAGCATCTGCGCACTGCGTAGCTAGAGTAATAATAAACTTTGACAGTCTTTTTGTCAACACGGTTGAACCGATGCTTTTTTATCATTATCTCAGATCTCTTCTGCGAAATACCGTCCATGTAGCTACTATCATTGCCACACCATAAACTGCCGCGATACCCATTGCTATTCCAGCATGTCCCCAATCAATATTCCATCCCCCCATCTCATTCACTGCCACAAATGGCAGATATGACAGGAACTTTTC
The DNA here is from genome assembly GCA_902461735.1 of uncultured Coprococcus sp. Taxonomy (GTDB): domain Bacteria; phylum Bacillota; class Clostridia; order Lachnospirales; family Lachnospiraceae; genus Coprococcus. The sequence goes on from CABPYV010000015.1 coordinate 41,875, forward strand.
CAGTTTTTCTGACTGAAATATCAACGGCATGACTGTAAGTCCAAGGTCTATCACAAAAAACAGCAGTATATTTATCGACACTGATGCGGCCTTTGATGTCAGTGAAAATGCGATAAATACGCACGTCATGAACATCATTGTCAGAACAAAGCCTTCACACACTATCGATCTCAACATATATAATGCGACATCCCCATCAAAAGCCCTTCCAAATCCTCCTGCAATAGAAGAACCAACTACATATACAAGTATATCCTCCGCAGCTAGTATCCATATAGCCACAACATATACTATGATCTTCGAAAACATTATATGTACACGACTGTGTCCCTGCGCAATGGCACACTGTATATCTCGTGACTTATAATCGCTGGTGATCAGAGATGCTGCCATGAATCCAAATAACATTCCGGACACCGTACTTCCTGAAAATGCTGTCAGAAGATAATTAAACTGTTCAAAACCATTCAATTCCATCCCGAGCAGATCTCCCACAAATCCTACAGATAACAGATATATCACATCCTGAATAAAGAACACTATGAGGCAAACCCTGAACCCCACACTCTTCCATAACTTATAGAATTCTGCTGACAACAATCTACGCACGTCTGCCACCTCCTATCATCCTTATAAAGTAATTCTCCAGGCTCTCCTCCTCCATGTGATACTCTGACACAAACACTCTCTCGTTGTACAATACCCACGCAAGCTCATTTGGATCTACCGGTCTGTCTATCACTATCTCCGGTCCGTTTACAAACACCTGAGTGATATTGTATCTCTCCAAAAGGATTGTCAGCACCTTCTGCACATCATTTGTCTTGAGTTTTATCCTACGTCCACACCTCTCATCCAGCTGCTGTGCAGAGATGCAGTCCTTTATACATCCATGATCTATGATTATATAATCCGTAGCCAGCTCATGGAGTTCAGTTAGTATATGACTTGATATGAGCATAGTAACCCCAAACCTCTGATTGAGCTGTTTCAAAAGATTTCTGATTTCCACTATACCTACAGGGTCAAGACCGTTGATTGGTTCATCCAGCAACAGCAGCTCCGGACCCGAGAGCATAGCACAGCCTATCGCAAGTCTCTGCTTCATTCCCATAGAGAAATTACGAAACTTTTGGTTTCCAACACCGCTGAGCCCTACATTGTCGATCGTCCTCTGCACCAGCTCATCACTATCTATCCCCCTGAGTTTCATATTGAGCTTTATATTTTCCCTCGCACTGTAATTCGCATGTAAACCCGCATGCTCACTTACAGTTCCTATTCTTGTCCTCGCCTGAACCAAGCCATTTTTGTCCGAACTTCCAAACAGTTCTATCGTCCCCTCATCCGGAAACAGGAGCCCATTGATATGGTTGATCATGGTTGTCTTTCCAGCACCATTTTGTCCTATAAAACCGTATATTTTTCCCCGTTCAAGCGTTATGTTCACATCCGACAAGACCTTATTTTTACCGTATGACTTGGTGAGATTACTCACCTTCACTACCGTATCCGCCATTTTCCCTCTGCCTTTCTATTTTTTACATCCCTTACATAAAATATACAATAAAATCACATAAAAAAACCACTATCCAATAATAACATTGAATAGCGGTTCTGTATATACTTATCACTGATAAGAATTAATCCTGAACGTATGGTAATACTGCGATCTGTCTAGCTCTCTTGACAGCAATTGTTATTGCTCTCTGATGCTTAGCACATGTTCCTGTGATTCTTCTTGGAAGGATCTTTCCTCTCTCTGAGATATACTTTCTGAGTGCGTTTGAATCCTTGTAATCGATCACAGCCTCTTTATTAGCACAATACTCGCAGACTTTCTTTCTTCTACGGATATTTCTTCTCTTCATTGGAGCGTCAGCTCTATCAGTCTTGTTGTAAGCCATTGTATTTACCTCCTGTTTTATTTGAATGGTAAATCGTCCTCTATGCCTTCCGGTATACTCATGAATCCCTCAGCCCCCGCATTGCTCGGCTCAGGTCTTCCTGCTGGCTGATATCCACCACCTGATGACTGTCCACTGGCAGCTTTGCTCTCTGCAAACTCCTGCTCCTCAATGACAACATCTGTTGTGTATACCTTATTACCATCCTTATTCGTGTAGCTACCAGTCTGAATTCTGCCTGTTATAGCAATCTTAGTACCCTGTTTCAGATACTTCTCTGCAAACTCTGCACTCTTGCCGAATGCAACGCAGCCTATGAAATCTGCATTCTGGTCGCCATTTCTATTATATCTTCTGTCTACAGCCAATGTGTATCTTGCGATGGCCATCTGACCGTCGCCCGAATTTGACTGTGAATATCTAACTTCTGGGTCTCTTGTGAGTCTACCCATCAATATTACCTTGTTCATTATAGAATACCTCCTATTACTCGGCGTCTAATCTAACGCAAAGATATCTAAGAACTGATTCCATAATACGAATGTTAGCCTCAAGCTGAGCTGGAACGTCAGCATCTGCATCAAACTGAATGAAGTAGTAGTATGCTTCGCCCATCTTCTGAATCTCGTAAGCAAGCTTCTTAAGTCCACACTCGTTAACATCTGTAATTGTTGCGTTAGCCTTCTCAATATAAGACTTAACCTTATCAACAACAGCTGTTCTGGCTTCCTCATCAATCTTTGCACTAACAACTAAAGTCAATTCATATTTGTTCATTACATTGCACCTCCTTATGGTCTCTGGCCCACAGCTGTCTGTGAGCAAGGAATATGATTAATACATCACAAGGATTGATATTATCATATTATTTTAGGTAATTCAAGCTTTTTTTGTTGAAAACAAGCTTGATAATAAGTTGTTATAAAACAGTTTGGAAACAACCTATGGCATTTTCCTAAATTCCGTGGCATGTTTCCTTATCCAAAGCGGAAACAAATTTCTCTGGCACCTGTAGTTTTCCCGCTGTTCAATGGCTATCGCGTTAAAAAAAGTCCTCCACATATCCGTATATTCATCCGTCTCGTACTCCGCCTGTCCCAGAGCCGTGAACTCCTCATCCGTGAGATGTTTCACATACACATGTTCATCTGCCGGATGCACCACAGCCGTGCGTCTGCCATCGTCAACTATCACCCAGTGTTCTGACGGCATCCTGTCAGCAAAATGTTCCGCCACAAGAAGTGACACATCACACCGAGGCTCTATATGGCTCACATACACCTTTCTGTCCACCAATGTGAACCGCGTCATCTCACGAAACCTGTGTGCCTCGTTGCTGACATTCCTCACAAGCTCCATAACCCGCATGACTTCCGGCTTTATAAGCATATGCTCTACCTCTTTTCCTACTTTGAACGCAAGAATAAGATATCTGTACACTGCATCCACAGCATCCTCCTGCCATGAAAGGAGTGCATAGAACACATTCCTGTAAACCAGATTTGATATTCTTCTCACCGATCTGGTGAACTTCTCTGTCTTGTCCGAGTCAGCGTCGACATACACATACTCTGCAAACATGTCCAGCTGCGTAACCGGTTCTCTGACTATCCTGACATCATCATGTCCGGCCTTCAGAGCATACTCCCACGCTGAATATATACAAGATGCCGCATTCTCATAATTGTCGCCACATGTAAAGATCATCATAACACATTCCCCCCTTGAAGTCCTATATCGAACAGCGTCATCTGCGTGTACCGTTCGCTCTGATGGGCAACCTGCCAGTTCTCGCTGCGACTCACATCGGTCATCTCCCCAACAATATAATCCCGCTCGATCGGAATCTTATACATCATGCGACCACCACACGTTATAAAGTAATGTGCCCTTTTCAACACCACCCCCATCTTCTTAAGATTATCAAAGTCAAGGCTTCCATATCTGCGCGTTCTGACTATCCTTGCAGCAGACTTCGGTCCTATACCGGGAATGCGCAATAAGAGGTCATACGGTGCAGTCTGCACCTCAACCGGAAACTGATCGAGATGTCTCACCGCCCAGTTACACTTTGGATCCATACGCTGATCCAGATTCGGCTCCTCAGCCGTGACTATCTCATCGGCATGAAACCCATAATACCTAAGAAGCCAGTCAGCCTGATAGAGTCTGTGTTCTCTCAGCAACGGAACCTCTGTCCCCGGTGACGGAAGTGCTGAATCATCGTTGAGCGGTATGTATGCTGAATAGAACACCCTCTTCAGGTCATAACTCTGATATAGTCTCTGCGCAGTGTGGATAAGCGTGTAATCCGAGCCTCCATCAGCACCAACTATCATCTGTGTGCTCTGTCCTGCCGGTGCAAATGGTCTTCTCCTGTCCGTATCTCCAAACATAGACGGAAGAACCATATTACTTCCACTGACAGTTGCAGCCCCTACTCCTGTTGCAGTCTCAACTGCACGTATGGCCCTCTTTTCAGTTGAAGGACCAATTCCACCTGCAGCTCTTGCTACACATACAGTTTCCCGCTGTATGCCAGGAGAAAAAACGGACACTTTGTCTGTGCCCGGAAGCCCGGCTTGTCCAGCTGCCAAATCAGAGAGCAGAAGATCATGCTCCAGATTCTTCTCATTGAATATACTCCCTGTCAGATATCTGTTTATACTGCTTCTCTCCATGCGCGCAGATTTACCCACCGCTAGCCGGTGTGATTGTATCGTACCAGCAAGTTTGCCCATCGGATCCAAAATAGTCTTAAAACTCTTATTTGGTGCCAGCCTTTCAAGGCCCTCCTCGGTAGGCAGTTCCATATTAACACTAACCCTGTCCGCTAAATACCCCACCATGCTTATAAGCTCGTCAGAAGCTCCCGGTATAGTCTTGACATGTATATATCCGTTAAACCTGTATTTTACCCGCAACATATACAACGCCTCACACATACGCTGCATGGTGTATGTAGGATTCTTCATAACACCCGAACTCAGAAATAACCCTTCTATATAATTCCTCTTGTAAAATTCCACGACAAGATTACACAACTCTTCCGGCTCAAATGCAGTCCGGGGCACATCATTGCTCTCTCTGTTCAAACAATACTTACAGTCATATACACAGTGATTGGTCATCAGAACTTTTAGAAGTGATATGCACCGTCCATCCGCAGCAAAACTGTGACAGATTCCGCATGATACACTGTTACCAATAGCTCCTTTCTCGCCCTTTCTATCCACCCCGCTGGACGTACATGCCACATCATACTTAGCTGCATCCGCTAGTATCTTTAATTTTTCATTGGTAGTTAATTCTTTTATTATCTCGCTCATACGTTCTATTATACGAACATCAGTTCGATAACGCAAGTAGTTTTATATGAGATTTTCTGTCAGGGTTCTTCCCGTCCTAGGTTAACATAATTGGGGTCAGGCACCTCCGTCCCCACCGGGTTGACATAAAAGGGGTCAGACACCTCCGTCCCCACCAGGTTGACATAATTGGGGTCAGGCACCTCCGTCCCCAAAGATTCCGCGGAGACTGAAAAACCGGATATATCCAGGCATAACGCCTTGAATATATCCGGTTTACATATTGCTTATATGGTCTAACTGTTTGTCAGTTTATATCTTAGAGCTGTGGACCTGCTGCAACTAATGCCTTACCTGCTGCATTTCCCTCGTACTTAGCAAAGTTCTTCTGGAATCTTGCTGCAAGATCCTTAGCCTTTGTTTCCCACTCTGAAGCATCAGCGTATGTGTCACGTGGGTCAAGGATTGCTGGATCTACACCAGGAAGCTCTGTTGGAACCTCGAAGTCGAACATAGGAATCTTCTTTGTAGGAGCCTCATTGATAGCACCGCTGAGGATTGCATCGATAATTCCTCTTGTATCCTTGATTGAAATTCTCTTGCCTGTTCCATTCCATCCTGTGTTAACAAGGTATGCCTTAGCACCGCTCTTCTCCATCTTCTTAACAAGCTCCTCTGCATACTTTGTAGGATGCAGCTCGAGGAATGCCTGACCGAAGCAAGCTGAGAATGTAGGTGTTGGCTCTGTGATACCTCTCTCTGTACCAGCAAGCTTTGCTGTGAATCCTGACAGGAAGTAGTACTGTGTCTGCTCTGGTGTAAGGATTGATACTGGAGGAAGTACTCCAAACGCATCTGCTGAAAGGAAGATTACGTTCTTTGCAGCTGGTGCTGATGATATAGGTCTTACAATGTTCTTGATATGATTTATTGGGTAAGATACACGAGTATTCTCTGTTACGCTCTTATCAGTGAAATCAATCTTGCCGTTTGCATCAAGTGTAACGTTCTCAAGAAGAGCGTTTCTCTTGATAGCGTTGTAGATGTCTGGCTCTGAATCCTTGTCAAGGTCGATAACCTTAGCGTAGCATCCGCCCTCGAAATTGAATACACCATTGTCATCCCAGCCATGCTCATCATCACCGATAAGGAGACGCTTTGGATCTGTTGAAAGTGTTGTCTTACCTGTTCCTGAAAGTCCGAAGAAGATAGCTGTATTCTCACCGTTCATATCTGTGTTAGCTGAGCAGTGCATTGAAGCCATTCCCTTAAGTGGAAGGTAGTAGTTCATCATTGAGAACATACCCTTCTTCATCTCTCCGCCGTACCATGTGTTAACTATAACCTGCTCATGGCTTGTAATGTTGAATGCTACACATGTCTCTGAGTTAAGTCCTAACTCCTTGTAGTTCTCAACCTTAGCCTTTGAAGCATTGTATACTACGAAATCTGGCTCGAAGTTCTTAAGCTCTTCCTCTGTTGGCTTGATGAACATGTTTGTTACGAAATGAGCCTGCCAAGCAACCTCAACGATGAAACGGATAGCCATACGAGTATCGGCATTTGCTCCGCAGAATGCATCAACTACAAAAAGTCTCTTGTTTGAGAGTTCCTTCTTTGCAAGATCCTTAACTGATGCCCATGTCTCCTCTGTCATTGGATGGTTATCGTTCTTGTACTCATCTGATGTCCACCATACAGTATCCTTTGAATTCTCATCTACTACGATATACTTATCTTTAGGTGAACGGCCTGTATAAATACCAGTCATAACGTTAACTGCGCCGAGTTCACTAACCTGTCCCTTCTCGTATCCCTGAAGGTCAGCCTTTGTCTCTTCCTCGAATAACAATTCATATGAAGGATTGTGTACGATCTCTGTTGTGCCTGTAATGCCATACTTAGTTAAATCAACTGTTGCCATTTTTCTTAACTCCTTTTCTTTAAATGTATTTCATTGATAGGTGCATGTCGCCTGTGCCCTGCCGGCACCGCAACTATACAGCACTCAATAATCTGAAAATAAATATGAACACTTTCTCTCATATTCAGTTGAAAGTATACCCAATTAGTCAAAATAAATCAATATTATTATTGAGTTTTTTTTGTAGTTTACAGAAAGTTCTCATTTATAATCTGAATTTTATATTTATTACTTGCATAACCTAAGATAATGAGCTTCCACGTCTCTTCTCAAGGAATTTTGACTTCACTATCAAAATATCGCCGGTCTGTATCTTCAGATCACCAGTTGGCAATATAGACATATTATCCCTCAGTACCATATATATATTCACACCATACCCCTCAGTGGCTTGAAGTATAGTCATGCCGCAAAACTTGCTTGCATCATCTACGAGCAGTTCTCCAATCTCGTCCACATCAACAACTTTTGACCCCTCATTGGCATTGTTCTGATACTGCTCTACAAATCCGGCACTTATGATACCTGTGGGTATAGCTACCAACAGAACTCCCATAAACGCTATGACTATTGCCATGCATTTACCCAGCAGCGTGATCGGGTAAATGTCCCCATATCCCACGGTAAGAACCGTGGACACCGCCCACCATATTCCACTGAAAGCATTGCTGAACACCTCCGGTTGTGCAACGTGTTCCGTGCTGTACATGCACAGACTGCTCGCCATCATCAATATAAATATGATGAACATGGATGAAATAATCTGCCTGCTTTTTCTCACCAGTACAATCTTGATGACATTGAAACTATCATACCTCGAGTTGATCCTGAACAAATGGAATATCCTGACAACCCTGAGCATTCTAAATGCCACAAAACCTGAGAGGAAAAATACCGGTATGATTGTCAATAGATCGACAATGCCGTCATACGATATAAGAAACTTTCCTATCGCCTTTCCTCTGGTACATGTGGGATACAAAAAATCCGCCGTCCATATGCGAAGAATGTACTCAACACAGAATATGCCTGTAGTCACCCACTCGATAACACTCAGTATCCCATAATACGGTTCAAGCTGGTCGTAGGTCTGTAGAAACATCACCGATATATTAGACAATATGACAACCACTATAAATATGTCAAATGCCCTGCTCAGCAGATTGCTTTTGTCCCCTATCTGTATTATGTCAAATATTTGTTTTTTCAGTTTTGTCTTATTTACCGCCATTGTCTTCCTCTTAGATATCTATTTGTCCTTTAGGATGTCCATCATCTCATCTATCATCTCTTCATCCTGAAGCCTGAACTTTATCTCAACACGCCTGGATGCAGCCATATCAACCTCTCCATCTTCACCGTATATCGGATTACTGTAGGACTTTCCATTCGCCGTAAGCACTGTTCTCAACTGTTCTTCCTGTCCACTGCTGATTATGCCATTGCTCTCCGTCAGGCAGTACTTTGCCACCGAAAATGCTCTCTGCTGTGAAAGTTCAAGATTGTATATGTAGGAACCATTCGTATCCGTGTGTCCCTCTATGATTATCTCCGAAACGTAATCCCTGTAATCATCACTTAAAAGTACACTACAATACTTAGGGAGGAACTGGTTGATAAATTTCTTTCCATCTTCCTTCAGTTCACTGTCCGACACGTCAAACAACACTCCCGCGTCAAATGTGATCGCGCCGGTCTTCTCATCTATCTTAACATTCAGTGAGCTGCCTGAAAATTCGTCCCTGAGTGCCTTCACCAGATCACTTCTGATTCCGGCAATCCTGTCGAGCTCTTTCTGCTGCTCATTAAGCAGCTTCTCCTGATCCGCGATTATCTTCTTCTGCTCATCAAGCTGCTCCTGTTTGCTCTCATACTGCCTCTTGGACTGCATGAGCGTGAACGATATGATGAGAACAAATATCAGAAGCAGTGCAGCCATCATGTCCGAATATGACAACCAGTAGGAAGTCTCTTCATCATCGGGTCTTCTTCTCTTCCTGCTCATGACCTATCCTCCCCATTATTTACACCTATAGCCCTCGGACGGTTTATACGCCCTCTGAATATGTCATTCTGATCCCTTGTCAGTGTCCGGATATCCTCTATATTCTCACCCATAGCTCTGAGATATGGAAGAAGTTTTTCCTCTATAGCCTTCTGTGTTGCAAGCATCGCCTCCAGCTGTTTCTTCTGGAACTCAAGTTCCAGATTGCCGTTGTCATACGCCGCATCCGGCTTGACGTATCTCTTGAATTCTGATATAAACTCATCAAGCTTATGATATGCCTGTTCCAGCACCGACTTGAATATCAGGTTAAATGTCAGAGAGAATATCATTCCATATATGGACGTGTGGAATGCTACCTTTATTCCATCCATAAGAGGTCCGATACTATTTGTTATCTCCTCCGCCGAGCCCGTGTTGAACGCCTGGAGTCCAATGGAAAGTCCGATGAATGTTCCAAGAATACCGAGTCCCGTCATGGCTCCCGGCACCAGCGAGAGCCTGCCCTTCTCGACCGCATCATCTATAAGATGATAGTTTATGAAATCCTCGATATCGCAGGAATACTTTCCTTCCTCGTCATTTTCAAGACGTTTCATCTCCTCAATATAATCAACATACGAGTTTCTGAGATGTTCCTCGTTAAATATACCATATCTGGTCTCCGTGCGATAGAGTTCCCACAGGAGCTTCTTCTCCTTGGCATAATCGCCCTTTATGTAGCTTATCGCTATTCGAAAATCTTCACCCATCTGGTCAATGTGCTTCAGATGCTTATATGCGTACACAAATATAGCACCAGTTATCGCAAACATACACGCACTTATCATCACGTTTGCCAAATCCAGGCTGTCATTCGTAACATTGAGGAGAATACATATCCCCAGCATCACAACATATACAACCGGAAGCCATTTCTTGTTCAATTCCACCCTCATGTTCTGTTTCTTGCGAAACGATCTTGCAGCCTTCTCATTCTGTGGTCTGACTGTCTTCAGTCTGTTTCTCTTGTTCATATTGTTTCCTCCCATTGAACACCAGCCATGCAAAATTTGCCTTCGGCAAATGGCTGGCGCTACATGTCAAGTTTTCATAGAAAACTTGACACATCCATACAATATATCCATTATGCCATGTTTTCTGCAACCGGCAACAGCAGACTCCCCTCGTTCCACTTTTTCCATTCTATAATAGATAAAAAACAGGGATTTTACCAGTTGAAATACTTACCCTTTTCATATTTTTAAATGCTATATCCATCACCATATGCACACCGCACAATTCGCCGCATCATTTTTGTGCACTTTGCAAATGAGGTCATATTTTTTTTAAAATTTTAAGATTTTATTTTGCAAAACGTTTTTTTTCTGTACATATTCTGTTCATATTTTGTGTTTATACTGAACTCAGTTGTTAAAGAGAACATAATTTACTCTTAGTTGTTTAAGTTGTTGTTAAAAAAAGAACCGCGAAGTTTTATATAGCGGTTCTTTTTTGCGATTTTTTAGTCTTTTTTGCCAGTTGACTATTGTCTTCACCAGCTAGCTATCTCTTTGCCAGCTGTCTATTATCTTCACCAGTTGCTTTTTGTCTTTACCAGTTGTCTATTATCTTTACCAGTTGCTTTTTGTCTTTACCAGTTGTCTATTATCTTTACCAGTTGTCTATTATCTTTACCAGTTGCTTTTTATCCGTGACTGGGCTATTTCGTCGTCAAAGGGATAAATTTTTCCTTTTTAATGCCATAACCGGGCTGCAAGATACAAAAGATCAAAAAATTATCCCTGAGCCCTGTTGGATGAGAATTTAGGATAAAATTATAACCAATATGGCAAAATGCTGAACGAAATAGAAAAACTCGCCGTTATAAATCAAAAAGCTGATGTACAGATGAGCTCAGAACCTGTACACCAGCTTTCATTGTATTTGTTTTTTTTATTTATCTCTTTATATTCGTCTATATATTATTGCCTCTATATAGTGTCTTTATATAGTATATATATTATCTTTATTAATATCTTTATATAGTGTCTATATATATTATCTTTATTATTATCTTTATTATTATCTTTATATATTCATCTTCATGTCTATGTGTGTCCACTCAATGTGTCAGACCGTATTTCCTAATCTGTAGGAAGCTTTGCCTGCTCGAATATCTCAACAACCTTGTCGTCAGGCTTCTTTGTGAGAAGTGATACCACGATAGCGGTGATGAATGCAGCTGCAAATCCAGGAACAAGCTCATACAGACCGGTAGGTGTTGCAAGGAACTTGTACCAGAGCATATCTACTGCAAAACCAACTATGATGGATGCAAGCGCACCGTTGTAATTCAGCCTCTTCCAATACAGCGACAGAAGGACGACCGGACCAAATGCTGAGCCAAATGCACCCCAGGCATTTGACACGAGTGCCATGATTCCCTCACAGTTAGGGTTCATAGCTATGGCAAGTGCCACAACCGAGATGATGATTACCACAATTCTTCCTGCCCAGAGCATCTCCTTGTCAGACGCATTCTTTCTGAATATAGGCTTGTACACATCAGATGCGAATGCTGACGATGAAGCGAGAAGCTGTGAATCAGCTGTGCTCATTGATGCCGCAAGGATAGCAGAGAGAAGTATTCCTGCAATAAGTGCTGGGAACACGCCTCTTACAAGTCTGATAAATACCTGCGAGTTATCTGCAAGTCCGCCGCCTAGATATTTGAGACCGACCATACCAACTACAGATGCCATGACAAGGATGATTCCTGTCCAGCATGTACCTACTATTCTGGACTTCTTCATCTCCTTCTCAGACTTGATCGAAATGTATCTTATAAGAATATGTGGCATACCCATGTATCCAAGTCCCCACGCAAGGCCTGATATGATATTGATCACACTGGCCTTGTCAAACGAACCGCTTACAAGGGCATTATAGTAATTATCCGGAATGACAACATCTGGTGCTATAAAGCCAGCGCCCTGCATGGTGATGACCGCAATGATAGGTGCGATCATAAGTGCTGCAAGCATCAGCAGCCCCTGGAAGAAATCCGTCCAGCACACCGCATTGAATCCGCCGAGAAATGTATACACGATGATGATGACTGCTGCGCCGATCATGGCTGTATTTCTATTGATTCCCATAACTGTGTTGAACAGTGTTCCACATGCAGATATACTTGATGCGGCATATATACAATATGCAACCACAAATATAACAGCACATATGATAAGCAGAAGCTTGTTGTCAGACTGAAAACGATTGGTCAGATACTGCGGTATCGTGATCGAATCATTGTACGCTATCGAAAATCTTCTGAGTCTCGGTGCTATGAATATCCATGCACACGCTGTTCCGATGAACAGACCTACAGATATCCACATGTTGCTGAGTCCGGTCGCATAAAACGCTCCCGGAAGTCCCATGAGCACCCACGCACTCATATCTGATGCTCCGGCGCTGAGTGCAGCTACCAGACCATTCATATCTCTTCCGCCAAGGAAATAATCCTTCTCTCCGGCATTTCCTCTGGATTTGAAGAAGAAATAAATTCCTACACCGATTACCAGGACAAAATACGCAATAAACGCAATCATCTCGTAAACATTCATTAGTAAATCCACCTTCCATTATGATATTTTATAATTTATCTACTCCGCACCAACTTTATCACTGCAACGCAGTATCTCACTGTCGGTGCACATAACAAAGAAAATTCTACACGGAAACACGTCAAAATGCAAGATTTTTCGGCATTTGGCGATTTATCTGGCGTTTTGTCAATATTGCCAGTCTCCTGACAACAGAACTCATGCCTGTGGTATCCCAGTGTGATTCTCACTTAGACTGTTGTCAGATTTATTCCTGATAAAATAACACAGCCGGTTCATGGCGGCATATCCGATCGCAATCCCGGAAAATTCACCTATGAACCGGCTGTGTTTCTCTGTCTATAATCTTCCAATCCAACACTTATCAACACTGTGATCTACCCAGCGGCTTGATCTTGGCGATTAGAATCCTATGTGTCTGTTGTCTATGATTCTCTTTGCCTTGCCCTCTGAACGTGGGATGGTCTTAGGTGGAACCAGCTCAACCTTTGCACTGATAAGAAGTGTCTGCTTGATATCAGTCTTAATACGCGCCGCAATTGCCTCAAGCTTTGCTGTATCGCTCATATCCACATCTTCCTTAAGCTCGACCTGAACTGTCAGCTTATCCTGCGAATTCACACGATCGACAACCAGCATGTAGTGAGCTGACGCCTCATTAACACCAAGAAGTACCGACTCTATCTGGCTTGGGAAAACATTTACACCACGTATTACAAGCATATCATCTGTACGTCCCGTGATACGGCTCATCTTGACTGTTGTTCTTCCACATGCACATGTGCCATGCGTCAGTGTACATATATCATGTGTCCTGTATCTGATCATCGGCGTACCGGTCTTGGTAAGAGTTGTAAACACAAGCTCTCCTGGAACTCCATCCGGAAGCGGCTTCTCAGTGACCGGATCAATGATCTCTGCCAGAACGTGGTCTTCATTGATATGCATTCCGTTCTTCTCAAAGCATTCAAATGCAACTCCCGGTCCACCTATCTCAGTTAATCCATATATGTCAAATGCATCAAAATCGAGGAGTTCCTCAAGATGCTGTCTCATCTCCTCAGTCCATGGCTCTGCGCCAAAACATCCAGACTTAAGCTTAAGTTCAGATGGATCAATACCCATCTCTCTGATCGTCTCTGCAAGATATGTAGCATATGAAGGTGTACAGCAAAGCATCGTAGTACCAAGCTCCTTCATCATCATGATCTGTCTCTGGGTGTTACCTGAAGACATCGGAACTACTGCGGCGCCAACCTTGGTCGCACCCTGATGGGCTCCGAGTCCGCCTGTGAACAATCCATAACCGTAAGCTATCTGGATGATATCATCCTCTCCGCCACCGGCACACTTGATTGCTCTGGCTACCATCTCTGTCCACACATCTATATCATTCTGGGTGTAGCCTGATACAATAGGCTTTCCTGTCGTTCCTGACGACCCCTGAATTCTGATTATGTCCTTCTTGTCCGCAGCAAACAATCCAAATGGGAAATTATCCCTGAGATCTGTCTTCTGTGTAAACGGAAGCTTTGTTATATCATCTATTGTCTCTATATCCTCCGGCTTTACCCCAGCCTCATCCATTCTGGCTCTGTATGCCGGAACATTTGCATATTCAAGCTCTACTGTCTTTCTAAGTCTCTCACCCTGAAGTTTCTTTCTCTCTTCAGGATCCATACACTCCATCTCTTTATTATAGATGTAATGAATCTTCTTTTGTCTCATAACTACACTGTCCTCCATAAGTTGAAACAGGCTGACGTTTGTGCAACCTGCCAATTTTGTATGACGCTTTAGCGCGCCAAACAACTAAATTGTACATACATATTATAGCGATGTCAAGGAAAAGCCTCCAAACATTTATTATTTTTTTACCCATCACTTCATTTTTATATAATCTTTACGCCAAAGCATGCTATATGCCGCATATATTTCTATTGCAATAGTCATTTACAAGTCGTATAGTTATATCTGACAATAGCACAGAGACACGGGAGCTTGTATGACAGGCTGAGAGGAAGGTGTGACCTTCGACCGGGAACCTGATTTGGATAATGCCAACGTAGGGATGCCTGACAGTTCATGATCAGTATTCGATTCTCAATAATTGATAAATTATATCGAACACACAGATCATGCCCGGTGCACAGCCGGATATATCTATATTACATTCAGACGCGATATCGTCTACCAACGAAGATATTATTGGAGTTACCGAATCAACCGCAATGGAATTTCGCTAGGGAAATCCATCAACGAGGTCACCGATCCCGGGGCTCCATTTTTTTGTGCAAAATCTGGTCAAATAATCATTGGAGGAAGGACTATGGTAACAGTAAACGGAAAAGAAAAGGATGTCGCAGGGAAAAATCTATCGGCATTTCTCGAAGAAGAGCACTACAAGCCTGTCCGGGTTGTGGTTGAAATCAACGAAGAAATCATACCAAGGGAAAATTACGGAGATATCACCCTGCGTGATGGCGATCTGGTAGAAGTCGTCAGTTTTATGGGAGGCGGCGCGTAACACCAGACAGACCAGCTTATTATTGCAGTCCGCCGTGACTGCCCACTAAAGAACCAGCTTAATATCCAAGGAGGACTAACAAAATGTGTAATGACAAACTTATAATCGGAGGACACGAATTTAACTCAAGATTCATTCTCGGATCAGGAAAATACTCAATGAAACTTATCGAGTCAGCAATTAAAGATGCCGGAGCAGAGATAATAACACTCGCCGTACGACGTGCAAATACGCGTGAGGAGGAAAATATCATAGACTTCATTCCAGAAGGAGTAACTCTTCTCCCCAATACCAGCGGCGCAAGAAATGCCGAAGAAGCTGTGCGCATTGCCAGACTTGCCAGAGCTCTTGGTTGTGGCGATTTTGTCAAGGTTGAGATAATGCGCGACAGTAAATACCTTCTTCCTGACAACCAGGAGACAATCAAAGCAACTGAAGCGCTTGCAAACGAAGGCTTTATCGTACTGCCTTACATGTATCCTGACCTGAACACAGCAAGAGATCTGGTAAACGCCGGTGCAGCCGCGGTTATGCCGCTCGCTTCCCCTATTGGTTCCAACAAAGGATTGGCAACAAAGGACTTTATACAGATCCTCATAGATGAGATCGAACTTCCTATTATAGTTGATGCAGGCATCGGAAGGCCTTCCCAGGCGTGTGAAGCCATGGAGATGGGAGCGTCAGCCATCATGGCCAACACTGCACTTGCAACAGCCGGAGATCTTCCTCTCATGGCTTCCGCATTCAAGGATGCCATAAACGCCGGCCGAAAAGCTTACCTTGCAGGACTTGGACGCGTTCTTACAAGAGGGGCATCCGCATCAGATCCACTGACCGGATTTCTGCACGACTAAGGGAGGCAATATATACATGAAAATCAACACACCAACCAATAATAAAATAACCTCAAACGAACATACCAGCCACGAGCATTCGGCTGGAAATGATTTTCTGATTGACTCAGAATATCTCTCTCCGGAGGCCCTTGCAATAAAGCATCGTCTCGAAACTGATCCCACATCGAGGAAAAACCATATGGAATACCTGCCCGGCATGGAGGTCATAAACTCTGACGTCCGTTCAAAAGTCCTGGAACATATGAACAGCTTTGATTACAGCAAGTACACAGGCAGGGACGTGATGAAAGCTCTTGAACATGAAACATGCAGCATAGGTGACTTTAAAGCACTTCTCTCTCCCGCTGCCGAACCCTTTCTTGAGCTCATGGCTCAGCGTGCAAGCCGAGAGACCAGCAAACACTTTGGCAACACAGTCTACATGTTCACGCCTCTTTATATAGCCAACTACTGTGAGAACTATTGTGTGTACTGTGGATTCAATTGTTACAACCATATCAATCGTATGAAGCTGTCCGCAGAGCAGATTGAAAAAGAAATGAAGATCATTGCAGACAGTGGCATGGAAGAAATTCTTATTTTAACAGGTGAAAGCCGCAGCCAGAGTGATGTAACCTATATAGGTGAGGCCTGCAAGCTGGCGAGAAATTACTTCCGCATGGTCGGGCTTGAAATATATCCTGTCAATACGGATGAATACCGTTATCTGCACGAATGCGGTGCCGACTACGTGACTGTGTTCCAGGAGACATACGATGCTGACAAATACGAAACCCTCCATCTTATGGGACACAAAAGAGTCTGGCCGTACAGATTCGATGCGCAGGAACGCGCACTTATGGGTGGCATGCGAGGAGTTGCATTCTCCGCGCTCCTCGGTCTGTCAGATTTCAGAAAAGATGCTCTGGCTACAGCACTGCATGCATACTATCTGCAAAGGAAATATCCTCATGCTGAGATGTCGCTGTCCTGTCCAAGACTTAGACCCATCATCAACAATGAGAAGATCAATCCTCTGGATGTTCATGAAAAGCAGCTTTGCCAGATCCTGTGTGCATACAGAATTTTCCTGCCATATGTTGGAATAACAGTATCATCAAGGGAAAGCGCAGATTTCAGAAATGGAATCGTCAAAATTGCAGCCACCAAGGTGTCCGCAGGGGTATCCACGGGTATAGGCGACCATGAAAGCAAATACAGTGGCAAGAAAGCCGACACAGAACAGGGCGATGAACAGTTTGAGATAAATGATAACAGAAGTCTGGAGCACATGTATTCCGACATAGAGGATGAAGGACTGCAGCCGGTTCTGAATGATTATCTGTATGTATAATCCGTATTTTCTTTAAACAGGATTAAATTGGTCAAAACCCATTTTACCTGTTTTACAAGTATATTTATAAAACTACTCATGCATGGGATTTTATGAAAGGAATTTAATTTAAAATGTATAAATTTGATCCGACACTATATTTTATCACCGACAGCACCGGCCTGTCTGAAGATGTTTTTTTAAGCCGTATAAGCATGGCTCTGGACGGAGGTGCCACTATGATCCAACTCAGGGAAAAGGATCGCACCACAAGAGAATACATCAAGCTTGCCGAAAAGGTACATTCAATCGCCCAAAGTCATCACATCCCACTCATCATCGACGACCGTGTTGATGTAGCTCTTGCCACTGGTGCCGAAGGCGTCCACGTTGGACAGACTGATATGCCGGTCTCCATCGCAAGAAATCTCATGGGCGATGACCGCATAGTCGGAGCTACCACCAAAACCGTGGCCCAGGCACTGGAAGCATACGAACAGGGAGCCGATTATCTGGGTGTCGGCGCTATCTACCCTACAACTACAAAGGTCAAGACCGTACTCACCTCAACCGATACCCTAAGGGATATATGCGCTGCCGTACCCATTCCTGTAAATGCGATTGGCGGACTGAACTCTTCCAACTTAGATGTTCTCTCAGGTATTCCGATAGCCGGAATATGTGTAGTATCGGCAATCATAAAGGCTGAAGATCCTTATTCTGCTGCCAAAAAGCTTTTAGAGCTTTCCACTGAAATGCAGAAAATGCTTAAATAAAGCGATGTCTATATGAACAACTGTTTTCTACATATTTCAAATGCTCACATAACAAAAAAGCGTATGGGTACTTATTCACCCATACGCTTTTATATCGATCATATTATGCGCCTTTTAAACGCAGTTAAACTTATCAGCACCATCCTAATGCTTATCATAAGTACTTATGATAATTCTTAACATTGTACTATCACTCAAATCTGTTTTATTTCACGATCTTAAACGTTTTAACAATTGTGCCTGAATATCTGCCCTTAAGCTTTATTGTCACCTTATAGCTTCCAGCCTTTGTCCTGGCACTTGGATAAGTTACTGTATAATACTTTGCAGCTATCTTCTGACCATTGCTGTCTTTCACAGTAACCGATGGTGTCTTGGCCTTGCCATCATACTTATAGCTTGTAGATGACAGACTCACACTCTTTACAGATTTTACTGTAATGTATCTCTTATTGCCACATACTTTGCATGTGTGAAGTACTTTTCCATCTGTCTTTGTTGTCGCATATTTCATCAATATCTATGCAATGCTTTCGCTACAGATATCGCTATAACAAATTCCAACACTGTAGTTACCACATATATCGCTATACATATAGCCACTTTCTTACCAGAAGACAGTTTCTTGTTATTCACAATCGTCGTAGTTATGGTTGCCATGGTCGCATTGATCAGTGCACCTACCGCACCGCCAAGCACCGCAAAAATATTTATAATATACAACACATAGAACACAACGACCCAGCCCGGCAACTTTGGCACCTGGTACTGTTGTCCTGTGCTCATATCTATTCCATCCATCAAAAGCACAACTCCGTCTATCTGGCCTATCACCAATGTCAGTTCCTTTCCAGCCAGCGGCACAGTATAACTCATTCTTGAAGGTATAAACTTTCTCTTGTATTCCAGCGATCTGAGCTTGAACGCCTCACCGCCATTGATATACACACTGCCCTTCATATACTCCACCAGATACACAACTCCATTTATCTGGACATTCCAACTGTATCTCTCCACATTTGCCATAAGTTTGTTCCTCCTATAAAATAAAATTAGCAATAAGTAAATTATAGATAAAGCATATCATCCTACAAGCTATTTATGGTTGCAAGTCTCGCAACTGGCAGTTGCAAGCCTTGATTTTATTGACTTTCTCATGTTTTCGAGCTTTCATTAACTATCAAATCACTATTCATGTGCTCATTCTTTATATGATCTCTGCAGATGCCAAAAGCCCCACACCGTACGAAATATCTCTAAGATATATCATAACAGTGTGGGGCTTTTGATCATAACTGATGATCAGATCAACCAGCTTTTACACGTAGCTTGTTGTGTTGATCTTGACACCAGGTCCCATTGTTGAAGCAATTACAACACTCTTAAGGTACTGGCCCTTAGCAGCTGCTGGCTTTGCCTTAACAATAGCATTTATTAAAGTCTGGAAATTCTCGTTTAACTGTTCCTCTGTGAAAGAAACCTTTCCCACTGGCACATGGATAATGTTGGCTTTGTCAAGTCTGTACTCTATCTTACCAGCTTTGATATCTGTGATAGCCTTTGTTACATCCATAGTAACTGTTCCAGCCTTAGGGTTTGGCATGAGACCCTTTGGTCCAAGTACACGACCAAGACGTCCTACAACGCCCATCATGTCAGGTGTTGCAACTACAACATCAAAGTCTAACCATCCCTCGTTCTGGATCTTTGGCACGAGCTCGTCTCCACCAGCGTAATCAGCACCTGCTGCAAGAGCCTCGTCAACCTTTGCACCCTTTGCAAATACGAGAACCTTAACAGTCTTACCTGTTCCGTGTGGAAGAACTACTGCACCACGAACCTGCTGATCAGCGTGACGTCCATCAACACCGAGTCTGAGGTGTGCCTCTACTGTCTCATCAAACTTAGCTGAAGCCATCTTCTTAACTAAAGCAACAGCCTCTGTTGCCTCGTAAGCAGCTGTCTTATCATAGAGCTTGCTTGCATCTACATATTTCTTACTCTTTATCATTATTATAAACCTCCTGTGGTCATATCGGGAGCGACCCTCCCACTAAATATCTGTATTACTCTTCAACTGTAACGCCCATTGAACGAGCTGTTCCAGCGATCATGCTCATAGCAGCCTCAAGGCTTGCAGCGTTCAAATCCTTCATCTTAAGTTCAGCGATCTCCTGAACCTTAGCCTTAGAAATTGTTGCAACCTTAGTCTTCTTTGAGTTTGCAGAACCTGACTTAATGTTACATGCCTTCTTGATAAGAAGTGCTGCAGGTGGAGTCTTTGTAATGAAGCTGAAGCTCTTATCCTGATATACTGTGATAACAACAGGAATAACCATGTCACCCTCATTAGCTGTTCTTGCATTGAATTCCTTTGTGAAAGCAACGATATTTACACCGTGCTGACCAAGTGCTGGTCCAACAGGTGGTGCAGGAGTTGCCTTTCCTGCAGGTATCTGTAATTTAATGTATCCTTCTACTTTCTTTGCCATTTTAGCATTCCTCCAATTACTGTGGTGATAACGGGCAAAGCCCTTCCACTTGATAATTACAACTTCTTGATATCAGCAAACGCAATATCAACAGTATTTACTCGACCAAACATTTCTACTTCGATGGCTACGGTCTGTTTTGCAGTATTAATTGCCTTAATTGTTGCTACTGTGCCTTCCCAGGCACCTGAAGTAACCGTGATAGAATCACCAACTTCAACATCGATGACAACCTCATCTGAAGTCTGATACAGATTGCTCAGCTCTTCATCCGTGAGCGGAACAGGCTTCCTTGGATCTGATCCAACAAATCCTGTGACACCTCTTGTATTTCTTACAACATACCATGTAACATCATTCATGATCATGTTGATGAGAACGTAACCAGGAAGTATCTTTCTCTCAACTGACTTTGGCTTGCCATTCTTAATCTCTGTGGCATCCTCTACAGGTACGACTACCTCAATGATCTGGTCCTGTAAATTTCTGTTTTCTTTTGTTTTCTCAATATCAGCCTTTACTTTGTTTTCATATCCTGAGTATGTATGAACAACATACCATCTTGCATTCTCTGCCTCTGACATATTCTCCACCATCCTTTACCCAACTATGAAATTCAAACCAATCTGGATCAGCCAATCCACAATAGCTATGATACAGCCGAGAACAACTGTCGATAAAACTACCGCAACTGACTGCCTTGCAAGGGATTTCTTATCAAGCCATGTTATCTTGTTAAATTCTCCCTTTAATTCCTGAAACCAGCTTCTCTTGAGAGTATTTGACTTTTCTTCTTTATTAGATTTAGACATAACTCTTTTCCTCCTTACTGGTTCAGACTATTTTGTCTCCTTGTGTACTGTATGAGCCTTGCAGAATCTACAGTACTTCTTTGTTTCCATTCTGTCTGGATGCGTTTTCTTATCCTTTGTCATATTGTAATTACGCTGTTTACAATCCTGACATGCCAATGTTATTTTAACGCGCATTTCCACTTACCTCCATTGTTATTTTAAGGCACAAAAAAAAGACCTCTTTCATCGCAAAGTCTACAATAACACAATCAGACTATGCAAGTCAAGAAGTCTTTTATATTATTTTACTTATTTTTTCCCGTTGGTACTCATATCCTTTATCATATCTATGAGCTCCATATCCGAATCGGTGAGCTTGACGTTGGTACATATCGTCTTCCCCTCAGTGTCGGTTATCTTTACCTCTATTATATAGCCCTCTTTTATCCCTGTAGCCGATGCTGCTCTGAGAAACATCGGGAACTTTGGATGATTACTCACAAATTTTTCCCAGGCTCCCTTTATCTTGAATAACATAGCCGGATTCAAAGCCATACATATCATCCTTTCTGATCAAACTGTCTATCGTATTTTTATTTCATGAGTCCTATCGCACCAAATATGCCTAAGCTGCCGAGGTACATTATGACCCCTGCCATGATAACCCCGAGCATCACCATGATAACGCTCTTCTTCCAGTCAAGTTCAAGAAAACTTGCCGCAAGGGTTCCAGTCCACGCTCCTGTTCCAGGAAGTGGGATCCCCACAAACAAGAGCAACGCAATATACACGCCCACGCCAGACTTTTCCATAAGTTTCTGTCCGCCTCGCTCGCCTTTGACCAGGCACCATGTAAAAAATTTTCCTATAAACTTCTTATCTTTTCCCCACTCAAGCACTCTTCTGGCAAACCAATATATAAATGGTACCGGTATCATATTGCCTATAACGCACACTATGAACGATGGTATACTTGGAAGTCCAAATCCTACCGAATAAGGTATCGCTCCACGAAGCTCGAGTATAGGAATCATGGAAATAAAAAATATAGTCAGATATTTTTTCAGCATAATAAACCCCTTGTCTTATTTTTTAATATGCACATACTATCATGTATACGCACATATATGCAATATCATTTTAAGGTCTGATGCTGTCTATTCCTCTGAATCAGCATTTTCTTCTGTATCTTCTGACACATTCTCTGCTGTCTTTTCTGGAGCTACATAGCCTTCTCTTGTATAGAATGGATCTGTCATGTGTATAGTCTGACTTCCAAGAGATCCATTTGCTGTGACAAATGCTATCTCTATACCAAATGAATGCGGCTTTAACAGAGGTATAAGTCCTGCTATTACCGGTTTCTCATCTTCGCCCTCAGCCATATCGAGTGTTATGAGATACTTATCCTCCTTACCGGCCTCCTCCATCATCTGGATATATGCTCTGTTGACATTTCCCTTTTCCTCAAAATACTTTGCTGCTTCCTCAAGCATATTTATCGGCTGATACTTTGGCTTTCTAAGTTTTACCTTTGTTCCTGGCTTGATCTTATTCTCGACAATACCTGTCTCCTTGTGCTCCCTGTACTGCTTTATAAAATCCCCTGACACAAAACAATTCTCTGTAAATGGATTCATTGCGATTCCTCTGATTCCACCCTTGGAGTTGAGCACGAGATCCTCAACTTGCTTGTAAGCAAATATGATTCTCTTGAATCCCTCATTGAACTGTGATGCAGCAAATGTATCCTCATCCGTGAAACAAGGAAGAACCTTCTCCCCATTGCCGTTTGTAAGCAGTGCAAAATTAATCTTAACACTCTGCTCAAGGGTCTGTTTTCCATCGGCTGTGACAACCGGATCTTTATCAAATGTTGCAGGCACTACAAACACTGCATGTACTACTGCTCCAAAGAAAGCTCTTAATGTCTCACTGTTCTCATTCTCTCTGAGTTTCTTCATCGCCTCCAGTAATACCGGATTCTCAACCTTTTTTCCTATATCTTTTGCGTCCATGTATTTTCCCTTTCATATTTAAATTTAAAATCTTCTTGATTATTTTATTGCTTAATTTTTTATTCTATGTATGCCTTCTTACTTCTTGTCACCTTCACCGAAATGATCTTTGTACTCCGCAACCATATGCTCATATGTCGCCTCGTCCGACTTTGCCTGCTCTGAACGCTTGGAAAGCACCAGATCAGGTCTGACATCCGGCATGCTCTGTCCTATTCTGTCTGTGAACTCCTTGAAGAATTCCTGACCACCCGCATATGATGCCATTGGTATTGCGACAATTTCCTTTGATGTAGCAAATACATATCCCCTGTTGACATGATAAAATGGTTTTACGATTTTCTCACATGCCACTATATCATCTATATCGTATTTCTTCCATATGAATGGCACTTTGCTGTAGTATATCGCATCCTTATCAAGCTTTGCCGCTGATGCTACAACTATCCTGCAGAATATTGCAAGCACAACACTCACAACAAATGCAAGTATTACTGCTATCCTTCCCATTCCCTTTGATAGACTATCAACACCGAAAACTGCTGCAACTATAAGGAACAGTATGAATAAGCTCACAATGAACACCATCGGTCCAACTGTGGATATCCCCCTCATGATTCCTTTTTTGTTCTTTCTGCAATGTCCATAGTAGCTTATCCTCGACGGTCTAATGCCAAGATCCTCCCCGCATAGCGGACAATACTTTTGATTTACTGTACTGTTAGCAGGTATTGCCTTCCCACAGTGCGGGCATCTGAAAAATATCGTATTTATCAGACCCGATATCAACGCAAGCACAACAAACAACACCCATCCAAGCGCTATATTTCCGGCGAATGCAAATCCGAATATACACAGTACTCCGACTACAGGTAGAATTGTAGACAGTAATTTTGATATATATAGTTTCATTTCTGTATCTTTCCTCTTCTTTTTCTTTCAGCCGACACCAAAGCCAACTTTGTTAAGTATAACATACCTGAATATTTTTTCAATATTTCAGAGAAAACAGCTGTCTGCAAAGCCTCTTTCCAGATTCTGTCACAAATATATTGTCGTATGCCTTAGTTATCGTGTCCATATCCGCCTTATCCTCATACAGATTCACAAGAAAATCTGCCTCCACAAGTATCTGATAATCAAGACCATCTATATTCCTGTATGTGTGATGGTGTGCTACCAGATAACAGGCTCTCTCAACTGCCCGCTCATCAGCTCCTGCTTCTCTCAACAGACGTCTTGCCTCCGGTGGTCCTTCCTGCTCTTGCAGTCTGCCGTTATTATATCCATATTTCAGTTCGGCATTCTTTATGCCTATATCGTGGGTGAGTGCCGCAATCTCCAGCACCACCTGTTCTCCCGGTTCCATATTCTCTGTCTCTGCTATCAGTTTAGCAAATGAGTGTACCTTCAGAAAGTGGTGCACTCTCCTGGAATCTCCGGCATAGTATTCTATCATTTTCTCTTTTACTATAGAAACCAGTTTCCTTGCCATATCGCTCATCTCTTTTCTGTACTCTGATATATCAATATTCACACAATCTATATCATTTTAACACTACTCTCTGTCAGCAGTCCACTTATTTATAAATATTTAATCTCTGCCCCAGCCAGCCTGAGGTAAATGTACAGCTCTTATAAGTTGTTTTTTGTCATCACAGGGAGTATAATCTTTTTGTGACTTTGAGAGATAAAGGGAGATATGTTATGGATACACGATCAATTGGTATATTTGATTCTGGGCTTGGCGGTATAAGCGTTCTGCGCGATATTGTTGAATTAATGCCCAACGAAAACTATATATATTTTGGTGATTCGGCATATGCACCTTACGGCACCAAATCCATTGATGAGATTCTTGACAGATCAATACACTGCACCAATTTTCTTCTGGCAAAGGATGTGAAGGCAATCGTAATTGCCTGTAATACAGCTACCAGCGTTGCCGCATCCACACTGAGACAGCAGTACCCGGCAACACCTATAATAGGCATTGAACCTGCTCTAAAGCCTGCTGTTCTGTGGAAAGAACACGACAAAGTTGCCGTCATGGCAACCCCTGCCACATTGGCTCTACCTAAATTTCATGAACTCATGAAACATTATTCAAAAGAGTCCGATATTTACCCGGTTCCATGTCCGGGGCTTGCAGATTATGTTGAGAGAGGAATATTCGATGGTGAGGAGATCACAGAATTTCTAAGAAATCTTCTGGCTCCATTCCTTGATAAAAAAATAGACGCCATAGTCCTTGGCTGTACGCATTATCCATTCGTGGAAAAAGTAATAAAACGTATTGCAGGACCTGACGTCAAGATCTTCAACGGAGCGCACGGTACCGCCCTTGAGCTTCAGCGGAGACTGCGCATTGCGGAGCTGCTCACACCTTCCATAGAGAAGGGCTCTGTAGAGTTCTACAGCAGCAGTACAAACCCAGAAACCATTAAACTTTGTCACCAATTGTTTGAAGCATAATTGACGGACGGTTCAAAACATATATCCAACACAAAAAAGTCCGTGTATGTACACGGCTTTTTTGCTGAATATATATTTTTTGAGCCTGACTACGACTTATTATTCAAAGCTGTTTCTCTGAATTGTTAAAATGCATATGGGCGATCCCAGACTTTGAGTTTCGTGCCTATGTCGTGGACAAGTGCATATGTATAGCACTCATATGCCCACGCCACATCCTCTGTCGGCATTCCCTCTATGGAAACGAGTATTATCTCATCATCGGATTCACGGCCAGGCTTCTTGCCGCGGATTATCTCTCCAAATGTAGTAAGAGAATCCCTCTCGATCAATCCATCCTGCACCATGTATACGAAGTCCTCTCCCATGCAGCCTGTGTGGAGTCTGTCGCCATTTTCATCATACCCAACGTTATCTTCCTCAGCATAATTCTCGTACATTCCGTAGTTGTCTATAACTTTTTTCAGATCAACAATACTCTTATGCTCCATATTGAAGGTACTTGTGGAGATGACCAGCGCTCCGGGCTTGAGCCACTCTCGCTTGTACTCTGGCCACTCGCCCTCCTTGCATGAGACTGCCTCAGTTATGATGTCGGCATCCTTAAGTGCCTCCTCCATATCCCTGCACAGAACTATATTCTTTACCTGAGGATAATTTTTCTCTATGTATTCCTTCATCTTGATCGCATTTGCCGATGTCGGTGAGCTGCCCTTTATCTTGATGGTTTCTATGTCAAATCTCTGTGACATGATGGCTCTTAGACTTGATCTACATATGACTCCGGGACCGACCAATGTGAGTACCTTTGAGTCATCCCTTGCAAGCAGCTTTGCCGCAAGTCCAGGCATAGCACCTGTTCTCATAGAACTAAGAAGATTTCCGGACATATATGCCAGAGGTTTTCCTGTCTCCACATCGTTGAGCATCATCATCAGTATTGAGCGTGGAAGTCCTATCGATCTGTTGTTGCCATTTGATCCATACCACTTTTCACCTGCCACATGGAATCTTCCGCCCAGGTATGCAGGCATAGCAATGAATCTTCTGTCTCTTGCATTGTTGACAGGGAAATTCTCTATAGGCGACTTCTTAGGGAAATACAGCATAAGTCCATGGGCATCATTGTAAGGTCCTCCCATGAGGAAGTCCCCATCCTCCATGAGTCCCATTGTCTCTTCCATCACGTCAACGCATCTGCCAGGATGAAGCACTCCTGCATCTATCATATCCTCCTCGCTTAGGTAGAGGAAGCTTATATTCTGCTTGTCTGTTTCTATATTGCTCTTTCTTCCTGCCGCTTCTGATTCTACATCTCGGTTCTTCATAATCCTTACCAAACCTTTCTATCGTCATATATCAGCTGTTTTTATTATTTTGCCATGAATCTCATTTGACGCACGACACATGATCACTATACATATTATGGACACTGCACTTATCACCACGCTGGAATCCATGAGCACTGTAAGTCCGTATCTGGAATTTATCCATCCACACAGCAGAGCTCCGATTCCCTCTCCGGCTCCCACCGTAAATGCGTTTATCAATGACATTCCCTTCACCACATCAGCGGGTGACAGCATCTCTTCTATAAGATACACACTTCCAGAATAGAATAACCCAAATCCCAGCATCTCGCATCCCTGGGATATGACGATCACCCACACATTGTCCGAGAATGCCGCAAACATGTTCTTGAATGTCATGAACACCGCACAGCACAACATTATCTTGTCAAGAGATATCCGCTTTCTGAATTTTATGAGCAGGAATGCCGATGGGACTTCACTGACCGCCATCACGAACTCAGCCAGTCCATAATGAAAGTTATTTCCACCCAGGCGTTCAAACACATTTATCAGAAATGTCGTTCCAACATTATACCCCATGAACATAACCGCTGAACCTATGAGGAACCACCTGTACTTCGGATATGTTGTGAGCAGATATCCTGTGGTGTGTACCTCTGTTTTCCGGGTCTCCGTGATGTCTGCTGCTGTTCTCTCTCTTACGCCAAAAGCCCTGCGATCTCTGCCGGATGATGTATCATCCATGATCAGCAGCACCGTCAGCATCATGGCGGTGAACAGCATCTGCAGTATCAGAAGTCTGTTCGCATCATACCTGTCACAGAACGCCCCAAACAGCACACATGCCACAGCCCACGCGCAGGAGCCTGCCGCCCTGCATAAAGGGTAGTTGATATTTCTGCCGCCGCTCATATACTTTATAGACAGAGAATCTATAAGCGGTGATATGCATGTAAATGTAGCACCAAATCCGATGAACAGCATCACTGTCTGTACAAGCGATAATTTATACTCATAAAAAACAAATGTCAACATCAGCGCCACCGCAGTCAGCACTGAGATGATATATTTTAACTGGATACGCTCTGCATACCTGTCGGAAAATACACCTATGATTATCTGAAACACTACAGTTGAAAATAATTTTACCGCATTTATTACTCCTATCTGTCCGTCCGTAAAACCTTTGTACTGCAGCATCTGCGTAAGGTATGCGTACGCAGATGCCGCACAGGTCCAGAACATCATCTGTAATATTGCATATTTTATATTGAGTTTCACATTTTTCTTTTTTATAGATGTGTCTACGCGTATCTTTTTCTGCAAATCCATAGGCTGTTCCTATCTGGATGATTTGATCTCCATGACCGCATCTGTCTCAGCTGATATCGCATCTGCATCAAATGTATTTATCATAAATATTCTCTTCTTCATATCATCTGTGAGCACACACAGTGGACTGTTTTTCAGGTCATCATCCAGATATTCTACTGCTGCCTTATTGGCACAGATGAACTGGAATTCATTTGTGAGTTCTGCGGATATGTCAGGTCTCAATATAAAGTTAAGGAACAGCTCTGCCTCCTCTTTATGCTTTGAGCCTTTGAGCAGGACCATTGTATCCATTGAGAGTGAACACTGCTCACCATCCATGGCTACCTCAAGATCCGGATTCTCCTTCATCGCCTGAAGTGCCTCGCCGCTGTACATGAGAGCAACTGCTACCTCTCCCTTTGCCATACTGTCTCTCGTGTCTGTTGACGCTGCAAATGCCTTAATATATGGATTCAGCCCACTTATATAATCCTTTGCCTTTGCAATATCATCGAGGTTGCCCGATGTAGGATCAAGGTCGCATCCCAGCAGACCTACACTCATAATAGCCTGGGAATCATCCACAAGCAAAATATTATTCTTCAGATTATCATTCTTCAGGTCTTCCATCTTATGGATCTCTATACCATAGTCGTCCAGCATCTTTTTATTTGCTATCCATACACAGGATGTTCCCATATATGGAACACAGTACTCTCCATCCGGATCACACTGCATTGTCCTGTAAGTCTCATCGATATTGTCATAATTGGTGATCACATCCTTGTCCAGAGGCTCAAGCAGATCATTTGCCTTCATAGATTCTATGTAGAAGTTTGAAGGGACTGCAATGTCATATTCTGATCCGCCTCCCGCCATGAGCTTTGCCAGCATCTCGTCATTCGACTCAAATGTCGTCTCCACTACCTTTATGCCATATTCCTCCTCAAATTTATTGAGAACATCTTCACTCATATACTCTGACCAGTTGTACAGATATATCTCCTTTGCGTATCCGTCTGCAGTTTTCTCTTCTGAATCGCTGCCACATGCTGTCATTGTAAATACCATTGTCGCTGCAAGTGCTGCAGCCATCATTTTTTTGATTTTTCCTCTTACCATAGTCATTTCCTCCTTTTATTGAACACCTGTCTGGCTAGTTTTCTTACTTCCAGACCGGACCTGCATGATCCTGAATCACCGAATGGGGTCAGGCACCTCCGTCCCCCTACTAAGCGGGGTCAGGTACCTCCGTCCCCAAAGACCAGACCTTCTCACCACATATATAAGTGGCTGTAACCTGTGCCTTGTAGATGTCTTCCTTCGGGATAGTAAGGACATCCAAATCCAACAATACGAAATCGGCATCCTTGCCTGCTTCAATGGAACCCTTTGCCTTCTCAAGCCTGTTCTGGTATGCTCCGCCATATGTGAGTACCTGAATACCATCCTCAACACTTATCGTCTCGCCGGTTCCCATCTCTTCCATCTCCGGATGTCCGGGCTGTTTTCTGTTCACCATGAGATGAAGCGCATCCATAGTCCTCGGCGGAACCGTTACAGGGAAGTCGCTGGCACAGCTTGTGACAATTCCAGCATCTGTGATGGATCTCATATAGTATTCCTTGGAGGCTCTTTCTTCTCCGAGAAATGGCTTCTCCAAAGTGTCATAATACACACTGTTCCTGAAGTGCCAGTATGGATTGGTAACTGCCACCACACCAAGGCTCTTCATCCTGTCCACATGCTCCGGCACCATGACCTGAAGATGTGTTATGGCATTTCTGTAATCCCTGTCTGTCTCTGTCTGTCCGTACTCATATGCATTCAGCACCTCGTCTATCGCCGCATCTCCGATCGCATGTGCATGTACATCATATCCCGCATCAAGAGCACGTTTCACCGCCGCATTTGTCCTCTCCCGGCTGAGCATCGGCTCACCCTTATCTCCGGGGGCGTCCGCGTAATCATCTCTGAGAAAAGCTGTGTGTCCTTCCACTACTCCATCTGCAAATATCTTTAACGTATTCACCTGTATCTTAGGGACATACCGGAACTTCTCATGATACTTTACAAGTTCAGCAAACACATAGTCCTCATCATCAACAGGCTCTAGCGTGTAACCTACCCTGAATGTCACCTTCAATTTTCCCTCGCTGTTAAGCTTTGCATATCCGGCAAATCTTCTGTCATAGTTCTGTTTCTTGTCAAACATTGGCTCAAATGCTATTGTGACACCATTTGACAATGCTATATCCTGATAACATTCTATGGCATGTGCAAAGTTGTCAGCAGTCATCTCAGGCAGCACCGCACTGAACAGATTGCCCGCCATCTCCTTGAACCAGCCAGTCGGTCTGCTTGTTCCCGGATACCTCACTATCACACCATTTGGAACCTCTGCGGTAATTTCATCAATCCCGACAAGTTCCATAGCTTTGCTGTTCACCCAATATGAGTGGTGATCCTCGCTTATCATGACCATCGGCACATCCGTCGATATGTCATCCAGTATGTCAGCGGTCGGTCCCAAAGATCCAAATACGCCATTTTCAAAACCGGAACCGCTCACAACCTTCTCGTCAGGGTTGCTCGCCATATAATCTTTTATCGTCGTCACATAATCGTCTATGCTCTCCTTATTTGCAAGGCTGACACCATACACTATCTCAGTGGTGCTTGATATGTGTGCATGTCCCTCTGTCATTCCCGGTATCACAAGTCCTTTATCATGTTCTATAACCTGTGTATTTTCGCCTGCATAGCGTTCTGCACTGGCTCTGTCACCCACGTATATGATCTTTCCATCGGCGACCGCCATAGCCTGCGCCAGACTGCGTTTGCTGTCCGCCGTATAGATTTTTCCATACACTATAAGGTCTGCTGTCATCTTTGTCTCTTCATCCATTTGTCACGCCTCCTTGCCATATATGTCTTCGGAACATATTCTGTATTCCCGAATTACCGCGCATCTGTCTTACGGAATTACTGTGCATCTATCTTGCGGATGTCTCTTATCTCCCTGCGCTTTGATATAAACCTTCCAAGTGCCCCTGCAAGAAGGTAGATCACAACTATTCCAACTATCATCAGAGTTGATATGACATATACATTTGTGGTGATCTTGCCTCTGACCATTCCGTATACCTTGATAGGGAATGTGATATCCCCGGCTCCGGATACGAAGTAGCTGATTATTACATCATCTATCGAGAGTGTGATGGAAAGCAGCGCTCCGGATATGATTCCAGGTGTCAGCATTGGAATGGTTACCCGCTTTAACGTATGCCACTGATTTGCCCCGAGATCCATGGCTGCCTCCTCTATAGAGCTGTCAAAATTCGCAATTCGTGATCTCAGTGTGATGATGACAAATGGCAGGCAGAATGTAACGTGTGCGAACACCATGGTCGCAAATCCCATGGTCATGCCCATCTTGGAAAATGATGCAAGGGATGCAAGTCCTATGACAAGCTCCGGGATGACTATCGGCACGTACAGAAGTCCGTTGATAAACTTCTTGAGCTTGAACTCGTACCTGTAAAGTCCTATGGTTGCCAGGGTTCCAAGAACCACAGATATGACCATGGAAACTAACGCAAGCTCTATGGACAGCCAGAAGTTCTTCAAAAGCGAGTCTCCCTGGAACACCTCCAGATACCACTTGAGTGTGAATCCATCAAATACCATATTTGTATTGTTCTTGTTGAACGAGAACAGGATGATGACAAATACCGGCATGTACAGGAACAGATATACAAGTGCCATGAATATGATCGATCCCGCGCCCATCTTCTTCTTTTCTTTTCGTTTCATAGCCATCCCTCCTTATGCCAGATCGTCCAGATCTCCCACCTTGCTGTACGCCTTCAGCACAACCAGAGTGAAGATGATCAAAAGTACAGAGAATGCTGCGCCCAGTGGCCAGTTACGTGCCACAAGGAACTGGTTCTGTATCAGATTGCCAAGGTATGCAGCGCTGCCACCGCCCATAACATCCGATATAAAGAATGCTCCAAGGCTTGGTATGAATACCTGTATCGTTCCTGCAAATATTCCCGGGAGCGTCATCGGGAGTATGACTCTGATAAATGTTTTTATCTTCCTTGCCCCCAGATCGTATGCCGCCTCAACCAGTGAATGGTCGAGCTTTGATATGCTGCTCTGCAGTGGAAGAACCATGAACGGGAAGAAGGTATATACCATTCCGAAGAGGACTGCCCCCTCCGAGTACATCATCTGCATCGGCTGATCTATGATTCCTATCTTCATCAACAATGTATTTACAAAGCCGCTGTCTCTCAGTATATTTGACCATCCATTCAGTCTGATGAGGCCATTTACCCAGAATGGCAGCATGATCAGCAACGTGAGCATTCCGCGTATCTTGTCCGGCACCTTGCACAACATATAAGCAAATGGATAAGATATGATGAGGCATATCACGCTTGTCTCAAATGCCATGACAATCGACTTCCACATGACCGTCAGATACAACGGATCAAATATCTTCTTATAGCTGTCAATTGAGAACTTGCCGACAACTCCGCCATATGCACCCTTCGTCATAAAACTTATGACCACAACATATATAAGTG
This sequence comes from uncultured Coprococcus sp., assembly GCA_902461735.1. Taxonomy (GTDB): domain Bacteria; phylum Bacillota; class Clostridia; order Lachnospirales; family Lachnospiraceae; genus Coprococcus. The sequence goes on from CABPYV010000015.1 coordinate 75,103, forward strand.
GGATGAGAAGGAAAAACAACAGCCACAGGGATGTTGGACCAACCATACATAATATCGGCAGAGTGTTCTTTTTCTCCTTTTTCTTTTTTTCTTTCATAGCAAAGCCTCCTTGCATAGCCGAAACTAAATCCGGTTATCATTACACGCAGATATTTCTTATTTAAGAACTGCATCCTCTATGGCGTCGTACATCTTATCCTCCTTGGTGTGTATGACAACCGCCTTGTCCGGCTCCCAGTACACTGACACTGCCGTGCCATCAGGATATACCGTGGCATCAGGATGATTGTTGACCTTGACTTCCTTGCCATTTGGCAGTTCCACTATAGTCTTAAGGACCGAACCAACATAGATCTGATCCTTGACGATTCCTTTCAGTGTAAATCCATCCACCGGCTTGTCTGACAGATGCGTATTTTCGGGACGTACCGATATGTACACGATCTCTTCCTTAACAAATCCCTCGCCCTTCGCTCTGACCTTTCCATTCTCCATCGTAAGCCCAAGATCAGTGCCTTCTGTAGTGTCATCTATGGTGTCCACATTTGCCTCGAATATATTGGACTCTCCTATGAAGCTTGCAACAAATTTGGTCTGTGGATTCTCGTATATCTCTTTTGCCGTACCGATCTGCTCGAAGTGTCCCTGATGCATGACAGCTATCCTGTCACTCATGGTAAGCGCCTCCTCCTGATCATGGGTTACATACACAAATGTGATTCCCAGCTTCTTCTGCAGCCTCTTGAGCTCCACCTGCATCTGCTTTCTGAGTTTCAGATCAAGTGCTCCGAGCGGCTCATCAAGAAGCAGTACCTTCGGTGAGTTTACCAGTGCCCTGGCAATTGCAACTCTCTGTTTCTGTCCACCTGACATCTGAGAGGGCTTTCTTTTCTCAAATCCATGCAGCTGCACCAGATCCAGCATTTCCAAAACCTTTTTCTTTATCTCCTTCTTGTCCATCTTCTTCTCAACGAGTCCAAATGCTATGTTGTCAAATACTGTCATGTGAGGGAAAAGAGCATAACTCTGAAACACCGTGTTGACATCCCTGTTGTACGGTGCCAGATCTGTGACATCCTTATCTTCTATGTATACGCTTCCCTCTGTGGGTGTCTCGAAACCTGCAATGATACGAAGTGTTGTAGTCTTGCCACATCCCGACGAACCAAGCAGCGTCAGGAATTCACCCTCATATATGTCAAGGCTGATGGGTTTCAGCACCTGATTGTCGCCAAATGACTTTGTTATATTTTTAAGCTGTACTATTGCCTTTCTATCTTCCATCAGCAGCTCACCTCACTCTTTTCTAAAGTAATAATCAAAGTATTGATTCTCCATGCTCGCCTGTTCTTATCCGCATTACGTCATCAACATTTGTAATGAATATCTTTCCATCTCCAACCTGTCCGGTGGAGAGTTTCTCACATATCTCTGTGAGTATGTCATCCAGATCTTCGTCCAGTATTACTGTCATGACGTAGAGCTTTGGCAGGAGGTTGATCTCCATTCCAAGTTTCTTGAATTCTTCGCTGTAGCCTTTCTGGTGCCCGCAGCCCATAGCCGACATTACGGTAAGTCCACTGTATTCATTCTTACTGAGTATCTTCTTGAGTGGTTCAAGTTTCTCTGGTCTGATGATAAGTTCTATCTTCTTCATATCCATTCCTCCTTCTTCTAAGCGATGCAGACTCATTTTTATGCGCTTTTCGCGGTGTCCGCATACTTCGCAGGATGCCTTTCGGCTCCTTGCAAAAAGAAAAAGAGCATTGGAGTCATATTTCTATGAGCCCCTTTGCTCTCTTTCATGTGTTCTTGTCTTTGATTTTCACTCATTGTAGAGTCTGGTATAATACCAAGGTCAATAATTTTTGTCATTTCTTTAATTGTTTATTTTATTCGGCGGATACGGTTTATTTTGGTAACCGAGATTTGAACCTACTTAATATTGTTAACCCAGTCTGGCACCTTCTGCCTGTAACCTTTCAGTTGGATTTTTCTAAGATACCCCTTTTGCCGTACAAATGATACAAAATTTTCCTAGATAAAGGAATTTTACCCTAAACAGGATAATTTCCTTCGTTTTTATCCTTTTCTGCCAGTTTCCTTCCTGTTTGTGAAAAATTTTTCCCTGAACAGACTTTTCTAACCGTCCAGGGATAATTTATAGCAAAAGGCCACGGTCTAACATTCACCGTGGCCTTTGAAGATCTAAATCTGCTATATGAAAAAATCCTGTTCTTAAAACTACCTCATATATGGTGTATCCCACAGCTTGAGCTTTGTTCCAATGCCTTCCCTGAGTGCCTTCTGGTAGCACTCGTAGCCCCAGCCTACATCAAGGATCGGCATGCCGCCAAGGCTCACAAGAAAGATCTCGTCATCGCTTGTTCGTCCCGGCTCAAGGCCGCGCATTATGTTCCCCAGATGCCTGATCTCACTCTTCTCTATCCAGCCATCCGTCACCATATTTACAAAATGTATTCCCGGTGTTCCGAGGGATATCCTGTTGCCGTCCTCATCCCACTCCTGATACACATTTACATATTCCTCATACATCTGTATATTGTCTACAACCTTCGTCACGTGGTCCCTGACAAATTCCAGATCCATATCCATGGTTCCAGATGATATGATAGTGCATCCCGGTTTTACCCATGCCGAATCTATAACCGGCCATTTTCTCGGTTCAACAGATACCGCCTCCGCTATGATATCCGCATCCCTCACGGCCTCCTCCAGAGTATCACAGATGATTATCTCCTTGAGATTCCTATAGTTCCCCCTGGCAAAATCCGCCAGCTCATGTGCTGTGTGCGAGGTCTTTGAACTGCCCTTGATCTTCAATACCTCCATATCCGGGAACTTTGCCATGATAGCCATGAGGCTTGTCCTTCCTATGACTCCTGCGCCGAGGATAGTCAGTACCTTGCTATCCTTTCTTGCAAGATACATGGCAGTAAGTCCGGGCATTGCCCCGGTTCTCATGGCACTTAAGAGATTGGCTGACATATACGCCAGCGGCTGACCTGTCTCCACGTCATTTAATGTCGCCATGAGTATGGATCTCGGCAGACCCTTGTGTGAATTTCTGCCATTTGAGCCATACCATTTCTCACCACACATATGAAATCTGCCGCCAAGGTATGCCGGCATCGCCATGAATCTTCTGTCTGCAGAATCCGCAAGTGGGAAGTTCGGAATATCCGACTTCTCCGGGAATATGAGCTGTACACCGTGGTCGTTATGCGCCCTGCCGCCCATGAGATAATCACCCTCACTTAAGAGTGTTATAACCTCTCCTATCGTGTCCACAGCCCTGTCCGCATCAAGTACACCCGCCTTTATCATGTCCTCTTCATTCAGGAATAAGAATTCAACCTTGCTGTCCATACTGCCACCTCCTGCTGTATACATTGGTTACTTAAAACATCTTCTATATATCTCCACTACATCCGTCTTCGTCAGAGGCACTCTGCAATACTCAAGGCCCTCTGCTGCCGCCTTCTCAGCCATCTCGTCAAAGTCCTTCTCATACGGCACGCCCAGCTCGCCAAGATCCGAGGTAAGTCCCATGTCCTCATACAGCTTCTGTGTCTTCGAGATAGCTTCACGTGCTATATCATAAGGATCCTTTGTCCTGTCTATATCCCACACATTCACGCCGTAATTTACGAGAACCGGAAGGCTCTTCTCGTTAAGAATGTAATCCATCAGAACCGGCGTGATGATTGCAAGTCCGTGTCCATGTGTTATGTCATAGTAAGCACTGAGCTGATGCTCTATGGAGTGCGCCGGCCATGGGCCGTCCTTGCCACACGCTATGAATCCATTTATCGCCCATTCAGATGCCCAGAGGATATTTGCCCTGGCGTCATAGTTGTCCGGCTCTGAGACTGCCGCCGGGCCATACTTGATAAGTGTTTTAAGAAGCGCCTCCATCATGCGGTCCTGCATGTATGTGTCTCCGTTATCTGCAAAATAAACCTCAAATATATGGTTCATGATATCCGCCACACCTGCTGCCGTCTGGTATGCAGGAACAGAAAATGTATACTCAGGGTCAAGTATCGCATATGCCGGATAGAGCAGATCAGATGCAATGTCCTTCTTCTGCTTTGTCTCCTCATTTGTGATAACTGCAAATGGATCCATCTCGGAGCCCGTCGCAGCCATAGTTGCAACAGCTATAATCGGCACTGCTTTTTTTATCTTCTCAGAGTGTCCCACCAACTCCCACGGATCTCCATCATAGCACGCTCCGGCTGCTATAGCTTTGGAACAGTCTATCGTACTTCCACCACCCACAGGCAATATAACCTTCACATCATTTTCCGCACACAGCCTTACTCCCTTCTTCACAGTTGTGAGTCTCGGGTTGGGTTCCACACCCGAAAGCTCAATGTGGGAAATGTGACTACAGTCAAGTAACTCGATTATCCTATCGTACAGCCCTGTCCTCTTTATACTTCCGCCTCCGTACACCAGCAGAACACTATCTCCGTATTCGCTGATGTACCCCGGCAGATCATCAATGGCGCCCTTGCCAAATGATACCTTTGTCGGAATATTGTAAAAAAAGTTCTCCATGTTATATCTCTCCTTTTTCTAACTGTCATCGTTGATACTTTTTACTCTCTGAAGTTTTCTTATCTTACTCCACAGAATTTCTCCGCCAATAATATACAACCATGATTCATATATTGTCTACCTAACAGCCTTGAACCTGTCGCACCTGAGAGAATGGTCAAATATTATTATAATCAACAACGTTATGCTATCTCACAGCTTTAAATCTGTCATACCGTAGAGAAGATATATCCACAACCGTTTTCTCACCGAGTGCCATCTGTGAGAGCATCAGTCCCACAGCCGGTGCTGTTCCAAATCCATGTCCTGTAAATCCGCATGCAAGGATAAGTCCCGGCACTTCGTCAACCTCACTTATGACGGGAACCCCATCGTAGCAGAGATCAAGCCATCCGCCCCAGGTTCTGACGATCTTCGCATCCGCCAGCATCGGTATATATCCCATGATCGCCCTGCATCCGGCAGATACGGTGAGTGGTGAAGTCTTGAGTTCATCCAGTCCCATGTCCGTTGTCTCCTCAAGTCCTGAATCCGAACCAAATACAAATGATCCGTGCTGCGACTGATGCCCGTAGAAGTCTGCGGATGCAACACCAAGCATGATATCAAACATATGAGGCTGAACCTCCGTAACCAATGCCTCCTCAAAATACTTTGTCATCGGCACATCTATTCCAACTGTCCTTGCGATGAATCTGCTCTCATATCCGGCAGCCAGGATAACCTTGTCCGCCTCGAACACCTCACCTGATTCCAGTATGACCTTTCTGAGTTTTCCCTTCACCTTCTCAAGTGCAACGACCTTTGCGTCAGTGAAGAAATTTACCCCAAGCTCAGTTGCCCTCTTGTAGTACGCAAGAGTCGTCAGCATAGGATTTGCGTGTCCATCTGTAGGACACCAGCTTGCACCGATTATCTCGTCAGAGAGGTATGGGCATATCTCCTTCACCTCTTTGCCGTCTATGATCTTCATGTCAAGTCCGAGGGAGTTTGCATTTGCCGCAAGGTTCCTGAGCTTTTCCATGTGGGCGTCCGTCTTGCCAAGTCTGAGGTTGCCCTTCTGATAATACTCCACGTCAACTCCAAGCTCCTCGGAAAGTGTCGGCCACATATTCTGCACAGCATACATAGCGTATGGCAGCTCCCTCACATCTCTTCCCGACTGTCTGACTCCGCCTCCGTTTCGTGAAGAGCCTCCGTGTCCTATGCTCGGACTGCCCTCAAGCACTATGACATCCTTCATCCCGGCCTTTGCCAGATAGTAAGCTGCAGCGCATCCATTTACACCGCCGCCGATGATTATAACCTCTGCTGTATGTTTACTCATGAGCCTCACCTCCATCTCTCGCAAGTATGCGCATCTCCGTAGGTCTCATAGGTGCCCTTGACGTGGCTGGCTCTATGTCAAGAGGTGACACGCGCAGTTCCCTTGCCACAATGCCCTTCACCAGCTTGCCACAGGTCTGTCCCTGACACAATCCCATTCCGCACCTGAGGAATCTTCTTATCTCTTCTATAGTCAGCATTCCCGCATGGACTGCCTGCCTTATCTCGCCCTTTGTGACCTCCTCGCATCTGCACACCAGCATGTCGTCATCCGGTGCCGGAACATAAGGTCCTATGGCGTCAAGTTTTTCTCTGATATCTATCATAACCGCACCTCCTTGTATGAATCTCAGCCCGTCTAAAATGTATTATTCAAGGCTGATTCCCATCTGAATTTCTATCTTAAATTGCCGTCTTAAAAAATCTCGCCTTCATAACCATGTCTTTCGGCACCTTCATGGTCAGCAGATTTGTATGGTCAAATGCTTTTGCACTTCTGACATTTACGACCTCCGCCTCGCACACCTCATGTCCATCACGGCCAAGTGCCACGCCCTTAGTGCCTTTCTCCGGTATCGGAAGGAACTCATATGGAAGTGTCACCGTTCCGTAGCCATCCCCGGTATCCTCATCTACAAGAAATATTGCCTGTCCTGAACAGCTTGCAACACACATGCCACAGCCTATACACGGATTTTCCGTCACCGTCGGAAGTGATGTAATATTTGCTCCTATGCTTATACATCCCTTCGGGCAAGCATCCTGACACGGGTTGCACGGAATGTTCTGGGTACACTCTATAACCGGATGTATACCCTTTCTGTGAGTCACTCCTGGATATCTCTCTATCTCGTCATCTGCCACAAAACCATGCTCCAGCAGATTCATCGATATGTCTATGCCTTCCTCAGTCTTCTCGATCAGCTTGCCTCTGTTCTTCGGTGCAAACATTCCCTCACGGAGGCTGCCAAGCGCATCCTCAAGCTCCGATGCACGCTTTTCCATCTCTGATTTACCTATAAATCCGAGATCCTGAGATATGACAGATCCGGCGATCCTGCCCTCGATCATGGCTGAACTTGCCTCCTCAATTCCGGACACATCGCCGGCTGCAAATATTCCCGGCACTGAGGTTCTGCCCCATTCGTCACACTCAGGAACATATCCGCCCGGAGTATCCTTCATCTTTACCCCCGCCTGCTTTAAAAGCTGCGACATAGGTGAAAGCCCAACGGCAACGCATATCGTATCAACGTCAAATGTCTTTTCGGTTCCCTCTATGAAATTAAAATGGCTGTCTACCTGTGCGATCGTCACACCTGTAACCCTGTCGGTTCCACTCGCCTCAACTATTGTATGTGACAGATAAAATGGAACTCCGCATCTCGATATCTTTGCAGCATGTACTCCGTATCCTCCGATCCTCGGTGCCGCATCAACCAGTGCTACGACTTCACAGCCTGCCTGCATGAGCTGATAGCTGACGACAAGTCCTACATTTCCTGAACCGAGCATCAATATCCTGTTACCCGGCTTTATATGATGAAGGTTCATCATGGTCTGGGCGGCACCTGCACCTATGACTCCCGGAAGTGTCCAGCCTTTGAAAGTAACCATGTTCTCGCTGGCTCCTGTCGCCACAAGTACACTGTCACCCTTGAAATGCTTTATCTCATCACCGATCCTGACTGTTACCTCTTTCTCATCATAGAGACCAACAACTGTGGCGTTGAGCCTTACATCCACACCCAGTTTATTTGCCTCCTCAAGGAGCTCGTAACCTATATTGAATCCTCTTATCTTCGCCTTGTGTTCCTTTGATCCGAAGAACTTATGTATCTGTTTGAAGAGCTGACCGCCCGGCTTTGCATTCTCATCAAATACTATCGGCTTCATCCCGTTCTTCGCAGCCTCTATCGCAGCGGAAAGTCCTGCCGGGCCTGCACCTATCACTATCAGATCGTATCTCTCTATCATAGCGGCCACCTCCTAAAAATCCTTCTCTGCCGACGCACCATACTGCGTCCTCACGTCCATTCCCTCTTCCAACGGAGTGATGCATGTTCTTATATTTGGCTTGCCATTTACGACCATGACACAGTCCGTACATCTTCCTATGGCACAGAATACACCTCGCGGCTCATGTCTCTTCTTGGTGTATCTGTGTGTCATGACACCCGCAACTCTGAGCGCCGCCGCTATCGGCTCGCCCTCTATCCCCTGAAGTGTCTGTCCATCATATGTAAAATTCACCAGCCTGCCCTCCGGGGTGTCCCCCAGTATCGGGTGAGTTAATATCCTATCCATAGCCATTCCTCCTTTTTGACTTGCCGACGGAGCCGTCATATACTTCATGTTCCTGTTATCAGCCATATCAATAACTCGTCCTACTTTATTTTGTTTTTTTATTAACTTGATGAAATGTTAAACCCTTGTATCATGCTAGAGTCAATGTGCTTGATTTGTTTTTGTAAATTTCGGAAGATGTGAAGATTTCTATATATATCAGCTTAATTTTATAAAGTAATATCAAAGAAAATAGAATTTGATTAAGCGATATGCTACTATACTGACATGTAAACATAATACACATCAGTAAATCATGGCATATTAGGTACACGCTACATAGACAGGCTGCAATATTTGAGTTATGCACAACCACATGCTGACATGAGTTTTGCTTGTTATATAAGATCAGAAATTGGAGATATATTATGAATAGAAAAGATACTTTCAAGATTGGGGAGCTGTCTAAGCTTTTTGATATAGGGGTAGATTCAATAAGATATTACGAGAAAGTTGGAATACTGCATCCCGTTAGAAATGATGAGAACAATTACAGAATGTACACCATCGATGACGTGCGTCGTCTTGCGCTTATCCGTGAGCTGCTTGGACTCAGTTTCTCCACTGACCAGATCCGTGAATACGATGAGGACAGAAATGTCGAGAGTACTACATCCCTGCTGCAGACTGAGCTTGATGTGGTCGACTCGGAGATCGCCAAGCTCAAAGCCACAAGGGACAGCATACAGAACCGGCTTGACACCATCACGTCTCTCGGAAGCATGACATCACAGGATACATTTGAGAAAGTTCTAATCAAGGAGTTTTCTGACCGCGGATGCGTCATGGTAACAGACGATAATCTCCCGGATGATTACGTGTCTTACTATGTAGTAAAATACATGCAGAGCCACCACACCAAGATAGACACCATCGGAGCCTGTGACTGCTACACACTGGATATTTCTGGAAGTAACCCCAAGTCCAAATATTACCGTACAAAGAATGTATTCTTCTACGCACCATATATCGAGGGAACTGAATGCAATTACACCCTCCCGGCGGGCAGGTATATCTCTCTGACATACCGCGGCGCACTAACCAAGACCAGAGAACTGCTGCCAAAACTCTATGAATACGCAAAGAGCCACCAGCTGCAATTAGCTGGTGCCCCTATTGAAATGTGCCATATTGATGATTACGAAACCAACGATGAAAATGAATATATAATCGAGTTGCAGATACGTTTGGAATAGCTCCAGCTATTTTAATCAAAAAACGTATCTGTATACTGTTACGCTATCTGTGATTCATTTCCTTCCAACAACATTACCCTTTTTATCTCTCTTGATCGTCCTTGTCAGAAGATTTTTATCTATGATTGAAAGAGTATCCCCCGCTTTAACTCTTGCTATCAATAGGTTGCTTCGCTTGATCACCCACTCATTCGCCGGTGTGTGACCATTCTCACATACCGTGACATTCTCCTTTGTCTGTTCAGCAGCATTTGCACTAAATACATTTCCCCTCATCAACGCAAATCCTGCTATAAGTACAAAAGCTACGATCAAAAAATAGTTAACATGCTTCTTCATAAAGAATCACTCCCTTCTGTGATACTGTATAAAATCAATAATGTTAATTTCCTGTGTTGCCTTTTTGATACTGTCTTTTTGATGCTGTTTTTTCGTATATTAATTGTAACAAAGCCCCAATCTTATTACAATCTCATTATCAAAATAACCGCCAAATATAGGTGTATACCCATATCTGGCGGTTATCCAAATATAATCCACTTGTCTACGAAAACAATCACAGATACTCTCTCATGAATAGTTCCGTATCATATGGTGTTATCACTTTCACATACTGAGATTTCTCATCATGCTCTATCTCTTGTTCATCTGCCCGACGTTGGTCTGTCTTCTGTTCATCCGATTCTGTCTTATTCGTGTATGTCTCCGTCCACTGCTCAACGTCAAACACAAGGTCTGCCTCTTCCCTGTCAGATGTAAATTCACCCCTGGCTCTTACATTGAGAGTTATAAGATCATAAAGGTTTGGTTTTTGCATGTTCACCATGGAATAGCATACCGCAGTGATTCCTGAGATATTGCTCTCCACATTATTTCCCCCGATGTGCGTATGGACCCCAGTGAGGGACAAATTCATGTCACACCAGATGAATTCTCTTCTAACACAGTCAAATATGACTGGAATACACGCTGTGCTGTTTGCTGTGAGATCCATCTTCTGTTCAACTGTCTTCGGCTCGTATATCTCGCCCGAATCCACATCCGATCTTTCCATCCAGCCAAACATTGCGTGAGGCATATCCGCATAGGTCTGATCTGTAAAACTATACACCTGGTACACAACATACCTTGCACCATATTTCACAACGGAATCTATATCCATATCAAGGAACTCACTGACACCATCTCCGTTCACCGGACCACCATTTACAATGTCGCCCGAATGGCACGCCTTATACCTTTCTGATCTCAGATTAGTATATGAAATATGCTCCATGTAGTTCCAGTTCTCATCAAATATTGCCGCCGACAGATCTATATCGACCCTGCCATCATCGTAAAACTCTCCATAACTGTTATCCATATTCGTCCACCAGATAAATGCCCTCACAGCATTTGTCTGCGAAGCTATAGGAAGTCTTGAACCTCTGACTATGATCTTAAGCGCCTTGCCGGCACTTCTCTGACTGAATGGGACCACATAATTCTTGTAATTCTCAGACAGATACACTTTACCCATAGACTCTCTCTTTCCATAGATCTTCACAAGTGCTTTTTCACATACACGTACCACTTCCTTACAGTATCTATCATTTATATAAGGGAGATCATTGCTCTCACAGTGGCACTTTGCAAGTCTTCCCTTTGGGAAGAACACTCTCACATCCACCTGCTCCGATCTGTGTGCAAAATGCTCTCTCACCTGAAGCAGCACTGGTGTCGACACATTCTCAGCAACAGACTCAAAGCTTCTTATAACAGACTCTTTATATGCTCTTTCCATATCTTTATCATGCATATCTGTAAACATTGAATCAGCTGTATCTGCCACGCTATCCGTGAATGTCACCCTGAGCAATTGATCAAGTCGTCTTGCCAGTTCTCCCGGTCTCTTCACCAATTCAGCTAGCGCACTTGCATACTCACCGTATGTCAGATCAAACTCCACCTTGCTTGCAAATGTCTCTACCTTCCTGTTATTTCTCAGCTTGTCAAAAGCATTTATCGCCCTGTCATATGCCAGAGTATACCGGCTGCAGTCAAACTCAGAAGGGTGTATCCTCTCTCCAATCCTTATCCATCTCTCCTTATATCTCAGCATGTCCTCCTCTATATTAGGACAGCCCGACAAAAGCTCCATGATCATTCTTCTCTGTCTGCGGGAAAAACTCTTATATCTCGTATTCTCTGCAAGACTCACATCACCATCGCTCATCGCTGTGACAAGTCGCAGTACATCCGTTGCAGTCTTTATATACTTTCTGATCTCGCCAACACTTGCCAGAGGATTCTTCTGCAGATAAAGGGCAGCTATATACGCAACATTCTCCTTGTGTGGAATCTCATCAGGCAGCTTCATATTTTCATTTTCAAATAGATATGCAATATCCTCCTTATCAGTCTCAGATATAGAAGTTCTGGACATACAGATATTTTCAAATATCTGTCTTTATGTTATCACTGTTTCCAAGCGTGATCACCCTGACTCTTGTCTCCTCAAAAAGTGGAAGCCTGCACTTGCCACCTTTCTTATGTCTTTCTGGATACAGAGTACCATCGGACCAGTAATGTATCATTGCGTTTATGTATAACTCTGCAGAATCCGCGTCCATCACGCCCATAGGAAAATCCGCATACATCGGCATATATTCTGCATTTGCCCCGACAAGTTCCACAAGCATACTCTCAAGTTCAAAGTAGAACTCCACAAGCTCATCATCGCTGTATGTTCTAAGGACATCAAATACTTCCTGAGAAAATGTATATCCAAGATTTTCTATATTCTTCATGATAGTTGTTATATAACGATCATTTGCCACCGCTGCTGTGCCAGTGCCAAGAATCACTTTATTTTTTCGTCTGAGCAATATCTTGTTCATAACATTCTCTCCCTTCATCAAACATCAAACATCGGCAAGATGCAACTTACAATAGTTTTTAAAAAAGCGAGGAAACCGGTGACGGTAATTTTTATATCATCCACCTGTTAAAGAAGGAACCACCACCATAGCCTCTTTATGCATTTCTGCTACAAGTTAAGTAACTTGTGAGATCAATATATCAAATCCGGTCTGCCTAATCAATAAACCTCTGGTTTAACCTGTTATATCTAAACACCATTCCTATAATGCAAAAGGCACATAGAATATGTGCATCACTGCATACTCTATGTGCCTTACAATGTATATTTTATTGTTTTTAAATATATAGCATATGAACTATCCCTCAAGAGCAACCTTCATAGTCTTTTTCTTTCTGGGAAGACAGAGCTGGAGTACAACCGCTATAGTCGCACCAACTGCAGTGCCTGATGACATGAAATAGTTCAGGAACTGAGGCATCGCATTCATGACGTCTGAAGGAATGACTATAGTTGCCACAGCTGCTACCACTGAGATTCCCACGATAAGTGATGATCTCTCATCAAGAGGCTCACTCTGTATGATCTTTATTCCATTTGATATGAGCAGGATACATACAACTGCAAATACACCGTTTACTACAGGTGTCGGGATGCATGATATAACCGTCATAAGCTTTGGACATACACCGAGCACCATGAGTATCATACCACCTGCAATGATTGCCATACGACTTCCAACCTTTGTGATCGCAAGCACGCCGGCATTTGACGAGTATCCGGTCATCGGGGTTCCGCCAAACAGTGAACCAACGAGACAGCCAACGCCCTCACCTATTGTGGCACGATCTATTCTCTTATCGCTGAGATCCTCACCTGTGATGGCACTGATCGTTACCCAAGTTCCGGTTGTATCAAGGAGTACGATAAGGTAAATGAACATCATAAGTATACATGATTTGATCTCAAATTTTGGGAGTCCAAAGTGGAAGAACTCTGGCAGCTTGAACCATGCTGCATCGTGTACTGAACTGAAATCGGCTGCTCCCAGTGCCGCTGCAACGACAGTTCCTGCGACCAGCGCGAGTATTACTGATACCATGTGAAGTATTCTGTTGTGCTTAAGCTTGTACTGAAGTATCATACACACTATAAGCACACCAGCAGCAGTGAGACCTGATGCAACATTTGCACTTAAGTTTCCATCTGAGCTTGCGATCCCCTTGGCAGCTGTAGGTGTCAGGGATATTCCAACTATAAGTATGATGATGCCACCGATAAAGGGTGGTATTGCCTTCTTGACAAACTTCGAAAATCCTTTAAATATTCCCAGCAATATTATCATGATCGCGCCAGGTATCAGACTTCCTATCATGGCACTAACTCCCATGGTCGCACCTATCGTACATAGCGCTCCAAGTGGTACATATGAAGGTCCCTGTATAATCGGATACTTCATGAAAAATCCCGCCTGGAGTATAGTCGCAATACCACAGGCAAAGAAACTCATCTGAAGGAAAAATGACAACTCCCCTCCGACAAGTCCTATCGCCGCACCGAGTATCAACGGCATAATGTAAAGATCCATTGACAATACATGCTGCATTCCCAGAAATGCAGCCTTGCCACAGCTTATCTTCTCGTTCACACCAACTATCAGCTGGCTGCCATTTGCAGACTTTCCAGAAATATTCCCATCGCAAGGCGAACTAGTTCCGCCTGACACGCTCTCTGCCCTCATCATATCTGTTTCTGTCACTATTTTCTTATCTTCCATGCAAATGCGCCTCCTTGTCTATTTACTTCTTTGACAGTCCTCATCTTTGTTTCGATATTCTTTGTTTAGCTATTCTTTTTTATCTGTCTTCAATCTGTTTTTTCAAAACCACTAACTCGCTGTTTATCTCGTCGATCAAGCTCCTCTCATTGATTCCACAATTGAACTTTCCGCCCTGATATACAATCTTTCCATTTACTATCGTTGTGTCAATGTTCTCCTCAGATGACGCATATACGACCGTGGCCTTCGCGTCATGCATAGGTGCTGACTTCAGATGATTTGGATCAAATATTATGATATCTGCGATCTTGCCTGTCTCCAATGTTCCCAGCTTATCCGCCATGCCAATAGCCTTTGCCCCGCCCGCAGTTGCCATGTGTATTATGTCATCAGCACTTATGACTGCCGCATCTCTGTGGATTCCTTTCTGTATGAGGGCTGCCAGTTTCATGCTCTCAAGCATATCCGTACTGTTGTTGGATGCCGCACCATCTGTTCCTATAGAAACATTTACCCCAGCCGCAAGGCTCTCTGGAATAGGTGGTATTCCTGAACCCAGATAAAGGTTAGGTGCAGGATTGTGGCTTATCGACACTCCATACTTTGCAAATCTCTCTATGTCGTGAGGTGTGAGATTTACACAATGGACTGCCAGGAATTTGTCTGTCAGGAAACCTATCTCCTCAAGCATATCAACTATATCCTTACCGTAATATCTGCCGCACATCTCATTGTCGACCTCCGTCTCCTTGATGTGCATTGAATACCTAACATTCTCGCTAAGACAATACTCAAGCATCTCCTGATAGCCATCCTTTGTAGTTGACCAAGTGACATCCGGACCTGTCCAGATCGAAAGCATATCATTTTCTTTATAAGCTTTCTTCAGTGCATCGACTTCTTTCATTGCCTTACCTGCCGGCTCAAGAAAGCACTTCGGCATTCCGTATTCCTCACCGGTATCCTGAAATGTTCTGATAAATACACTACGGATACCTGTTGAAACCATTCCGTCTATACAGGAATGAGCAAGTTCCGGATCCTGATTTGTATAGAAAAACTCACTCATTGTCGTGCATCCACTCTTTATCGCCTCCATACATGCAAGCTGTGCTGCCAGCTCATGCTGATGTGGTGTCATGTACTGTCCATATGGAAGTGCTGAAAGATTCAGCCACTCTATAAGTCTGTGGTCTGCTCCAAGTCCTTTCAGGAAAGACTGAAATATATGAATATGCGTATCTATGAATCCCGGAAATACGACCTTGCCCTCGGCATCTATCACCGTATTGGCGCTTTCACACTCATGAAGTTCCTCCGCTGTGAGTTCGCTCATCTCCTTCATGAGTGTTATCTTCTCTCCCTCTATTCCTACAACACCCTTCGCAAATATCTTTCGTTTATCATCCATTGTGTGTATCTGTGCATTTTTGATTATCAGATTATATCTTTTCATTGTATCTGCCTCCTGTATGCCATATATAAATATGAATTTGCCATCTGCCCAAACTGCGAAAAAGGAGCCTTCCCACATTGATATGTCACTAAAAATCCAGTCACACATCAACTCTTGGAAAGACTCCTTTGTCTCATATTGTATCTCAATATTATATTTTTATTTTCCGCGGTATAAACAAAAAAGGAACCAAATAGCTATCTGTTTTGGTTTTAAGGAAAACAGATAAAACTTTTTGTTCCTGATGGCTCACATATTAGCACCGCTACGCCAAATGGTCAATACTTATAATCACTGTCGTTCTTTTTTTATTTTTTTAATAGATTTCACTTTATTATATTACAAATAATTACTTTTGCCTTGCCATAATTAAGTTGCTTCGCATTCTCATATTCTTATCTTTTTTAATGAAATTATAAATCTCTATTTTTTGACTTTTTGCCCCTATTTTGCCCCTACGGCATATTTTAAGGTAAAGAAAAAAGCCTGAAACCCTTGATTTTTCTTAGGTTTCAGGCTTTTAATTTAATGCCGGCGACCGGAATCGAACCGGTACGGGAGATTAGTCCCGCAGGATTTTAAGTCCTGTGCGTCTGCCAGTTCCGCCACGCCGGCATTCTACACCTTTATTAGAAGGTTTAGAAAATGGGACCTATAGGGCTCGAACCTATGACCCTCTGCTTGTAAGGCAGATGCTCTCCCAGCTGAGCTAAGATCCCATATATTTAATTATGTAGCTTTCGCTACAAGCGACCCGGATGGGGTTCGAACCCACGACCTCCGCCGTGACAGGGCGGCGCTCTAACCAGCTGAGCTACCAGGCCATATAAAATTGTGAGTGGACGTTCGGGGACTCGAACCCAGGACCGATCGGTTATGAGCCGATTGCTCTAACCAACTGAGCTAAACGTCCTCATATAATAATATTTATTATATTAGTGGGACCTATAGGGCTCGAACCTATGACCCTCTGCTTGTAAGGCAGATGCTCTCC
>CABPYV010000016.1:0-84456 GCA_902461735.1 uncultured Coprococcus sp.
CCGGTCCCATTCCATTCGTATACCCCGGCGGTGGTGGCGTGCCCGGTCCCATTCCGCTCGTATTTCCCGGTGATGCCGATCCCGTATTCGCA
Source organism: uncultured Coprococcus sp. (assembly GCA_902461735.1). Lineage (GTDB taxonomy): Bacteria > Bacillota > Clostridia > Lachnospirales > Lachnospiraceae > Coprococcus. The sequence goes on from CABPYV010000016.1 coordinate 93, forward strand.
TTACCCATATTATCTGCTGTTGCCTCAGATGAATGTTCTCCATCCTTATTTAATTCTTCTCCCATAAAATATCCTCCACTCCTTGTAAATTTCCAAATCCATATACAATAAATTGTACATTTTATCACACATATCTATTACCTTCTCTGCACTAGAGCAGACTCGTCAAGGCTCACAACTCTATCCATACACACAGGGGCTGTCAGCCTGTATGCAAAGCTTCCTGACTCAAATAAACAATACAATCTGCCATTGTATGAATATATCTGTTCCAATTTCTGCGGGAGCTTAAGTTCCTGCCTCGGCGTTTCGCTGCTATAGTTTGACCCGGATATTTTCCCTGATTTGATGTCATACACCTCTACTTTAGATTCATCTATACCGTATGATATCGAAAATATGATCTCATTTCTGTAAACCTGAAGCCCCTGAACTCTTCCGGGGATGTAAAACGCCTCATCCGGATCATCGGCAATTGCCGTTCCCCCATTCACTATCTTGTAACTGGCAGCCATACTATAGCCATTTTTCTCCTTTTTCCAATATCCCGCATATATGTGCCCATCATAATACGTTATAAATGATGTAGCAGGGAACATGACAGGACAAGTATTTCTATACGCTATAGCTGTATTCTGGCTATCGAAATTATACGCAACCATAGACTGAAGCGTCAGACAAGATATAGATGCATATTTCGTTCTGGTATTCTCCTCTTCCACTGACAAATATGAAGAGAACCACAAAACATCATTCTTATCATCATAGGCCAGCCCGCCAGCATGAGTTGTATCCTTAAGAACGATCGTCTTGAGATATGCTCCAGTCTTTGAATCAAGCATGAATATAACTGATCTATGCGCCTTGGTCCTGCAATATGCGCTTATAAATGTATATTTATCAGTGACAGCGATCCCCTGCGGTGTCATGGAAGTGCAGCTATCCGGCTCTTTTGTCTCGCAATCGAGAGTCATCGCATAGTCAAGTCCCGGAATAGTCATCATATCATATGACCTCGTCATATCTGTATTGTACATACCCATATTGTAGAATTCTGACTCTGTTGACATCTCCCACATCTGTGCCAGGAAAGAACCATTGCTTACAGCATGTGTACTCGTGCTATCCGAAACACCTGGCAACTCATAATTTCTGCAAAACACAACGCTATATAAGGCAATTACTCCTATAGATCCGAAATATAAAACCGCAAATGTCTTTATCAGCCGTCTAGGTATCTCCTTCGTTGACAGTAGGATCGCCATTCCCATATGGCATATAATGGTGACCAGCATCAGTGCATTTGTCAGCACATCCCCGTAACTTAGGAGCTGCAGTAGTATGCCGACAAACATTAACCGGTATGCCTTTTTCTTAACAGATAGCCTCAATATGCCAAGCCAGCCCTTTTTCTTCATAAACCATACCTGTATCGACTGCCATATAACGCACAATCCATACCCGATACACGCCACTCTCAAAAGCTGTCTGCACACGGCGACCATGATAGCTTCCAATGGCTGCCCGGCAGCATACATTGCCTGATAATACACTCCATATGACAACTGCCTGAGTCTCCATAGTATCATCATGATCATGGCTGCAAATGACACAAGAGCAAATATATTGGTGACCGTCTTTCTCCTGACTCCATCGCGATGTTCCTTCATATCCCGGTGCAGTTTTTTCTTTGCCTTTGTGAGGTCGCGAACATGTCTTTTTATCCTGCGCACTCTCCTGTATTCTGCACTAAGATACTTTAACGGAGCGTGCCGTTCTTTCATCTCATGATAATCTGCCTTTACACGTTCCAATTTCTTTTCTTCATCCACCAGCTCCTGCCTTACCGCCCTAAGTGCTGATCTACATGTAACGTATCCCTCCAGATCGATCTGTGCCTGTTCCTGCAGCTCCTCGACTTGTTTTTTCAACTTCTGTTCTTTATTCAATTTAGGCCTTTTTCTGTCTTTTTTATTATCTTTTCCGTCATCCCTCATGAATAAACTCCCGGCATATCTATCTATTCTTCAAAGTATTGTTTTATTTTATCTTCCATAAGATCAGAGCCGATAATTATGATTATTTCCTGCCCTTTATCAATGGGTTTTATCTCGGTCTTATGGACTGTGGCATTAAGCTCCAGCCAGCTGTCCTGTTCTACGCTAAAAAATCCCTTTATCCTGAACACATCTCCGCATTCTTTATCCGAAAATACCCGATTCACTATATCGACAAGTTGTTCTCTGGTAAAATTCCTGTTCATTATATATACAGAGCTATAGACATCGCTTTGTTTGAACCAAAGTTTTGTAAAATCATTGAGCTTATATCCGACTGACATAAATCTCTCATAGTCTTCACTGCCAAACAATTCCCAATCCTTTGTGATCACATCTCCGTCAAACCGGCGTCTGCACTGAAATTCCTCCAGAGTTTTATTCACAAATTCCTTTGTATGCGATATTTCATCTTCCGAAACTCCGCTCGTCTTACTCATGACCAAAGCTCCGCAGTTGGCGATTTCAGATGCAAGAACATACCTTGACTGTCTGGACATATCTGTATCAAGCTTTGCATCGACTATTGCAATAATGCTTCCAACCTCATACCACCTGTCAAGCGGTTCCTCATGAAGAGTATCAAAGAATTCATCTACATCAAATATTCCAGAAGGTTCCACAATAACCCTGTCATATCCGCTCATCCCCATTGCTATGAGTTTTGTCTTGAATCTTCTCTTATGACAATCCTCTCCACAGCCTCCTGCCACCATCTCGGCATGACAATTAGGACCCATCAAATCCTGCAGTAGCATCATATCCACATTCACTGCACCATAATCGTTCTCCAATATTCCAACGTTGTATCCCTTATCAACCAAATATTTCACATATCTTCTGATAAATGTAGTCTTGCCTGATCCCAGGAATCCGGTTATCAAATCTATCTTTACCACAGTGTATGCCTCTCTTTCTCTGCGACCTTTGCAGTACCTTTTTACCAGCCAGACCTAACATGGAATCCCCTGTCATCTTCCAAAGGAATATTCTTCACATCCATATCCTCGATAAAAATATACCTGTCCTGTCTAAGAACCGACACAACCTTATCAAGTGCCTCTGGGATTCCTTCGGCCTCCATCTCAACCGATCCGTCATACATGTTGCGAACCCATCCTGTGACACCGAATCTGGAAGCAGCGTACTCCGCCTTGTATCTGAATCCCACGCCCTGAACACGACCTTTAAACACATAATGTCTTCTGATTTTCTCCATGTAATCTATCTCACCGCGTTATCGTACTTATCAGCGTCAAATACTATTTTTCCGCCACACATTGTATAGTGTACCCTTCCCGGCAATGTCCATCCCGCAAATGGGCTGTTCTCCGCTTTAGATGCAAAATTGCCAACTGTCCACTGCTCATTTTCGCCAAATATGACCAGGTCTGCCGGCGCACCCTCAGCTACCTTTCCCGGCTCCATGCGATAAAATTCTGCCGGATTCTTACTCATAAGATCCATAAGCTTCATAAGTGATATATAGCCCGGCTGTACAAGAGAATAAATACCTAATGCCAGCGATGTCTCAAGACCGGTTATGCCACTTGGTGCTTTGTCCAGAGCTCTTGCCTTCTCCTCACTGCTATGTGGCGCATGATCCGTAACGATCATATCTATAGTTCCATCCTGAATGCCTTCTATGATCTGTCTTCTATCCTTCTCCGTTCTGAGTGGTGGATTCATCCTTGCCAGTGTGCCGTATTTCAACACAGCATCCTCTATAAGGGTAAAATGATGTGGTGTTGCCTCTGCATGAACATCCGCACCAAGTTTCTTTGCAGTCCTTACTATATCCACCGAATTTCCTGAACTGATATGCTGTATACACACAGAGGCTCCGGTGTGTAGAGCCAGAACACAATCCCTTGCGACCATTATATCCTCGGCTGTCCTCGACGCGCCTCCATACCCAAGCTTTTCTGAGACTTTGCCCTGATTTACCCCCGGCTGTACTATAAACAGTGGATCTTCTTCATGAAGGCTTATAGGAAGATCAAGCTCTCTGGCCTTTTCCATGGCTTCAAGCAAAAGTTTCTCGTCCATAATAGGGATTCCATCATCCGTGAATCCTGCCGCACCAGCCGCTGCAAGACCATCCATGTCCACAAGTTCCTTGCCTGCGAGCTCTTTTGTCACTGTGGCAGTCTGAACAACGTGAATACCAGTCTTGGCGCCTTTCTCCTGTATATACTTCAGAGTATCCAGATTATCCACTGCAGGCTTTGTATTCGCCATACATACAACCATGGTAAATCCGCCCCTGGCTGCAGCCGCAGCTCCTGTATTTATATCTTCTTTATATGTGAATCCCGGATCACGAAAATGCACATGTGTATCCACAAGTCCCGGCGCGATCACAAGTCCCGTGGCATCAATCACCTCATCACAATCCACATCCAAGTTCTTTCCGGTCTTTGCTATAGTATTTCCGTCAACCAACACATCCATAATCCCATCTGTGCCTGTTACAGGGTCAACAACTCGTCCGTTTTTTATCAATATCATTCTTTATTCACCTCATCACAATATTTAGTATTATCTTATATTATCTGGCTGTGAGCCATAATTTCCTGTCTGACCATATGTATCCGTATGCCCGAACTGTCCATATATATTCGGCTGCGCTCCGTAGCTGCCCGGCTGACCGTATGTGTTCGGCTGCGCTCCGTAGCCGCCCGGCTGACCGTATGTGTTCGGCTGCGCTCCGTAGCCGCCCGGCTGACTGTATGTGTTCGGCTGCGCTCCATAGCCGCCCGGCTGACCGTATGTGTTCGGCTGCGCTTCGTAGCCGCCCGGCTGACCGTATGTGTTCGGCTGCGCTCCGTAGCCGCCCGGCTGACCGTATGTGTTCGGCTGCGCTCCATAGCCGCCCGGCTGGTTATAAGGATTTGACTGACCGCCTCTCATAGGCATATATCTGAAATTGTACGGCGCTGTCCATATAGGCTGTACAGCTATAATATGATCCTCATTTGCCGCATGTTTTATAAGAAGGAACATAAGAATTATCGCCAGCGCAAGTACCGCTATACAGAGCAGAACACTGGTGTTCTCAACCGACAGAACGAAGTCATACAGACCATGTATTCCAAGAGGACACACATACGCAAGCAGAAGATTGCCAAATGCACTCTCACCATTATTGGCATCTTCTCTCGCTTTGGCATATAAAAATCCCATAACAACACCACACGCACAGTGAAGCGGAACCGCAGATACGGCGCGCATGACTCCGGTACCTATTCCTCCCTGAAACACATATATTACATTCTCAAGAGTTGCAAATCCGAGGGATGAGCAAACTCCATATATCACTCCGTCATAGCTGTGATCAAAATTCTTGTTCTTCCATGTCATCAAAAGCATTCCAAGGAATTTTCCAAGTTCCTCTATCATCGCAACTATGAAAAAACACTCCACAAAATTATACATTGCAGATCTGGGATCCAATCCAAGCATATACAATAATCCTGCCCCCAAAATTTCAACAATGACCGCAGGTATGGCACTCACCGCGCCAAGAACCGCCAGCCACACAAGGAGACTGGTCGGATTCCTTCTCTGTTTATTTTTTCCCACCACAAACAACAAAAGTAAAATCGATGGCAGTACCGCCAACCTCAACGCAAATGCACTCATGTAACACTCTCCCTCTATCTTATGTTAATAGACACATATATTCTAAGATACCATTTTTGATTGAAATTCACAATAAGCAGAGACCTTACATGATATTATTTTTCACAAATACGCAAAGAGCGGACATCCCTCAAATAGAAAAGCCCGCTCTCTGTCATACAATAGAATTGCTCTGTATACATGTATTATATTTTCTATGATTTTACATGGAATACTATATACCTGCCTTATATACGCATTTAATCTCTCTTCGTCACATCTATATCACCGCTGCTCGTAATGATCTCGCAGCTGCCTTCAGCATCAACATAAGAATCCGGAACATCTACATCGCCGCTGCTTGTCTTTGTCTTATAATTGAATCTCTTATTTGAAGTTATATCCACTGATACATCACCACTTGAAGTTTCTATGGTGAATACTGCCGCATCACTGTCCGAGAGTGTTATATCACCACTTGACGCATTGCATACCACACTCTCGGATTTCATATTTGTTGAACTGATATCACCACTCTTCGTTGTGAATTCAGCCTTATTTGCAACTACGGTGTCGCTGAGTGTGAGATCTCCGCTATTTGCGGAAAGATTCAGCTCCTCTGTCGCAACACTGTCAAGCTTTATACAACCGCTACTTGCTTTTACTGTGATGCTATCTGCATTTGCACCTGTTATACCAATGTCTCCGCTCGAGGTAACAATGTCTATATTCTTCACCGCAAGATAATATTCCACATCCACATCGCCGCTGCCTGTGACTATCTTTATATCCTCATATTCAGTCCCTGCGAGATATACTGTAACCGACGGCCATGCAACTGTGCTCACACCCAGTGATATATTAAATGCACTATTTCTCGTATCATCGGCTGTTATCTTCAAAACCCCATCCTTCACATCAACATGATGTGTAAGACCTGCGCAATCATAATACTCAACGTAGTCTGCATCTCCCTCGGCCCTCTTCACCATTACATCTATATCCGATGAGCTCTCTATGTCTATGCTCTTGAATGCATCTTTTACGTACTCTGTCTTTTTCTCGTATTGTATATTCTCTGACTTCATATCCTTGAGATTGATCTGCACATTCGGCCAGCTGAAACCATTTGCCGCAAATGCAGATATTATAGTTATTATTCCGGCAACTATCATAACCGATGCCGCTATAACCGCTTTCTTTGTCCTGCTCATATCCTATTTCTCCTTTACAAACATTCTCTTGATACCGTTCACACTAGCCTTGCACACCTTGAATATGCCCACTGTAACAGGTTTTACCGACACAATGAAAAGTATTGCTATCCCTGTACCGATAAGCGCTGCTCCAAGCATGAGAAAAGCTGCATATGGGCAATGGGCTATGAACAGTGGGATTACACTCACTATTCCGCATATTCCTGCCACTACAAAACTGAGCACGACCACATAAAATGACACAAGCAGTGTAAATGCTACTATCCAAAGTGTTAATAAAAGCACCGCTGCGGTTATGAGAAGTGGTATCCATACCGGCGATCCGAGAATTATAAGGATAACCTCCCAAGCTTTAAGCTCATGCTTTGGCTTTATCTTCTCTTTGACGATCTTTGCAAGAGGCATCTCCGAAAGTATCTGTTCTACCGCATCATCCGGTGACACCATATCTGCGACAGCATCATCCTCGGAAAGTCCATCCTCGATCCTATCATCGATCATCTCACTATAATAATCTGTAAATCTTTCTATATCCTCAGCCGGCATGGCCTTGATCTTCTCCCTTATGGCCGTCAGATATTCCTGCTTATTCATCTGTTTCATCCTCCTTCACTATGAACTGATATATAGATTCCAATTCCTTCCACTCTTCTTTGAACTCTTCTATCCTCGCCCTTCCGGCATCTGTTATATGGTAATACTTTCTTAGTCTGCCATTGTGCTCCACAGAATACACATTCAGGAAAGCGCCAGCTTCAAGTCTCCTGAGTATGGGATAAAGTGTTGATTCAGATATGGTCACATATGGTTTCATATCTTTGATGATCTGGTATCCATATGAATCCTCGTCCTTTATGGCTGCCAGCACACATACATCCAACATTCCTCTTTTTAATTGTGTGTCCATCGCTATACCTCCTAACGTGGTATACTATACAACGCATAGTATTATGTGTCAAGCGGTATTTTCTATAATATCTCCACTTTGACAAAGGGGACAGGTACCTCCGTCCCCATCAGGCAGGGGGGGACAGGCACCTCCGTCCCCACGGGGTCAGGTACCTCCGTCCCCCAATGGGGTATATAAAAAGTGCGGGATGACTCTGTTTTAGAGGCTCCCGCACTTTCGATTTCTTTTATATATGCAATTCTAAATTTTTGGCACTTTTATTATAAAACTTCTATAACGTACTCTTTGTTGAATGAATGTCCACTCTCAAGGCTGTTTGAATACTCACGGTCTTCTAGTTCACCGGCATAGCCCTCTCTGTCGCATCTGCCAAACCAAGGCTCTATGCAGACAAATGGTGCATGCTTCTTGGCAGGCGACCATATACCGATCTGTGGCACGTCAAATTTCAGCTGGAGAACCGGCTTATCCGATACGTCCTTGAGTGTCACGGTATTTATGCCCTTCCCGTCTATGATAAGGGCATCCTCATCAAACATCTCATCGGTAAGCTTCAGCACACCAGCCGTGAGGCTATGGGTAACTGTCCTGCTGCCAAGAACACCACTTTCTGTAAGCAGACCACATTCAACCTCGGACTTATCGGTATGCATATCAAGTGAATAACCATTTACGCCGCCATCGCAGGCAAACGCAGGATGAGCACCGATTGAGAAATGAAGCTTTCCGGCACCTGTGTTAACCACTGTCCACATCACATGAACACCTGCGCCCTCAAGCCTGTAGCCAATGCGGAGAGTAAAATCAAATGGATAGTTCTTCTGCCACTTCTCGTCCTTCACCAACTCAAACCACACTGTATTCTCTGTCTGCTCTGCCACCACAAACTCGCTGTCCCTTGCAAAACCATGCTGCGGAATACCCTCATATGTAACTCCATCATGTCTGTATGTCTGATTCTCAAGCTTTCCGACAAATGGAAACAGCACCGGAGAAACTCTTCCCCAATATGCCGCATCTCCGCACCACATATACTCTCTATCCGTCTCGTTACTCTTCAGACTCACAAGCTCTGCACCGTGAGTATTTACTCCAATAGCAATTCTGTCATTTTTTAATTCAACAATACCCATCATGTCCTCCTATACTCCAGCCAGTCCGGCTGATCATAATTTGCAAATAATATTATACACCTTTACAACATTATAACACAGGTACAAAAAAATACGGTCGCTTAATGAACTAATAAGCAACCGTATTTTATATAATTAAGCAATATCGTATGTCAGGCATCTGCCCATTCCCGTTGTTACACCCTGTGTTTAGGTTATATTTTTTAGCTTTATATGTAAATGCAAAAATGTCGTGTGCTATATTCGTGAAAGTAAATGTTTATTACAAAACTTTGTTTATATACTGTTTCCCGGCATCCGCAAATCGTTATCCAAGCGCGATCATTCTGTTGATGCATCGGGAAGCTCCCTCCATCACCTCATCAGAAAGGACTATCTCTTCGCCACCTGTGCCCTTTAATACATTCAATATGTCAACCAGGGTAGTAAGCTTCATATTATGGCACATCAGCTTTGAAGAAATTGGATAGAACATTTTGTCAGGGCACTCATACTGAAGATGCTCCACAATACTGTGCTCTGTACCGATGATAAACTCTTTTTTCTCTGACTTTCTGGCATATGCCATAATTCCTGTGGTTGAACCTACATAATCAGCCTCTGCAACTACATCCGGCCTGCACTCAGGATGGACAAGAAGTTCCGCATGTGGATGTAGCTCTTTTGCCTTCAAAGCATCATCTAGGGTAACCGCAAGATGTCTAGGACATCCGCCGTTAAAAAATGCAAATTCCTTTTCCGGCATCTGCTTTTGAACATAGTTCCCAAGATTCGGATCTGGAATAAAAAGAATCTTGTCATTATCAAGCTTGCTGCAGATCTGCACTGCTGATGAGGATGTCACACATACATCACAGGCAGTTTTCAATTCAGATGTCGTATTTATATAGGCGACAACCGCATATCCCGGATACTTCTTCTTCATCTCATTCAGCGTTTCAAGGTTCATCTGCTCAGCCATCGGACATCCGGCCTCAGGGTTAGGCAGGTACACATTCTTATCAGGGGACAATATCTTACATGTCTCCGCCATAAAACGCACACCACACATTATTATATTTTTGCGGGAATCCTTGCTCGCCTCCACGCTAAGTCCATATGAATCTCCCATATAATCTGCAACTTCAAGAATCTCATGTCCCTGATAAGCATGTGCCAGTATGCAGAAATCTTTCTCTTTCTTCAGTCTGATTATCTCTTCCTGTATCTCTTTTATCGTCATTTTATTCTCTCCAAATCATTTTGTATCATTTCTCCCACTCCTGCCACGGAACAAGGAAGCCTGTCTCATCAAGTTTCTGCTCTATGTTGTCCAGGATCTCTTCACTTGGAGCCTCTATCAGATGGTAATGATATCCGTTCGTAGCATTTCCAAGCAGGGACGACTGGCTGTTTTCCAATTTTTTCATAAATTTTGCCACGTCGTATCTGGAAGCAATATTCATCTTTGCAGTAACACGATTGTACACCGTATGACTTATACTTACATTCTTTACAACACCGCCATAATCAACTATGATCGTGAGTTCTTCCTCAGTCCTGTCATAACCGTGTTTTACTTTAAACTCTCTCTGAAATTTTGATTCATTCTTGTATATATAACCCCTGTTAGTTGCAATTATGCCATCATCAGCCGCCCTGATCACTGCAATGTCCTGCACTATTATCTGTCTGCTGACATCGAATTCTGACGCAAGCTTATTTGCCGGAACAGGAACATCTGAATTCTTCACAATGTCAAGTATCCTTTCCCTTCTCTCTTTTGCCTTCACTTTATTCCTCCGCATGAAGATTTTTCATCGATATATCCATTATAGGTGAGCTGTGTGTAAGCGCACCGCTTGATATATAATCTACTCCCAATGATATCAGTCTCTCTATGTTCTCTTTTGTAACATTGCCTGAACATTCTGTCTCCGCACGTCCATCGATCAAATCAATCGCAGCCCTCATCTGATCCGTTGTCATATTGTCAAGCATAATGATATCGGCTCCCGCTTCAACAGCCTCTTTTACCTGATCCAGTGTCTCAACTTCAACTTCTATCTTGCGGACAAATGGTGCATACTCCTTTGCCATTCTCACTGCATTGGTTATACTTCCCGCAGCGCCTATATGATTATCCTTAAGCAATACTCCATCCGACAAATTGTATCTGTGATTGCTGCCTCCGCCGACTCTGACTGCATACTTCTCAAATATACGACAATTAGGCGTGGTCTTTCTGGTATCCAGCAGAGTAGTCTTGCTTCCTTTAAGAAGTTCTGCAACCTCATGGGTATATGTAGCTATACCACTCATACGCTGGAGGTAATTAAGCGCAACCCTCTCTCCAGAGAGAAGAACCCTGATATCACCAGTCACAACTCCCATAAGCTGGCCAGCCTTCACCTCATCGCCATCTTTGCAGAAGAACTCAACCTCAGTGCTGTCATCTAAGAGTGTAAATACTCTTGCATATACATCAAGTCCTGCAATGATTCCATCCTGCTTGCATATCAGGTCTACTTTTCCTTTCTGTGCCTTTGGCATCACCGCATTTGTGGATACATCCTCACTTGTGATATCCTCCTGTAAAGCCATCATTATAAGCTTGTCCGCATTCAATTTCATTGTTATCCGATTCATTCTCAGCCTCTTCTTTCCGTTTCTGTCAAAACTATATTCTTATATTCTCTAAACAAACCATCTATATCTTCATATTCAGACAGATCTATGTTGTCTTCTCCACAGCCTCTGTGCTCTCTGCTGAACATTATATCATCTGCCGCCCTCTGTGCAAATACAAGCGACTCAAGTAACGAATTGCTTGCCAGTCTGTTTCTGCCATGCACTCCATTACATCCGGCTTCTCCTACCGCGTACAATCCTTCCATGGATGTTCTTCCGGCGAGATCTGCCTTCACTCCGCCCATGTGGTAATGCTGAGCCGGCACAACCGGTATTGGTTCAACAAGCACATCATACCCCTCATCCTTGCACTGCTTGTATATATGTGGAAAATGCTGCAAGATCACATCTCTTCCAAGCGGTCTCAGATCTTCCCATACATGCTCCGTTCCATCTATCTCCATCTGTTTCCATATTGCATGGCTGACTACATCACGAGGCTGCAGTTCATCTGTAAACCTTTCGCCCGCCTTGTTTAGAAGCCATGCGCCTTCGCCTCTCACAGATTCAGATATCAGAAACCTTCTTCCTTTATTCCGGCTAAACAGTGTCGTCGGGTGGATCTGCACATAATTCAGATTCTCTACCTCTACACCATGTTTTAAGGCAATTGCTATGGCATCACCTGTTATATGGGCAAAATTCGTTGAGTTCTTATATATGCCTCCGATTCCACCACACGCCAATACAACGTTGTTGGATCTAAGTATGCTTATATTCTTCGCCTCATCAGCTATAACCACTCCACCACAGGCATTGTCATTGCAGATGATGTCGAGCATAGTCGTATACTCATATATCTCGATATTGGATTTCTTCTTTGCACACTCCAGCAAAGTGGATGTGATCTCTTTGCCGGTAATGTCCTCGTGGAACAATATTCTTGGCTGGCTGTGAGCTCCCTCCTTGGTGAATGCAAGCTTTCCGCTCTCATCCCTCTCAAATCTGACTCCAAGCCTTATCAATTCTCTGATAACAAGATTCGATGATCTGATCATAAGATCGACTGTCTTTTTATTATTCTCATAATGGCCGGCTCTCATGGTGTCTTCAAAATAATCTTCGTAATCTTCCTCACCCCGCAGCATACATATGCCGCCCTGGGCCAAAAAAGAGTCGGACTCATCAGCCCGCCTTTTTGTGATAATACAGACTTTTTTTGTCTCTGGAAAATTCAACGCACAGAACAAACCTGCAGCGCCAGTTCCCACGATAATAACATCATATACAGTGTTCATCATTTCTCCTCTTCAAGTATGCATCATATTATTCTTTATAACCTGACTTGCATATAAACATAACATATGTAAACACATATGTAAAGATATATGTAATGTTATGTGTAAACTTTTGATGTAAAGTTATGAATTAGAGTTTTGAATTAATGTAAGTGCTGTAGGGGTAATTGCTATGTCATCCAATTTATTTCATAAAAAATGCACCAACATGACTATTTTCAATCGTGCTGATGCAGTTTCCATACATATAAATATTTTCGTCATCTTGTCTGTATATCGTATCTACTTTAAGACTTTCTTTATCTGTTTCTCTGTGGCAATCGGGTAGATATCATCCATATGCTTCACTATCCTCTCCCATGACTGCTCCGGGCTCTCACCATATGCAGACGTCACGTGGTCATATCCCCACAGTTTCTCCGGCATGGAATACATAGCCACATTCCAGCCGTATTCCGTCCCCTTTTTGTTCACCCGCTTTCTGAAGTCACATGCACACAGGTAGGTCTGCATCTGAAGCTGCGTCATAGTACCCTCAAAACCCTTCTCGCCGTCCTTGCCAAATCCGGCAAGCTTCTTGATATCAAATGAGAACAGCGCTGTATCATACAGGCTCTCCGGTTTTTCTTCTGCAAATTCGACATCGCTCTCCTCATCTATCCGGTCATCCATGAACAAATCCATGATCTTCTTCTGTCTGAATGATGCAAGCTCATCATCCCATCTGGCATCGAAATCATATCCTGACCTTCTGTAATTTGCAAAATACGGGAACCATTTCTTTGAGATAAATCCCGCCTTATTGTGGAAAAATTTGCCGTATGCGATATCGCCTCTTCTGGCTATGATCTCACGCCATACCCAAGGATCCCTCTGTGCATCCTCACTCCACCAGTACTTCTCCGTGGTTCGCTCCTCCACTGAAAATCCAGGTATCTCATTGCAGAAAAGAGGCAGAAATCCCACTTCCTCTATATATCCGATAAGCTCATCCACCGTGTGCAGGCACTCCGGATCATCCTCCGAAACTCCATACATGATCCATGTTCCGTCTTTTGATTCCATAAACTCTCCTAAATTATACACCCCTCAAGGTGATCCATCTCATGGAGCACTATCTGGGCTATATATCCGTTGAACTTCATATGCTTTTTTGCAAATGATGCATCCTGAAACTCTACTTCTATGTCTCTATACCTTGTCACCTTTCTCGTGCCGTCCAGAGACAGACATCCCTCCTCTGTCTCGTAAGCCCCCGACTTTGACAGAAGAACCGGGTTCAGCATGACAACATTGGCAAATCCCATGCTGACGATGATTATCCTCTTCTTATATCCGATCATGTTGCCCGCCATGCCGACGCACCTCGCCTGATTTGCCGCTAATGTGTCCTGCATATCTGCAATGATCCCCGCATCCATAGGTGTCATCGGAGATGACTTCTGGCTGAGAAACATCTGGTCTCTTACTATCTGTTTTACCATGGTCTATTACCTTTCCTTATCTACTCACCATTCTTCACATACAGGAATAATTTAGACTTGAGCAGCTTCTTCGGTGTTGCCGAGATCTCACATATCTCCTCGTATATGCGGTTGCATATAATAAAATACGCAGCCAGTGCCGTCAGCACATTCTTCTGATTTGCCCGCTGGAAATTATACATTCCAGTCTTCTCGTTCTTGTCACTTCTGGCATGTTTTACCAGATTATAGTCATTCCACCAATCTGCGATCCGGTCACCCACAAACGCACTGAACGGTTTCAGCTCAATATCCTCAAACGTATCTATCGTCCTCACCGCATCCAACCGGATATCCGGGAATTTTCTAAGCACAGGAGTAAGCCTGTCATGTATGCTGTACTTCTTCCTGTAATCATCCTCCTCGACTATCTTGCAATATATCTCTATCAGAGAGTCTATATTACTGCAGATATTCAAGAACATATTTATGTATCTGCTTGAAAATGTCGAGAAGTTGCTCTTGTGGATATCCACATACTCAGAACTGATCCGTACATCCTTCTCAATGATCTGGTATTGCTTCCAGAAAATATTCAGGAACTCCTTCTCAGTTATGACAACTCTGGTCTTCTTCACCAGAACATTTACCCACAAATGCCCCTGACCTGTCCTGTCAGGTCTCACATCCTGACTCGTCCATACATCCTCAAGGGCCGCGCCTGAAACCGAATATACCATATCACAAACCTTTGTCTCGGTATAATTGGCAAATGTTCTTCCATCATCCCGCGTCTGCTCACCTTTTCCATACTTCCACGAAGCATAGAGTACACCGCCAATCTTAAGTGCTTTCATAACCTTCGCAAAAATCTTGATCATATCACCCTTGTCAACATGGAGCATCGAGGCACATGCCCACACCGCATCAAATTCATTTTCGCAGTTTATGTCCTCGATACGCATATTCAAAGCAGGTCTTCCCGTGAGCTCATATGTCTTCTTACACATTGTTTCAGACGCATCCAGAGATACGACATCATATCCCTTGTCCAGAAAATATTTGCTGTCGCGGCCACTGCCACAGCCAAGATCAAGGATCCTGCTGCCTGGCTTGAGATGTTCCTCAAAGCGCTTGTAAATGTCCGACATGTCTGCATTTCTGGTGACATCGGAATATCTGTCAGCATATTTGTTGTAGTATTCTATTGTTCTGTTTGTATTTTTATCATTCATTAAAATCTGACCTCTTCCGGTTCATGTGTGGTGAGGGTTCGAATCCCCCTCCACTCTCATATGTATCTACAGATCATTTGCCTTTCGCAGTAGCTTCTCAAAAGACTCCGCAAATCTCTGGTCATCCTCTTCTGTCCTCTTCCTCGGCCCTTTGATATGATTTCTGCTCGATGCCCTTCTCGCCTTCTTGTTCAGATGCCTCTCCATAAGCATCTGATCGATATTCTCATTTGTATACCATTTACCCGATTGATGTATTGCAAATGCACCTTTTCCCAGCGCCATCGCAGCCACGCCGTAATCCTGAGTTACAACTATATCACCTCTATGGCAAATGCTTATCAGCTTGTAATCCACCGCATCCGCTCCGGCACCGACCACGATAACCTCACTGTAATCAGATGTAAGGACATGGTTCGTATCGCATAGAAGCGTTACCGGGATGTTGTATTTTGTTGCTATGTCTTCAACTATATCAACCACCGGACACGCGTCAGCATCAACAAATATCTTCATTGACCTTAGTCCTTTCTCGTGCTGTCTCTACAGCAACGACTTTAATTTAGACGCCTCCTCTTCTGTAAGTGTCACACCCTTACCCATCTTCTCATGCTCCGGTGCCCACTCTCTGATATCATACTTCGGTGTGCCACCGTTCCACGATATCTTATTAAGTTCCTTAGTCCATCCCTTTGCACTTTCCGAGATCACTCCTATGTGCTCCACTATTTCGTATTTAAAATCTGCCATTTTTTATGTATCTCCTTTATCCTTTAAAGATAAAGCCCGTCACAACTCTTTGTTTGATGTGATGGGCCGTTGTCTATCATTATATCTGTTTTTATGAGGCTTTTCAATGATGCTATATCCTCAGAGACGTGGAATTACAATTATTGGAGCGAAGAAAACAATTCTTGATCTATCATGTCCATTGACTTCATCTTTGACAACCACTCAGCCGGTATGCCTTCAAGTCCATACATGATTCCCGCAAGTCCTCCGGCTACCGCTGCGGTAGTATCTGTATCGCTGCCCAGATTCACCGCCTTGAGCACACAATCCCTGTAGTTATCCGTCGTAAGCAGGCACCACATAGCCGCCACAAATGTATCAACCACATAGCCTGAAGATCCCATGCCATCACTTCTCAACACATTTTCAATACCGATAGCTCCCGACAACTTTGAATTGCCCGGCACATGTCTCTTTATCGACTCTGCAAGCGGCACACCATTTACAAGATCAATGGCAATCCTGACATAACACACACAGGCAAGCTTCGACAAGCTGTGTGCATGTGTTATAGCTGACACAGCCTCTATCTCCGCGTCCGTTATCCCTTCAACAAATGCCAACGGAATGATCCTCATAAGTGAACCATTGCCATTGGACCACTCGTCATCACAACCTCTTCCAGATCTGATAGCCACAGCGCACGTATTTCCGCAGTCAAACACTTCTCCAAACGGTGTATATGCGCCTTCTTTTAGCCATCTGCGGAATCTGTCTCTGATATCATCCACGTCAACTCTACCACACGCTTTGATACTGGCGCAAGTGGCAAGCGCCATACTGGTATCATCCGACCAGGTTCCCTCCGGCTGATTGTGCGTACCGTAGCCTATCATATCTGTACATTCAAATGCGCCCCTGAATTTAAATTCATATGGAACTCCCAACGCATCACCTACGGCAAGGCCGTAGATGGCGGATTTTAAAGAATCTGTCTTGTCATTCATATCGCTTTCTCCCATCATATATCATCATTCGTGTACAAGCCGTAATTTCCTGTCTATCTCTGTCTGCTGAGCCTGTTACTAAAAAAGCTGATCAATCGTCTCTTTATCAAACTTTTTCATTTATTTTCCATAATATATCTTTGCCATAACAGTCCACCATTTATCAACGTCTATTATACTATATATGTTGAAAATTGACTAATTCAAGAACTTCACTGTTCATCATAATGACCATGGAAAATATTTATCTGCTCATATATTCTAAGGATATTTCTTTAACTGATTTTCGTAGTTCTATGATAAGTCTCTCCATCAGTCATCTGAATTGTTTTGATGTGAATCTTTTAAGTTTACCTGCATTACACAGCCACTAAAAATGAACCATTATAAGTTTTTGGTACATAACTAGGAATCCAGCATTTTCACACACATGACACTTGATTCTGTCAGTTCTTCTTCCTCAAAAAGTGGCTCCCGCAATTGTAGAATTTTCTATGCCAAGAGTTCTTGAACCTCTAGCATGACTGTCTTCGCTATATCTTATGTCTGTTTTGTCACATATTATGTATATCTCAACTGAAAGTTCGAACATGAAGTCTGATTTCTATACACAGACAGCCAGTCTCAGCCGCTTAATTCAGTAGTAATACTAATCCTTTGACGTATTATTTTCCGCAAGCAATAGCAAAGCATGTTGCCATAATTTACCTTTCGAAAACATTTTATTTTTTCGCTCTTATTTTCCAACCAGTTGAGGAATCATAGCAAAATACAGCTAAGACGAGTAGGTAGTGGTTATGGAGCGTTATTTTTCATCATAGAGTATAATATCATAAAGTTTAGATATCTACCAGACATGAGAAACTTCCCATTTACACAAGGCGACATACCAGTCTGGAAAGAGCTGGAAAATTTTCAATCCACGCTCCGACGAACGGAGCGACGTAACTTTACTAGTATCAAATTTCTCTCCTAGAGTATTTCAATCCACGCTCCGACGAACGGAGCGACTATGGCGACCATCCAAGAATCTTCCAATATATCCATTTCAATCCACGCTCCGACGAACGGAGCGACCAATAATAGTCTGAGGCATTACCTCAGGTGTGAATTTCAATCCACGCTCCGACGAACGGAGCGACTATTAAAAGAGCAAATACACGACTTGTAGCACTTATTTCAATCCACGCTCCGACGAACGGAGCGACCGGTGCAAGGTCGCCCTGCTTGTCTGCCTTGATATTTCAATCCACGCTCCGACGAACGGAGCGACTGGGTTAGAGCGGTCAATGTATGCGATACTCGGCATTTCAATCCACGCTCCGACGAACGGAGCGACCCATCACAACAACTTTTATCCTGCAAGCACTCTATTTCAATCCACGCTCCGACGAACGGAGCGACTATAGTTCGATGTAATACCAAACCACTTACAGATTATTTCAATCCACGCTCCGACGAACGGAGCGACGTGTCTTGTTTATAAATGTTATATCTCCACGGGAGCATTTCAATCCACGCTCCGACGAACGGAGCGACACGATGAGAGTGTTAATCACTAACATTGATTATATTTCAATCCACGCTCCGACGAACGGAGCGACATTCTTTAGATACCGCATGTTCATAGTTGACAGTATTTCAATCCACGCTCCGACGAACGGAGCGACGTGACGGCATTGCAAAGAGCGCCACCAGAAGGAATTTCAATCCACGCTCCGACGAACGGAGCGACGCTATAGAGCCCATAGTTCTGACGTCTCCGGCACAATTTCAATCCACGCTCCGACGAACGGAGCGACGTTTGCTCTTGCCCATATAACACCAAATAATGAGATTTCAATCCACGCTCCGACGAACGGAGCGACGGCGAGCTTGTAACGACTTATCAGGGCATGGCTATATTTCAATCCACGCTCCGACGAACGGAGCGACAATAACAAACACATTTTAGGAGGTAA
This sequence comes from uncultured Coprococcus sp., assembly GCA_902461735.1. GTDB lineage: Bacteria > Bacillota > Clostridia > Lachnospirales > Lachnospiraceae > Coprococcus. The sequence goes on from CABPYV010000016.1 coordinate 19,340, forward strand.
CAATTATATTTCAATCCACGCTCCGACGAACGGAGCGACTTTATTGACACAGTAAAGACTTCCAGTGATCTGACATTTCAATCCACGCTCCGACGAACGGAGCGACTGATTGTTGTTGTATTCTGTCCAAAAATCAGCAGATTTCAATCCACGCTCCGACGAACGGAGCGACTAGTCAGGCGTAAATGTTGGCGCAGTCTTGTTGTTATTTCAATCCACGCTCCGACGAACGGAGCGACGAGTAACATCCGCTCAATTTATAGCGTGATAAGTATTTCAATCCACGCTCCGACGAACGGAGCGACCCTTGACGCTATCAAGGAGATAGACCATTTCATTATTTCAATCCACGCTCCGACGAACGGAGCGACAGTTGATGGAAAATGGCAAGCAGTCTATTCAGCGATTTCAATCCACGCTCCGACGAACGGAGCGACGGGGATCTGGTAGAGGTGATTCCATCAGATGAGATTTCAATCCACGCTCCGACGAACGGAGCGACACAGGCGGTTGGTTTAATTGCGATACAAAACAGGATTTCAATCCACGCTCCGACGAACGGAGCGACTATAACGCATTGCGACGAACTTTTATTTTACATTATTTCAATCCACGCTCCGACGAACGGAGCGACATAATTACTTGCTGATCTCTCGACATTTGCGGTTATTTCAATCCACGCTCCGACGAACGGAGCGACTCGAGGTATCTAACGCCTTTCTGTATACGTTCTATTTCAATCCACGCTCCGACGAACGGAGCGACGCGGTTTTGAATTTAGATGTAGTTATCTTTTAGCATTTCAATCCACGCTCCGACGAACGGAGCGACTGTCCCACCTTGAAGTGTGCCGGTATTATTGTTAATTTCAATCCACGCTCCGACGAACGGAGCGACAACTCTTTAATAAGTCCTGTCCAGTTAATCAATATTTCAATCCACGCTCCGACGAACGGAGCGACTAATATGAGTCAAATTCTGACGCCATTGCGGTGATTTCAATCCACGCTCCGACGAACGGAGCGACGCAAGAACAACAACCCGATAGCGTTCACGGAGAATATTTCAATCCACGCTCCGACGAACGGAGCGACAAATCTTGATAAGAGTAATTTGAGAGCAATTGTATTTCAATCCACGCTCCGACGAACGGAGCGACCATAGAGGTTGACTGCACTGTGTCAAATTGTGTATTTCAATCCACGCTCCGACGAACGGAGCGACAAATCTTTAGTTATAACTCTAAATAGCTTATCATATTTCAATCCACGCTCCGACGAACGGAGCGACTTATTGCTATCCGTGTCACCATATACACCATCAAATTTCAATCCACGCTCCGACGAACGGAGCGACCTAGTCCGATTTTTGAAACTGGCAGAGAATATTATATTTCAATCCACGCTCCGACGAACGGAGCGACAGTTTCACATGAAACTTTTTCGTCTAAAACAAAAATTTCAATCCACGCTCCGACGAACGGAGCGACCACCATGCGTGTATTACTCACTAACATTGATTATATTTCAATCCACGCTCCGACGAACGGAGCGACGTCATTCCAAAAGTCCGCCCCTGCTGCATAATTAATTTCAATCCACGCTCCGACGAACGGAGCGACCCTTGCTCCGTGGTGTTCATCTTCTTGTATGTGTATTTCAATCCACGCTCCGACGAACGGAGCGACTTGTGCCACCTAATTTAAACATAACATTCTCAAAATTTCAATCCACGCTCCGACGAACGGAGCGACAAATATGTTTACCCCTCAAGTAGAACCAGCGCAATTTCAATCCACGCTCCGACGAACGGAGCGACGGGCGATATACCAGCTTGGAAAGAACCAGGCAAATTTCAATCCACGCTCCGACGAACGGAGCGACTGTCACTTTTTCGCCGTCAAAGTTCGCATAATAATTTCAATCCACGCTCCGACGAACGGAGCGACGTTAACAATGATGTTCCGGCTTGTATACTTGCTTATTTCAATCCACGCTCCGACGAACGGAGCGACTCAATATTTGCTGTTGATGCAAGAATCTCTTTTATTTCAATCCACGCTCCGACGAACGGAGCGACGCCGCTGATGCAGTGTAAGAGCCACCTATCTTTCTATTTCAATCCACGCTACGACGAACGGAGCGACCCGACCACAATCTTAGCATCTGTACCGCTAACAGATTTCAATCCACGCTCCGACGAACGGAGCGACGTATGTACTACGGTTCAAACTTTAATTTTAGCAAGATTTCAATCCACGCTCCGACGAACGGAGCGACCTGTGCCATTTTGCCATTTGAATTTATTGATATACCATTTCAATCCACGCTCCGACGAACGGAGCGACACGTTCAACACCCCAAACATCACTACACACAGAAATTTCAATCCACGCTCCGACGAACGGAGCGACGGAATGCCTTGTTCGGTATTCCTCTTTTTTAATTATTTCAATCCACGCTCCGACGAACGGAGCGACTTCATATACACCCCATAGTTTTAAAGTTTCATGTATTTCAATCCACGCTCCGACGAACGGAGCGACTTGTCCCAGTGTTTTCACCGACTCCTAGATTTAACATTTCAATCCACGCTCCGACGAACGGAGCGACAGTTCCGTGTGACTTTACACTGACAGTTACAAGCATTTCAATCCACGCTCCGACGAACGGAGCGACTAGCATATTCTTTATTTATACAGATGCAATAATAATTTCAATCCACGCTCCGACGAACGGAGCGACGCTACGCAACTTCTTTATGTTTGTAGTCCAGTCGATTTCAATCCACGCTCCGACGAACGGAGCGACGCACCATATCCTGTTAGCACTACATGTCCATCAATTTCAATCCACGCTCCGACGAACGGAGCGACGAATAATTGCCACCGTTTCCCCGGTACTCTTAAATTTCAATCCACGCTCCGACGAACGGAGCGACGAGTTTGTAAGCCACGCGGTAAATTTTCATATGTATTTCAATCCACGCTCCGACGAACGGAGCGACTTCCCTCTATCCCATTTATAATAGATATCTTGCCCATTTCAATCCACGCTCCGACGAACGGAGCGACTTTCACGTGAAACATTTTGTTACATACGATTGATATTTCAATCCACGCTCCGACGAACGGAGCGACGTAAAAATCAAACTAAAGATACAGTATATTTGAAATTTCAATCCACGCTCCGACGAACGGAGCGACCAATGATGTTATACTAAGACGCTCAGAGTTATTATTTCAATCCACGCTCCGACGAACGGAGCGACTGAAAAGCGGTTCTTATATCGTCAATCTGCATCATTTCAATCCACGCTCCGACGAACGGAGCGACTCCATTATAACCACCTCTCTTTTTGTTTCACGTATTTCAATCCACGCTCCGACGAACGGAGCGACCTGAAAAGCGGTTCTTATATCGTCAATCTGCATCATTTCAATCCACGCTCCGACGAACGGAGCGACCATACATGCGCAAGTGTCTGCATAGATCAGCTTATTTCAATCCACGCTCCGACGAACGGAGCGACTTGACAGGCATTGACAACGACACAATAACAGAGTGGGATTTCAATCCACGCTCCGACGAACGGAGCGACATCGCATAGCCGACTTGATAGGAATAGACAGGAATTTCAATCCACGCTCCGACGAACGGAGCGACGGTCTTAGGTATTTCCTTGGCCATAGTAATAATTAAAATTTCAATCCACGCTCCGACGAACGGAGCGACTGTGCCTGATTCTGCACTTTTGCTGTCTCTTCCTCATTTCAATCCACGCTCCGACGAACGGAGCGACCAGATGTCGAAATAAGTTTGCGTTCGATAATTAATTTCAATCCACGCTCCGACGAACGGAGCGACTTACAGCCATACACAGTAATATGATCATCCAGGCATTTCAATCCACGCTCCGACGAACGGAGCGACTCAGCGACAGGGCGTAAGTGTCGCTGTGACAAAGCATTTCAATCCACGCTCCGACGAACGGAGCGACTTCGGCTGTTAATATTTGCTAGGCTGTTCATATCATTTCAATCCACGCTCCGACGAACGGAGCGACTCATAATATTTTCCTTTCCTCCTACTCTTAATAGATTTCAATCCACGCTCCGACGAACGGAGCGACGCTTATATCGCTTGAGTAAGTGAGGGCAGAGCATATTTCAATCCACGCTCCGACGAACGGAGCGACTGCAACCGCTGTGTTAAGATATGCTTTCTTAAGAAATTTCAATCCACGCTCCGACGAACGGAGCGACGCTACCTTTGTATCAAAGCCAACAAGATCTTCGAATTTCAATCCACGCTCCGACGAACGGAGCGACAATGTTACTGACACAAACACTGACACTACAACGCACATTTCAATCCACGCTCCGACGAACGGAGCGACGGTTATTTGGCTAGAGTAGCGTTTGCCAACTCCATTTCAATCCACGCTCCGACGAACGGAGCGACAATTGTGGAACAATAACTGCAAATGAATTTTATGATTTCAATCCACGCTCCGACGAACGGAGCGACTTTATTGATCTTGTTGATCTGCCCTTGATAATTATTTCAATCCACGCTCCGACGAACGGAGCGACGGGCAATCGTGAGCGTTACTATTTTGTAGATGTTATTTCAATCCACGCTCCGACGAACGGAGCGACCACATGTAATTATGCTGATATGATAATATTTGATATTTCAATCCACGCTCCGACGAACGGAGCGACTGTACCACCTTGTAGTGTGCCAGAGTTGTTGTTAATTTCAATCCACGCTCCGACGAACGGAGCGACGGACATAACCGGTTGATGTTAGAGGGATAGAACATTTCAATCCACGCTCCGACGAACGGAGCGACGTATTTCGACGAACTGGGCTGTAGAGATTTTATCATTTCAATCCACGCTCCGACGAACGGAGCGACCAATATCAGACATACAATATCTTCCTTTTATTTATTTCAATCCACGCTCCGACGAACGGAGCGACAATAGCTATCTGTGTCATAGCTTTATCAGTAATTATTTCAATCCACGCTCCGACGAACGGAGCGACTATTTGAGCGAATACGGCTCTATTTTAGTAACAAATATTTCAATCCACGCTCCGACGAACGGAGCGACTGACAGACTTCGGGAGTCCTGCACATGTCACGTATTTCAATCCACGCTCCGACGAACGGAGCGACGTTAGTTCCGTGTGACTTTACACTGACAGTTACAAGTATTTCAATCCACGCTCCGACGAACGGAGCGACTTCGTATGAGTGGGCGTTTTGCAAAGGCAACATGCAGATTTCAATCCACGCTCCGACGAACGGAGCGACACACCCAGTACAATCAAATTCGCACTCTATATCAATTTCAATCCACGCTCCGACGAACGGAGCGACGGTAAAACGTTCTCATACGATCAAAACAACTTGCTATTTCAATCCACGCTCCGACGAACGGAGCGACGTCAGGCGTAAATGTTGGCGCTGTCTTATTGTTATTTCAATCCACGCTCCGACGAACGGAGCGACACAGACGAACATGGAATTACACGTTCTCTTGCTATTTCAATCCACGCTCCGACGAACGGAGCGACTATTCCTCATAAATCTTTGGAGCAGTTAAAATGAATTTCAATCCACGCTCCGACGAACGGAGCGACCTTTTGCAATGTTGCGCGTTCTACTCATGTCGATAATTTCAATCCACGCTCCGACGAACGGAGCGACGACGCAGGAGTTTTCATAAATTAAGTTTCATGTATTTCAATCCACGCTCCGACGAACGGAGCGACTGTCATATACCGCCCAATATGGCTTATCAGTAAATTTCAATCCACGCTCCGACGAACGGAGCGACATTTATGAGGTTGATGCAAAACAAATGCATGATATTTCAATCCACGCTCCGACGAACGGAGCGACCCATTAATCACCGGAATAATAATTGCAATATGGGATTTCAATCCACGCTCCGACGAACGGAGCGACTGTTTCAAAATCCCACTTAAAAGTTCTAACATCTATTTCAATCCACGCTCCGACGAACGGAGCGACGTTTCACAGGTGAAATAACTAACAAAGAACCTATATTTCAATCCACGCTCCGACGAACGGAGCGACATCCAGCGTCAATGTATTTTTTAGGTATTGGAATATTTCAATCCACGCTCCGACGAACGGAGCGACTCATTCTACAGTTATTAAATTCATCATTTTTAAAATTTCAATCCACGCTCCGACGAACGGAGCGACCTTCTTTTTCTGTGACCATATAGCTTTCACGATAATTTCAATCCACGCTCCGACGAACGGAGCGACGTTGGTAAGTTTATTTAGCTACTAACTGCTCAATATTTCAATCCACGCTCCGACGAACGGAGCGACCACATATGCCATCATAGAGACTCACATATCTGTTATTTCAATCCACGCTCCGACGAACGGAGCGACTAAATTACATTGTATAGATATAAAAAGCTTGCGAATTTCAATCCACGCTCCGACGAACGGAGCGACGGTGTACCACCTTGTAGTGTGCCAGAGTTGTTATTAATTTCAATCCACGCTCCGACGAACGGAGCGACTTCCAGTTCCCATAATCTATCAAGTGACTTTTTATTTCAATCCACGCTCCGACGAACGGAGCGACCTACAGTGGACTCCTGAGGGTCAGCAATATCAGATTTCAATCCACGCTCCGACGAACGGAGCGACCACATGCAATTATGCGGATATGATAATCTTTGATATTTCAATCCACGCTCCGACGAACGGAGCGACGATTTTTGAAACTAACAAAAGTTATTACGTAAACATTTCAATCCACGCTCCGACGAACGGAGCGACTCTTTACACATAACATTTACACCTCTTTCAATGTATTTCAATCCACGCTCCGACGAACGGAGCGACGCAGAGCCTTGAAGAAAGCAACTATACCTTTGAATTTCAATCCACGCTCCGACGAACGGAGCGACAGCAATTTTGCACAAAAAAATTTAAAAAACTATGCAAAACCGCTTAATAATATTATTGTTTTTTACAATTAAATCTGTTTCTTATGCATATATAGATAGATAAGCTTCTCAGCTGTATATTTTTCATGGTGCGAATGACCTTGTAATTCTATGTTCACTATCATTACGCACAACATCAAAAAATTAATGGCTGATCAACATCTATCCCCTTATCACATCCTATATGATCAACTTTAGTTTGATATTTACTTCCCAAATAATAAAACCTTAGACTGTCCACTGTATCATCAATTATTTCAGATAACAAGGCTTTCAATTTAACGCTCTGTGCTTGGTCCACTATACATTCGAAAACTGAATTCTGTACTCGTCGGCCATAATTTTCACATTGTTTTGCAACCTTTCTCAATCTATTTTTTCCTGCAGAGGTTTCCGTATTAACATCATAGGTTATCAATAATAACATTCTTATCACCTCATTTCCATAAAAAAACCGGGTATCCATCAATATCCCCTCGGAGATATCTTGCCAAAAGCATTGTCTGAACATATGGCACTATTCCCCACTCAACCTTTTCCTTCAAATATGGATGTGTAATTACCTCTTTCTTTTTATTTTGCCACTCCACCAATACCTTTTTTCTTGCATTATCACTTAGTAATACTGCCCCATTTTCTTTTTTAGAAAAATCCTTTCCTGTTATTATCCTTTTATTTATAAGCGACAGAACAAACCTATCTGCATAAACCGCTCTAAATTCCTCAATTAAATCTAACGCCAATGAAGCCCTGCCAGGCCTATCCGTATGTAAATACCCTATATACGGATCTAACCCTACAACTTCCAAGGCCGACGCAATCTGATTGGTCAATAATGTATAAACAAATGACAGCATAGCATTTATATTATCTTGAGGAGGTCGTTTATTTCTTACTTGAAACACAAAATCTCTTTTTTGTTGCAATATAAGCTCATTGAACACCCCAAAATAAATACTTGCCGCCTCTCCCTCATATCCTCTTAGTTCATCCTTTGACTTAGCACTTCTTATTAATTCCAAGGAATTTTTTAAATGTAATGATGCGCGTTTCACCCGTTCCGCATCTATCTGCATCGCATGATCCCTAATAGCCCTCTCCAAAACCCATCGTGCATTATATACTTTACCCAATATACAACTTTTTGAAATCTCTAGGCTTTTTTCTGCATCTAATGAGCTATCATATTGTTGTCTCCGCAAAATAACATTTCCCTTTACTTTTCCCGTTATACGAGCTAGAAATTTCCCTTGAGGAGTTACATAACATAATGAAATATTCCGATCTGCACATGCACCCATAAGTGCCGGACTTGTTCCTTTATATCCAAACACAACTATCCCATCCAAATTATGCAAAGGCAATCGGCCAATCTCTTGGCTATCTTGATATACTACAACAGTTTCTCCTTCTAACCCCAAATAACCATTTTCAGATGTTACATAAAGTGTATTTAATAATTTTTTCATTCAACATTCTCTCCTAACATCTGTGATATATAATTTTTTACTGAACCAGCTTTATTTAATCTTGGCAAACAAATGTCTTTCAATGAGCAAGAATTACATGATTTGCTTTGTTTTACCTTGGGAGTATACCCTCTCTTAAAATAATCATGCATCTCTTCAAACATTTTAGTTACCATATCTCTTAACTCCTGAGAAACCTGCACAACTTCTCTTCTTCTTGTTTCTCCATAATATATTGCGCCCTCTTCTATTTGTGTGGAAAACATTTCCTCTAGAGCCATTGCCTGTACTACTAATTGAAGTTTATCCTCCTCCGACACCTTGGGCTTTCCTTTTTTATACTCAATTGGATATATGCTATATAATCCACGATGCCCACGTAGAGAAACTCCATCATCACACTTATGGAACTCAACAATATCACACTCCCCTACTGCACCCAGTTTCCTGGATGCAATTGGAAGTGCTCTCACTATAAGTACATCTTTTCTCTTCTCCGTAATATATGGATCATGAGCTTTCTTATGCATAAGCTCACCTACTGCAGTATGATAATTTTCAGCCCACTGTTGCTCTATATGTATGAGTGCCCATTGGCGTCTGCAAAACTTAAAATGCTGTATACCAGATATCATCAAATACTCTTCTTCTGTGTACTCCATTAAACCATCCTTTTTACCTCTACTGAGTCTGGAATATTATCATTATGTATCTCTACAAGATAATCCTGATACTTTCTTGGATACTCAACGCCATCCTTCTTCTTTACTTCAACAGAATCGAATAACTTATATGCTGGGCAATCGCCAAGTTCTTTACTGTGCTTAAATACTATCAACTCACGCACAGCCATCTTGCCTCGAGCTGCAGAATGATCATTTTCAAACATATTGATAATTGCATCCCATAACAACTCAAGATCCTCTTCTGAAAATCCCGTTACCTTTCTTGCAAGATTTGCTGATATATATCCCTCCAAACGATATAACCCATATGGTACAATACTTTTTCTTCCCATCTCTGTACTCTTGTTTTCAGCATCCTTTTCAGTTGTAATTGCAACTCTAGTAATTGTAACTTCCTGACTGATAATTGGATCTATGCTCCTAGCAAATCCTAACTGTACCGGTCCCCTGACCTGTCCACAATTCAGTGAGGCTTTAACAAACGTAGTCATAACTGCCCCAAATGTCCTAACATCATAAAAATTCTCGCACATATAATCTCTCAATTTTCTATCAACATCTGGATCTGACTTTTTTAATTTCTTTAATTCTTCCGTAAGTTTTTTGTCTTCAGTCTCCTCAACCCCTAAACTTTTACAAGCATTTCTATCACTCTTATTTAATGGAACATCCTCTTTTATGTATATTCCATATCCTTTTTCATCTTCCTTAACAGTTTCAACATAATTACGAATTTTTCGTTTTATACAAACATCTGTAACCAAACCCAATCCACTCTCAGGATCAATCCTTGGCATATTGCCAGCATCAGGATCTCCATTTGGATTTCCATTCTCAACATCGAATAACACTACAAATTCATATCTGTTTTTTATTACATCACCCATTTATTTATCCTCCTTTTTTTCGTACCTTTTCTGAACCTGATGATAATATCCAAGCATGAATTTTCCCTGTTCTTCAAGAGATAATCGTCTTGGAAATCCTATCTGAGTTTCAGCCATGTTTAATTTTCCCATTAACTCTGTTATGATTTTCTCGTACTGAATTCTTAGTCCTGTTGAATTTCTTTCGAGTTTCTTCAGATGACTATTTTTTAACTTAATCAAAATTGGAAAAACTGATGCTGGTGTTGCACATGCTGAATTAAAATATCTATCTCGAATAGTTGAATTTATTCCTGGATTCGCATCCTTTTGAATTAATTCAAGTATGGCAAACAACCTTCCTAATACATATGCCTGTTCATTACAATTTTCATTCAATCCCATGTACTTTTCTCCCTCCTTCATATTATAATTTTTTATTAAATACGCTTTTACAATAGCTGCCCTTCCGTAAGTTATACCACCTTGCTCTGCTCGTATTCTTGTCAACACTCCGGTATATAGACTTGTTGGATACCTGTCATCCACCAATATATCCCTTAACACCAACGTTGCCATGTTTGATACAGGTTTTTTATCTTTTGATTTCTTGTTGACTGTTTCCATCAACATCTCTTGAATACTCAGATAATCTTTTTCCCATTCTGGTTTAACTATTGACATTCTTTCATAATGCTTTGATAAATTCTTCAATATATTACCAAATGAATTCTCGTAGAAAAAACGAATTGACAATCTCGCCGCATTAGGTGCAAGACATAAAATATAAAACCTTTGATTTAAATCAATCTTTACATCATCTATATCCACTTCTAGTCCATTCTTCAAATTTCCAAAAACTTTTTCTAATTCCTTTTGATTATCTATGCTAGAGTTAAAAAAGTTTTTAAATATGTCCTGATACTGGGTTTGAGCCGATTCAGCCCAGTATATAACCATTGAGTCTCCCAATTGAAAAGTATATTTTTTTTCAGAAAGAAGATAATTTAGTGCTGTTGTATATGCAAATTCAGCATTCTTGCCTACTGGCGCATTATAACTCTGTTCCTTTCCATAGGATTCAAAAGCCGGAGCATTAAACGAAACCAAAGCCGCACCACTGGACTGTGCTCCTGGTACGCCTTTTATGCCTCTATGAATCCTTGATATTTCTGCCTTTTTCCCGGTTACAAGGCATATACCATCGACTAAGCCTGAATTATTCTCTTGATATATATGCCATATCTTTTTTATCTCTTCGTCTTCCTGGGCATACTCATTTTTCATACAAAATATCAAGTTTCCACCATCGGTCAAATCTTCCCAATGTGCTTTAATAACCGGATTAATATCTGCATTATCCGGATTCCATGTTTCAAAATACCTGATAATTGCTTTTGCCATTCTTCCCTTTGAATCCTGCAATATGCTACAATGTTTATCTCTCGCAGCCATAAAACATTCTTTTATTCTTTGACTTGTACCTTTACTGTCTATCCCCAACATATATTTTGAATTGTCACACAAAAAATTTGCCGATATGCCTGAAGATCTTACCACCATCTGTGGGACATTCATCTGTTTGGGAACCCAAACTTCCTTTTTCCCAAACATTTCGGATTCTTTTAACGGAATAATGGCTTTTACTTGTCCATCTTCATCCAGTTCTATAGCACACGATACTTTTGCATTACACCACCCCATACGTGGAACTTTTCCTTTTTCTGCCAAACTCTCATAGTATTGCATTAGAGACTGTAATATCATCTAATCACCTCACAATCCCTCAAATCTAATACTCCTCTCTTCATGATAGCCCTATAAAACATAGGCTGTATATTGTTTATATCACTATAATCAAGATCGTATAACATAAACCCTAAATCTTTCTCTGGAACCTCGTCATATATGGTATGTATTTCCTCCTCATCACAAATGCTAAAATTGACTGGAAATTCCCTACATCCAAAATATGGCATATGATAGCATTCGCCTCTTTTTAATCGTCTCATTATAATATCTTTAAATTTACCCGGATTATCAGAATCATTTGCATTTTCTGTAATCTCAAAATGTGCCTCTATCACATAACACACATCTCTTAAGATCAAAGAAGCTCTTTGCACTATATCCTCCTTCGTGCTAATGTATAAAGGCTTATCTGCTCCATTGCATGCTTGCAATACATTATTTGCAGATATTTTACTCTTTACTTCATTTCGTCTTACACTCGTAAATCTTATTGGATTCTTAACATATATCTTGTCTATTACCCATTTCATTCCGGGATGCCAATATATTGATTCCAATATCCCTCTTGCAGCCGATGGTGTTATCACATCATATGAACACCTCTCAACTTTCATCTCAGGTCTGGAAAACAATGCATAATCTCCCCAAACCTTTACTTTTACTCCTTTCCCCATTTTCTCACCTCCATCATATTAGATATCTTGTCTTTCTATAATAACGCATCGTGATACATATAGCAATATAATATTTAAAACTTTATTGAATTTTATTAGATTTTTATATATACTAAACATGTCTGTTTTACAGTGGATTGAAATAATAAGGTTTTCAATATGATTACCTGATGCGGTGGATATTTATATACCCACCGCATTTCATTTATTTATAAAAATATCGCCTCCCCCTCATCTACCAAGCAAACTAAACCATATTCTTCTGAGTAATATTCCGTTGATGTCAATTCATAAAAATCTCGCATATCATCTAAAACGAGGCGTATTATTCCTGCATCATACAATTTCTGAAATTCTGATTTTTCACCACAATAAACCTGAACACAAAACTGTCCTGCTTTTCGCATTCTTTCTTTTGATATACCTTTTAGCTTTATCTCATCCATCAACTCTTTTGCCTCATCTGTATTACCGACAAAAATTGTTGCCATATCCTGCTCAATTATTTTAAACTCTTTTCCGACCTTTGCATAATTATACTCAGGATGAACAAACTCACCTAAAATTTTCTTCTTATCAAGGCCATCGCCCCTGAAATGATACAGTCTCTTAAAATAATCTGATATACACTCTGGACTATCTACTATTTCATAATCACATAATACAGACTTAGTAACCTCAATCTGTTGTTTTTGATTTAACGGAATCCTGCAATCCTCAATATCAAAAATATTAACTATACTCTCAGCTTGATTTCTTTTTCCATCTCTATTACATCTACCTGCAGCTTGTATAATAGAATCTATCCCTGCAATCTGACGATACACATGTTTAAAGTCTAAATCCACCCCTGCCTCGACTAAACTTGTTGATACCACAACACATTTTTCTCCATTCTGCAAACGATTTCGTATTTTTTTCAAAACAATTTTTCTATGCAATGGGTACATATTAGTTGATAGATGAAACACTCCTGTTCCACATAGTTCCATATAAATATCTTGAGCCATTCTCTTTGTATTTACGATACACAAAGCACAATCTTCATCTTTTAACATACTTGACAATTTGTCTCTTGGTATTGTTCCGATGTTATTGTATTTAACTCTCTTAAAATATCCAAATTGTTCATGCATCCTTGGACATAGTTCCATAAATTGTGTGTTTTCTGGAAATAATGAACCTAACGCTGGCTGCGTCGCCGTGCATAGTACTATACTTGATCTATATCTATTTACCAGTTCACTAATCATATAAATACAAGGTTTCAGATAATCAGTCGGCAACATCTGTGCCTCATCAAATATAATGACACTATTTGCTATATTATGTAATTTCCTGCATTTTGAAGATTTATTTGAGAATAACGACTCAAAAAACTGGACATTCGTAGTAACTACAATGGGTTTATCCCAATTTTCACTAGCCAATTGCATTGGCTCAAAATCTTCTCGTCCATCATAATCAACATTACAATGATTTTCCAAAACGTTCTGTTCTCCAAGTATGTCCCTGAACACCTGCGCATTCTGCTCAATAATACTGGTATATGGAATTACATATATTACACGATCCATATCATTTTCTACTGCATGTTTTAGTGCAAATGCAAGTGATGCAATAGTCTTTCCTCCCCCAGTTGGAACTGTTAGTCTAAAATAACCTTTTTTATTCCGTCCTTCATTTAAACAATGTTTTAATATTTCCGTTCTTCGTCCATTTATTGATTCTGTATTATCATTTTTCAACCACCTACTAATATATGTTTCAAGTTTGCTCAATAATATCTTTACATTTTCCCCTGAGTTTCTATTAACATCTCCGTTTTTCATAAAATACTCTGTATCAAGGAAATCTGCATCAACCAAACACGAATATATCATTCTTAGAAAAACGCTTAATGGAAAATCTGCATCTGAAAGACTCTGTAATATAATTGGATCTGTTTTCAATTCAGGAATCTCTATTTCATATTTATACGAACTATAATCATATATCTTTTTCTTCTCACATCTATACCTTAAACTTGAATGAATACCTGTATTCCCATAGTCTGGTAACCCAGCATGATGTCCTGCAATACAATAGCTTAATAACTGATAATACCCACCCAATTCCATACATAGTTTTGCACCTGCCGTGGAATGATCGACTTTATCATCTGTGTTATTAATTATTTTATTTTGAAACTGCTTTGAATATTTACCAATATCATGCAACAATCCACAACAATATCCCCAGTCCGATTTTCCAAACTTATCAGCAAATTGAGCTGTTAACCTTGCTGTTCCTATCAGATGATCCTTAACACTTTGTTCTGAAACATCATTTATATGTGCAATATATTTCACCTTATCCCCCTACTCGTATAAATTGACTTTTATATTATTATACACCATTCCCCTCATCCTTGTCCTACCATTCACTCCCGATTTTCGACCACTCATTCCAGCACCCCCTCGAAATCGACAACATTTACCATCCCTTAACCGCGATTATTACCACCAACTTACTCTGTCATTCTCTCCCGTCTGTCCCCTTCTCCACAAGAAGGCCGCCTTCCGGCAGCCTCCTATCGTTCATCTCAAGCCCCAACTCCATTCCACGCTGAGAAGTCTATCAAACTCCCTATGCTCGAGGTCAGTTCTTCATGATTGAATGCCTCCAGCACACTCTTCATGGTCTTGGCAAATCTTTTCTCGTCCTTTGTGAGTGCCAGAAGATATGCGGTGTTTCTGGCATCACAGCAAGCGTCATGCTTCTGACCTGCAAAGTCTATACCTGCATAATCCACCGCCTGGGATAAAGTAATGATCCTCCCAATGCCAACCAGATCGCTGAATTCCTTCTGGAAGTCATGCCACTGTCTGAACACCTTGTCTACATCTTCATTCCACTGTATGCTCTTCAGCTTCATTTCTCTGCGAAGCTGAAGTTCATCAGAATCGCTCCAGCCATACATGACCACTTCTTCTCCGAAACTGATGCACCACTTTATGAAAGCGTCAAATGCGTCTGCAAACACAGGACTATCCTGAAGCATATCCATGGTTATTCCCGTAAGCTTCTCAACCTTTTTTACCACCTTATCGTTGAACTGCGGTTTTACATACATCTTAAATACGCCTATTTCCTCGAATTTTTCATTCATGGCAATGGCCCCGATCTCTATCACCTCATTGGTGCTTATCTTTCTCTCATTTTCATATTTGAAGTCCAACCAGTTCATCTCAAGATCTACAACTATATGTACCATTTTTGCTCCTTTCCGACACCGTATCATATTTTTTCCACAATCCTAACTTTTCTCTTATGCAATTCTATCTCATTCAGTGTACTATTTTTTCCGCACCGGGCAAAACAAAAAGGACAGCCACCAATCCGGTAGTCTGTCCCTGTCTGTTTCATATATCATTGTTCGCTGCTTTCACTGACTAGTGTTTCCTACGCTATCATCCAAGCTTTTCAAGAGCCGTCCCAATCTTCAGATTTCTCTCAGTCGCCATCTTGTCAAACTTTATGACATAGCATCCTATATCTGTCCGCATAGCTGTTATAGTGCCCTCTCCAAATACTTTATGCATCACTCGGTCACCCACTGAAAGTTCTGTATCCGGAGGGCATATCCTGGATTCATTTGCCGCTATGTAGCTCATAGCATCGTCCACCAGTCTTTTGGGGAGATCCTGTGCATAGTCTATCACGTCACGGTCTATATTGAAGATGAATCTGGATGGATACCGGAAAGACTCATCATAGTTCAAACCCTCGGCATCGCTGATATACAGAGCCTTCTCCGCTCTGGTAAATGCCACATACGCCATTCGTCTTTCTTCCTCCAGGCGTTCCTCTGTATCCACGTGCTTACTTGGGAATATCCCCTCATTCATCCCACACACGAACACATAAGGGAATTCCAATCCCTTTGCTGTGTGAACTGTCATCATGGACACTGTCTCTTTTTCTTTTTCACGGTCATGGTTCGTATAGAGCGCGATGCTCTGGAGATATTCCTCCAGGGTATTCTCCTCACCTGACGTCTTCTCGTATTCATCTACAGACTGCTTGAATTCCGCCAGATTATCCAGACGTTCCTGTTCACCCGACTGTCTGAGCATCGCCTCATACCCGGTCTGATCCAGCACCTCCGTCGCCAGATCTGACAGACTCTTTTCCTTATAGGTCTTCTTGAACGCCTCTATGGTATCCACAAATGCTGCAGCCCCGGTCTTCTTGATCGTCTTATCCTCCAAAATGTCCAGGAGACCGTTATACAGTGAACATCTGTGGCTCTCCGCATATGCCTTTACGAGAGCCATCCGTTTCTTGCCAAAGTTGCGCTTCGGCTCATTGATCACGCGGCGAAATGATAGATCGTCCGAATAGACTATCATCCTGAGATATGCAAGTACATCCTTTATCTCTTTTCTTTTATAAAACTCCACTCCACTGTACAGTGTATACGGAATCTTTGCCTTGATGAACGACTCCTCTATATTCCTCGATACAAAATGAGATCTGTACAGCACCGCCATCTCATTGTACGATGCGCCTTCCGACACCAGTCTCTGTATCTCCGAGGTCATCCACTGAGACTCATCCCCGGTCGTCCTGGAATGTATATATATAGGTCTTCTGCCTGACTCCTTATACGCCTCAAGCCTGTGCGGAAGTCTCTTCTTGTTCTTCTCTATGAGCGAGTTGGACACAGCGAGTATCTCCGGTGTTGATCTGTAATTCATATCAAGGAATATGGTTCTGGTATTCTCATGTGTCTCGTCAAATTCAAGTATGTATTCGATCTGTGCCCCGCGCCATGTATATATGGTCTGATCCGGATCTCCCACTATGAACAGATTCCTGTGATATCCGCTGAGAATCTCTGCCAGCGCATACTGACTGTTGCTCACATCCTGAAATTCATCCACCATGACATACATCATCCGCTCCTGCCATTTGATCCGCTTCGTTTCATCTGTCTGAAGTATATACAATGCGATCGTTATGAGATCGTCATAGTCAAGCCCATACACCTTCTTCTGCTCATACAGATATCCCAGAAATACCTTATCCTCAACCTTCTCAGCCTTCTCATAGTCCGCAAGAAGTTTTTCGTTCCCTATCTCTGCAAGATACGGTATATGCAGCATCTGACTTTTCAGGGCTGTTATATGATCTCTCGCAGAGTCAAATGTATATGTTCTCGACTGTATATGTGCATTCTCATACACCGTCTTGAGTATCTCCTCTGTATCTTCGTCGTCCATGACCACAAAGTTCTGTGGGAAGTTGATCGCATGTATGTCTTCCCTCAGCAGTTTCACACAGAATCCATGAAATGTACAGATATAGCCAGTATCACTGTCACCTATCATCTGTCTTATCCTCTTGCTCATCTCCCTGGCTGCCTTGTTCGTAAATGTGACACACAATATATTCGAAGTTGATATTCCCAGCTCATTGACAAGGTATGCATACCTATGAGTAAGCGCCTTCGTCTTGCCGGTCCCCGCACCTGCAATGATCCTCACGTATCCTTCTGTGGTTGTAACAGCATCAAGCTGCCTCTCATTGAGTGTGCCCAGATAATCCTCTTTATCTTCCATTCTGTTATCTTTCATCCCGTTATCTTCCATCCTGTTATCTTGAATCCTGTTATCTTGAATCCTGTTATCTTCCATCCCACTATCTCCCATCCTGTTATCTATCATAAAATCTTTAATATTATCTTTCTTATAATCTTCTCTAAAATCCCAATTAAATAGAATCCCAATTAAATCTCCATCAACGCCGCAAACATATGTTCAGTATAACAAATATATCCTGTACTGTCATCACCCTTTTAGTTTGTAACAATTACAAAAAAGCAGGGCACAACCAACCCGAAAGCTGATCATGCCCTGCCATAAATACTGCTATGTCTATTTCTTGTAACTTATGCTACTTTTTAATACTTTTTATATATCGCATTCTTTGGCGCTGCCACACCCTTTGCCTTAATCTTAGCCATATATGACTTATAGTATTTCTTTGGTATCTTGAATGTTATCTTTGACTTTGTGCCCTTGAATGCATTCTTTGAGACAGTCTTGAGTTTTGCCGAACCAACTTTGACAGTGGCAAGGCTCTTGCAGCCGCTGAATGCTGATGCACCTATAGTCTTAACATTTGCGCCAATTGAGACTGCTGTCATCTTGCTGCATCCGCCGAATGCACTCTCTCCTATGGTTGTCACCTTTCCGCCAACAGTCAGTGTCTTAAGTGATGTGCAGCCATAGAAAGCAGCCTTGCCTATGGTTTTAAGCTTACTATTTACCGGCATTGCTGTGAGCGACTTACATTTATAGAATGCATACCCGCCTATGGCTGTAACATTCTTGAATGCCGGAATAGTCCTGAGTGCTGTACATCCGCTGAATGCATATGTTCCTACAGAGACAACATTTGCACCTCCAGCAACCTTGACAATACTCTTGTAGTCCTTGAATGCTTTGCTGCCTATAGCTGTAACTTTGAATTTCACTCCGTCTATAGTTACAGTATCACTGATCGTAAGTATCTTGAACTTTCCATTGGTCTTGGCAACTGTTGTGCCTATAAGTCCTACAGTTCCCTTGCCCTTCAGATCAACATTTGTGATCTTGTACTTGTACACTATGTTAGTCTTTGGCTGCTTTACTGCAAATACAGAATTCCTTACTATCTTGATCTGGAATGATTTTGTGATAGTACCTCTGTAATTGCCGATACCATTTATTGTAACCTTTGCAGTGCCATGTTTTTTATTGTTCGAATATGCTACCGTGTAATCAGTACCCTTTATTAGAACCGTTCTGCCCGATGTAACTTTCAGATTCTTTAGGGTAATTGCTCTTCCAGTATATTTCTGAGGATCAAGTCCGGATACCTTTATCTTGTATTTTGGATTAGTGATATCCTTGCCAAGTGCTGGAATCGGCACAGTCTTCACATATCCGCAGACCTTACACTTATATACCTTGCTTCCGGCTGCTGTATCAGTAGGACTTGTCTTTATGCTTCCTGAGTCGAATGTATGCTTTGCCTTATTCTGGATATCCTTGCAGCTGCATTCCTTCCAGTGATATGTAGCATCGCTCTTGTATGCATCGCCATAATCATGTACATGTTCTTTGACAATCTCAACCTGTACTGGGAATACCACACCTCTGTAAGCTCTGTTCCAGCCCTCTACTCCTGACCAGTCATAGTTAGTTATATCAGCAGGCTTAAAGCACAGCTTGTATGTTCCGCCATCTTCAGCTTTTGTTGTTCTGTCTGTGTACCATGTGTAGATTCCATTCTCTGCCTCCGGAAGTACTATATCAGCCAGAGTGTCATTTTCTTTTGCTGTGAGCTTGTCTATAGCCTGTGTGAACTTAGCCTCAGCCGGCTTTACCTCAACTGTGATCTCTATATGCTCTGCTCTTTCATATACATCCTCATCAGATGGCACAAATGTTGCAAGGAACTTCTTTATTCCAACGTCACCGACTGACTCATCAGCATTTTCCCAGATGAACATTCCGCCTTCTGCTTCTGGAATAACAGCCTTTCCTACAGTTTCTCCATATATAGCTGTCACTCCCTCAGGTACAGTGTATACAGGATCCTGCTTTCTCACATATACCGCAAGTTTAACTGCTATTCTGATACTGCCGTCCTCTAACTGCTCATACGTTCCTGAAGCAGTATCAAGCTTGCTCCAGTCATAGTTGACCGTATCTTTCGGTACAAAGTATGCATCGTAATTGTCCTCAGATCCAGCCTTACCAACCAACTGTGTGCTGTCTGCCCAGCTATATACACCAAGTGCCGACTTTGGAAGTGCTACATCAGCAAGTGTTTTTCCTGCATATGCGGTTCCAGCCTTTGATGCAGCAAGTGTAGGGATACCCTTCTCTATCTTCTCTATGGTAAGCATGAATTCAGCTGTGGTCTGGTTCTGTCCCCTCACATTGATCTTCACTGTCTGAGCCTCAGCAGAAGCCTTGACCGGAGTACCATATATCTTGCCGCCTGACATCGCAAGTCCATCAGGAAGGGTCTGCCCCTTAGCAAGTGAGTATGCGACATAGCCGTTTTCAACATCTTCATCATTCTGAACCTCGATCTTTGTGAGGTCATAGAGCGGAGCATATTTGCTAGTTGCCACTCCAACCTGTGCTGTAATCTTGTCCTCAGTCTTTGCAAGAGTTATATTGGTTGCTTCCTGCTTTGCCATGTTGATCACAGCATGTGTCGGCTCATATGCCATTGTTCCGCGCCACTTGACATTGTTACTTGACGTTGCCTCATTCTGGGCAGAGCCATATACCACAGAATCTATCTTCATTCCGTCTATCGGTTCGCCGTCAACTGTCACATAGAAATCCATATTTCCAGCTATGTATACATTTGTATCACCATCAACGCCTGACGTCTTCTGATAGTTAGCATTTGTTGCCGCTATGCTTATCTTTGCATCCTCACCTTTGAAGCAGTATGCCGGATACTCTGCATCAACTTTATAGTACACACTGCTGTAGTTCTTCAGCACATACTTGAGACTTGGAACAGTTGTTGTGAGTACCTTTCCAACATTCGAGAAGTTGTTATAATATGTCTCTTCCAGAGAACCATAATTTACTATGGTTCCACTGTTGACCATATTTCCGAATGTAAATGTAGCAGCTTCACGGTTGATGAACATTGAAGAAGCATTGATCTTTGTACTGTATGATCTGTTCGAAACCGTTGTGACGGTTCCATAGTTATCAACTTTACCGCTAATACTTGATGCGCTGCTGTCACCAACGTACATATACTTCTTTGTATTCCAGGTTCCATTGTTGACAAATGTTCCCTCTACATAGACATTGCCCTCTGAGGTCCATGTTCCGTTATTCTCAATATCTCCTTCGATGACAGCATTTGCTGTATGCTTAATTGATGCACCCTCAGCAACTTTGATCTTTGAACCAGAAGTTACATTGAGAATATCGGTCTCAATGTTCTCATCAACAGTGTATGTACCACCGAGAACAAGTTTATCATTGATCTTTAAGAAAAGTGAACCCTTATGTGTCACCTGGAAATACTCTGAAAGTCCTGTAACACTCGCAGTTGTATTGCCACTGACATCATTGAAATAAATATCATTTACCTCTCCGCTTGCAGCAAGAACGATCTTACCACTCACGACACCTTCTGTAGCCGATTTTACATTTATATTGCGTATCTTATTGTTCATATTGCCGTATACAAATGCTTTTGAACTATCATTTGAATTGGCGCAGCTTATATAACCTGACTTCAGCTCAGCATTCAGATCTCCATCCACATTAGAACTGTTTACAAATGTATTTGTTCTTCCTACATACCATTCACCATTCAGAGTGTAATTGACATCTCCTGACACAGAAGTCTTGTGAACTCCGTAGAAGAAAGCGTACGTGCTTCTATACATCTTTGCACTATAAGCAAATGCCTCTCTTGTACTCAACACGCCTACCTCTGCATTTACATCCCCAGATACACTTCCTCCGCTTATGACATACAATTCTTCCTTACCTGTGTTTGAATAATTGTCGTCCGCATACATCATAGCTGTCTTTGTGAATGCAAAATTCATCGTCTGAACATCTGAATTATATGCGCCATAGGCCTTCTTATATATCTTTCCGCCTTCTGCAATGAAATTCACCGCAGCAGCATGTACATTATATGCACCATATATTTCTGTTCTTACAGTGCCTCCCAGCATCTTTACAGTAACATCACCCTCAACAGTTACATTTGCAGCTCCGGACTCGTTTGAACCTGCACCATACAGGGAACCTACCGTACCGCTTCTGAGAACTATTGATATATCACCAGTATATACATTGTCTCCATCTGTATAACCGTATATCTTGCACTTCGACAGGTCGTAACTTGTCTCACCACCTATCTTAAGTGCTCTGTTGTTGTCTGCTATTCCGTCATGGTCTGCGTCCATGTATATGGAAGACTTTGATGCATTTGACGGATCTGCTATTATCACAACTGAACATCCAGCAAGATTTATCTTACTTACGGATGCGTCAGTTACCACTTTGTTGATATCGGACACTTCCGTGCCTGCAGCCTTTACTGTAAACTTCACGTTTACATCAACGGATGTTCCATTTCTTCCTATCACAACAAATGTCACATCTGTCTCACCTGTTTCGGATGTCTTGCCTGTGATCTTGCCATCGGCAAGCACAAGTCCTTCCGGAAGCTTTGATCCGCTCTTTACTCTGTACTGCATATCTGTACCATATGACGAAGTGGTGTCTCCTGTCACATCAAGTACCGAGAGATCATATACAGGCTCCTCAGCTGTATAGCTTGTATCTGCTACGATCACAGGATCCGCATATTTCTTTGTCACTGCGATCTGATCTGCCACGTAATCAGCTGTTACGCTCATAACTGTATTTGCTGTTGCGACCAGCGCCGATCCCGAATCTCCCTTCATTGGATCTCCGCCATTTATCGATACATATACTGTGTATCCCGGTACATCTGTATACTTTGCCGTGACTAAAGAATTGTTTCTTGCATATATCAGTCCCTCGTATTCCACTACCCTGCTCTGAGTTGGTATGGAAACCGAAGTTCCCTTCATGTTCGTAGTACCGCGTTCAACATTGTAGTAAATTCCGGCCCACTCGCCTGCATCTACACCTTCTGCAAACTCTCCTGCCTTTACCCATGTTCCCTCATTTGAGAACTTGTCTGAAGGGCACTTGAATGTTCCTTTCTGATATACTTTTGCCCAGCTGTCTGATATCTTGACTTCATCTGTCTCAAACTTTGACTCTGCCCCAATAGTAAGTACATTATTGTAACTTGTCATATACAGAGTATTTATCTTGACATCTCCATCAAACTGAGCAGATGAATTTCTCGAGAATGAAAGAGCGCCGGCGGTAATCGCAGCCGTTGCTGTAAGCTTAGATTTTTCATACATCCTCAGATATCCTGTGAGCTCAAGCGGAGCCTCCACTGATGCTTCAGATTCATTGTCCAAATCAAAATCATTTGCAGCAAGCTTCTCTGTAACTGTATACTTCTTGTATATCATGATATTGTCTTTTGCTGTTCTGAGAAGCGCTCCTGTGTATGATGATGCACTTCCACTTACCAAACCACCTGTGAGCACAGCACCTGTGCAGTTCTCATAAGAGATCGTACCATCTACCTGGGTATTTACAATCGCATATACCTCACCCACATTACCGCCTTTGATAACTACCGCAACAGCATCTCTTCCGCTGCAGCTCAGTTCTGAGTCAACCGCACCATATATCTTCTGTACGCTTCCTCCCAGCATAGTTATCTTTACGCTGCGCTTAAATTCGCTGTCATCAACTCCAACCACAGTGTATTCTGACAAATCTCCACTGAATAACGGTGTCTTGTTGTCAGCCTGTCCATCCTTGTTGGAATCGATATAGATCTCTGTGATCGCAGGACTTTCAGCCCCTGTTTCATCCGCCGAAGCTTCCGCACTGTTCTCTGCAGCCTGCAATACAACTGATGTTCCATTCAGACTTATCTGTTTATTCTCTTCATCAACTGTTATACGTCCGTCTGTATTGTCCTGAATCTTCTGCTCTTTCGAAACAACAACATTCAGCGTGATCTGTGTCTTTGTTCCATTCTTTCCTGTTATGTGGATTACTGCTTTCTTTCCATCTTCATATGCCGATTTCGGTGTTCCAATTATAAGACCGCCATCAAGCACAAGCCCCTCCGGAAGGATATAATCCTTGTCCATCTCATAGGTTACTTTACCCTCTTTGCCATCATTCAGGATCACAACATCCGACATATCATACAGAGGCTTTTCTGCTGTGTATTTCTGACCGAGCACAGCTGAAGGATCTGACACTGTCTTTGATGCCTTTATCTGCTTACCCTTTGTTGAGACTGTCACTATACATGGTTTTTTCGGCATGGCAAATGTATACTTGCCTGATGTCTCTGTCAGCTCATTATCCTGAGTCTCATCGCTTCCCCTAAACACTACCTTTTCAAGTGTATATCCTCTCTTGACAACCGGTGTCAGCGTCAAGATTGAATCTACATTTGCATACTTGGTATCCTTGTCAAGATAACAGGTGTTGTAGCCGGGATTGCTCACTGTCACAGCCTTGTCATCACATACCAAAGTAACCGGGTAGTATACATGGGCATTTTCATACAGCGTTTCGTCTGCCACTATGCCCTCTTTCATATATACAGAACCGTATGATGAATCATCTGTTCTCTTGAATGGTCCAGTTAAATTTCCCGAGTTAAGGATATTCGCACCCACGGTGATGTATAAGCCTTCCTGAGCATTTACTGTTACTCCCTTGTTAATGACTGCATATACAGCAGATGTCGATTTTCTGCTGGAATAATTACCAAAGTAGATGTTATCAGCATTTACATCTTTATCTATAACTACTTTATCGCCGCCATAGTATACATCTCCTCCATATGTGACAATTGAATCTCCATAACCGTTGTATGCAGGACATATGTAATATCCATCAGGGAGAATACACTTCTCGTCAAATGCTACCCTTACTTTTCTGTTCTGATTCGCATTTACCTGAAAGCTTGCATTCTTCATACCTGTAAAGTCTGTATTCTCTATCTTGATGTCAGCAGAAAGCTGTATGGCTGAATCATCGTTTGAGCCATTGCCATACTCATTCAGAAGATATACCGTACTGCCGTTATATGTACTTTCAAAACTGCTGTCCTTCAGAGTAACCGTTGTATTTATGCCACTTACTTTTCCACTGTAGCTGCCACCTGCAAGACCGCACGATGCATAATGGATATTGGACAGATCCGCAGTCAGATCACCGATAACCGAACAACTGCTCAGGAGATTAAACTCACCCTTTCCTGCATTGGTGTATGAGTCTACCACCGGATTGCCAGCCGCATCGACAATTGCCTTGTCATTTGCATACTGCATATTGACATCCAGATTCTTAGCACATGTACCTGAATATGCCACTGTACACAAGTTGCTGATGACATTCCTGATGTCAACAGATGCATTTTCTGCAAATGTAGCTGTATTCAGCACGTACAGACTGTTCTTGAAAGCACTGTCTGTCAAAGTAAGATCAAAATCCCCAACAACCGTAGATGAACTGCCATTTCCCCTCAGAATATATGCATTTTCTGCACTGCAGTTGGACACATCCATCTTGAGTTTTCCTGTTATGGCACCTGAAAAATCCAATCCATACAGATAGTTATCTGACTTTATATTATCCAGGATCATGTGTGTCGAACCCATAGTCGAAACATAGTACACACCGTATGTGTAATATGAGCTGTTTGCAATGTTCTTAAGCGTTATCACATTCGCATAGGCATCGGCTCCTTCCGGTGACGACTGTTCAAGCTTGGCTGAATAAATACCATACATAGAACTTGATACATTGATATTCTCTATATCGATATTTACCATGCCCTTCACGGTTCCACTGTTGAGTCCGTATACTGAAGCAAATTCAGCGCCCTGTCCATCTATATCTATATCTACATCACCCAATATATCTGAATTTGAGGTTCCATAGACAGAAATGCCTTTTCCTTTTGCATTCTTTACTTCAAATTTAAGTTTTCCTGCAATATTTGCACTATATGCCCCGTACATATTTGAATAACTGTCACTGCACTCTATGCCGTTTAATCTGATACTCACATCACCGGCTGCACTGGCACTGTTGCTCACACCATACATCGCATTGAGTGTTGTGTTACTTATATCCACAGTAACACCACCCAGCGTATTAGCGCCATTGGTCACCGCATACACATATCCAAGCTTGGCATTCTTTGCCGTCAGGACAACATTGCCCTTCACCGCATAATCTTTGCCTGAGTATGTGCCATTTGTCGCAGCATACACATATCCACTGCCCTTGTCAGCCTTGAGCATACTGTTCACTGTGAGGCTGCCATTGATGGTAGATGCATACACTCCGTACAGATAACCGACGTCAACCGTATTGTCCGTATACACGTCCACGCTTCCTGAGGCATATCCTACCTGAATACCGTACACTGTTCCAGCAAATGCATTGTCGGTTATATCAATGTCAATATCCCCATCCACCTTGCTCTGCAATGCACCTTGCAGCTGGGAAACATTGCAATCTCCAGATATGTTGATCTTCATGGATCCTACAGCCTCTGACGAATACAAACATGTCGCCGCAGAAACATTTGATCCCTTATTCACAGTTATTGAAACTGCAGGATCTGAGTCGGTGTTCTCATATTCCATGGCGCCTTTGTAGACACCCCATACATTCCCAAGGGATGCCCCGTCAACGGTGATGGAGATCGGAGTCTTAGTCTTTTCTCCATAAACGCCATATACCTGATATGGAAGTATCTCTGTGCTGCCATCAATCTCAAATGCTTCCTCACCTTCATCCAGAACTCCATCCCTATCCTTATCATTGTAGACATTGAGTCTCGGCTCCGAACTCGTAGAATTCGGCGATTGCCTGATTATGACAGAATTACCATTCAGATTGATTCCTTCTACACTTGTGGTCGAGCCTTCGTAATACCTGTACTCTATACCCTTTGACGGATCTGCCATGACAAGCGTACTGCCATCATCAGTCCCCTCCGCATAGACCGCCACCCCCTGTGCCAGACACAGAGCCGTCGCCAGCGAAAGTACAGCTATACCTCCTCTTAGCTTTCTTTTTCTCATCAATTACCCTCCCTGATAAAACTTTTATGACTCTTCGTGATACATCTGTATGCTATATTTTGTGCACTATAACACAAAAAGTCCTGTGAATATGTTAATTTTTGCCACTTTAACCATTCTATCACAGCAAAGTTGCAAATACTATCACCAAATTCACAAGACTTTTTTATGCATATTTCTATTTTATATTCAATTTTATATCTAATTTCATACATTCCAGATATGTGTCCGTATCTATCACGTCAGAATTGGTATATGAATGAGCTGATATGGTATATATCTGCCCTTCTCCAATATCGCAGTACGCTTTGAAGTTATATTCAACGATCACACTTCCATCATCACACCAGTTCTGTGTAAAATAGCTGTAATAATAAAATACCCTTCCATCCATCTCCTTGCTTCCACAGTCCTGAGGCATGGCGTGGTCATTCTTCGCATAAGAATCAACATACTCTTTCAACGATTCATCATCCGTAAGCAACGCTGAATAATCTTTTGTGGCTATGTATAAATATGTTTTTCCAGAATCCGACTCATAATATGCTGAGTCCGGATCTGAATCATCTTTTCTCAAATACCCATACGGAAGTCCATACTGAACAGTACGGCATGCACTGGTGAGGGTGTCACTGTCTGCATAATTTTCCTTGTTCTTCAGCGCAGTTGCAGAATAAATGATCTTGCCCGTATCGTCATCCGGCTCATCAGTCGACTCACCAGCATCCATCAGCTCCTGTATCCATGCAGATGACTTATCATACATCGCTTTTCGTTCCGCCTCTGTCATATCATCCATATCTTTATTGTAATTTATACAGATATACAATCTGTCACCTTTATAATCAGGTGTAAGGAATATCTGCATATACTCACTGTAGTCTGTTGTCTCATCATCAGACTGCCGCCTTAGCGCATATTTTATGTAATCTCTGTCCGCGGAATTATACTTTTCAGGATCTGAGTCAACCTCAAACCCGGCTGATCTGCCGGCATCCATCCTCTCATCTTTCGTGTCCCAGAAATCATCCAGAGTCTTTTCCTGATGCAACACCTGTATCCGATGGCCTGTATCAGTATCCAGAAATACACCGTTTTCTGTAACCATAACCAACTCATACTGACCACAGGAAAACTTTATCCCATCGTATACTACATACTCTTCACTCTCATCTGTTTCTCCATACATTGTAACATCTCCCGCACCATGTCCCCAGGTTATTACACCCATGAACCACAGTGCTGTGATGACGACCAGCACGATTCCTGCGATCACACATGAGATCCGTATATATTTTCTCCTGCTATCCACTATACCTTCTCCTGTATATCACTAATTGCTCTCTCTATATCCCTCTGATGTTCCTTTGTCAGCTCTATTCTCAGAGAAATAAACATTGCCAGAAATATAAGTGCCAGAACGCACGGTATCACAAATGTACTTATGTCATGATCCACATTTGCCAGTTCGCCATCGTCATCTATATATCCGGGCAGAGTGTCCCCAGCTCTGATTCCCTTTGCATCTATCCACATCAGCCTGTGTTTGTCGTCAAGATCGTCATTCAGATATGACACATCAGCCAATGTGTACTGTGCATGGACCTTGTCCACATGCATCAAGACTTCATCACTGTGCTTCCATGCATTCTGAAGTATAATGACAAAGCTTACCACAATACAGAACACAGCCAGAGCCGCAGCTGCATACATAACCACACGCAGCCCACCATGACTGCCAATTCTTACTGTATGCTTCTTGCTGTCACTGCTTTCCTTATCAATGCCTTTCTTGTCACTGCCTTTCTCGTCACTGCCTTTCTCGTCACTGATCTCAGATTCTATATTGTCAGTTACAGTCTGGTTGTCACCCACATCTGACACATTTACCGGGTCATTGGGAATCTCCACTCTCTGCCCTGCTTCCATCACAGGTTCCTCATCCTGTTCCACACCATTTACAAGTTCATCCAGACTCAGGCCGAACATTCCGCATATATCCACCAGTTTGTCAAGGTCAGGATATGCTTTGTCAAGTTCCCACTTGGACACTGCCTGTCTGCTGACGCCTATCTTATTGGCAAATTCCTCTTGGCTCATGTTCATTTTCTTTCTGTATTCCAGTATTCTGCTTCCTATCTGTACCATCTGGCATATCTCCCACAATATCACTCTACAATATCTATGTATTTGCACACCTACGCTCACGGCGCACACATAAATTAAGTATATCACTTTGCGCTAACTCTGGGCAACACGTTTTACGAGTTGCTATAGTATATTAAAATAGCCCTATGCAGGCGATATACAAAGAATATATCTGTCCCGCACAGGGCTGTTATTTTGATATTATTTAGTTATCATCTCTGCTATTTCGAAGTATTACAAGTCGTAACAACTGAAGTGATACTGATACCATAGCTGCAACATACGTCATAGCTGCCGCCTTGAGTACACTCTTTGCGCCCTTCAGCTCATCCGGCGCAAGATAACCACTATCTCTTATTATCTGGATCGCTCTCCTTGATGCGTTGAACTCAACCGGAAGTGTCACTAACTGCAGTATCACCACCAGCGAGAATAACAGGATTCCAATTGTCATACAGAAATTCAGTCTCGGTATGATAAGTCCGATCAGAACCAGAGGCCAGGCAAATGATGAACCAATATTCGCCGCCGGTATGATCGCGGATCTGACGGTCAGTGGTACATAATGTCTTGCATGCTGTATCGCATGGCCACACTCATGTGCCGCAACTCCTATGGCCGCTATCGATCTAGAACCGTACACCTTATCAGACAGGTTGAGGGTGTGTTCCCGCGGATTGTAGTTGTCCGTGAGATCTCCTGGTATATGATGTATCGACACATCGGTTATCCCTGCATTTCTCAGTATCATATAAGCTACCTGATCCGCTGTATATCCAGACCTCGATATCACGTGCTCATACTTCTTGTATGTCGTCTTGACCTGTGCAGATGCTATAAAACACACCGCCACGCCTATGAGTACCAGTATATATGTCGGATCGAAATAAAAACCAAAATATGGCATATCCATCACCTTTTCCTTTCATGTATTTGTTATCTTTTTCGTTTACACTATCCTATAGTATATGCTACTTCCCGTCAACATATATGGACAATACTTCATGCAAATTTCATTTTTATTGATACCGATACTTATTTGATCTCGCCAGAACTAAATGTATCAAGGTGTCAGATGTGCATCAAATTAAATACTCGCACTTACATGATCATGACAAACCCTATGGCTGAGGCTGCAGTTTCATTCGCCGTTTCTGTCGAGGAAGCTGCAAATTATTTATTTTCAACTATGTTAGTCATCATCTATCATAGTGATACATCACATTTTGCTCTATTTTGATTCCATCGTTGACTATCCAGACATCAATTCATTTACTCGTTTTTGAATCTTATCATATTCATATCCCGCCTTCTTCAATCTGTTTTTCCTATCCTCGCCATTTCCCCAATCGCCCGCTATCACCTCTCTGGCTATCTCGTCAGTTGATTTCTTCTGTGAAGCTTTCACTATAGCGTTCACCTTCTCCTGAACTTTATCGTAATCATATCCCGCCGTTTTTAATCTCTTTTTTCGATCCTCGCCGTTCCCCCATCTGCCCGCTATGACTTCCTTCGCGATCACATCTATGCTTTTCTTTTTTC
Source organism: uncultured Coprococcus sp. (assembly GCA_902461735.1). GTDB lineage: Bacteria > Bacillota > Clostridia > Lachnospirales > Lachnospiraceae > Coprococcus. The sequence continues at coordinate 50,257 of CABPYV010000016.1, forward strand.
TATTCTTATTATTCTTGTTATTCTTATCATTACTTTTCCCGCTATTGCTATCAGAGGCTTTACCTTTCGATTTTCCCTTATCACTGTCAGTCTTTATCGCAGCACATTTTCTCCATGTTGCTTTGTCTATATAAGACTTGTTCAGGTCAAGATTTCCTTCATATCCCGGAAGCCGGCCCACAGAAGTGTACTGCCTGATAGAACAATCATACTGCCCTTCATTCCACGGATGCTTCTGATATCCAGTCTGCTCGTAATCAGGATACTGAGCGACCCACAGCCTGTAGCCAAGATTTTTCACATTATCCATGGCACTCTTCTGAATATATATCAGCGGTTTTACCCTGGTTTTTCTGTACACATAATCGCACCACTCCTTGCACCACGCTCTGTCACTTCTGCCAAACTGTGGATTGTTCTGTCCCTCCCAGTCGAGCACGAGTATGGCTTTGCCCACATATTTCTTACTGTATGCAAGGAAATACTCAGCCTCACTGTGGGGATCGCCACCATTTGCATAGTGGAATGCCCCCAGAAGTTTTCCCGCTTTCATCGCCTGGTCACAGTGCTTTGCAAAATACCTATTCTTGTAGTCCGTGCCCTCCGTCGCTTTCACTATCACAAAGTCACAAGGCACCTTGGTTATATCTATAGTATCCTGCCATGCTGATATATCTATACCATCCATGTATCCCTTTAACGGAGTCTTATTAGAAGCCATAAAATTGTCTCCTGAATTCTTTTGTCTGTATATAATATTCCAGACATTGAATCAGGAGACAAACTCATGATCATTATTCCTAATCTATACTTTTTTGTACTGCATTATATTTGTTGTAGCCATGTCACCTTTATTCATGCCACTTTTCCTTATCTCCGCCCTTGTAAAACCGCTTAAATATCGATATCAGGTAGTCCCATCCCCGGGTACATATAATCGCAATGACAAATGCCCCGAAAAACGCAGCCACAGGATAATACCACACAAATGCTATGTGATAAAATGATAGTCCAACAAAAAGTCCCACCTCACACACAATGACACTGGTGATCAGAACCTGAAAAGAGGTAGGAATCTTCTTCAGCACTCCTACCTCTTTCGTAAATTCCGTTATTATAGATATCAAAGTACAACAAACAGCCACCATCACTAGACAAACCGCAAATCTGTCCATATGAGTTCACCTCCTTGTCCATGTTTTAATTTAATATATTCCGGAAGGTGGTGTGTGGTTATAAAATATTATTATGTTCTTGTTACACCATATCCGTTCGAGTCTTGGAAGGGAGTGGTGCCTTATGAGTACATATGAGGAATTCATGGTTATATTAACCGTTGCGATACTTATTGTGACAATTCTGAATCATAGAAAATAAGAAAAACACCTCAGCCGGCTAAGCATTGAGGTGTTTTATCTTAAATAGCTTTTCACCGGACGGATAGGACGTATCTATCGCTCGGCTGTCTTGTTAAGTATATTATACAATATTTTTGACGTTTGTCAAAAGAATAAAATTCTAAGATTACCATTTAATATTTGTAACATCTAATCATTATATTCTTTCAATTACACAACTATGCTTGTGCTTATCATCTTTATTGTCACTATAGTCAATTCCCACAAGAACAATTTTATCGCTATATCCAGCTAATGCTCCTTGATATCTTCGATCTTTAATCTGTTTTATTGCAGAATCTGCTGACTTATTGTACTTCAGTTCTATGACCATTGCCGGCCTTCCCCCAGCGTTTGCTCTTGGAATAAAAACGAGGTCTGCAAAACCCTTTCCAGCAGGCAATTCTCTGACTATATTGTAATATGCTGATGCCGTAAAATATGCCATTGTAAGCACACAGCTAAGTGAATTCTCGTCATTGTACTTCAAAATTGATGTATACGTTTCATGCGCCAATTCAACAATTTCTGCTACTTTTTCAGAATCTCCTTCAATTGTAGCATCAAGGAGTTCATCACATCTTGAAATTGATTTAGCGATTTCACTCCACGATCCAGTCTGAAGTGCAAGATCAAATGCCGCCGCGACTTCATAATTTGGAATGTATGCACTCTTCTTTTCTGCATCATACGCCAGATAGCCGAGATGGATCAATGCTGTCAATGCATCATCCCTTGAGGCAATCGTTGTCAGATCATTCTGAAATGTATTGACATTCAATCTTACCTTTTCTCCTGCAAGCATAGCCAGAACATCATCTTTAAGTCCATCATAGTTCATCGTTATAAATGTATTTATGGACTCAAATGATGAAGTATTCTTCCAATACGAATCAAAATCATGGTCAAGCATTGACTGTACAACCGAATTTGGATTGTACATATGGAGTCCATCTATCAAATATCCATCATACCACGCCTTCACAGACTCAAAATCCATATCATACACATCACATAGATTTTTTACCTCCGTCTCAGTAAATCCGAAATACTTTGTAATCTGTTTGGATTTTAACATGGTATATTCCCTGAAATTATTAAGTGCAGATTCATCCTTGATCTTTTTTATAGGCAAAATTCCTGTAATATATGCCAGCGCTAGAAAGGCCTTTGATTCCTCGCTCTTAAATAACAGATGCAGAAACTGCAGATAATTGTGAACCAATTCCTTACTGCCACCATTTCTTATAACACAATCCCACTCGTCAATTATAATTACAAATGGTATTCCAGATATCTTATAAACTGACATAAGAACAGAACTTATCATCTTGGAATAATCAACCTTATCCCCATATACTTGTCTTAATTCGTCATATATGTATTCCTTGATCTTTTCTATTGTTTTATCCTTATACGCGTCCCAGAATGATGATACATCAATATGTATTACATTATACCTATTCATATGCTTTTTGTAGCTTTCTTTAGCCGCTATCTCTGTATCACCAAAAAGAACAGAAGAATCGCATCCCCGGCTATAATACGCATCTATCATTCCTGCCGCATGGGACTTACCAAATCGTCTGGCATGACTGACACTGATACAATTAGCATTTGTACATATAACTCTGTTCAGATATTCAAGCAGACCTGTCTTATCAAGATACAATTCACTATTCTTGTCCTTTGTAAAACTGTCATTACTTGGATTAAAATAAATGCCCATCTCATGCCCTCCTTATCTCTATCATACGTATTATAACATTCTTTTTTATTAAATGTATATCCTGTATAATTTTTAAAATAAAAAATCCACATCCTGCCCACGTAAATCTACGTGGACAAAATGTGGACAAAAACACATTTTATACTGAATGTGGACAAGTTTTTGGAAAATTCTGAATTATCTCACAATTCCCCAAAGCCTTGATTTTACTTAGAATTTGCCAGCGTTAGCAGCTTCCTCAACAGAAACAGCAACTGCAACTGTAGCACCAACCATAGGGTTGTTACCCATTCCGATAAGTCCCATCATCTCTACGTGTGCAGGAACTGATGATGAACCAGCGAACTGTGCATCACTGTGCATACGTCCGAGAGTATCTGTCATACCGTATGAAGCAGGACCTGCTGCCATGTTATCTGGGTGAAGTGTACGTCCTGTACCACCGCCTGATGCTACTGAGAAGTACTTCTTACCCTGCTCGATACACTCCTTCTTGTATGTACCTGCAACTGGATGCTGGAAACGTGTAGGGTTTGTTGAGTTACCTGTGATAGATACACCAACATTCTCCTTGTGCATTATAGCAACACCTTCCTGAACATCATCAGCGCCGTAGCACTTAACTGTTGCACGGATACCATCTGAATATGCCTTCTCGTATACTACATTGAGCTCAGCCTTCTTGTAGTCATACTTTGTCTCAACATATGTAAATCCATTGATTCTTGAGATGATCTGAGCTGCGTCCTTACCAAGACCGTTAAGGATAACTCTAAGAGGTTTTTTACGAACCTTGTTAGCCTTCTCAGCGATACCGATAGCACCCTCAGCTGCTGCAAATGACTCATGACCTGCTAAGAAACAGAAGCACTCTGTCTCCTCCTCAAGTAACATCTTACCAAGGTTACCATGTCCAAGACCAACCTTACGATGATCTGCAACAGAACCTGGTATACAGAATGCCTGAAGGCCCTCGCCGATAGCTGCTGCTGCGTCTGCTGCCTTTCTGCATCCCTTCTTGATAGCGATTGCTGCACCTACTGTGTATGCCCAGCAAGCATTCTCAAAACAAATTGGCTGAATACCCTTTACCTGATTGTAAACGTCAAGTCCAGCGTCCTTTGTGATCTTCTCAGCTTCTTCGATTGAGCTGATTCCATAGCTGTTAAGTACAGCGTTTATCTGGTCTATTCTTCTTTCATATGATTCAAATAATGCCATTGTCTCGTTCTCCTTTCCTCTTTTTCCGACTACTCTTTACGTGGATCGATGATCTTAACAGCGCCCTGCTCTGGCTTAACACGTCCATATGAACCTGAAGCCTTCTCCCAAGCTGTGTTAGGGTCATCACCCTTCTTGATAAAGTCAGTCATCTTTCCAAGAGAAACGAACTGGTATCCGATAACTTCGTCATCTGCATCAAGTGCGATTCCTGTTACATAACCCTCTGCCATCTCAAGGTAACGAACACCCTTAGCCTTTGTTGCGTACATTGTACCAACCTGTGAACGAAGACCCTTTCCAAGATCCTCAAGTCCGGCACCAACTGCAAGTCCATCATCAGAAAATGCACTCTGTGTACGTCCGTATACGATCTGAAGGAATAACTCTCTCATTGCTGTATTGATAGCATCGCAAACAAGGTCAGTGTTGAGAGCCTCAAGGATTGTCTTACCCTGAAGGATCTCAGCTGCCATAGCTGCTGAATGTGTCATACCTGAACATCCAATAGTCTCAACAAGAGCCTCCTCGATAACACCCTCTTTTACGTTAAGTGAAAGCTTGCAGGCACCCTGCTGTGGTGCACACCAGCCTACACCATGTGTAAAACCAGAGATATCTTTGATTTCCTTTGAGTAAACCCACTTTCCTTCTTCTGGAATAGGAGCTGGCTCATGCTTTGCACCCTTTGCTACAGGGCACATGTTTTCAACTTCCTTAGTGTAAATCATTGTGAAACTCCTTTCAAAATATGAATTCTTAAAAGCGGTTTCGAATTCTCTAATTCAAACCATCAGTGGTATTTTCTCACAAAACCCCCTTGAAGTCCATAGCTTATTGAAAAAATTTGTCGCATTTACATGTACTTTATCAAGTACATACGGACTTATTGAGAATTTTTACAATAATATAGTTTATTTACCGCTCTGATCTGTCTTATGGTTTGTCAGAAGCGCATTTATTCATAACATTTATTCACAGAAAATTTTGCTGTTGCATTACCCAAAAGTATTATACAATTATATTCAGTTACTGTTTTTATATAAACATTGCTACCCAAATCCTATGTATCATTTTTCAGGAGGAATACAATATGAGATTTATAGATATGCACCTTCACACAACAGCCTCTGATGGTTCCTGTACACCTTCAGAAGTTTGTCAGCTTGCAATAGACCAAAACCTCGCAGCCATAGCGATCACAGACCACGATACCGTAGATGGAGTTGCTGAGGCAATATCCTACGCAGAAAAACACAACGACTCTCTGGTGACACCGCCATCAAAATATTCCACCAACACCAATCCAGAGTTCTCATCCGGTGATGATCATCACCTGACAGTTGTTCCCGGAATAGAAATGTCAGCCATGTACAAAGGCGTCGAGATACACATACTTGGATTTTATATGGATTACACAAATCAGGAACTCATCTCCAAGCTTGCTGCCATCAAACAGGCCAGATACGATAGAAATCAAGCCATGTGTGAACGTTTCCGCGCCGACGGGATCGATATGACCATGGAAAAACTCCAGCACGGCAATCCTGACACAGTTGTTACCAGAGCTCATTTTGCAAGGGTTCTGATAGCCGAAGGCATCTGCCGCGATATGAACCAGGCATTCAAAAAATACCTTGGCAAGAAAAGCAAATACTACATACCAACCCATGATATGCCGGCATCCGAAGCTGTAGATCTGATATGTACATATGGCAAAGCCGCTTTCATCGCCCATCCGCTGCTATATGGATTCGGTTACAAGCAGATCGAGGACATGATTGAAGATCTGAAACCGTATGGATTATCCGGGCTTGAGGTATATCATTCTTCCAACAATGCATACGAATCAGGGAGGCTGCGCGAGATAGCAAGGGCTCATGGGCTGCTTATCTCCGGAGGCTCTGACTTCCACGGTGCTGCAAAACCTGACATATCTGTCGGCAGAGGCCGTGGAGGTTTGAGGATAACCGAGGCTGTTTTTCATGATATACAGAGATACTGTGCCGGCGAGTCCTCGCCTGATCTGCTTTAACAACTTCCAATACCGACCAACATGCATCGTTGCCCTGCTTTACCAGCTTCAAATGCCAACTAATCATGCATCATTGCTCTGCATAAACGCAAACAAAAAAAGGTAAGAAACCATCAAATCCATGATAGGTTTTCTTACCTTTTATTTGTTATTTGCATTATTATTTCTGTTATTCAATTACTTTTTAGCCTTGTCATCGGAATCAGTCTCAACTGATGAACCAGCCTTCTCAAGCTCAGCTACAGCACTCTTGTGCATTGGGATACGACAGTTCTTGTTATTTCCAAACTCGACGATTATTGTTGTATCGTCTACAACATCAAGCACGGTTCCATAAAATCCACTTGTTGTCATGATATTATCACCCGGTTCAATACGTTTCTGCATATCCTGTGTCTTTGCCTGCTGTTTCTTCTGTGGTCTTATCATAAAAAAATAGATGATAGCACCAAATACAACGACATAAACAATTATGATCATGAGATTAGCACCGCTGCTGGTGCCTGATGCACCTGAAGATGCATTTGACAAAATAGTTGAAAGTGAGTTCATTCTCTAGTCTCCTTCTTAATTATTTACAGTCAGATATATGTTTAACACATAATCACTATATATTCTAACATATATACTATCTACTGTTCTCCACCAGCTAGGCTCTCAAGCATCGATTTCTTATATGACTGATATCTTCCTTCTTCAATAGCCTCTCTGATTTCTTTCATCATATTATTATAAAAATACAAATTATGCAAGACGCAAAATCTCATACCTAACATTTCATTTGCTTTTAAGAGATGTCTTATATACGCTCTGCTGTAATGCTGGCACGCCGGACAGCCACATCCTTCCTCTATCGGTCTGTCATCTGTCTCAAATCTTGCATTCTTGAGATTAAGTTTTCCATGCTTGGTGTATACGTGGGCATGTCGGCCATTTCTTGATGGATATACACAATCAAAGAAATCCACGCCTCTATCCACAGCCTCGAGTATGTTTGCCGGTGTTCCAACTCCCATCAGGTATGTAGGTCTGTCCTCAGGAAGGTGTGGTACTGTAACATCGAGTATATGATACATCTGCTCCGCAGACTCTCCAACTGCAAGCCCGCCAATCGCGTATCCCGGAAGTTCAAGCTCACTTATCCTCTTTGCATGGTCAATTCTGATATCATCATATATCGCACCCTGATTGATCCCAAATAAGAGCTGATTCTTATTTATGGTATCTGGAAGGCTGTTAAGTCTCTCCATCTCATTCTTGCATCTTACAAGCCATCTGGCAGTTCTCGCAACAGAATTCTCCACATACTGTCTGTCCGCTAGTGCAGGGGCACACTCGTCAAATGCCATTGCTATAGTAGATGCCAGATTGGACTGTATCTGCATACTCTCCTCCGGTCCCATAAATATCTTTCGTCCATCGACATGTGAATTAAATGTAACTCCCTCTTCCTTTATCTTTCTAAGACCGGCAAGTGAGAACACCTGAAATCCACCTGAGTCTGTGAGTATTGGTCTGTCCCAATACATAAACTTATGCAAACCACCCATCTGTTTTACGATCTTATCTCCCGGTCTCACATGGAGATGGTATGTGTTCGAGAGCTCAATCTGACATCCTATGTCCTTGAGATCAGTTGTGGCCACAGCGCCTTTTATGGCGGCTGCCGTACCAACATTCATGAACAATGGTGTCTGAACCGTTCCGTGAACAGTTTGAAATTCAGCCCTCTTTGCTCTTCCGTCTTTACAAAGTATCTTGTACATTTTCTATGTAAACCTTTCTATATTACTATCTCCCGCCCTGCGGCGGGTCCTTCTTTCGATTATTATGGTGCAGACGCATTTTTAGGCGCCTCGCGCGGCGTCTGCGTCATCGAAAGACATCTCCCGCCTTGCGGCGGGTCCTTCTTTCGATATATAATGCACTATTTTGTGTGGTTTTGCAAGTAAATAAACTATAAACGGCACCTGTAATTTCACTTACAAGTGCCGTTATCCAATATATAGTCTTTCAGTCCTGTTAGCTCCGTGCTAAATCACCACTGAATTTGCCTGTTGATTATTTTGACATGTGTCAATTATATTACTGTTTTTCCTGAAGTGTTGCTGTTGTCGTCTGCTTCTCATAGTTACCGTTATTATTTCTATAATATACTATTGTAACCTTATCGCCAGGCTTGCATGCAACTATCCTGTCATGGAATGTATCCATATCTGCTATGTCCTCACCGTCAAGGCTGCAAATGATATCACCAGACTGAAGTCCACATTCCTCTGCTGCTGAACCCTGCTCTACTGATGATATATATACGCCCTCTGGCATGTTCAGAAGCTGTGAATACTGACTTGTTATTGTCTGTGCTGAAATTCCAAGGTATGCCTGTCCCGAGGTTGTACCATCATTTGACACATTCTTGCCTGCTATAAGGTCATTTATGATGTCCTGTACATCTGATATAGGAAGTGCATATCCCATACCCTCAACGCTAGTATCTGAATACTTGGCTGTGTTGATACCAATCAACTCACCATTCATATTTACAAGGGCACCACCACTGTTACCAGGGTTGATGGCTGCATCTGTCTGAAGTACCTTTACTGTCTCATCAGAGGCACTTATCTCTCTGTTAAGTGCGCTTATATATCCAACTGTTACAGACTGTCCATATCCAAGTGCATTACCGATTGCCACGCAAGGATCTCCTACTGAAAGTCCCTCGGATGATCCTACCTGAATCTCCTTTATCTCGTTCAAAGTATCATCAGATATATCAGAAAGCTTTACTGTGACAACAGCTATATCATTATTTTCAACGTATCCCTTTACCGTTGCATCTGCGCTCTTGTCATTGACAAATGTTACAGACAATGACTTTGCATTCTGTACTACATGATAGTTTGTTGCAAGATACAGATACTTATCATCCTTTCCTATGATAATACCTGATCCTGCTCCTGTTGACTCCTGCTGATATGAATTGAACCAATAATCATAAGTTGTTACATAGGTTCCAGTGATAGAGACTATCGAAGGCATAACCTTTTTGGCTACTGAGGCTACATCATATACAGTATTCGTTGTTCCGTCAGATGACGCCTGCTTCAGCTGTGGTGCATTATTCTCTGTCGATGCATCTGTACTCTGTTCCGTAGTTGTCGCCGACTCATTCTTATTAAGTAGTTTGTCCGAGCCATATCTGACTCCTTGGAATACAGCACCTGCCACCAGTCCAAATACAACTGCTGCTGCCACAATGCTTGCTGCTTTCTTTCCAATGCCACTCTTGCCATGATTGGAATTTTTCTTTGGCTTACGATTCTTTACCTTCTTTTGAGGTTCTTGCGGCTTATTCTGTGCTGTCTGACTCGCCTGTCCGTATCCACCCATACTTCCTGCCTGGCTCTGATAACCTCCTGCCATTCTCTGACTATCATACCATGCTTCCATACCATTTACGTTTCTCTGAAACCCTGTATAAGTGGTTCTCTGCGAATCCTGCATACGCTGCTGACTGTTCAGCATGCCAGAATCCCTCTGATTACCCTGCTGCTGGTTGCCCTGCTGCTGATTTCTTTCAGCCGATGGTCGGTCAAATCTTGCATCACCCTTGTTGTTCATATAACTGTAATGATACAATCCATCCTGCTGTGTTGTCTGCCCGTTCTGGCTGTTCTGTTCAGGCTGTGTCATGTTATTGTTATTCACATACTGTTCCTGCACCGCATGATCTGAAGTATCAGTATATCTTTCCATATTCTCGTCTTTATTAGAATTTACACCAGTATTTGCACCGCCATTGATATCGTCATCGCTTGTTCCATTACTCATTGGGTTTCTATTCTCCTGATCCATATCTATCATCCTTTCAGTTTTATAATATTTTTAATCATATATATTTTCTGTCTATCTCTTTCTTACATTTGCTACTATACGAAGTAAATGTGTCATATTTGTGTCTTTAATGTTTTAATTCTGTGCACAAATGATATATACTTATCTATGTTAAGTACGGACAACATGATTTTCACCTGCAACTTTCATGAAATATTCATGATGGTACTAAAGTATGGCAGGTGATAACATTTTCCGAGATTTTATAAGGAGGCAATATATGTTTAGAATATGGGGCAAACTTGTAAAGGACGATCGTTTTATCAATGACACTGTCATATGTATAGACGATCATGAAATGACCCGCACGCACAAGGTTTACAAAGCCCTCGAGGATATCTGTCATGAATTCAATCTTCCAAATCCCATCTGGCTGAAAAAGAATAAAGAAGAATTTATGCGTTTTTCAAGGACCAGATTTACCTCTGATAATTTTATGCAGAGTATTGATTTTGACTATCTTGATTTTCGAGTTATAGAGGAGGATTATTGATATGTTTTCCGTTTCTTCCATAAACAAGCGATACGGTAAAAACCAGGTATTGTCCGATGTGTCCTTTGAAGCCGCACCAGGAAAATGCATAGCACTGCTCGGCATCAATGGATCAGGCAAATCAACTCTGCTCAGCATTCTTTCCGGGAATCTGAAGGCAGATTCAGGAAGTTATGGCTTTGACACAGATGCCACCGCTGCCCTTCTTCCTCAGGATAACCCACTGCTGCCGGAGCTCACAGCACTGGACAATATCAGACTGTGGAATCCAGGAAACAGAAAAAAGGTACTTGATGAACACAACATGGATATATGCAGAAATCTCGGCGTTGACACATTTCTTCACAAACGAGTATCAAAGCTTTCTGGCGGTATGAAAAAGAGGCTTAGCCTTGCCATAACCATGATGTCTGATCCCGATCTGCTTCTTCTGGACGAGCCCTTGGCATCCCTCGATCTGCTTTGTAAGAATGGTATTCTGCATTACCTGAGGACATACACGACAGGCGGCGGCAGTGTGGTTATAGCCACACACGAAACTTCTGCACTGGATATATGTGATCAGATTTACGTTCTGAAAAACGGACATCTGAATCTCGCTCTGGACCGAAGCGTATCACATGAAGATATTTCACAGGATACATATATAAAATTTCTGCAATAACTATATTTGCAAAGGAGGCAGGATCATGATATTTAGGCTCATACGAACCGACTTCAAAAGAATAACCCACTATGGAACATTCCTGCTCGCAGCCGCACTAGGTCTTATGCTAGTCCTTATCAGCCTTGCCCTCAAAGCGGATGACATTATCTATTCCGCTGACAATCAGGAACCTCTGGACATCGGAATAGTCATGAGCGCCGATTCGCAGATGGCAAAGATGGCTTACAGCAGCATTGAAGAAATGGACAGCTACAAATCATCCTGCACATTTACCGAGATCTCAGGCAAAGATACCGCACTTGCCATGCTCGAAAACAAAGAATTGTTTGCCGTGATCTATGTTCCCGACAACATCATCAGTGACATAATGGATGGCACCAACACTCCTGTTGAAGTATACTACTCTGATATGCATTCCATAAACACATTTGTATTGAATGACCTTTTCCGTTCGACATCATCCATGCTTGGAATATCTCAGGCTGCTATATACTCTGTTCAGGCCATAGGACGTGAACTGCCAATATCTGATGACGAAAGGGACAAGCTGAGTGACGAGATCAATATCCTGTTTCTGACAAAGGTTCTCGATCGAGCATCAACATTTGTCATAACAGAAGTAAATGCCGTGCGAGCCACCAATACCACCACTTTTTATATAAGTGCAGCAATTATCCTGGTAATGATGATCTGTTCATCGGTATTTATACCATTTGTCATTGATGTTCCTGCTGGCTTCAAGACAAGACTAAAGACATATCACATTGGACCTTTATACCGCAATTTAAGCTATTTCATCTCGATATTTATGTGGGAATATATGTTGTATCTAATTTCATATACTGTCCTCGCAGTGATTTCCTTGGGAACGGAAAAAATAGATATTCATATGAATGTCTACGGGATATTAACAGGGGGTATATTGTCATGCATGGTATCAGTTTTTATACTGATCATCTGCTTAGCTCCCGCAGGAATTCATGGGTGTACACTGCTTCTTGTCATATGCACACTGATACTTGCATATCTGAGCGGATTCTTTATTCCTGAAACCATGCTGCCCAACTTTGCAAAGGATATGTGTTCCTTGTCGCCATTAAATAGATTTGCACATGTTATGTGTCAGTATTTTACAAAAACCTGAGGAGCATGCTTCGCGGATTTCTCAGGTTACCGCGGCAGTCGCCAAAGTTTCGTGCAAACGCGGTTTTGGCTCATCTCTCCGCGCAAATAGAATCAGCTTTACACGATTGCTCATAATCTCACTTATCACAGTCTGGAGTTTAACATGAAAAACATCACGCAGATTAATATACTAATAAAAAGAATACTCGGCCGTTCAGCTATGATCGCTGTACTTTTGATCATTCCTGCAGCACTTCTCTTCGTTCATATGCTTCCGGAAAAGAAGCAGTCAACAGAGATAGTTTCCGGTATATACATAGAGGAAAACGATAGTTATACAGAAGCCTTCGTCAGTCATCTGACCGATTCCGCTACAGGTTTTATATTTCATGAATATGAGTCCCTGTCAGATATGAGGGACGACGTGGCTTCAGGAACAATTGATGCAGGTTATATGATACCAACCGGGTTCAGCTCGTCCATGATAAAGGGGGACGACAAAGTACATGTAACCGTATATACCACAGCCGGCAGCTCATTTGAAAATGTTTCAAGTGAGTCTGTTTACGCTGCCCTGCTCTCTGCATATGCCGCCGATATGTCTGTCCATATGCTGAGCGAACAGTATGGTTCTTATATTGACAATTCCGACCTAGAAAGTTATGTCTCGGAATACATCAGAGATCGTTTTCAGGGATATATTGACAATGATGACGTATTTTCAATAAGCGGAGGGATATCAGGAAAATATTCACCTTCTGATGCTATTGCGCCAAATAACTTCCCTGTCAATCTTCTGATTTATATGGTCATTGCCATATGTGCTCTGCTTGGAGCCCAGAGTTATCTCAAGGATCTTGACTCCGGTGTGTATTCCAGGCTGTCAACTCGTGGGAAACTTTCTTTCTGCATAAAAAATATAGCAGCAGGAGTAATTCCCGCTGCCATAATGAGCTTTATCTCTTTAATTATATACAATGGAATAGATGATTCCTTATCTATCCTGATACGCATCTTGTGTGTGTCTGCCATAAGTCTTATAGCAGCACTTGCATCACGGCTGATATTCAGACACTACAAGGTATTCACGATAGCTCTGCCTATCTTGATCATCTGTACTCTTCTCCCATTACTTCTATCACAGCTCTCGCAGATGTAGACTCAACTATCTGCTTTTCAAGCTTTCCATACTCATGTACCGGGATTGCAATTTTAAAGCACACATCAGCCATATAATCTGTGCTGTCGATACTTGCAACGCTATTGTTCAAGAGGTACTGAACCTTCCCGGAATCATTATAGTTAGTCGTGATACTGACCATCTGCATAAGCTGCATGGTATGAATCCCCGCATCTGTCAAGGCAAGCTTTGCAGCCTCTGTATAAGCTCTGACCAGTCCACCTGTACCAAGTAATGTTCCGCCAAAATATCTTGTGACGACTATACAAATATTCACAACCTGATTTCCCGTTATGACCTCAAGGATCGGCTTTCCTGCTGTTCCCTGTGGCTCACCATCGTCAGAAAACCTAAGAAGTGTATTCTCACTTCCTATTGCAAATGCAAAGCAATTGTGTCTGGCATCATAGTGTTTTTTCTTAATTTTTTCCACAAAGGCATATGCCTCGTCTTCTGTGGATACAGGAACCGCATACCCGATAAATCTCGACTTTTTTTCTACGATTTCATCCTGTCCCTCGCTGATTATAGTGTTATATGTCCCTGTCATCTCTTCTCCGAATTGTTGATGAGCAGCTTACCAAGTTCGTCCATAAATGTATTCACATCCTTGAACTCTCTGTAAACTGATGCGAATCTTACATAAGCTACCTGATCAAGATCCTTTATCTTGTCCATAACGATCTCTCCAATGGTTGTGCTCTCTATCTCTCTCACTTCCATGTTGAAAATGGTATTCTCAATGTCATCTATACATTTGGTGACAGCCTCTGCCGATACCGGTCTCTTGTGACATGACTTTATAACTCCTGACTCAATCTTCGAACGGTCGTATGTTTCTCTGTTCTTATCTTTCTTTATTACGATAAGCGGAATTGTCTCAACCTTCTCATATGTGGTAAATCTCTTACCACAGGCATCACACTGTCTTCTTCGTCTGATCGCACTTCCGTCCTCTGCGGGTCTGGAATCAATAACCTTTGTGTCGTCTGCTGAGCAAAATGGACATCTCATGTTTTTCCTCCTCTCCCGCCTTACGGCGGGTCCTTCTTACGATATCTTGAGCAGACGCATTATAAGGCGCTACGCGCGGCGTCCGCGTCATCGTAAGATATCTCCAGCCTTGCGGCGGGTCCTTCTTACGATATTATTTTTACGGGGCATTTGGTTTTACATACACCACAGTTGGTACATTTCTGAGGGTCTATGTGTGCAAGATTTCTGTCCATTGTTATGGCTCCCGCCTCACAGTTTCTCGCACACAGTGTACATCCTATACATCCTGCACTGCAGGCCGCCTTGACCTGAAGTCCCTTATCATGGGAATTGCATCTTACAAGATGCTCCGCGTCATATGGAACAAGTTCTATGAGATGTCTAGGACACTCTGTGATACATTTGCCGCATGCCTTACACTTCTCCTTATTAATTACCGCAATTCCATCTATAATGTCAATAGCCCCGAACTCACATACAGCCTTACATGAACCATATCCTGTACATCCATACGTACATGCCTTTGGTCCACCGTTCGGATTGTTCTGTGCAAGTTTACAATCTCTAGGGCCCACATACTCATACACATCCTTGGCCTTTTCGCAGTCTCCTGCACACTTGACAAATGCCACATACTTTGTATTTTCAGCATTTTCAACGCCCATGACCTCACTGATCTTTGCAGCCACTGCCTCTCCTCCAACCGGACATGCTGATGGAGGCATCTCTCCTTTTGCGATGGCTGCTGCCAGTCCATCACATCCCGGATATCCACATCCACCGCAATTATTTCCTGGGAGGAGCTCCCTTACTGCTATTTCTTTCTCATCTACATCGACCTTGAATTTCTCTCCTGCGACACCTAGAAGGATACCTATCACAATACCTACGCCTGCAACAACTGCCACAGCTATCAATATTCCTGTCATATATGCACCCTCCTTATATAAGTCCTGAGAATCCAAAGAACGCAATCGCCATAAGACCTGATGTGATGAGAACTATCGGTGTTCCCTTAAATGACTCAGGTATCGGACTGTGTTCAAGTCTCTCTCTGATTCCTGCAAGTATAACTATTGCTATCGTGAAACCAACTGCTGAACCGCATCCGTTGATGGTGCTCTCAAGTATACCGTAGCCGCTCTGAACATTTGAAAGTGCTATACCGAGTACGGCACAGTTTGTAGTGATAAGCGGAAGATATACTCCAAGTGACTCATACAGCGATTTCACCTTTTTCTTGAGGAACATCTCAACGAACTGTACAAGTGCCGCGATCACAAGGATGAACACGATCGTGTTGAGATATTCAAGTCCAAATCTTCTCAGTATTCCGTAGTATACAATACTTGTGACAAATGACGCTATGGTCATGACAAATACTACCGCAGCTCCCATTCCAGTCGCAGTGTTGACACTTTTTGACACTCCAAGGAAAGGACATAATCCGAGGAACTGACTGAGAATAACATTATTTACAAGTGCTGCTCCGATTGCCAACAATAAAATATTCATTATCTCTTACCTCCTTTGCCCTTTTTCTTTTTTATATGAGCCATTGTCTCCTTGAGCTTTATGTCTGACTCTTTGTTCTGGAGATCATCAGATGTTTTACCGTCAGCTTCATTCTGAACTAGCGACTCCGGCTGGTCCTCTGGATTTTCCATTGTTGCCGCTTTTGTCTCTTGAGGCTGCTGTTCATTCACAGGCTGATCCTTCTCCTCCGGCTGCTGTTCCTTCTTATCTTCTGTCTCTGGCAGCTGTCCCTTCTTATCTTCTGTCTCTGGCTGCTGTTCCTTCTTATCTTCTGCCTCCGGCTGCTGTTCCTTCTTATCTTCTGCCTCAGCCTGTTTGGAAACATTTTCTTTCTGCTCTACAGTTTCATCCGGATTCTGAGCCTGCTGCATCTCCTCAGCATGCTCCTTAAGCATCTTGCCTGTAGCGTTAGGTACAAGCTTGATATCCGCCAGTACGGATTCTCTTGTAGGTGCATATGGGCTGAGTCTTGGCTCAGCTTCTTTTGTATTCTCCGGCTTATCAGTATCCGCATCTTTCTTATTCTCTGAAGGTGTCTCTTCGACCTTCTTAACCTGCTTTGCATCCCCTGAAGCCGTGGCCTTTGAAGTGGTATCTGCTATCTTTACAGATGTCTCAGTTGTCAGCTTACCACAGCAGGCTGCATTGATACATCCGGCACAAGAATCAGGTTTGCATGCTACAGGTACCTCCTGTCCATTTTCCAGAGCCTCGGCTGCCTTCATTGCATTTCTTCTATTGATAAATGCAATGATAAACGCAAGCACGAAGAACGCACCCGGTGCAAGTACAAATATTGTAATAGGTGTATAAAGACTAAGCACATTGCCTATGCCCTTAACTATACCTGATGAGCTCTGAAGTCTGTTGCCGTCACCAAGTATCTGGAAACCGAACACACATCCCTTTCCGACAAGCTCTCTAAACATTCCTATGAGTGTAAGTCCAACTGTAAATCCAAGTCCCATTCCAAGTCCATCAAATATAGATGGAAGAACCTTGTTCTTTGAAGCATATGCCTCTGCACGACCCAGGATGATACAGTTTACAACTATAAGTGGTATATACAGTCCAAGGCTGCTGTTGAGTGATGGCAGATATGCCTGCAGCAAAAACTGTATGATCGTTACAAACGATGCAATGATAACTATAAATGACGGTATTCTGACTTTGTCAGGTATGACCTTTCTGAGTGCTGAGATCATGAAATTGCTGAGCACCAAAATGCATGTGGTCGTAAGTCCCATACCCGCGCCATTGATGGCTGACGAAGTTACAGCCAGTGTCGGACACATTCCGAGCATCTGCACGAAGGTTGGATTCTCCTTGACAATACCGTTATATAAACGCTCTGTACATTTTCCCATTACTTGTCACCTCCGTTCGATGCATCTGCGGTTCCACCGTTTATGGACTTTACATACTCAAGTCCTGCATTGACTGCATTTGTGACTGCATTTGTTGTGATGGTAGCTCCTGACAGGGCATCTATCTCCTCATCCACTATGGCACCTGACTTTGTGTATCTGAACTGATCGACCTTCTTGCCCGCGAACTGTGACTTGAAATTGTCTGTATCTGCCTCCATTCCAAGACCTGCTGTCTCGGAGAGTGAGAGGAATGATATTCCATTTGTCGTGCCATCAGATCTGACACCCATTGCAAGCTGAAGATCTCCGCTGTATGCCTCATGTGATGTGACTGTGACCACATATCCAAGCACTGAGCCATCACTGCCCTTTGCAGTGACCACTTCATCTATGTCTGCATTATATCCCGCATCCGACAGAACCTTTGCTGCCGCATCTGCGTCAAAATCTGCATAACTGTCAAATGAATCCGCATCGTCAAACACTGTCTTGTACGCCTCTTCCTTAGCCTTCTGTTCTGTAACTGCAATCGGATCCTTTGTGATCTTATATACATATGCAAGTGCAAATCCTGCTATAACCGTGATTATCATGATAGCTATAGTCGCGATCACTATAGACTTTGTATCCATCTTGGACTTTGTTCCTGATGTATCGCCCTGAGCTGCAAGCTCCGCTCCCTCTCCAAAACTCTTTGGCTGGGTCCATCTCTCGATAAGTGGAACAAGCAGGTTGGAGAATATGATAGCGTAGGATACTCCTTCTGCGGATCCTCCATATATTCTAAAACAGAATGTGAGTATACCGAGTATCACGCCAAATACAACCTTACCCACCGGTGTGATCGGTGAGGTAACATAATCAGTTGCCATGAAGAATGCGCCCAGCATAAGACCACCGCCGCACAGGTGTGCTGCCAGAAATGTCATATCAAATCCTCTTCCAGATGCAACTGCATATATCATGATGAGCACTGCAAATGTTCCTATATATGTAAGAGGTATAACCGGCTTTATGACTCTTCTTATCAGAAGATATGCAGCACCCACAAGTATGCATACAACCGATGTCTCACCTATTGTTCCAGGTATATTTCCAAGGAACATATGGAGTACGTTTACATTTGCCAGATCTCCTGTGTTCTTAAGAACCGCAAGTGGTGTGGCTGTTGTAACTCCGTCATATGAAAACGATGTCATCCTCCCCGCAAATGATATGAGCAGGAAACATCTTGCTCCCAGCGCAGGATTCATGAAGTTAAATCCCAATCCGCCAAATAGCTGCTTTACTATGATGATGGCAAATGCGCTTCCAAGTATAGCCATCCACACCGGCACATCCGGTGAAAGGTTGAGTGCCAGCAGCAGACCTGTGACAACCGCACTGAGATCATTTATAGTTACCTTTCTGTTCATCAACTTCTGATACAGCCATTCAAACAGCACGCATGATACCACGCATGTCAATATGAGGATCATGGCATTCAGCTCAAAGTTGATCATTCCAAATATGGTTGCTGGAATCAGTGCTATGATCACATCCAGCATAATGCTCTGTGTACTTCGCTTATCCCTCACGTGTGGAGATGACGAAATCTTAAATGTATTATCCAATGTGTGCACCTCCTACTTCTTTTTATTCGCTATGATCGATTTTCTTGTTCCCGCTATGGTCTGTGTCAAATGCCTCTTTGCCGGGCAAACGTATGAGCAACATCCACACTCACAACACTCCATTCCGTTGTGAGCAAGGAAGCCCTCTGTATCCCCATGCTCAGCCAGTGAGGCAAGCATCGAAGGAACAATACGTCCGGGACACACATCAACACAGCGTCCGCATCTTATGCAGTTGCCAGGCTCAAGATCTGCAACCTCATCATGGCTCATACAGAGAAGAGCTGACACACCCTTTGTTGCAGGTACATCAAGAGAAAAAAGTGCTTTGCCCATCATCGGTCCACCTGAGATCACTTTTTCCGGAACCACGCCATCCTTAAATCCTCCGGCAGCATCTATCAATTCCTGACAATTAGTTCCCGTTCTAACCATAAGATTGCAAGGATTCTCTATGGCATCACCCGTTATTGTCACTATTCTTGCATAGAGAGGACGTCCCTCTATTACCGCCTCGTATATAGATACAATGGTGTCCACATTGTGAACTATACAGCCTGAATCGGCAGGCAGCATCTTGGAATTGACATATCTTCCGGTATTCGCATATATAAGCTGTCTCTCAGCACCCTGTGGATATTTGGTCTTCATGACATGGACTTCTATCTTGTCGTTGTCTTTCAACTTATCCCTGAGGAGTTCTATTGCCTCCGGCTTATTGTCCTCTATAGCTATGATTCCCTTTGCATGATCAAACAGATTGATACATATCTCCAGTCCGAGTATCAGCTTGTCTGGTTCCTCCATCATTCTCCTGTAGTCCGATGTCAGATATGGCTCACACTCTGCGCCGTTTACGATTATGTAATCAATATCATCTTCATTCTTAGGAGACAGCTTTACATTTGCAGGGAATCCGGCGCCACCCATTCCGACAATACCGGCCTCCTTGATGATCTCCTTCACATCCTCCCTGTACAGGGTTGACAGATCCTTGACATTTGCAGCAAAATCTATCTCCTCAAACTGACCATCGTTCTCCACAACAATAGATTCTACCTTTGATCCTCCCGGAACATACCTTGGCTCTATAGCCTTTACTGTTCCTGATATGGATGAATGTATATTTGCAGATACAAAGCCGCTAGCCTCGGCTATCTTCTGACCAACCAGAACTCTGTCTCCCTTCTTCACTATAGGTGTGGCAGGTGCACCAATATGCTGGCTGAGCGGGTACACACAGTCACCTTTCGGAAGGTATTCTTTTACAGGCTTTTCCATTGACAATTCTTTGCCTTCATATGGATGAATTCCGCCTAGAAATGTTAACAAACCCATGTTTTACCTCTTTTCCTAATATTTTTGTTACTAAAAATTCTTTATCTATAATAACGCTTTAGATGGTTAAAAACAACCTAAACGGTGATACTTTCTCATTTTAAAAATATGGAAAAAGCCTCCGACACGTTCCCATGCCAAAGGCTCATATTCATACATCTAATAGCTTCGGCAGATTTCTCACCAAGACAGCTCCAGCCAGTCCTATACATATTCCAGCTATAGTTCCTGATATGCAGAGCACCGGAATATACAGCATGATATTCCCACTCTTCATAAGTATCGCCGCCATGATGATCTGCCCTGCGTTGTGGCTTACAGCTCCCAGTATACTTGTCCCCAGCAAGCCAAATATTTTCAACTTCATGCACAGCGTCATGACCAGCAGACTAAGAACAGCTCCGGCCAGACTATACACCATGATCGAAAGATTGCCAAACAACAGAGCTGACAGGACAACTCTGATCAATGATATCACCCAGGCAGACCTGACATCCATCTTGAACATGACAACTATTGTCACCAGATTGGCAAGTCCAAGTTTCACTCCCGGAACAGCAATGTTCACCGGGATCAGAGACTCTACATACGAAAACACCATTGCCACTGCAATAAACATGCCCATATATGCGATTTTCCGCGTACTCCATCTGTCTTTATCTTTCATGATCCGATCTCACTTTGCCTAGTATTTTATTTTATGTCCACTTCCTGTGCTTCTCCGCCATGTACTTCGACAACCAGCTTGTGCGGCAGACATGTGATAGTCTCCCCCGATCTATTTTTCGCCCCCATCCTGACACACACTTTATCTGGACAGTCTGCAGACTTCATCTCTATCTTTCCATCTTTCACAGCCACAACATTCTCCCCCTGCTCTGTGTGGAATACATACTCATCATCCACATCCATGCTGATGGTCCTAACCGGCTTATCATCTATATATACCTCCGCGTAGCTGCCTTTATGAAGTCCGTATTTCAATATAAAGACTCCGGCTATACCTAACACAAGCAATACTGCTGCCAGCACAATATCTCTCTTTTTAATAATCGCACTCATAATTTCTTGCCTTTTCTATTACGGTTATAATTCATCTTTGCCTGATTTAGTGAATAATCTAACTGCTCTGACAAATCATTTTATTATGCAAAATCATTTTCCTCTGACGAATGATTCTATTCTGCAAGCTTATACTCTTCTGCTGTAATTGTGAACCTGCCCTTAAGTCCATCACTCACATACACATTCTTCTGATCATCGATAAGTATGACATCCGCACCATATCTGCTGACCAGCTCTATCGACCGTTCCTTTCCGGCAAGCATACACAGAGTCGAGAGCGCATCACTCATCAGTCCATTGTCACATACGACTGTGGCCGATATGATATGCTGCCATGCTGGATATCCGGTCTTCGGATCGAGGATATGATGATATCTCTTTCCGTCCTTTTCAAAATACTTCTCGTAATCCCCCGATGTTGAGACAAATGTAGGAGCCCCGCCGTCTTCATTTATGACACCCATGACACTGCCTTCACCAGATCTTGGATCCTTAACACCTATCTTCCAGGCTGAGCCATCTGGTTTGTTTCCATATACCATAATACTGCCCCCAAGGGCTATACAGGCTCCTGTAACCGCATTCTCTTCCAGATAATCTGCAGCCAGATCACATCCGTACCCTTTTCCCACAGCCCCAAAGTCCAATGACATGCCAGACTTTGCTATATTGACAAATGCACCCTTCTCATCGTTTATGCATGACACCTGCGTAACGTCAACATGTGTAAGTGTATCATCTATATCTGCCTGGGATGGTATACCAGTTTTTCCGGATTCTATCCCCCAAAGTTCTGCCAGTGGACGTATGGTTATGTCTAACAGATCTCCACTATCCTTTGATATCGCAAGTGTCCTGTCCATTATGTCCGCAAGCTCAGAACTTATGGGATAATTCTCCCCTGGGCTATATGAATGATTTATATTCCAGACCTCAGAGTCCTCACTTCTCCATGAGATCACCTTCTTGTCTAGATTGTTTTCTATATCCATTATGCCATTTATAACGCTGTCGCACTCTCTTCCATATACAGTAAGTGAAGCCGTTGTGCCCATGACTGTTGTATTCAACGTCTTCTCAACATTGTCTGCATTTCCCATACCAGTAATTATCACCATAGCGACAACTGCCGCAGCACATAATGCTGCGGCGCTTATTTTTACTATTTTATATGTCTTACTTTTTGATCTTGTGGCCGTTATATCTTTTTTTAGGTCTTTGGGTAAGTCTTTCTGTTCCACCATTTATGATCTCGTTTCTATCTTATTTCTGTCTTATTTCTGTCTTATTTCTGTCTTATTTCTGTCTCGTTTCTAGCTTAATTTTATATCCGTTATTACTTCGTTCAGCATCACTGTTCTTTATGATCAGTGTTTTTATGATCAGCGTTTTTATGCTCTTATTTCAAGTACTCATCATGCACCTGTTCTCTGAGTGAATATCTGAACGACTTCTCATATTCCACGTTCTCATTGATACTGTGGTTTACCTCCTCAAAGAAACTCTGATTGATGATATCCATAGAATAGAATATCGGATAATTACTATTCTTCTCCCACATCATTACACCGCCATCCACAGACTCTTTTCCATACTCATCTTCGTATCTCTTCTTGCAATCTCCACTGCAGAGATATACATGGCACAGACCATTGAGTGTCTTCTTCAACATATCTGTTCTAAGTATGTAGCCATCACAATCTATTGCCCACTCAGGGATCTGATCAGGTTTAACTATAACTATGATCGGCATATGTCTGTCAGGACTTTCAACTATCATGTTGAGTTTTTCGTAGCTTATCTCCTCAGGATTACTTCCCTCTTCCATATGGATCCCGGCATCCACAAATCCTACTTCATTGAATATCTCTTTCATGAACTTCGGTCTGCTGTACCGTCTCTCCTTCACATTGATAGTCTCACATATATTCTCAACCTTGAGCTGGTACAATTCTCCATCCGGAACTATATCCACTGTCACATGCCATATAACGCCCGCCTCGGAGTTGCTTATGTGCTGAAAATCAAGCTGATATCTGTCATCCGAATACAACACATATACCTTATAACCTATCGCAGAATAATCAACGCTTGTGAGTTTCTCTGGCATCTGAGGAAAAACCATGCTGATATGCTCTCTCACCCATTCATATATTATTTCGCATACTTTATTGTATCCATCTCTTGATATTCCAACCCTATGGCTATATACAACATTAGGAACCATAGGCTTTATCTCCGTCTTTAGTTCCGTTCTGACTGCAGGTACAAATTGTTCTTTGTCAAGCAGTCTTGATATATATTCGTTGTGCACGATCTCTTTGTTGATAAGATATATAACTCTGTCCGGAGTAAGCTCCTTATGGTATTTCTTATTGAGCAGTATCTCGACCAGCTCCCTCTTTGTGACCTGATGAAACTGTGCCACTATATCGGGATTCTTATCAAGATATTCCCTAAGTTCCGGCTTGAGCGGATCCTGGGTTATTCTGAGTCTGTATTTACTCCTTATCGCATTCTCCCAGTTCTTCTCTTTATACTGTGAATCATGTATGCTGTTAAATATCTGCATGATAGACCAGTCGCACAGCTCAAGATTGGCTATGATACTGTTCATAACTCTGGACAAATCCTCATGTCCGGTCCAGAGATCTGTCTCCTGAGAATCAGATCCCAGTTTATACTTATACCGCATCTCATGCTCTATCTCGTGCCATCCTTCGAAAAGAACCGTCCTGAGCTGAACCTCAAATGTCTGATCAAATGGCTTTGTCCACACACTTGCCGGAATATTCCTAAGATACTTGCTCGGGATCCTGAACACACCATTACACTTCTGTGCCTCGAATTTATTCTCTTCATTCTTGGTCTTTGACCAGTTATCAAGAAGGAATGTCTCCTCGAGTATCTTCTCGCATATGTCCATATCCTCAAGATAAAAGAGATTTATTCTTATACCTATGATATCCTGTATCTTACGACCACCCTCGTCAAGTGAATACTTTCCTGTTTCAAGCTTATGAAGAAGTGACGATTCTGACTTTATTCTCGAAGTGCTGTTAAAATATATTCCTGCGTTATTTAACTTTGTAACCAGAGTGTTGAGAAGGCTCATCTTGACATTATTGATCTCCTCTATCTCCTGCTCCTGTAGTAATCTTTCCTCGCTATTATAGTCATAAATGCTATAATTCATTACATCATTCCTTTTGCTTTGTTATGTCAGTTTTTCCCATACTTTTATAGTATAACACATGTATTGTATAATTTGCATAAATAATTATGAACATTTTATAAAAAGCAGTGCACTTCTACACCATTTATTGTTTATATTATTAGAAAGCTCTCGTATTTCCTTGCGAAAACATTTGCTTCTATATATAATTAACTTTGTATGCCTGCGTTTGGCAGACATATTGCAGATTCTGATATTTTATCTGCATATGCCGAAAGATAATTTACATTAACGAATGCGAGGTTTTCTATGATACTTGATTGTCAAAACATCTGTAAGTCATTTGGCACAGACGTTATATTAGATAATATATCTTTTCATCTTGAGGAAAAGGAGAAAATGGCTATCGTTGGGATCAACGGTGCCGGAAAGACCACACTTCTGAAGATCATTATGGGTGAAGAGGAAGCTGACTCTGGTCAGGTCATAATCTCAAAGGACAGAACCATCGGTTATCTCTCCCAGTATCAGGAGAGTAACTATAACACCACAGTACGTGAAGTTATGCTGGATGCACTTAAACCTATATTGGAGCTTCAGGATAAGATGCGCGAACTTGAAGCAGCGATGGAGCACCAGACTGGTGATACACTGGAAAAATCTCTGGAACTTTATAACAGATACACTCATGAATTCGAATACAAAAATGGCTACAGCTGTGAAAGCGAGGCAAATGGTGTCCTCAAGGGACTCGGTTTCTCTAAAGAAGATTATGACCGCCATACTGACTCTCTATCCGGAGGTCAGCGTACACGTCTTGCACTTGGAAGGCTCCTCATGGTGAAGCCTGATATCATCATACTTGATGAGCCAACCAACCATCTCGATATGGATTCCATCTCATGGCTCGAGGGCTTTCTGGCGTCCTACCAGGGAAGTGTTATCATAGTCTCCCACGACCGGTACTTTCTCGATAAGATCGTTACTAAGATTGTTGAGCTTGACAACGGTCACAGCCAGGTATACAACGGCAATTACACTTATTTTGCCGGGAAGCGCGCTGAGATAAGGGAAAACATGATGAAGGCATACCTGAACCAGCAGCAGGAAATAAAACACCAGGAAGAGGTTATCACTAAACTGAAACAGTTTAACCGGGAAAAATCCATCAAGCGTGCTGAAAGCCGAGAAAAGATGCTATCAAGAATTGAAAGGCTGGACAAGCCTACCGAGGTTGCATCCGAGATGAGGATTACTCTTGAGCCTTCCATATTAAGTGGCGAGGATGTTCTCACCATTGAAGGACTTTCCAAATCATTTGGCGATAATACATTGTTTTCAGGAATTGATATGGATATCAAACGCGGCGAGCATGTAGCACTGATCGGCGGTAACGGAACAGGAAAGACTACGATACTTAAGATGATCAACAAACTTCTCCCCAAAGATGCCGGCATCATCATTCTTGGTTCCCGCGTAAAAATAGGCTACTACGATCAGGAACACCAGGTACTCACGATGTCGAACACAATATTTGATGAGATAAGCGACGCATATCCCGATCTGTCAAACACCAGGATCAGAAATGTACTTGCTGCTTTTCTTTTTACCGGAGAAGATGTATTCAAAAGGATTCAAGATCTATCAGGTGGTGAGCGTGGTCGTGTATCACTCGCAAAGCTTATGCTCTCTTCCGCCAATTTTCTCATCCTTGATGAGCCAACGAACCACCTTGATATTACATCTAAGGAGATTCTTGAAAACGCAATACAGAATTATACCGGAACAGTTCTCTATGTGTCCCATGATAGATATTTTATCAATCAGACGGCTACGAGAATCATTGAGTTGAAAGATAAAGAGCTTACAAGCTATATAGGCAATTACGACTACTATGAGGCACACAAAGTCTGCAGTAACGATGATCAGGGCAACTCGCCTTTCACTCCTATAAGCGGTGTCCAGGAAGTTAAGTCCGAACCTGCTGTGTCCCAGGCCAAACTTTCATGGCAGGAAAGTAAAGCCGAAGCGGCAAGGAAACGGAAAATTGCCAATGATCTCAAAAAACTTGAGGCTTCCATAGAAAAACTTGAAACAGAGATATCTGATATCGATGATCAGTTTCTTCTTCCTGAAAACGCAACAAATGTCGGACTGCTAAATGATCTGACAAAGCAGAGAAACGAAGCCGAAAGCCAGCTTGAGTCTCTGTACGAGCAATGGGAAGCCCTGTCCGAGGAGGCATAAAATAAAATTCGATCTGTATGGCAAAGCGTAAATTGGATGGAATTAACCTATCAACACGATTTGTCCTATAATCCAATAAAGAAAACCTGACATCGGTTTACAACTGTACTGTATCTACAGTCATGTTGTGAAACCGACGTCAGGTCTTTTTCATATAGTATAGTTATATTAATGTCTTATGTGTATTATCTTCTTTGCATACTGACCAGACAGATCATATGCTGAGTTGCTTATGTACACCTGATCACTGCTTCCCATTCCACCTTGGATCACCCAATACTCAGGCTTGTTGCCACTGTATAATCCCCAGTCATTCACATATGCCTCACATGCAGATGCTGATATTCCAAGGCTTCTCAGATATTTCTTCAGTACACTGGCTGATGCAAATTTACCCAGATATATTCCAACATGTGTCGGTTCACCATCAGTATAATAAACTATTACATCTCCCGGGATCAATGCGCTGTACGAGAAATTCTCCCTGTCTGCCGTCAGGTTATATTCCTTAGCAGAAAGCCAGTCGCCGTTGTCCGACAGAATGGCCTTTGCAGTAACTTTACGAAGAGCCCAGTCCGAACACATATTACTTGAATTGATGACAAATCCGCCCTTTGAGTAGCTTGTATACTTAACTGTCATATCCTCCGAAGGATCACTGCCACCTGCGTATCTGAATGCATTTGCAACAAAAGCATTACAGTATATACCTGTCTTGCCAAGGTAAGCCTTTGTCACCCTCTTCATCCACGCATTATAATTCCAGTTTATCTCCGTCGTCTTGGCACACTGTCCATATTTATTAAATACATATTCCACGTCACCAACTATCTTATTCGTTGATTTAATACATTTTCCATTTGCACTTACGTAGTAATATATAGATTTTCCGTTTATCGTAGTCTTTTTGAGTCCACTGCCGGCCACTCCGAGTTTTGCCCCTGTCCTGTATATCGAACATTTCTCAGCCACATCATAGTAGACATATGACGTTGCATACACCTTATCTCCTATATATACCGCACTTGTCTGACTGATGGTCTGCCATCCTTTTGTTCGAACAAGCTTACCATTCTTATCAAAGTAATAATATCCTCCCGGAATGTATACAATCGTGTTTCTCTTTTTTATCCAGGTGTTATTGACACACACTCTATATGTGTCTGCATATCCAGATACAGGATGTCCCTTTTTATAATAAATAACATCTGACAATCCGGTTGCATCAGTGTGTATGACGAGATTGTTATACGATGGAAGCCATATATTTCTGCCAAGAACAACACGTCCGGTGTCAGTCACTTTATAGCATCTGTATCTCACTCCATCCGCCTTCACCGTATAAACAACGACTCCGGATTTCACATAATATCTGCAGCTATCAGACTTTACATACCACTTCGTGCCATTATATTTTGTTCCTTTAACAAAGTAATAATATGTGCCATTTACATTCTGTATTCCCGTAAATGTACTTTTCCATGCTCCCCCTGTATAGTTGAATATTTTTCCCGCATAATTCTTATCCGAGAAGCTGTCAAGGTAATATACCTTTGTTGCATAACATTTATCAGAGAAATAAAATTCATAGTCCCCGGTTTTCACCCATTGGGACTTGACTGCTTTCCCATCTGAGCCAAGATAATAGTACTCCTTGGCTTCATTTCTCATATCGTTTTTCACTGGGATACCGGCCTCATAATAATAGATGCTGCCAGATCTTTTTACCACTCCAGTGAGCACGCTTCCCTTGCTGTTGTACTCCACATAGATATTATTAACCAGTATCTTTGCGCTCTTAACAACGGTCTTGACTGCCTTTTTGTAACTGTAACACTTCTCTCCATGATACGTGGTCTGCACATGTCCTTCAAACAGCTGTACATATTTCACTGCTGCACTTCCCAGACTATTGACAATGTCTGCATCTATCAATTCCCCTGTCGGTGATGCGCTTCCATATTTATACCATCCATCAGCTACCACAGCCTTGCCTCTCACAAAGTAGTCATAATATCCATTTCGAACAAATATACCTGTTGCGGCCTTTCCATCAGTATAATATGTACCATTATAGTATCCACTCAATTTTACTGAATAATCCTTATTGAAAATAAAATGAGTTATCTCTATATCCTTTCCATACTTTAAGCTGAGTCTGACTTTTCTTGTTGTTGAGTTATAATTCTGTGACGCAAGCATGTCAAATGATGTATCTGTATAACTTCCGTTATACTCTACATTGTCCTCACTATCATCCGCTACCACAAGGTATAATTTCGATCCATATTTGATCAGAGCATATGTAACCCTGGTATCTGAGTCTTCTGCGCAGCCAAGGTAGTAGCTCTTTCCCTCTGCAAAGCTCAGTCTGAACATTCCATCTGTAGAATTGGAAAATACATATGACTTAGCATCCATAGTCAAATCTTTTTCTTCCACCACACCAGACGGAACTGCTATGCTGCCCTTATCAGCATCCGCCAAAATCCGTGACATGTCTGATGCACATACGTTATTTTCTGTTCCTACGATCACAATAGACAATAAAGTCACCACAAAAGTCATGGCAAGAATCATTCTCCATGAACATGTTCTCTTTCCCCTGCTCGAATATTTCTCTAAACTATATCGTATCCAATTCCGTATATCTATCATCATTCCTCCTATGTCTCTCTTCTATATATATTATATATATATCTTTTCTATATATCTCCTCTATATATTTTACATATCTTCTGCATATTAACCCATACTATCTTATAGTACACGATTTTGACTGCATGTGAAATATATAATCTGATATTTTTTTGAAAGAATAGACATAAGTCTCACTGCCCCTTCCATATTCTTATCATCCATATTCACAAATGGATCATCCATTATAAGCATTGGTTTTTCTCCCTTGTACATCACTTCCACCAGTGCCGCCCTCGCACATATATCTGTCAGATCCTTAAGCCCTGCACTTAGCGTATGCTTATCCCTGTACATGCCATGATCCTTGTAGCTTATATTCATATCAGCATCAATCTGCATATCTGTGTGTGCATCATTTATCTGCGAATAATACGACATAAACGCTTCCATAACAGGTTCTGTATATCTTGCCGTGAATTTCTCCTTTGCTTTTCCCAGCAAATCATATGTTCTGGATATAAGCTCATACTTCACGATATCCCTGTCAAATTCCGGCTGTTTCTGTTCAAGCTGTAATGCGGTATTCCTTATTTCGTTCAGCTCAGCTGTCAGATCTGCAAGTTCAACCTCACACTCTGCAAGCCGGCTGTCCATATTCTCATAAATATCTTTATTGTCAAACGATGTTTTTGACGTGGCTCTGTCCGTCATTCCATGGACTGCATTGCAGCGGACTTTGTAATCCTCCAGTCTCCTCTGTATTTCTATCAACTGACTGAACAGATCGTCTCCAGCTTCAAATCCCAGCTGTTCAATATATGTGCTGATCTCTCTCTTCACTGACTCGCACTCCATCCCTGTATTTCTCATATTTTTTTGCAGGCGCTGTAGCTCTATAAGCTTTCTAAGCTTCACCACGTCATCATCAAATCTGTCAAAATGAGTGTGTATTCCATATTTGTCAATGATCACTTTGAGTTTTACAATATTATCGTCTATTTCCCTCTTATCCAGATTTATCAGTTCTATTATATCATTATGTATCTTATATTCTTTTCCAGATGAATCGCCATCTCTATATTTATGCCCGGATGAGACTGACGTAGTCTTTTCCACGTCGCTATATTTCAAATGAATGATAATTCCAGCCACAAGGGCTACCACCGATATCATGATTCCAAAGAACATCTGGTATGTCCCTATCGTACCTTTCACTTTGAATATCAACGACAGTACCAGTACTAAGATCGCTCCAACGATCAACAGCATACATCCATGTCTTTTTTCTTTTGGGGAATTGTTATCATCTGTCTTGTCATCCTTTTCATATGGCTTACTATGCTCCATACTTTCAAGCTGTCTTTCCAGCCTGTCCATTTCCTGTCTGTTTTGCTTTATTTCATTCCATATAAAGATGCATGTGTCAAGCTCCATGTCAGATGGCAATTGTATATCTTCCGAGGTAAGATCGCGGTCAGGAAAATACGTCTTCACAATTCCTGTATACGCAGCATGATCTTCCTCTGTCATCTTAACTGCATCAAAACGAGCTCTCATTTTTTCGTATTCACGCGCCTTCTCAATCTCCATATTTAATTCGTATTCATCGGGGATTGAACCACGAAAAAAAGCTGCAGCTTTCTCCCTCTCTGATATGCTATGCTGATAATCTGCGGCTTCACTCCGCATCTTTTCTATTTGCTCTTTTCTAGTCCTGAGTAATTCTATCTGCCGCTCAACATTTTCTGATCGCCTCACCCGTTCTTTGAGTACAGACAATTCTTGTTTTCTTTTGTATAATTCCCCGGTTTTCTTGGTGGGTGACTTTGTGTTGACTACAGCTTTAAGTTCTGCACATGCTTTGTCATAATTATTGATATCTGATATATCACTGTCTATATTACCAATCTTCGCGTTGATACCATCCGTTGCCCATGTATCACATTCATTCTGTCCTATATAAACCGTACGCCGAAATGATGCTGCATCAAGTTGAAATATCTCTTCACCTATATTGTCAGACATATCAGATATCTGCATATTTGTCTCTCCATCATAGAGAGCGCTCTTATCCTCACTCCTCTTTGAACCAAATGTCCTCTGAAGATTATATATTTTGCCCCCAGCCTCAAATCGTATCTCTCCGCCATATACGTCACCTGTCCATGGCTTATAGTATTTTCTCTCATTTTCCAGAAGGTTTCTCTTTGACTCTCCTTCAAATCCATAGAACATAATTCTTATGAATGCAGCAAATGTACTTTTTCCCCAGCCATTTTTTCTGACAAAGCAATTAAGTCCCTCTTCAAAATTATATTCCATATCTTTCAATTTTCCAAAACCGTCTATATAACATTTTATCAGTCTCATCTAGGCCAAACCTCCTCACCGTCAAGGGCTCTTACACCTGTCTGAATTATAAATGCCTTGTCCTCATCTGACATATCCTGTTCCAGCACAAGTCTTATAAACTCCCCTTTAAGTGACATATCGTGAACATACTTCAATGGATCAACTTTGAGATTTGTCTTATCCACAAGCTTCATATAATAAAATGAATCCTCGAACTGTCTGAACAGATAATCCATATCTATCTCTTTTTCCACATCGATCGATCCGTTAACTGTTATCTTTACAAGTGCCTGACTCTGATCACTCTCATGACTGTTCACTTCACTATATAACATTTCGGCAATCATATCTGCAGCATCGTGGCTGTCTGCAGCATCGGTTATATCCACCTGCACATCATACAATCTTCTATATGCAAATGGTATAAACTTTGTCTTCAACTCATGTGTCATGTCGTCTATATCAACCAATACAAATCCATGTGCACCACACTCATCAAACCCACGACCCTCAAGGCATCCCGGATAAACATATATCCCCCTGTGATCAAGATTTTCTTTCTTAGGCTTATGTATATGTCCGAGTGCAAGATAGTCAATTCCTCTGTCCTTCAGTTTATCCAGACATATATCCTCAGTTCCTTGAGCAATTCCATATGCCTGTGCCTGACCGTGAAGAGTTACAATGTTGACATCACTTTCTCTAATGGACAGCTCATCATATATACTGTTTTTATTGTCAGCTGTCAGTTCAATCCCAGCAAGCACGATATTGCTATCAGCAAGCATTTCATTGTCATATCTGCTTTCATCTGCATTCTTATCTAACCGATAATACGTCCATCTATCTTCAAATGTGTGCAGATTTTCCGGTATAATCTTACCCGCAAATATACTTTTGCCCGGGTCATGGTTTCCCTGAAGATAATACACTTCCAGCTCATTATGCCTTGCTATCTCACCAAGCACTACATTGACCGTCGATGAAGACACTGTCTCAGAGTCAAATAAATCCCCTGCAATTATAACTGCCTGCACGTCGTTTTCCGAGGCATAGACAAGCATCCTTCTAAACGTATCAAGTATCTCTTTTCTCCGAGATCTCGCCCTCTCTTTATCCAAATGTGTTGTAAGTGCAGAATCCAAATGAATATCTGCGCAATGTATTATTCTCATACTTCGCTTACCCCTGTTTTCCAAATGACACATATGCCATATCACTTTACTTCTTCAAAAAAACTTATTAAACTATTATAAAATGCAGTTTTCCGGAAGTATATAATTTTTTTACAAAATATTTATCCCCTTATCATGTCAAAAACCCGCGGCACTTGCCACGGGCTCAATTTTTTTCATTTAGTTAAGTAGCTATCTTATATGCTAAACATATCATACACCTTTACTATATTTTCTCTTTTAATGGATGGCAGATGTGCCTGACCTATTCCACTTGGGAATACTGAAACCTGTATATCGCCTCTGGTGATATTATCCATTATCTCCATATATGTTGCCGGTGTATATGGCTTAGGATAAATCACCGGTGGCATCAGAAACTGAAAATCGTTTATATCGATATATATCGGATTGAATTCATCCGGAACCTCCAGCTCCACAACCACCATATCATTGCTTCTGAAATATCTCCACAGAGATAAGATTGAAGCCTTATGTTCTTTCATATAAGCTCGGAAATCATCGATATCATTGAACTGTGATACACGCTTTCCCTCCATCTTTGTAAACGCAAACACAAGTCCTGGAACCTCCACTCCATTCACATCGCGGTATGCATTTCTAAATATTTCATACAATTCATCAAGCCCTCTCATTATTCTTGTATAATAACTTAACTCAAATATTGGCTGATACTCGCCTTCCTTTAATGCCCGATCCACCAATGCTCTCTTCTGTACTGTCCAAAATTTCATATCTTGTACCCCCTATTTGATAAATGTATGTTTTCACAAAATTTTTAGGTGAAAACAATGTCTTAAGTTGATACATGAAGTATACTATCAGTTAAATTTTGTTCCGTAGTTTTTACGAGCATTTTTCTTCATCATAAAAAAGCGCCAGAAGCCTTGTAAATTCAAGGTTTCTGACGTTTCTTATCAGCAGGGGATGA
>CABPYV010000017.1:0-68978 GCA_902461735.1 uncultured Coprococcus sp.
CTTCTTGCCATAAAAATAACCTCCAAACTGAGTAATTTTATCTTACATCAGTTTGGAGGTTTACACAAACTTTGGGATACTCCCTTTTTACAGGAAATTTATATATTTGTTATTTATAGATTGCTTTCGCAGAAGGACTGCCCTTCTTTATCAGTTTCTTGTATGCTTTGGCCTTATTCCTAGGTACTGCAAATGTAATTTTACTGTACGTTCCACTGAAGGCTTTTGCGCCAACGCTCTTGAGCTTAGCTGACTTTATCGTCATATTCTTCAGGTTTTTGCACGATACAAATGCGTTGCTGCCAATGCTTGTCACATTCTTTCCGATAACAACACTTGTCAGCATAGTATATCTGCTGAATGCATTTGCGCTTACAGATGTTATCTTAAACCTAACATCTCCTATAACAACAGTGTCTGCGATGGTCAGTGAAGCAAATTTCTTATCTGACCTTGAGTACGTTGTACCGGCAATTGCAACTGTTCCAGTACCATCAGCTTTGGCTCCGGTTATAGTGTATTTGAATTTTCCAACTGTATATGTCTTTCCCTTGGCAGCCTTTACTATGGCAAATGTCTTTGTTATTTTACCAGAATATGCATTCTTACCACATATTGTCACACTTGCCTTGCCAACCGCTTTGTTCTTGCTGTAGGTTACAGTGTAATCCTTGTTCAGTCTAAGTGTCTTTGCACCAGCCTTGACAACAAGAGACTTCTGGGTATGTACCTTTCCATTGTAAATCTTGTTCTCTATTCCGGAAACAGTGATCTTGCTTGTCTTTTTGCTTATATCAGTTGTTGCAAGTTTTGCAATACTTCCAATTTTAGTTGCTTTGCACACGGTACATGTGAATGTCTTCACACCTGTCGCCGTGTATGTAGGTTTCCTTGTCACCCTGCCAGAATTCCACTTATGTCCAAGTTCCTTTACATATACACCTGTGCTCATGACATCACCGCAGATTGAACACTCTGTATGCCCAGTTCCTGCCCTTGTGCAGGTTGGAGCCTTATCTCCTTTTAGTGTATACTTTACAGTCTTCCCCTCTGAACATGCCGCTCTGTAGATGGTTATCTTCAGCTCTGTGCTGTCATAATTTTCCTTGTCATCGCCAACGTATACAGCGGTTGCCTCCACTGATCCGCCTGCCTTTATCACAGTCTCAGTGTCTTTATCAAGCCATGTCCAGTCACCCGGAAGGGAAATACTTCCTACTGTTTTGTGGGTATTATCAACACTCATCACAAGATTCGGCATAGCAGCCTTGCTCACATTTACCGTAATCTCAGCTTCTGCAGTGTTGTAATTTACACTGTCAGCCGGAGTAAATACAACGGTGTATAGTGTCTTATCGCTGTCAGATACAAATGGCTTTATGGATTCATCTTTCCATGCAAATGTTCCCGGTATCTCAACCTGATCAATACCATCAAAGGACACTCTTCCTCCAGATATAACAGCTTTTGCAAGATCGTCGCCATATGTTATTGCGCTTGCCACTGGCAAATCAACTACGTTTACATCAGCCTTTGAGACATTTACCTGAACAGTTCCACTGACCGGATTGTAATGTTCCTGTTCATCAGGGGTAAATACAACATCATAACCTGAATTGTCCACTGTCGGTACTACTGAGGTATCTGCCCAGCTCCAGCTTCCTGGTACGTTTTTCCCTGAAGGGTCAAGTACATTTCCACCAGAAAGGTTTATAGCTCCTAAAGTTTTATTTGGATCATAGCTTACAGCATCTGCCACTGGAAGTTCATTTATAATAACTGTATCAATTTTAACTATATTGAATTCAGCCTTACAATTCACCTCGTAATTTCCGCCGGAGGCATCTTTGATGGTTACTGTAGCTGTTCCAACTTCTGTGTTATCACTGTATATGACTTCATACTCGCTTGATGGAATGACTGTATCGCCGTCCATGAGTGTAAACTCAGGCTCGATCGCCTGTCCTGTGTATGTGTACTCAGACTTAAGTCCGTCAAATGTTGGACTGTCAATCTTCTTTGGCTCGATGGTAAATGTGACATTCTTTGATCCTGAGTAAGCGCCGATTCCTGTTATGGTTGCAGTTGCTGTGCCGGCATTGATGTTGTCGGAATAAGTTACAGTGTAGTCCGTGTTTTCTATTAATTGTTCATCGGCCTGTACACCCCTATTGATATATACCCTAACAGTTGGTTTTAATTCAGCGCCAGAATAAGTAAACGTTTCGCCTTCATCAAATTCGGTTTTAATTTTATCATTTATCAATGCGCTGACTATAAGTTTATTATCCTCTATCCTGAATGTCGAATCAATTTCAGGAAGCCCTAACGATTCATTGAACCAATTTACATCCAATGTAATATTATCTCCACCCCTGGCAAGTGAAGTATTCACCTCAAGCCTATTTCCATTTAGAAGAATTGGGATAATATTATGTGGTTCAGCATTTATAGTCAGTGCCTCAAAATATTCATTGAACCAATGTATATATTTGCGGATTTTTATATCACTGTTGTTAAAGAACACCTTTGCTTTATCTTCATAAAAATATATTTTACCTAAATCTCCACCATTTAATATCAGTTGTCCATAAACATCTGTATTACCTGATACCTTCACATCGCCAAGCGTTACTATTGAATCACTATTTACTGTTAAGTTGCCCTGAATTTCACCGTTCGCTTTGGAATCAATTATTGTTATTTCCCCATTGTTTACTGTAACCCCATTTAAATTATTTCCGTTTATATCAATGGTAAAATCGGAATCAGGATTATTTACATAGCAAGTTTTATGTTCTGTATCTGCAATAACAGCAACAACACTGCCAGGTATGTTTTCGGCACAATCTATAGCATCCTGAAGTGATGGATAGTATGTGATAATCTCACCACTTGTTACGGATGCCAATGCTTCTTCGTCACAGTATCTGCACACTCCGTCAACATAGTCATGATCTCCATAAGTTGTCTTATCTTCATTGCTATATGCAACCGAGACAACGTCAGACAAATCGTTACAGCCCAAATAAGTTATGTTCTTATATACTTTTTCACCATGTAATAAAGGATATGTGTCTGTTCCGATGGTCTGTCCCCAGATGGAGCCATCGTAAGTCACAGTGGCATCACCTTCTCCGGTTGAGCAGCCCTGT
Source organism: uncultured Coprococcus sp. (assembly GCA_902461735.1). GTDB lineage: Bacteria > Bacillota > Clostridia > Lachnospirales > Lachnospiraceae > Coprococcus. The sequence continues at coordinate 3,156 of CABPYV010000017.1, forward strand.
GACAGGAGATACGCAATTTCACCGCTGGCGAATTGTGCGGCGGTTTTGCCGCCATTTTCATCTTCTGTGTCTGCGAGGTAATAGCAATTTGTGACTGGGCCAAAATAGTATCCACATATACCGCTTATATCAGCACCTGAGCTAGTAGCAGTAACAGTTCCTATGTTATAACAGTTTGAAATTGGTGCAATACTACAACCACACACACCACCCACAGAAGCTATTGAGCCGGTAGCAGTAACAGTTCCTGTGTTATAACAGTTTGTGACTGTGCCACCATTATTATATCCACATATACCGCCTATAGTAGCAGATGACTCAATAGCGGTAAGATTCCCTGCATTATAACAGTTTGTGATTGTGCCAGCATTGTTTCCGCACACACCGCCCACATGATCATTCCCTTTGAAATAGGAATCAACGACTCCAACATTTTTTATGTTGCCATCGGATTCTGAACTTCCGAATAATCCAATACATGTTGAATCACCATTAAAGTACAAACCACTTACGGTTTTATTATTTCCGTCAAACGTTCCTGAATACTGTGTTGTACGATTTCCCATCCAATCTGCAATCGGAGTCCAGCTTATAAAATCACTTCCGTTGGAAACGTTGCCCTCTGCATCGTATTGTAAGGAATCAAGAAGATTTTCATTTACTGTGATGTTGGCTGTCAGAACTGCATTGGCTAATTTGTTTTGTTTAACTCCATCAAGAGTGCCGTTTACAAGTCCTGCAAACCAGAAAAGCTGACCTGCATTTCCAATCTCGTACACATCGTCCTTGCTATTATCATCGTCAATATCATACTTGTCTGTAGTGAGCACCGCCGACTGGTAAGCATCACATTCTGTACAAAAACCCTGTGAATTATAGTTGTGCGATTCTGTTTCTTCAGCTTTCGCAGTGATTGTTTTTAAGCCACCTGCCCCGATCGCAGGCGCCAGCGACGTAACCATCGCCACCGTAAGTGCTGTTATAATTCCCTTCTTAAATAGTATTTCTTTTCTCATTCCATACCTCCATTTCCATAACATTCTATCCTATAAACTCTGTTACTTTATCCCTTTTGTTGCATAATCAAGTATCATTTCCTTGATCATTATAAGCTCGTCTGTGTAGTCCTTGTTGTCGTCCGATCCCCATATGAAGCCCTCCGCATAGTGGGCGCAGGCCGTCATCATGGAATGAACCGTTACACGCATGAATTCTGCTTCCGGTATGTCAGTCCGTATAGTTCTGTCCACCTTCGCCTTCTCGTACATCATGTGAAGTCTGGTATCCACCGAATACAGTGAACTGTGGAAATCAACAAGCTGATCATTGTTCTTGCCCTCATGGGTTACATAGTAGTTGAAGTTATCGTTGTACTTCAGCAACGCCTTGTGGTTCTGATACATGTCTATGTAACTGTCCATGGTAAATCTCAGTCTGTCTATGGCTGGTATGTCATGTACAGACGATATAGGTCTTCTCGCGTCCAGGCCATCCAGATATCTCTTCCACTGATCAGCACATACTGCTATGACCAGCTCAAGCTTACTTGGATAGTACCTGAACAATGTAGCCCTTCCCACGTCGGCAGCCCTTGCGATATCTCCCATGCTCACCGCCTCTATCTTCTTGTCTACGAACAGCTCAAATGCAACGTCAAGGATCTTTCTATTGCGCTCATCCATTTCCTCTTTTAGTTTTTCCGGATCTCTCATATATTACTTTACACTCCAAAGTTATATTGTGATACTCCCTGTCTCACAATAAATATTCTACAGGACTATCTTATGTCAGTCAACAAAAATCCCAGAAGTCACATTTCGAATCACATTTCGATAGTAAGTAACTACTGGGATTTCGTATTATATTAAATTTTTATCAATCTGCCAAAATCAGCATTCTTTCCTCAATCAAATGATTGAAGTCTGATTTCATTTTTTCAGGTATATAAGATTCGTCACACATCTTTTTCATTTTATCCTTATTTTTAACTACCAAACTTATCATCTTCTCCGCTGATATCCGACTTAAACCACATTCATCAGCAAATATAAAGAAATCTTTTCTTCTCACATTTCTCTTTTTTCCATTCATCGGTATCGCCAATTGTTCTGTATCCTCAGGCATGATAACATTTACCGGCAGCAGATCATAGGCTGGTGAGAGAACATAATCTCCGCTTCCCGCCTCTGTTTCAATAAGCGAAAAATTCTTCAAATGCATATCGGAATTGCCAGTCACGAAAGAAAATACAATTCTCATATAGAATTCTGCCATATCCAGACCTACACGACTTGAATATTTTTCTATAATCTTTGCACATCGCTCGTATGAACCTTTATATTTATCCTGTGTAAGACGATAGTCCAACTGACAGAAATCTTCCATTGCAAGCATTTCAACAGTTGTTTTCTCGAATATCCTATCCACTCTTTTAGTAATATATGCCATCTGCCCATTTCCTTTGATCAATGCATGCGGCACCGTTGAAATTCCTATCATATCAGCCATAGACATCACAAGCTGCTCCGCTTCAGGCATCGCTTTAAACTGATCAACCTGAGGTTTAAGTATATATCCTGTTGGGTAGTTTACCAATGTAAGTCTTGGATTACTTGGTTCAGAAAGCAGGTGTAACGACAATTTCTTCTGTACACCTGGAACCGTATACCCCTTGTTTATACTTTCCTCTGCAAGAACTTTTAGTTTCTGCTCATCGATATCTATGTCTGGCAACTTAGTCGTCGCAAAGAATCTCTTCACACAAGCTTTATGCCAGCCTGTTCCGTCGTCATTATTCAAAGCTTTTCCACAGCACAAACAATTCATATGCGATCCTCCCTGACACTTACATTGCCTATCGCATCACGGCATGCAACAAGCAGCAATCCAAACCTGTCCCTGACATCTATTTTCCAATTTCTACTGACCACATCAAGCAGCCAGCCCTCTGGGATGAGTCCATCAAAAAAAGAGAATAAAGTCTTGGATCGATACATGTTCTTCGACAAAGGCATGGTAAGTGATACAGCACTGGCATTTTCTCTATCAAGATATTCTTCATCGTATGAAAATGTATATCCCTCGTCAGTCTCACACAAAATTCCTGCAAATTCATTCCTAATATATACATAAGCCGTTCTAAAAGTAGTATCCACCATCAATCATCCTTCCTTCCCGGAACGGCCTCCATGCCGAACATCGCAAGAGCTTCATTGACCTTGTCCATACGCACAGTCTCTTTCCCCTGTTCAAGTTCGCGGACAAATCTGAGACCAAGTCCTGATCTTATTGCGAATTCTTCCTGTGTAAGCCCCGCTTCTTTTCTGTTAGTCTTTATAAATTCAGCTATCTTATTCATCGTTATTACCTCTTATACGTGATTCTTCTTATACGCTATTCTCATTACATATTACACCCGATAAGGTATAATTTCAATTGAATTTAATAGTTTTTATACCATAACGGGTATAAAATATATGATACAAAACAAAATTACACCCGATAAGGTATAATAATCATTATTACTGATAACATTATACCCCATCGGGTGTAACAAAGCTACTTTATGAGAACAGGCTGTATCTGTCTTCCCTCAAGAGCCTCCTCTATGGTGGCTGGGATGAGATCAAGTCTGCTTATGAGTGAATTGGGTTTCTTCACACAGTTATCCTGTTCAAATGGAACAAAATAAATATTTTTCATGTTCATGAGCTGACCGATATTCTTGAAGTTCATACCCATGGCATCATTTGTCGAAACCGATATGATGAGCGGCTTGTTGTTTCTCAGATGTGCCTTCGCAGCCATGAGAACCGATGTGTCAGTTATTCCATTTGTCAGCTTGGCGATGGTGTTGCCGGTACAAGGTGCTATGACCAGCGCATCAAGATATGCCTTAGGACCTATAGGCTCTGCCTCCTGTATGGTGTAAATACCCTTTCTTCCTGCTATCGTCTCAACGTCATTTACGAATTTGTCAGCTTTTCCAAATCTTGTGTCGTACTCTGCGGAGTGAGGCGAGAATATCGGATATACATTTATTCCCATCTCAACCATTTTCTTTATTTCTATCTTAATCTTATCAAAGGTACAAAATGAACCGGTTATAGCCAAACCAACATTGCACTTTGATAAATCCATGTTTTATTATCTCCTATTTATTAAAATCCGATACCGCCCTTATAGCAGCATCTGCAAGAATTATTCCTGATGACTTTGGCGAGAGTTTTCCGGGAATTCCCAAACTGTGTCTGTAAGGTATTTCATGCTCCTTACAATATTCAAAATCCACTCCGCCTGGCATTGATGCAATGTCTATTACCACTGCCTCTTTGCAAAGCTGTGATAATATGTCATCGCACACAACCCTTGCAGGCACTGTGTTAAAGCAAAAATCCACCTCTGAAAGAACGTGACTGTATATCGGTATGTCCTCAAATGACATTACCTTATATCCACACAGCGCCGCGTCATTTCTCTGCTTTGGTCGTCTTGCCATGATGATGACATCAGCTCCCCACGCAGCAAGTCTCTTTGCCAGCGGCTTCGCGCATTTGCCAAATCCCGTCACAAGGCAGAGGCTGCCATCAATATTCACATCGGACAGCGATTCAGCATCACATATAGCTCCTTCCGCTGTGACGATGGCATTCTTTTCAGCCACCTCATCATCAGCGAGAAAATCAAATACATAAGGGTCTGATTCATTTTCATTTGGCATATATTTGTCGATACCTCCGCCAAACACCATGTCAAATTCACCGCTGCACTCAAGAACACTGCTGACTGTGAGAAGGGTTCTTCCATTTATGAATTCGCCATCCCTAGTGACCGGAACCGGAAGTATGATCGCCTTAAGTCCTGTTCCGGATGGTGATGCGCATTCCCCTTCTATAAGTCTTCTAAATCCTACTCCGGACGCCCCGGATATGATAGTGACCGGCGAATGTCTGAGCAGATCGGCATCATATGGATCAAAATGAAACACATTGTATCCTTTTTCAGCTAGTGTCAGCGACATATAACAGCTTCTTCTATCACCGCCAACCACATAGTATACACAATCCATATCCATACTCTAGTGCACCGCCCTTATATCATTGATAATTTAATATATGCCTGATAGGATCAAATGTTACATCGCTGCACGTCTAAAAACCTTCAATATTTCATACATAAAACAAACGTCAGATTTCTTTTCCGCCGCAGTGACCGGAACAATATCTATAAGCTCCCTGCCTCTGTACACAAGCAGGCTTCCTACAACTTCCCCACTGTACACTGGAGCTTTGACTGAATCTGCAACATTGTACACATAACGTATACCATCATGCATTCCGTCTGTATCCCCGGCTTCCGCTACGATTCTCGACAGATTACACTTTGTGCAGATGTTTCCCGGTTTTGCCGATTTGGACGAATAATTTACAGTAACATTCGGAGATTCAGGAGCATTCAGCTCTGTATATTCCGCGTGTTCTCCCGCATATGACAACAAAGTTTTTGAATCCTTCCATTTATAAGTCTTGTTGCCCGGCCAGCCACATCCCAGAAGCGACCATATATATGTATGTCCATTCTTATTTGCCGCACCCACATAGCAATATCCTGCATCGCAGGTAAATCCGGTCTTCCCGGACAGAGCTTCACTTGACATATTGAGAAACGCGTTGTGATTTACACATGAAAAAGTCCTGCCGCCACCTTCCTCGGCAAATGTATGTGATGGCGACCGGGTGATCTTCAGGAACATATCTTTTTCGGGCGATACAAGAATGCAATATCTCATTATCCGCGCCAGATCATCCGCCGATGTTCCATGCACCCCTGAATCATCCTGTGCGTCAAGTCCATTTGGCGTTATAAAGTATGTAGAATGGCAACCAATTTCTCTTGCCTTCCGGTTCATCATATCTGCAAACACTTCCACAGAGCCTCCTATATGCTCAGCGATTATCACAGCGGCATCATTGTAGCTCTCAAGCATCATGGCGTATAACATATCCTCCAGTGTATAACTTTCCCCCTCCCGGGCTCCTAGTCTTACTTCCGGCTGCTTTGCAGCATATGATGAAACTGCCACCATATCCCTCAAATCCCCACATTCCAGAGCAAGTATGCATGTGAGTATTTTTGTTGTGCTTGCATTTGGCCTGTGCACGTCTGCATTCTTTTCGTATAGGATATCTCCGGTCTCCCCATCTATAAGAACTGCATTTTTAGCATATAACTGCAGATCTCCATCCGTCGCGGAAACTTCTGCAATTTCAGTCCCATTCATAGTTTTATTATCAACGCAACTTGTCGATGCTGTTGTATCCTGCTGCATCCCGCATATGGCCACTCCGAGTATCACAGCCATGATCACTATACATGTCATGATATTTATTTTTCCACCTGTCAGCCTATACATATTTTTCCTTTTTACTTGGTCTTGATATTATATTATTACGACCGTGTAAAAATAACCGTCTGATGTTACATTTTTTACATATAGAAGCATAAATGCATAAAAATCCACGTACGGCTCTGTGATATATTGTCACCAGCTCACCGTGCATGGATTTTCTTATATTTATTAATACAATTTATATTTTTATCCTGATGCCTGTTATATTCTTATTTTGGTGCCTGAATATGTACATCAATCCTCAGACGTTGTGTCAACGCTGAGTGTAAAGTCCGCTTCCTCTAAGGCTTCCTTCTTGAAGTCCTCGATCTTATCCGGACTTATGACCGGAAGATCGCTTGTTGAAGATACACCAAAGCACCTAAGGAACTCCTCAGTTGTTCCAAACATGATCGGACGTCCCGGCGCATCAAGTCTTCCGACTTCCTGAACAAGATTGTATTCTATAAGCTTGTTGATGGCGTGCACGCAGGACACACCTCTTATCGCCTCGATCTCAGGTCTTGTGATCGGCTGCTTGTAGGCTATGATAGACAACGTCTCAAGCACAACATCTGTGAGTGAAAGCTTCTTCGGCGTGTTAACTATCTTGGCAAGTACACCATAGAACTCATTGCGTGTACAAAGCTGAAGAGATCCGTCGAGATCTATGATCTTGATTCCTCTGTCGCTGTTATTGTAATTGAACACAACAGTTTCAAGCTGCTTTACAAGATTTTTCTTCTCCATTTCAAGAGCCGCGGCAAGTCTGTCAATAGAAACTGACTCTCCCAACGAAAAAAGAATCGCCTCAAGGGCTGATGTGAGATAATCGTCACTGTATTCTTTGTATTGCGGTTCATCAGATTCAATATCAGCACCTTCACCTGATACATCAGATGAATTATGCTCTACAGCATCAACACCGTCATTTTTATCACCAACTGTTTCTTCGGCTGTCAAATCTTCAGTTGGCATATCTTCAGTTGTCATGTCTTCAGCTGTCATGTCTTCAGTTGCTTTATCTTCACTCTGTATATTATTATTCTGCAAATCTTCGCTATTCATCGCTACCTCATCTCAACTATATTGTATCAAGAGAATCTATGACTATCTCCCCAAATATCTCTTCCTGCTTTATTGTTATAGCACCTATCTTCATAAGCTCCAGAATCGCAAGGAACGTAACTATAACATTCATCTTAGATGCCTGCATCTCAAGCAGAGTCCTGAAATTTATCCCTTCAAGACCTCTTACCTGTTCTCTGACCTCAGCCATCTTCTCCTCAAGGGATATCTCCTCCCTCTCAATCTCTTTAAACTTGCTTCGTATTGGATCGACTTTGTCAACCTGCTTACGCATGACGGACTTAAATATCTCATTCAATTTCTGCAGATCTATATCTGCCTTTGAAATAAGTTCAAACGGATCAACCTCCTGCTTGACGTTCTTAACCTCTGCAGGAATTGTTGCTTTCTTGAAAAAAGACTTATTTCCCTCAAGCTCCAGATCTTTAAGTTCACTCGCCGCATACTTGTACATCTTGTACTCAAGCAGTCTTCTTACAAGCTCCTCTCGTGGATCTTCCTCGTCGTCCTCTACATCCTCATCATTAGGAAGCAGCATCTTAGACTTTATCTTGATGAGAGTGGCTGCCATAACAAGGAACTCGCTCATAACATCAAGATCCTCTTCTTCCATATTGTTCACATATTCCAGATACTGTTCCGTGATAGTAACAATAGGTATGTCATATATATTAACTTTATTCTTTTCTATCAAATGCAACAGAAGATCCAACGGACCTTCAAATACATTCAGCTTTACATCTATCGCTGACATATGTACGTCCTCTTTCAGTTTCCCATAACTAAAAATGTCCAAGGCATCCCCGGACACCTTAGACATTTTAACATAGCAGAGTATAAATATGCAATCTTATATTATTATGCACACCATTCCACCATTTCCATCATTGACAATCTTCTCCATCGTGTTTTGAAGCTTCTGCTGACTCTCCGTGCCTATCTTGCTCACCTTATTATTCAGTCCATCATCAACAAGCTGCTCTATCGTTTTGCCAAATATATTTACGCCCCACATATCGTCACCGTCACTGTTGTCTGATATATAAGTGATAAGGTCATCTGCCTGCTCCTTGCTTCCCACGAGAGGCATGATTTCCGTGGTTATATTTGCCTTGATCATATTTACTGATGGCGCATTTGCTGTGATTCTGACACCAAACTTGCCTCCGGTCTTAATAACCTCAGGTGTGCCAAGTTGAATATTATTTTTTTCAGGCATAACGAGCCCATATCCCTTAGAATTCACCTGTTCAAGTGCCTCCATGACATTTCCACAATACTTTTTGTTGGCTGACATTGACTTGAGTTCAGTTATGAAATCATATTCATTGTTTATCTCTGTTCCCATCATATCCGACAGCATCTGATAATAATAACTGCTATGTATATCAACACTTATATTTATCTTGCCATCAGCCATATTTATGTTATCACATTTATATCTTTTCACATGAGCATTTTCAGGGAATATCATCCCTGCTATGTCCCTAAGGTAGTTTACAACCGAATTGATCTGTACAGCATCACATATTATGCTATTTTTCACTTCGTTGTCATCATCCACAACCTCCAACCACTTAGGAATGTCAAAATAGATCGCAGTCACCGGAAAGCTCATCAAAAGCTCCCTGAATATGTATGTAATGTCTGAGTCCCTAAGCTGTTCAACATTAACCGGAATAACGCTTGCCCCATATGTATCACTCATCTCTTCCGCAAGTGCTCTAGCCTGATTTCCTGATGGTTTATCCGTATTCAAAATAACGACAAATGGTTTTCCAAGACTTTTCAACTCCTCAATGGTCTTCTTCTCGGCTTCTATGTAACTTTCTCTTGGCAGTTCACCGAAACTGCCATCAGTTGTAACGACTATTCCTACTGTAGAGTGATTGGTTATCACCTTGTTTGTTCCTATCTCTGCTGCTTTTGAGAACGGTATGTCATATTCGTACCACGGTGTCCTGACCATTCTCTCTTTACCATCCTCAAACTGTCCCTCGGCATCTTTAACAACATACCCCACGCAATCTATCATCTTAACCTTCATATCAATGTTTTCTCCCACATTGATATGAACAGCATCCTTTGGTATAAACTTGGGTTCTGTCGTCATGATTGTTTTTCCAGCCGCCGACTGTGGTAATTCATCCAGCGCAAGCTGTCTGTTATTCTCGCCCGAAATATTCGGTATGACCATCTGATTCATAAATCTTTTTATGAAAGTCGATTTTCCTGTTCTTACCGGTCCAACTACACCGATATATATTTCTCCTTTCGTTCTCGCCTTAATATCCTGATATACCTGATATTCCTCCATACATCCTCCTGACACGCTATTTATTTACATAAGTCTGTTATTGTAAACAATATAGATCTGCGGTTGTTTTCTATATATAACTTATGAACATCTCTACTATTTTATGAACAAAAAAATCCCCCAGAATACCACCAGATTAGGTGATATTCCCGGGGGGAAAAGTCACAGCTTAATATTATTTGCTGTTTTGATTATCTTTTTTCTTTTTGTACACTACTATGACTCCACATCCGCCAAGACTTATAAAGAGAATAACTGCTATAGGCAGAACTGGGACTCTATCACCAGTGTCTGGTTTATTCTTATCCTCAGTTGTCTGTGTAGTTTCTGTAATTTCAGTTGTCTCGGTTGTCTCCGTTGTTTCAGTTGTCTCTGTAGTTTCGGTTGTCTCCGTTGTTTCGGTTGTCTCCGTTGTTTCGGTTGTCTCCGTTGTTTCGGTTGTCTCTGTTGTTTCGGTTGTCTCTGTTGTCTCGGTTGTCTCGGTTGTTGTTGTCTTCTTATCAACCATTGTGATAGTAACTACAATATCCTCACCAGCCGCAACCTTGTCATCGGATACAGTGAACTTAATATCTTTAGCCTTGTCATATCCTGAAGGAGCCTTAACCTCTATGAGTGTGTAGGTCTTACCGATCGCAAGCACCTTGTTTACCTCATGTACACTGCCATCTGTTACCCACTCATCAACCATTTTTCCATTAGCACCTTCAATTCTGAGTGTTGCACCCTTCACAGGGTTACCGTCCTCATCCACCTTCTCAAAGCTGTATTTTACTGAAGGCTCAAGCCATGTGATATTTCCATTCCCATCAACTCGGGCTGTAACTTTACCAGTGTCAGTATTGAAACCACCGTCAAATGAATCAACTTTGATCTTTCCGTTCTCATCTTTCTTGAGCTTGATAGATATTGGCTTCTCAGATACATAGTATCCATCCGGTGCCTGTATCTCTCTGATCGTATACTCAGTGCCGATCAGAATACCGTCAAACTTGAGAACTCCGTTGCTGTCTGTTGTAGACTTAGCGACAAGCTCTTCCTCACCATTCTCGTTCTCCTTATAGAGTCCGTATACTGAATTTGGAAGCTTTACGCCATTATCTTCCTCTGCAACTTTCTCTATCTTGAGATCTGTTCTAGGAAGATCATTTATCAGTGTGTTATCCTGAACACCATTTAACACTGCATAAGTGTCAATGTTTGCCTCTGTTACCTCTGCTGTGTAGACTGTGTTATCGATAATATAATCTCCGATAGTCTTACTCTCTTTTACAAGATACGTACCAATCTTAAGATCCTTGAATGTCACAACACCATTTACACTTGTTGCTGTCATTACAGGGTTCTCACACTCTGTATCTGTTCCCTCATAGAGCGCAAACTCTACACCATCAAGCAGTTTTACATCATCAGGTTCTTCAGCACATGACTCCTTATAAAGTCCGGTCTTAGTGAACTTGACAGTGCCAAGCTTGTAGGTATCAACGAACTCTACATCAGCTGTATTTCCACCGATAAGTGTTATTCCGGATGCCTCTGTTCCTTCACCGTCTATTCCATCCACAGTATAGCTGACTGTTACCGCTGTTCCATCATATGCATATGATGTTTCCTCAACTGTATATGTACCATCCGGCACATTTACAAGAGTTATCTCATACTTGCCATTTCCAAGCTTTGCCACCTCAGGGTCTGTAAGCTTTATGATCTTACTATAGCCTGCATTGTTTGTAACATTGAACGTTACATTTGCCGCTGCATCATCTGCTGTAATATCTCCATTTATGGTCTTGGTAAGTTTTATAACATTTGGCTTGTATGTGTTTGTTATGTCATATCCAACAACAGATGCCTTGTATCCTGAAACAGCATTTTCTGATACAGAATACTTGATCAGGGTTCCATTATCTTTGTACTTTGGTAAATCTGTAAAACTGTAATTCCAGTCAGTATCTGCTGTAACCACGAGGCTCTTTATAACAGTACCATCCGCAAGAAGCTTAACTGTTATTGATTCTGGTCTTTGACCATCATGATCATCATCATCAACCCACGTCTTAGCACCTGATACATTGATCGTCTCAGGTGTGTGCTGATTGTCGACCACATATCCATCAGCTGCATTTCCTGTTATGACTGTTGTGTAACCATCTATAGTTGTAGTCTCCTCAACTGTGTAGTCGATGGTCTGTCCATTTTTCTTCTCGTCAAGAGCGTTCCATGTATGTGTCCAGTTATTTGCCTCGCTGAGTGTTACCTCAGAGCCAGCTACAACCTGTCCATCAGCCAGGAGACGAACCTTTACGCTAGGTGTTCTCTTGCCATCCTGGTTGTCGTTATCACTCCACTTCTTTGTAACTGATACACTTGTCTTTCCCGGTGTGTAACTGTTGGTGATATTATAACCTGTAACCTCACCTGTATATTCTGGTACATCAACCTCAGATACAGAATACTTGATCTGAATTCCACCATCTCTATACTTTGGAAGATTTGTAAAACTATACTCCCAGTTTTCTGCCTCGGTTACCGTCTTTGTAGCATATACGCTGCCATCTGCAAGAAGGTTTACCTTGATATTTTCAGGTCTCTTGCCATCCTGATCGTCCGCATCATCCCATGTCTTGCTGCCGCTCACTGATGTCGTCTCTGGTGTATAGCTGTTCTTTATTGTGAATCCTGTCTCAGCATCGCCTGTGACTGTGGTTGTATATCCATCAATTGACGTTATCTCTCTTACACTGTAGATGATATTCACACCGCTTTTCTTGACATCAAGTCCTGCCCATGTATATGTCCAGTTGTTGTCAGCACTGAGAGTTGTTTCTGATCCAACGACAGGAGTTCCATCAGCAAGAAGTTCAACCTTTACTGAACTCTCTCTCTTGCCGTCCTGATTGTCGGCATCATCCCAAGCCTTTGTAACTGATACACTTGTCTTTCCTGGTGTGTAACTGTTCGTGATATCATATCCATTTACAAGTGTCTGATAATCCTCAACAGCATTTTCTGTGATACTGTATGTGATCTCGTTGCCACCTGCGTACTTTGGAAGATCTGTAAAGCTGTACTTCCAGCCGTTCGCAGCTGTAACTTCCTTATCAGCCACCTTCACTCCGTTTGCAAGAAGATTTACTGTGATCTTTCCTGGTCTCTTACCATCCTGATCATTTGCATCATTCCATATCTTCTTACCACTTATTGAAGTTGTCTCTGGTGTGTAACTGTTCTTGATGATATAACCGGTCTTCGCAGATCCTGTAATAACTGTTGCATATCCTTCAACTGCTGTGATCTCTTCAACAGTATATTCAATAGGTGATCCACTCTTGTTGATATCAAGATCACTCCATGTATGACTCCAGTTGTTGGCATCACTGAGATTCACCTCAGAATCTGCAACTACGTTTCCGTCGGCAAGAAGTCTTACTTTTATATTTCTAGCTCTCTTGCCATCCTGGTTATCAGCATCATCCCAAGCCTTTGTAACTGATACACTTGTCTTTCCCGGCGTATAACTGTTCGTGATATCATATCCGTTGACAAGTGTCTGATAGCCCTCAACAGCATCCTCTGTGATGGTATACGTGATTTTATTGCCGTTTTTGTACTTTGGAAGATCCGTGAAATTGTACTTCCAACCATCTGCCTCAGTTACTTTCTTCGTAGCATATATGTCTCCATCCGCAAGAAGATTTACCGTAATCTTTCCTGGTCTCTTGCCATCCTGATCGTTTGCATCGTTCCAGGTCTTTGTTCCTTCTATATTGATTGTTTCAGGCGTATGACTATTGGTAAATGTATATCCGTTTTCTGCGTCTCCTGTTACAGCTGTAGTGTACTCGGAAACAGCATCCTCAGTTACTTCGTATGTTATCTCTGATCCATCTGCATATTTAGGAAGGTCTGTAAAACTAAACTTCCAGTCATTTGCTGCTGTGACTTCAAGGCTCTTGATCTTTGTTCCGTTTGCAATCAGGTTGACTGTGATACTTGGAGGTCTGATGCCATCCTGATTCTCGCCGTCGTCCCAGATCTTAATGCCCTTTACTGATGTCGTCTCTGGTGTGTAGCTGTTCGTAACTGTGTATCCTGTTGTCATATCTCCGGTTATCACTGGAGTATATCCTTCAGTAATATCTGTTTCTTCTACAGTGTAAGCTATCGGAGCTCCATCCTTGTTCACATCAAGGTCTGTCCATGTATGTGTCCAGTTGTTATCTACGCTTAATATAGTCTCTGAGCCATCTACTGCTATTCCGTTCGCAAGCAGCTGAACCGTTACACTCGTAGGTCTCTTTCTGTCCTGATTGTCTGCATCATTCCAGCTCTTTGTGACTGATACACTTGTCTTTGCCGGTGTATATGTGTTTGTAATGTTATATCCGTCTATTACGGTTGCATAATCACCGACCGCATCCTCTGTGATGGTATAAATGATCTTGTTACCACCGCTATACTTTGGAAGATCTTTGAAACTATACTTCCAGTCTTCCTCAGCTGTAACAGTCTTTGTCTTGTATAACTGACCATCCGCAAGAAGATTTACAGTTATGCTCTCAGGTCTCTTTCTATCCTGATTGTTCGCATCATCCCATGTCTTTGTACCAGCTATATTGATGGTCTCTGGTGTGTAACTGTTTGTTATGACAAATCCTGTCTTGGCATCACCCGTGACCTTCTTCGTATATCCGGTCACTGTGGTGGTCTCATCTACTGTATAAGCTATAGCCGTACCGTTCTTATAAACTGCAAGATCTTTCCATGTATACGTCCAGTTGTTATCTGCTTTAAGAGTTACCTCTGAGCCAGCGACCTCTGAACCATCAGCATACAGTTTAACCTTGATTTCTGTTGCTCTCTTACCATCCTGGTTTCCGGCATCGTTCCAGATCTTTGTAACCTTAACATCTGTAACCTCCGGAACATGTGTGTTTGTAATATCATATCCACTTGGAGCTACTGTATAACCCACTACGCTGTCTTCTGTGATGGTATACTTTATCTCCTGTCCATCGCTGTACTTTGGAAGGTCTGTAAAACGATACTTCCAATTTTCTAACTTTGTCACTGTTTTTGTTGCAGTCTCAGTTCCATTTGCAAGAAGTCTGACTGTGATTTTATCAGGTCTCTTGCCATCCTGGTTATCATTGTCATCCCAAGTCTTGGCTCCCTCGATATCAATAGTCTCAGGTTTATGACTGTTAGTCACTACAAAGCCTGTCTTGGCATCGCCTGTGACTTTAGCGCTATATCCATCGATACTGCTAGTCTCTTTAACAGTGTATGTTATGTTCTTTCCACCGGCCTTCTGTGGAAGGTCATTCCATGTATGTTTCCACTGATTGTCAGCACTCAGTGTAACCTCAGAGTTTGTGACATCGATACCGTTTGCCACAAGTTTAACCTTTACGCTTGTAGCTCTCTTGCCATCCTGGTTATCCGCATCATTCCACTCCTTGAGTACTGAGATGCTTGTCTTTCCAGGTGTATAACTGTTGGTAATGTCATATCCATTGATATCAGTATTGTAATCCTCAACCGTATCCTCAGTGATGGTGTACTTTATCTCATTACCACCTCTGTACTTTGGAAGATCTGTAAATTTATACTTCCAGCCCTTTGCTGCAGTTACACTCTCTGAGTTAATCTCACTGCCATCAGCATAGAGTCTGACTGTGATAGCATCTTTTCTCTTACCATCCTGATTATCATTGTCATCCCAAGTCTTGGTTCCCTCAATGTCAATTGTCTCAGGTGTATGGGTGTTTTTGATGGTAAAACCGCTCTCTATACTGCCGGTTATCTGAGTATTATAGCCAGTTACCTTTGCCTCTGATACAGTGTATGCGATCGCTTTGCCTGCCGCATCATACTTAGGAAGATTCTCAAAGCTGTATGCCCAATTTCCTGCTGCATCAGATGTAACCGTTTTCCTGTCAACTTCCGTATCACCATTCTTAACAATAACAGTTATGTTATTCGGTCTCAGACCATCCTGATTGTCATTGTCATCCCATACCTTGGTTCCGCTTATATTGACGTATGCAGTATAGGTATTGGTAATGGTCACAAGTGATGTAGCATCTGAAGATATCTCTACAGTGGCATCTGTATCATTTTTTGAAGCACCTACAGCATATGTAACTGTGTTCTTATATCCGTCAAATGCAGCATTCGTCTCTGTTATTGTATATGTTCCGTATGGGGCATTCTTTACAACGTAGCTTCCAGCGATGAACTGATCATATGTAACTGATGTTGGCCCATTATATCCATCTGGACCTGAGATTGTGAATGTGATCTGTCTCTTCTGTGCATCTGTGAGCTTTGTATCATCAAGATCACCACTAAACGACTTGGCGATCTGTATCTTTCCAACATTCAGTGTGTTGGTAAGCTCTGCAGACGTAACCACTCCATTCTCATCTTTTGTGAGTTCAAGCTTTCCTGTATAGCCATTCACATCATTCTCGACAACTGTGTAGTTAATCAGATTGCCAGCGCCATCCTTCTTGTCAAGATCTGTAAATGTTCCGCTCCAATTGTTTGCATCGTTTAATGTAAGTGTCTTATCTGCAATCTCTGTCACCTCTCCGGCTGCATTCTTTGATGCAAGTGTAACCTTGAGGTTTTCAGGTCTTGCTGACAGAACGTTATCACTATCCACCCATTTCTTTGTGACCGGTATGTCAATCGTCTCACTTGTCACCTTCGTGTTGGTATTCGTGATAGTGATTGTACCTGAAACTGTTCCATTATTGCTTATCGAAACTTTATAATCTTCGTTTTCAAATTCCTCATCAGCAAAATAGAATAGATTCTTATTATTACTGTCTGCAACCGGCAGGGAGAGCTCATCACTTGTCCAGTTATTGCCCCTATTAAGTTTAACTGTTGCAACAGGTGTACTGTTTTTATCATAACTCGAAGATACTGTTGATGAATATATTTTCACAACCAGATCGCCATCCACAGGAATGTTCTCATCTGAAAGTGTTGAATTATTTGCATCCTTCCACAGCTTCTTTACCTGTATCTTTCTGTCTTCCGGCTGATTACTTATAGGGAGATCAAAATCGGCAATCTTGTCTGCTCCCACACTAGTACCGCTTAATATAGGATATTTGACATCATCTATACCTTCAAGTATAGGACCCTTCTTCGAATCCGCATCAGCGTTAAGGTTGTAAATATATACAGGCTCATCAAGAGTCTTATATCCATCCGGTGCACTAACCTCAACAAGCTTATAATAAAAGTTGTAATACAGACTTCTGAGTGTGAGCTTACCTTCTGCATTCGTGATTCGCTCCTCGCTCGTATTAGGCTCTATGAGATGCCAACTTGTATCTGAAAGATCATCCGGTGATCCATATCTGTAAAGTTCAAATTCTGCTCCTTTAAGTTTTATTCCTGACATGACAGCATCAGTCTTGATTATTGTCAAATGGAACTGCTTAACCTTTGATACGTAATTAACTCCATCATCGTGTACTTCTGTCTCAACCCTGCTGCTGTCTGCCGAACTGACTGAGCCAAGAATACCCACCTGGTTACTTATAGTAGTGTCAAGCGCTCCTGTATATGACAGCACATATTTATACTTTAATATCAGTTTTGTAGAATCAGGCACATTGAGTGTAAGTGTAGATTTCTTGGCACTGTTATCATCTACATATGTATAGCTGTACAGATTAGAAGGAACATCTTTTCCTGTGTCAGCATATACGAGCTGCAGTGAATCAGACTTCAGATATACATTATCAATTGACGCAGCGGATGAATAGTCATATGTATCAACTACAGTAACCGTTCCTGTTGTTCCAAGCGTTTTGCCATCTTCATTGATATTTACAGTATATTCTATGCTCTTTGTATTCTTATCAAATGATCCAGCTGTCTTTGACATAGATGGCTTTGTTACAGTTACAGACGAGCTGTCGGTTTCTGTATTCTTTGAACCATCTGATGATGTTATAGTACCAGAACAATTGTTGATAAATGTCCTGTCATTCTCACTAATAGCAGCATCAACATCTGCATCTACCTTTACAGCATAGTACATCTCTATTTTGACTTTATTATCCCAGACAGCCATGTCATCTATGCTGAAACTAAGCCTATTGCCATTAAGAGATACATTCTTTACGTGATTTGAATTTTTCAAGCCTGTTGAAGGATTGGTTTTATTGTATGCGTAATATGTCGCAAAATATACTCCATCAAGGCCCGAAACACACTCTCCGGTTCCATTTGGCAGAACCTCATTGCGGTGATTATTTATATACTGTGTATCAAGACTTGTTCCCTCAGGCAAAACATCATAAAAATCAAGGACATCGCCTTTTCCATATACAAAGTTTTCGTTAAGTACTACTTTGTATATAAATACATTATCATCTTTTACATATCCAACAATGCTGGACTTCTCATCTACACCATTGCTGATGCTGTACTTCTTTACAATGGCTCCATGGGTCTTTTTCTTGACCACATAAGAATCAGAAACATCCTTTGATGAATTTGAAGTAGTAAATGTTCCATCATTCTTAGCTTCATAATTATCAGCATCAGTTTTTACTGTTGTTGAATATGTAAGCTCAATATTTTGAGTCTGTCCATCGGCGTAATCAACATCCTTTAAGAATGTAATGACAAAGCCCATGATATCATAAGGATTACTTATACCCGAAAGATCATCAACAACTCGCTGATTCTCCCATCCACAAAATTCAGTTATCTGGTAGCTCAACTTATAATCTGTGCCCTGAACCAAATCACCGACATGAATATTATTGATCTGTTCATTCGTAAAATAGTGATCAGATCTGTCAACATCAGGCCACTTCTTGTCAATCTTATCTGAATATGTACTGCCTGCTGTTATCTTTCCTGAAATAGTAGTCTTCCATGCAAGTACGCTGCTATCATCACCATCTGTGATGCCAACAAATTTCTTTTTTACACCACCATTATCAATTTCTACTTTGTCATTTGCGCTGTCTGAATCAGTTCCCTTAGTTATACCTACTTCGTTGTAATATGTATCAGTAAGCTTCTCACCCTCTGTGACAGCGGTCTCATATGTGAGAACAATCTTTGATCTGCGGTCGGAAAGTTCAATCTTATTAGTTCCATCTGTAAGATATACTTTATCGCCATCAAGAACTATGTTTGCCGGAAGAGAGATCTTCGTGGCTGAAGCTGTTCCGTTAATCTCTACGTCACAATTCTTGTCCTCATCAACTACAGTATCATTCTTCTTATATATATCTGTGATAGTTACATCTGTAAGATCTTTCTTGTTGTCCTCATTTATAGTGATGGTCCATGTAATCTTGCTTCCATCTTCTGAAAGGGCACCTTTCTTTGATACCTTTGGAGTCTTCTTACCACCATTATAATCTATATCTCTGTGTGATGTCTCTGTGGAAGTGTTCTTGCCATCACCTACTGACGCTGTATTATCAGAATTCACTTTAACGGTACCAACGCCATCATCAATATCATATATGACAATATCATAACTTATCTCATACTGATTGTTTGCATCAAGCTTTGGAAGCGTTCCGGTAAGCACCTGTCCATCATTTGCAATATCTCCGTCAGGTCCTTTCACATAATTCTCATCAGTGAGGACCGTGTCCTGCCAATTATTCAGATTCTTTTTCTTTACAGTTATATTCTGGACTTTTCTTTTGGCGTTTGATCCAAGTCTGGAATCAAGCTCACCTGATATAACATCATTGAGATCAATATCACCATCCGTTCCGTACTCAGAACTTATTACAAGATTATAATTGAATGTAATCGTTCTGTTCTCAGAATCAGCTGTCACGTTAGAAACACTTTTCTTGAGCTTAAGATCTGTAGCGCCATCTTTTACATATTTATATGATTTGTTTGTCTGCTCAGAATCACTTACTGTATTGTTATCCACATCAGCCTGATTTTTCTGATTCAGATTCACGACGTCCTGTCCAAGATCACCAACTTTACTCTTTACTGTGTATGTAACTTTGTAAGAATGCTTTGCACCAAGGTTTGGAAGTGTCCCGGAAATCGTGGCTGAACTGCTGTCATATGAAAGTTTCGATGAAATATCATTTCCTAATGAATCTTCAACTTTTATGTTAACCACATCCGGAAGCACACCTGTCAGATCATTCGATATAACATCTTTAAATATGAGATCAGAAGTTGTCCCCTCAGCTGATGCCGTTCCATGTTTTGAAGAAACATCTACAGTATAATCAAAATATACATAACCATCATCAGGATTTGCTGTATATCCGTTTGAAACAGACTTCTTCAAATCTACGTCAGGTTTGAAGTCAACTGGTACGTTGACAGTAATCTTGCTTGTAAACTTATTCTCAACTTCATTTTTTTCGTTGTATTTTGAGAGATCAAGTGTTACCCATGCAGAAAAGCTCGCATCAAGCTCAACATTTTCAACAAGCTTATCCTTAAATATAATAGTAGTAAGGACGCCGTCTACAACTGAATATGAACCAATCTGCACTCCATCCTTTGATATTGGTTTGTCATACACATTGTTCCCGATTTTTATATTATCAGGAAGCTTATACGTAAATGAAGCATCCTCTCCCGATGCTATGATCGCATTGACCGTTTCAATGTCAAATGTGATATCCATAGCCATCTGTGTTGTTGTTCCCTGTTTTGTTGAATCGTTTGGGTCAAGCGGGAGCTTATATATCTTATCACTCGCATTGCTTGAACCATATATCTTACCGTCGGCACCTTGAATGATTACGCCGGTGATATATTTGTCTATCTCCCCCATATTCTGCGCATCTGCAAGCATCGCCAGAGCATCCGTCTCCGTTGCATAATTATCCCCGCCCCTCGTCTCGGCCGCATTCGACCAATTATAATTAGAAGGCGAAACCAACGTAGTTATCATAACTATCGCTAGCAGAAGTGCTATAAGCTTTTTCGTAGTTTTTGCCATTGTCATACCTCTTTTCTAATTATTTTTAGACTTACACACTTAATAACAATCTATCATAACAAGGAGTAATTGTAAACACATTGTGAACAAAAAATCAATTTTCAGCGTTTTTTTGTTCACATTTGTTTATTTACAATTCACTCTTTCTATCTCTGTTAAGCAGTTCCGTAAGTGCCTCTTTAGCCGTCATGCCGTTAAATAATACATTATTGACAGCCTCAACTATAGGCATATCAACCCCGTGTTCTTTTGCAAGTGCCAAAGTCGCCTTGGCTGAATATACGCCTTCCACAACCATTTTGACCTCAGCCATAGCCTCCTCATATGTCTTTCCCTGTCCTATGAGATATCCTGCGTTTCTGTTGCGGCTGTGCTTTGATGTGCATGTAACAATAAGATCCCCCATGCCCGACAAGCCTGACAGAGTCTTGACATCTGCACCCATAGCAAGTCCCAGTCTCATTATCTCTGCCATTCCCCTCGTCATAAGTGCTGCTTTAGTGTTGTCTCCAAGACCAAGGCCATCCGATATTCCTGCTGCAAGAGCTATTACATTTTTCACTGAACCACCAAGCTCTATGCCTGTCACGTCTGTACTAGTATATACTCTAAAATAATCATTCATAAACGTATTTTGTATAGTCTTTGCAACATCCATGTCACGCGCTCCGGCAACCACTGTTGTAGGGATTTCTCTTCCAACTTCCTCTGCATGTGAAGGTCCAGACAGCACTGCCACCTTCGCCTGTGGGATCTCCTCCTCTATCACTTCAACAAGAGCTTTGAGAGTCGATTCCTCTATTCCTTTGCTCACGTTTACGATCAACTGTCCTGCCGCCACGTATTCAGTCACACTTTTAGCTGTACTTCTTACAAACGGAGAAGGCACAGCGCATACGACCATATCCTGTCCTACCACTGACTTTGACGCATCAGTTGTGTATTCAATGCTGTTGTTTAATATCACACCCGGAAGTCTGTCTCTCTGCTCATGAAACTCCTTGAGCATGGCTACCTCCCTCTCATCTATCGACCATACTGTCACCTCATGGCCGTTTCCCGCCAGAAGATTTGCTAGTGCCGACCCCCATCCTCCGGCTCCAAGAACTCCTATTTTCATAGTAAAATACCTCCAAATATTTTAATTTTGCTTTTTGCTTTCATACATATTTTTTTGCATATTTTCTGCATATCTTTATTTGCATCTTTTTATTTTAACTTTTTTTGCCGTTATAATCCAGTCTATTGTTGTAATCAATGCATATTTTTACTATTTTTTTGTGTAATAATGTATTTTTGTTATTTTATGTAAACTCACATAATTCAAGCCATATGTTTTGATGGCAGGATATGCAGTCACATAATGTTGGTTGTAGTGCAAGAACGTTTTATGTAAACCATAACACAGATACATTTTTCATATGTTCGGTTATGTACATTTTTTCTTTAGTTGCAAGTTATTTTTACCGGAAGTTAACTAGGTTAACATTTTACATACATATATAAAAGATAGGTGGATATGCACCTACTACATACCCACCTATTCTTCATCGCATCACCAAAATAATACGATATCTTGCTTATGCTGTCTTCGAACCAAACGACAATTTATTCTCTGTTCCAGCTATAAGTCTCTTTATATTCGGCATATGTCTTATCACTGCCATTCCTGCGATAACTCCTGCCAACACGATTCCCTCTATCATCTTTGCATTTGATGTAAAATTGTAATCTCCATGTATCGCAAATATTGTATACAATATGAAGAAACCTATCATGATCGTAAGCGAGCCAACCGACACATATCTGGTAACCACAACACTAATGATAAATGCTGCAAGCAAGATGACCACAAGTCTCCAGTCCCAGAGACCTACTATCATTCCACCGCTGGCTGCAATTCCTTTACCACCCTTAAACTGCATGTAAAATGGGAAATTATGTCCAAGTACAACTCCAAGCCCTGTATACAAAACGAACATATATGCATTTCCCACGTCAAGTTGTCCAAGTATGATATGTGTGAGCGAACAGGCAATTATTCCCTTGAGAAAATCTCCAAGAAAAACAATGAGTCCGGCTTTCTTCCCGAGCACTCTGAGGGCATTCGTTGTTCCCGCATTTCCACTTCCGTACTTTCTGATGTCGACACCTTTTATCCTTCCGTATATATATGCGGTCTGGATCAATCCGACTCCGTAACCTCCTACAAGGCATATCAATCTGATCAACATATCCATAGTTACTTCTCTTTCCTCTCTCTGATTATGAATTTTAAAGGTGTTCCCCTGAAACCAAATGATTCTCTTATCCTGTTTTCAATATATCTGGTATATGAAAAGTGCATAAGCTCTTTGTCATTTACAAATATGACAAATGTAGGCGGTTTCACAGATACCTGTGTTATATAGAAAAGCTTTAATCGCTTTCCCTTATCTGATGGCGGCTGCTGCATCGCAACGGCCTCACTCATAATCTCGTTGAGGACTCCTGTGGCTATACGGAGCGAATGATTCTCTATAACAGCATCTATAGTCTCAAATAACTTTGGCAGACGCTGACCAGTCTCAGCCGATATGAAAAGCAGTTCCGCATACGGCATATAAGACAGTTTATTTCGAATCTCCTCTGTGAATTTGTATATGGTCTTGTCGTTCTTTTCTATAGCATCCCATTTATTTACAGCTATTATCATACCCTTGCCACGCTCATGGGCTATTCCTGCGATCTTGGCATCCTGATCCGTGATTCCCTCTGTGGCGTCAATGACCAAGACTGCAACGTTGCATCTCTCAACAGCTGAAACTGTTCGTATGATACTGTATCTCTCTATATCTTCTTTTATCTTGCTCTTTTTTCTAAGTCCGGCTGTGTCGATGAACACATACTCCTTGCCATTTCTGACTACCTCTGTGTCTATGGCATCTCTCGTTGTTCCGGCTATATCTGATACAATAACTCTGTCTTCGCCTAGAAGCTTATTGATAATAGAAGATTTACCCACATTTGGTTTTCCTATGATTGCAATTCTAGGTCTCTCATCCTCGACTTCTTCCTTTGCCGACTCATCAAAATGGGATACAACCTCATCCAGCATATCTCCTATTCCAAGTCTTGATGAGCCTGATATCGGATGTGGATCTCCAAGCCCTAGATTGTAGAATTCATAAACATCAGGCATAAACTTTTCAAAGCTGTCAACTTTATTGACAACAAGAACTATAGGTTTCTTCGACCTTCTGAGCATATCGGCAACCTTTGAGTCGTCATCAACCATTCCCTGTCTTACATCTGTCATAAAAATAATGACATCTGCCGTCTCTATCGCTATCTCAGCCTGCTCCCTCATACTTTTAAGTATGATATTATCCGTTTCAGGTTCAATACCGCCAGTGTCTATAAGCGTAAAATTATAATCCAACCAGTTTATATCGGCATAAATTCTGTCTCTTGTAACTCCAGGAGTATCCTGAACTATAGATATCTTCTCTCCTGCAAGTACATTGAACAGAGTAGATTTACCTACATTGGGTCTGCCAACTATGGCTACTATAGGTTTGCTCATATCTGTTTCCTCCATTATATATTGTACAGACAATTTAACGTGTACACGTTGTATATCTGTGTTATTTACTTTTCAAAACGAGAATGCATCTCATCCCCGATCACTGAGTGTATAAAATCAGCACCACTTGATTCTACAATACAAACATCCACTTGTAAAGCTTCTATAAATTGGTCCAGAGTCACATCATCCAGAAACTTAGGTTCATCAGCCATAAGGGTATTTGACGGCAGGATAAGTCTTTGTCCCAAAGGCTTTCCCTTGAGCTGTTTGATTATGTCTCCGCCCGTAAGCAATCCTGTAACTGTTATTCTATGACCAAAGAAGTCATTTATTATCTTATACAGATGAATCTTAACATTTGGGAATTTCTCTTTCATTCTGTCCACCAGGATCTTTATAGAATCATATACGAGAACCCCCGTGACTATCGACACCTCATATTCCCTGTCATCACCTTGAACAGCGCTGAACTCCTGTTCAAACTCTTCTTTCATAAGTCTGACCATTCCAACTCCATTTTCGAGCTGTACAAAGCCATCATATCTCTCTGCCTCTGGAAAATCTCTGCCCGCATTTATATACCACTCATCACTTGCCTGAACAAAATGTATACCATGCTTTTCGTATGCCTTTTTCTGAAAATGTTCGATTATATCTATGACCTCACAGGCATCTTCTTTATCGAACGGTTCGAGATGAAATAATCCATCACGATAATCCGAAAGGCCAACCGGGACCACCGACAAACTCTCCATGACCGGCACAAATTCCATCAGATCAGATATGGACCTCCACAGCTCCTCTCCATCATTTATCCCTTTACACAAAACGATCTGTCCATTCATTGGAATTCCGGCATTGTAGAACTTCCGAATTCGTTCAAGGATCGTTCCCGCAAATCTGTTGTTGAGCATACTGCACCGAAGCTGCGGATTCGTAGTATGAACAGAAATATTGATGGGGGCAAGATGATAGTTGATGATTCTGTCTATATCCTCATCTTTCATGTTTGTAAGTGTTATATAGTTGCCCTGCAAAAATGAAAGCCTCGAATCATCATCCTTAAAATATATCGTATCTCTCATGCCCTTTGGATTCTGATCAATAAAACAGAATATACATTTATTATAACAGGATTTGTAATTATCCATGAGGGAATTCTCAAATACTATTCCAAGATCCTCGTCATAATCTTTTTCTATCTCCAAAAGCCATTCTTCGCCGTCTGATTTTTTAACGAGCAGCTCTATATATTCGTCATTTATAAGATATTGATAATCAAATATATCTTCAATCGGATGATCATTTACCGCGAGGATATTGTCCCCGGGTTCAATCTCCAGTTCCTCGGCTATACTATTTTCAAGTACATTTTTTACTATATGTTCCATAATAACCTCATATATTACAACAATCTTGTTTTACCAAATCAGCGTCCATAGGATTTCTTCTATTCAGGCAGCATGATAACAGCACCAAGATTGCCTCTAAGCCCTTTACTGGCTCTATGTGAGAAAAGCCAATCAGGATTGCAGCATGTACATATATTTGTCACATCAATATTCTCCGGTTTCACCCCGGCATCCACCAGATTAAAATAATTGGCCTTATGAAGATCAAGCAAATATTTGTCTTTATACTGACTTTCTCTAGGATATACGATTTCACGCGCCTCCTGCTCCGTATAAGCCATTTTAAACTGTTCTGCCACATCTTCACTAACCTCATAGCAATCCTTGCAAATAGAGGGACCTATAGCACAAATAAGATCTGCGGGATCTGTCCCATACTCTTCTCCAAGTCTTTTTATCATGCACTGGCTGATCTTAGCTACGGTTCCTTTCCAGCCTGAATGATTCATGGCTGCCACCTTCTTGACAGGATCGTAAAAATATATCGGAACGCAGTCAGCATAAAATGTCATGAGTGGGATCCCGGGAACATCAGTCATAAGACCATCTATACCAATGATATCGGATTCTCTAACAATGCCTTTTCCTGCATCCGCCTCTGTAACTTTGTATATATCCGTCTTGTGTACCTGATCAGAAAACACAAGCTTCCTGTAGTCATATCCGATCGCATGTGCAAATCTTCTGTGGTTCTCCATCACTTTCTCCGGATCATCACCTCTGTGAAAGCTCAAATTCATAGATCCGAGATAACCTTTGCTCATACCCCCTTTTCTGGTTGAAAAAGCATTCACGATTCCCGCCTTATCCAGTTTATCAAATGTAATAAAATCCACTCCATCCACTGTGTGGACATGTGTTGAATTATCTTTTCGTATATATTTTATTTCTTTCATATTCACCATTCTCACGTCTGCGCTTATCAATTGATATAATCAAAAGCATTTTCAATATGCCGGATTTCTTTCTTGGTAACTGTTATAACATCAAATCTCATAGGAATATCTATTCCATATCCGTATTTATTAAGAAAATACAGAGCAACCTTTGATATTTGTCGCCTCTTTCGAACATCCACGGATTCCTCCGGCGCACCGGTATGCATATTCGAGCGATATTTAACCTCAACGAAAACTATATATCCGTCCTTCTGAGCGACAATATCAATTTCTCCTGCACGCACCCGAAAATTTCTGGCAAGAATAGTATAATTATTGCGCTCAAGATATTCCGCTGCCAAGGCTTCATAATTGTTTCCGATATATCTACTATTATATGTCTTATTCTCCACTGCATCGCCAATATTTATATCATTGCCGATATGCTTTTTCTCTGATCCAAGACTCATTTAACGCCCTTCTCGCAATTTATACAAACTTTGTTATAAACGTCTTTCTGTGTATTGTACATGGTCCAATAGTTTCGAGTGCCTTTATATGCTCCGCAGTTCCATATCCCATATTTTTGGCAAATCCATACCCTGGATAAATGGCATCATATTCAACCATAAGCCTGTCCCTCGTAACTTTTGCAATAATACTTGCAGCAGCGATCGATGCCGATAGCGTATCGCCCTTGATTATACCAACCTGTTGAATATCCACACCTGGTATATTCACAGCATCATTCAAGAGGAGCTGCGGTGTCACCGAAAGCTTTGATATGGCTTGTTTCATGGCCTCATAATCAGCATTCAATATATTTATGTCGTCAATCACATCCTGATCAGCCATGCCAACTCCAACTGCAACCGCTTTGTCCATTATCTCATCATACAACTGCTCTCGCCTCTTTGGAGAAAGCTGCTTTGAATCATTTAGATATAGTATATCACATTCCTTTGGCAGAACTACAGCTGCAGCTACTACAGGTCCGGCCAGCGGGCCCCTTCCCACTTCATCAATGCCGCATATATACTCTCTGTCTCCATATTTTCTTTCGAAATCAAACATTTTGTACATTCTTAATTTTTCATCTTCATAGGCTTTTTTCTTCTTGGCAAAGGACTCCACGATCTTGCGAACGCCTTCCCTCTCATCCGTCTTGTATACATCTATCAGCCTGGCATAATCAGCTACATCAGCTCTGGCAAATATCTTCTTTATCTCTGCAATGCTGCTCATATGTTTCCCACCTTGTAATTTTAATTTATATATGCGTACTTCAAAGAATTGTTTTATGTCAAAAACGAGGGCTATTGCCATTCTCATCGGCAACGGCCCTCATAAATAACTCGTGTTACTTTTCTTATTCTATTTATTCTATCTTGCCAAAACCACCTGTAAATCTGAATACAGCTCTTCCTATGATATCCTTTTTGTGTATATTGCCAACATCAGAAACACGACTGTCCCTGCTATTATTCCTGTTGTCTCCAAGAACAAAGTATTCATCCTCACCCAACGTTATCTCTTCAGATGCAATGCCACGCTTATCTTCAGCTATGACTTCGCGGCCATACTTATCACCTTCAAGCGGCTCATCATTAATATAGATAGTTCCCTCTTCATCTATATATACTGTCTCGCCCGGCATTCCTATGATTCTCTTTATATAGAAAGTATCCTCGTCGTCACCATACGGGAACACAACAACATCAAACCTCTTCGGAGAACCAAATTCATACTCTAATTTATCTATCCAGAGCGTGTCTCCACTGTGAAGGGTGTTGCTCATAGACTCACCACTTACCTCCGTTCTCTGTCCAACGTACGTAAGCACAGCCCAACAGATGCCTATTACAATCAGTATATATAGGCACAGAAACAAGAGATCTTTTACTATATTTACCTCTTTTTCTTCTTTTTTCTGTATCTTTTTCTGTTCCTTTTTAAGCTGCTTCTCAGCCTTTTTTTCAGCTTTAAGCTTCTTCTTCAACGCAGCTTCATCAAGTTCTCCATCCTCTGTATAAACAACATCATCAGTTGGTTCCTGCTTCTCAGCCTGCGCTGTCTGTGCCGAGCGGTTTTCATTCACAGCTTTATCCCATGACCAGCCAGATGTGGAATTAGCCTCAGTTTTTGCCGCCTTTCTTGCCTCACGTTCAAGAGCTTTCTGTCTCTTTTTCTCATACTTCGCTATCTCTTTTTCACGCGCTTTCTGAGCCGGATCATCATCAAATATTTCATTCAATGCCTCTGCTACATTGGCTCCGGCACCCGAATCTTGGTTATCTATCTTAGCATCCGTGGTCTTTTTCTCAATTTCTTTATCTTTTTCTTTATCTATCTCTTTATCTGCCACTTTATTAGCAGTATTTGTATCTTTATTAGAATCTACGCTCATCTATACTCCTTTAAGGTATCTCAAGGGTAATTCGGCCAAGCTTCCCAGATCTGAAATCATCCATAAGAAGAGCCGCAGCCTTATCATAGTCAAACTCTCCACCCTTTTTTATACACTGTCTTTTCTCCGCAATCTGCGCAAGTATCTGCACAGGATCGCCAGTACTTTCAATATTATACCTTTGAGTAAGGGTATTACAATAGTTTGCCTGTAAAAATTTTATTAATTCAATTGCCAGATCTGTCACATTGAGTATCTCATCATTGATAGAACCAATAAATGCAAGTCTAAGACCTACAGCCTCATCATCAAACTTCGGCCACAAAATACCAGGAGTGTCAAGAAGCTCAATATTTTTGCCAAGCCTGATCCACTGCTTACCCTTGGTGACTCCAGGTTTATTTCCGACTTTGGTGCACGCCTTTCTTGCATAAGAATTGATAAATGTAGACTTGCCAACATTCGGAATGCCAACTATCATCGCCCTGATAGGCCTATTGATAATGC
Organism: uncultured Coprococcus sp.; assembly: GCA_902461735.1. Classification (GTDB taxonomy): domain Bacteria; phylum Bacillota; class Clostridia; order Lachnospirales; family Lachnospiraceae; genus Coprococcus. The sequence continues at coordinate 32,703 of CABPYV010000017.1, forward strand.
CTCGTTTTCTGTCTCTCTCTATTTTCTCCCGGCACGCTTCTTGGACAATACCGTTAATGCTCTTCATACCGGCACCATCTCTGGCGTTTATCTTTGCAACAAAAAATCCCTTATCAGTATAATATTTTTCCCATCTTGCAGTGACCGCATCATCCGCAAGATCGGTTTTGTTGAGCAATATCAATCTGTATTTGTTCTTCGCCAGATCATCTATATCCGGATTCTTGCTACTAAAAGGGATTCGTGAATCAACAAGTTCTATAACTATATCTATGAGTTTTATGTCTTCCTGCATCATACGCTTTGCCCTTGTCATATGACCTGGATACCACTGTATATTCATAAAATGTACCTCTTATTATTTTTTCTCTCGGACTCTTCCCAGGATCTCGGACTTTTTGATATTTCCCACACTGCTGAAACGTGAATCCTGACTGCTGTCCGGATTATCACCCAGAAGAAAATACTCATTCTCTCCAAGCGTTATCGCTGTCTCTGCAAGTCCAGCAGTCCTTATCTCACTATCTATAGGGTTATCGGCGAGTGGATTGCCATTGATATATACTTGTCCATTCCGGATAAGCACAGTCTCTCCAGGCAGTCCTATAACTCTCTTTATCGAATAATACTTATCCTGATGTTCAACTGAACGGTACGCCACGACATCATATCGGTCCGGTGATCCAACCATATAGACAGCCTTATTCAACATACACTTTTCGCCATCTGAGATAGTCGGGTTCATCGATGGACCAACCATATATACATTCTGAAAGCCAAATGCAACAAAGCCATATCCAAGTACTGCAGCTGTAATAACTGTTATAATCCATCCAAATATATACTTAGCTGTCTTTTTCAGCGTTCTCTGCTGTCTACGCTCCCTACGCTTCTCCCGGCGTATTCTTCTAATTCTGTCATATCTCTCACTCATACTGCAAAATCTCCGCCCTATTCCAAAAATGGCTGGAGTAAATATTTACCCCAGCCATCTTAGTTGTTCTACATGTTATAAGCTAAATTATTTAACAAGCTCTTTAACCTTTGCTGCCTTACCAACTCTTGAACGTAAGTAGTAGATCTTAGAACGTCTAACCTTACCTCTTCTAACTACTTCAATCTTCTCTACGAATGGTGAATGTACAGGCCATGTCTTCTCAACACCGCATCCGCTAGAAATCTTTCTTACTGTGAAAGTCTCTCTGTTGCTTCCGCCCTGTCTCTTAACTACAGTACCCTCGAAGATCTGGATTCTTTCCTTGTTACCCTCTTTGATTCTGTTGTGTACCTTTACAGTATCACCTACGTTGAAGTTGTCAACGCTCTCCTTCATCTGAGAAGCCTCAAGGTTCTTAATGTAATCGTTCATTGCGCTCATTGTGTTCCTCCTTAATATTCTGATGTTCTTACTGCCATATCCATCGGATATATGGGCACAGAGGACCATCACCTTTTTTCACAACTCATTCAATATAACATAACGAAATGGTAGATGCAAGAGGAAATTTAATAAAAATGTTATTTAAATTCTGCAAAAATCAATCTAATATCCTACCTGTCAAATCTATATGTGCAATAAACTGTATGTTATGCACTGATTTACAATTAATTTATTTAGCCGAGATATTGAAGTTTAATGTACAATATGTTATAGTTGTCGAACACAACGACAATGCAAATACACAGATGGAACTTTTTAATTCTTAACAACTCCAAGAACTGATAATAAACTAAATGTATATTATCAGTTCTTTTTTATTATAGTTTTATACTCGTTTAGTATTGCAGTTTTATACTCGCTTAATATAGAAATTATACCTGCAGCATCTGCCTCCCGTATACTCCAACATGGAAACCTCACTATAATAGGCGGCGCCTGTCGTGTTTGGAATCGCTACGCAATTATATCAAACAGACTGTCCGTCCGTTTCATCGTCATAAACTTATTCAGATCTACAACGTTCTCATCAAAGAGCATTAACTTTTCCTTGTCGCCATCCCACGGATATAACCTGTCTGCGTGGAAGTGTCCCCATGCCCATCTCTTATAATCAAGCTTTGCTTCTATCTCGCCTAGATATATCTCCATCCTCTTGTCTACCTTCGACTGATCGAAGGATTTCAGGAAGAGATCCCTCGGTTCAAATGTGATGGGACATGTATGGGAAATGACCAGATCCATAGTCGGATATTTCTCTATGAGTTCTCTGCCGATCTCCATCTCAGAATCTGACAGCTGTTCATTCTCAAACCATCCCCAATTGTTCTGTATCCGAAGCTGCTTATCGATGGAATAAGCCCCCGGTATTGACAAAGTTTTATATCCACCGAATTCATACACAGCCGGGATGTCTTCAAGATACTCAATTCTCGGATATTCCTTCTCCACATATATGATACCGCCATACTTCTCCCTCTGCTCCCATTTGTCTGGAAACAGCTTTACAACATCTGTCACCCTTGCCTCGTGATTGCCTCGAAGACATATATAGGTAAATGGGAATCTGGAAAGGCTCTGCTTACAATACTCATCACCCTTACCGATGATGGAAAAATTACATCCCACGTCCCCAAGCAGGATCAAGTTATTCTGGAAAGTATCAAGATTCAGTCTTTCAGTGTTGAATTTATAAAAGTACTCTATAGGCGCCGCCTGGCCATGTATGTCCCCGAGTAAGAACCAATTTGTTCTCATATTTGTATTCTGCAAATCCTCGCCTCCAAATATTATTTCTAAATATTATAATCCGGTCTCTTTATAAGTCTGAAATACGGGCTTATCTGACACAGTACTTTTCCCGTAATTTCTTCCGCCGGCACATTGTCTCCCCATAGCGTGACCACATCCCCTCTTTCAAGAGTATATCCTGATTTTTTCATCAAATATTCCGAGCCGGAATGAAATAAGGCTTCCATTGAATATCCAGAAACTCTCACACAATATATATCAAACATAGGAGCCTTTATTAACACAACTAGAAAAAATACAATAATTAGCAGCTGGCCCATAGCACGGACTTTTAGCATATGAACTCTCTCATCAGTATAACGTTCAAAATCATATGCACACATATATAAAGCCTCCCCATCATTTTTATCTTTTATTGGATCAGTATAGAATCCGATACATCATACATACATCTTATCCTATCATCTCTCGTCAGACCATCAACTTGTAGTTTAAATAAAAAACAGAGCATATAGAAACAAAATCTATATGCCCTGCTTTTCCATTTAGTGGAGCTGGGGGGAGTCGAACCCCCGTCCAAAAGCTCATTCACTACAGTTTCTTCCATCACAGTCAGTGCTTTAACATTCCCTCAGCCTATCGCCCACTAACATGCTATAGACCTTAGTAGCTTCATGGATTTTCCTACATCGCAAAGCTTAGATGCAGGAGTTTGCCGAAAGTCGACGCCATTCCTAAAGGCTCGGCGTTCCTAAAGGATGACGGCTGCAACTAGGCAGCGTATGCTAAATTATCGTTAGCGTTTATTTTTTGTCCAGCTTTTAGCGTGGCTCTGGTCCACGGATGGCTTCCATAGCTTCAAAACCCCTGTCGAAACCAGTCAACCCCTGATTGTTTAATAAATCAGTGATAACCGATTATTATATATTATGTGGAATCTACATGATATATGCATATATTCTAATGTCATATTCCCATGTCATAATCTCATGTCATAATCTCATGTCATATTCCACGCAATATCTGATATATCGCTATACTGTCTACTACCGTATAACTTATAGCTTTCTGCTTACTCTTCTTCAGTTGAAGCAGTCTCCTCTGACGAAGCAGCTTCTGTTGTATCTTCCTCTGATGTTGAATCAGCAGCCTCCTCTGAGTCCGTCGTATCTTCCTCTGATGCATCTGTGCCAGTAGCAGGGAGCAATGAATCATATCCAAGATCTGAATAAGCCTTATCTATATAACTGTTAAGACTTGATGCCTCCACATACTTTGGAATAGCCTTATATATCTTAACACCTGCTATGCTTCCTACAATACCGGCTATCACAACTATAGTAATCGTAACAGCAAGCACCTTTTTCACCTTCTGCTTACGAAGTATCTCCTTGCGGTGCTTCTTCTCATATTTTCTCTGATCTACTTTACTCTGACTCATAACTCTCTTCTCCAAACAATTCGTATTATATGAAAATCATTTCTAACTTTCAACACCCTGCTAGTATAACACATACAGGAGAACATTTCCAACAATTACTTCCTTAATATGTCATATTTCACAGTTTTTTGACATATTACATCCGAAAGCTTCCCACGGTTCAGAGTATATCTACTCTCTACACCCCAAAGCTTCCTATTACACAGTCCAGCATGCGACTACTCTCTGTTCCTGTTTTTCAGATCTCTCTCCATCTCACGCTTCATGTCTTTCTTCGCAATATCCTCACGCTTATCATAGAGCTTCTTACCCTTTGCCAGACCGATCTCCATCTTGACAAGTCCATCCTTGATATATACCTTGAGCGGCATGATGGTGTAGCCCTTTACCTTCTGCTGTCCTATGAGTTTATTGATCTCGTACCTGTGCAGCAGGAGTTTGCGTGTTCTGAGTGGATCCTTGTTGAATATATTGCCCCTCTCGTATGGATTGACATTCATCCTGTACACGAATACCTCACCGTGATCGATTCCGACAAATGCCTCCTTGATGCTGCAATGTCCCTGTCTTATAGACTTGACCTCTGTTCCCACAAGCTCGATACCAGCCTCAAATTTCTCTTCTATAAAATACTCATGGTATGCTTTTTTATTATTTGCGATGAGAGTGTTCCCTCTTTCCTTTGACAAATTTATCCGCTCCTTTATAAACAATACTGAAGTCTATAGACTTCGTCATCTTATCCGTGTTCTTAACTCTGATCTGTATAGGATCTCCGATGGCATACTGATTTCCAGTCTCCTCACCTATCATAGCATAATCTTCCTGGGAAAAATAGTAATAATCATCGCGCATATCCGCCACATTTACAAATCCTTCTACCGTATTCGGAAGTTCAACAAACATTCCTCGGTTGGTGACACCAGACACAAATCCATCGTATACCTCACCAATATGTGCCGACATATATTCTACCTTCTTGAGCTTTTCGACATCTCTCTCAGCTTCTTCTGCACGCCTCTCCTTGCGGGAATTGTCATCAGCAACCCTGTCCAGTATCATTCTATAATGCTCTATTCGCTTGGAATCAAGCTTTCCATGTATATTTTCCTTTATTATACGATGAATCTGCAGATCTGGATATCTCCTTATAGGAGAAGTGAAGTGACAGTAGTATTTGCACGACAGTCCAAAATGTCCTGTACATTCAGTGGAATACTTCGCCTGTTTCATGGTTCGAAGCGCCATCCTGCTGACAAGATTCTCGTACGGCTCGCCTTTTATCCTGTCAAGAAGCTTCTGAAACTCTTTTGGATGTATATTCTCCTTTGAAGCCTTGAAGTACATTCCAAAGTTGCTTATAAGAAGCGACAGCTGCTCCACTCTGTCTGCATCCGGCGTCTCGTGAACTCGGTATTCAAACGGTATATCCTGCCAGAAATAATCCTCGGCGATCGTCTCATTTGCGGCAAGCATGAAGTCCTCTATGATATCATTTGATCTTCGTCTCTCATATACCCCTATAGATACCACATTTCCATCTGATCCTATCTTGATCTTCGACTCATCGAAATCGAAATCTATCGAACCACGTTTTCTCCTGTTTGCTCTGAGAAGATCTGATACATGAAGCATGAGTTCAAACATCGGAACAAGCTCTTTGTACTTCTCAGTCTCATCCAGATCATGATCCTCGACAATCGCAGACACGCTGGTGTACGACATTCTGCGGTCAACATTGATCACCGTCTCGCAAATCTTATGTCCAACTATATGTCCATTCTTATCTATATCCATAAGACAGCTGAGTGCAAGCCTGTCCTGTCCTTCGTTCAGTGAACAGATGCCATTTGACAGCTTATGAGGGAGCATAGGTATAACTCTGTCCACAAGGTAACAGCTTGTACCCCTGTTAAGCGCTTCCTTATCAAGAGGAGAATTCTCCTTCACATAATGAGTCACATCAGCTATATGAACACCCAGCTTGTACATACCATCTTTTTCATACAGAGTAATAGCATCATCCAGATCCTTTGCATCCTCACCGTCGATCGTGACCGTTTGAAGGTGTCTGAGATCTGTCCTTCCCGCCATCTCCGATGTGCCGACTGAGTCGGGTATCTGAGCAAGACTGTCCATGACTTCATCCGGGAAATCAACCGGTATATCTAAAGCCCTGACAACAGAGAGTACATCACTCTCCGGATCGTTGATATGTCCCAGTATCTCTATGATCCTTCCCTCAGGTGACTTCACCTTATCACCATAGCTTATGATCTCAGCCACAACCTTATGCCCAGCCATGGCACCCATTGAATTAGCCTTTGATATAAATATATCGCCATCTATCTTGAGATTATCAGGTATTACAAATCCAAAGTTTTTGTTCTTCTGATATACACCGACAACTTTCTTAAGTCCACGCTCAAGTACTTTGACTACAACAGCTTCCTGCTTCATGCCCTTTGGCTTATCCTGAGCACGTATGAGAACCGTATCCCCGTGAAATGCCCCCATCGTATTCTTTTCAGGTATGAAGAAATCCTCCTTCATGCCATCTACCCTTACAAATCCAAAGCCCCTCTGGTTACCTATAAACGTTCCTTTATAAGTACCCTCGCCAACTTTCTGATAGCGTCCCTTTGACGATCTGACGATCATTCCCTCGTCTGTAAGATCGTTCAATATATCAAGCAATGTCTGTCTCTCATCGCCAGGGACTTGCAGAAATGTGCACATTTCTTTAAATTTCATCGGTGGATAATCATCATCACAGATGAATTCATATACAGTCTGCTTTCTCTTATTATATAATTCCAGATCCCTGCTATCCAAATCTCTATTATTCAAATCCCTATTATTCAAATCCCTGCTATCCAAATCCTTATTGTGCTTACCCATATATCTATCTATGTAGGTTCTATATAGAAATATATTATATAAAACACACATACCCTTTCTCTAAATTCCTGCTCATCAAGTTAAACATATAATACCATACCAATTCAGGTTATAATATTTTCGGAGATAAAAAATGCCTACATATTCAATCAATATCAACTAAATCTCTTTAAATCAATATCAATCAATATATGTAAGCATCAGAATTCATATTAGTTAAAAAGTTTTGAATCAAGCAACAGTGCAAGTACAAAGAACAAAACTGTAAGTACTGCTGTTATCTTCTTCAGCATCTCCTGCTTTGAGCTTCCTTTGTTCTTGCCCCAGTAGGAATTATCAAATCCACCGCCTGCTCCAGATATAGAGCTTGTAAGACTTGCATCCTTTCCTTCCTGTGAAAGAACTACGATTGCCAATACTACACATATTATAACGTAAACTACTAATAATACCGTCCTAAGCGTATCCATATATATAACACCTCCGTTTCCGAAAATGGTGTGATCAAATTTAACACCAACTTTGAATATGATAACACATCACTGTCTCTTATTCAACAGAAATTTTTATTTCTTATATAATTTCTTATTCAATTCATATGCAATTTCTTATACTGTTTTCTTTCATTGCTTTCTTTCACGATGCCTTAACTCTGAAACAAGCGAAATCAACACTATGAGCATACCTGCTATGGACCCAATGATCCCAGCTTTTCCAAACCTTATATGATGACTCATCCGTATTTCATTGTTTCCTTCAACAAGTTTCACCGAATATAATGCATCAGCCAGCAGATCCGGCGTAACTTTCTCCCCATTTAGTTCTACTTTCCATTCTGAGTCGTATGGTATAGATAAAAACAGGCTTTCTCCGCTTCGGGCATCAACATTTATTTTTACTGATCCGTTTGATATCTGTGCGCCATTGACCGATCCTGCACGCAGCTTGTCTGTTACTTTTTTCAGCCTTGCCAAATCCACGCCATAGAATTGCTCGGCCCCTTCTACAACATCCAATGCTATATTCGAATCAATTGCTTTTAGAGTAACATGACAATCTAGGGTCCCCATCTTAGTAGGTATATAGAATACTGTCGGTGATATCCATTTGGCATAACCAGATTTGTATTTATCGTTGACATTTATCTCTCCCTGAAACTCTGTGTACCACGGAATATTGCCATATACCGCATATTTTCCAGCCGGAATGCTTATATCATACCTCATCTCATGATCTGACACTTCTGACACTTTACAATTCAGAGCGACAAATACATCGGCATCTTCACCGAGAAGCTGACTGTAAAGTTCATTTACGTACTCAAATGGATTCTGCATACCATTTTCTGTAGTCACGTCAATAGTGTACGCTTTTTCATTTTCAGGAGTCGTGTAGACAAAAGCCATAGGAAGCGCATAAGGATTAGCATAAACCTTCATCTTGCTGCACGCCCCCTGCTCTATATTTTTCACAACCTTAAGACCGTTTATTCCCTTAGCAGAAGTAACATACTTTACGCCCATCAGTGAATCAACCGCAATATTTGATGTATTAACCACTGTCATGCAGTCTGCATTTTTTCTGTATCCCAGCAAATCCATGAAATCCAGTGTCACCGCATCTGGTGATGAAGTATAACCTCCAAGCCCCCAGAAGCCATATGCCAGAGACTCGTCATAATTCGCCCTTATTCCACGTCCCAACACGTTTCTGCCAACAGTGTTGTTAACCCGGTAAAATTGTTCTATATTGCCCTGTCTTGTTGAATCTGACTGCTGACCTGTCTGATCACCTGATTCGTCACATATTTTTTTCAGCGAATATTCTTTAAGTGATGAATATATCCTCTCCGCTTCCGGAATGTACTGCTTTATATATTGAACATCATCCCTGTGATAATTATCCATCTGCATGCTAACGCTAAGGCCTGTTTCCAGAATGGATAGAACACATATGATCACAGGAGCCATCCATCTGGCAACATGTTTTTTCTTTGTAACAGTCTTGAAAATATTAAGTTTGTCCCCCGAAACATACCACATAGCAAATGTTATCAAAAGCATTATGACTATCGTCACACCTATCTTTTTGTATGACTGCTTAGCCGTCAGCAGAAAGTTCGAGCCTATCATAATAACTCCAAACAATATTGTTCCTATGAGCATTTTCCGGGATAGATTCCGGGACAATTCATTTCCTGATCTGACAAGATAGAAATCCGCAGCCAGAAATATTATCGCAAATACACCAACATATGCATATCTTGAATAATATGATCCCACTGATTTAAACAGTGAAAATGCAGTGTATAATGGATTCCAGTAAAATAAAAGAACAGTCAGAATCGCCATGCCCACTCTGACCCAGCGTTCACGTGATCTTTCAGGTTTTACAATGATGCTCCCCATTGCTCCAAGCAGGGCTACAGAGCCACAGAAGAGAGTAACATAGCCCTTTGCGCTTTTGGCACCTAATGAATATGAATTTGCGACAGAAAATATATTTCCATTGAAAGACAGATTCAAAAGATTTCTGAGCTCAAGGTCTCCCCTAGGCCCATTTCTGAGAGCACCCACAACCGGCAAAAACAATATGCAGCTTAGCATAACTCCAACAGCCATTGCTGCGACGAATCTCACCAGGAGATGCCAAGTAAGCCTTATCTCATTCCTGTCAAGCTTTCTTTCATCGTCTGTGTATAATAAAACAACTTCAAAAACGAACCACATAATGGCAAAAAGGCAGTTGATTCCCCCTGTATACCAGTTGAACAGTATGGAACATCCCACAGGGACAGCCAGGCGCCATATGCCCTTTCCATGTGTCACTCTGTAGACACCAAGCATGATAAACGGAAGCATATATACACCGTCAAGCCACATGATGTTGCTTGACTGAGCAATCGAATATTGACAGAGTGCATAACTCACAGACAGGATAACCGTGATCATCCCATGATGAAAAATTCTACTGTCACCATTATCGGGAGTCTTTGCATTTTCATTTTTCCGGGCGAACCTGTTATTTATAAAACATGTGCATGCAGCTGCAGCCACGGCAAGTTTCAATGATATAACCAGATGGAAGAATTCTATGATCTGAGATTTTTTAAAAAATAAGATCAGCAGATTAAATGGGCTGGAAAGATAATACCCAAATATTCCAATACACGACCCACCTATAGACTTACTAAATGAATATAATGCACTATTATCACCGGAAAGCACATCCTTAAGATATCCAAATAAATCTATGTACTGGTATTCAGCATCCATTGTTGCAAGCGAATTATCGCCAAATGGTGCATAGCCTTTTATCAGAAAAAGGATCCATATGATAAGGAATGTCGCCATACCTGATGTTATCATCTGGAACCAGTTTTTATCACAGAGCTTTTTCACAATAACACCCTCCCCTAGCTTGATGCATTTTTGTCTTAACTTTTAATATACATCCTATTCTGTCACCTATCATCTTAATTTTTATTACTATATAAATATGAATACCTTATTATAATCTCTTATCGCAAAAGAAAATCGGCTGTAAATGATATATATAATCATATTACAACCGATTTTCTTGTTTAAACATGTCAGAATATATTAATTCAATATATCCGTCATCGCCTATATAGCGGCTAATGGGATCTCGCCCTGAATCATTTGTTTTTCTTTACGAGCACTCCCGCAATTATAAATATAATTCCGAACACAACGGACAGTACTGACCATATCGTCAAGTCTGCATATGAACCTGCTCCAGCAAATCCCACAAGACCTGCAACTATATAAAATCCTGCACTCGTAAATGTTCCACCACATGATGGGGATTTTCTCGTAACGATACCGACGATTCCTGCAACCAGAAAGCATATTGCAAGAAACAATCCCGCAGTTCCTCCGGCTTCTCCATTTTCCTCCAACGCATTTGACACCCCTGCAGCGCACGACTGAAATGTGATAAGAACAGATAACACAATAGTAATTATACCTATCACAAGTCTGAATGTTGACAACGGCTGTTTTGTCTTTTCCATAATCTTCTCTCCTTTGCATTTTTAGTATATATATTGTATTGCAAAAGAAAATAGATTTGGTGTGCTGACAGCACACTTTATATCTGCGAGGCTTTAAATCTGTAGGCAGATCTATCTTTAGATCATATATCTGCTGTCTATATCAAATCCGTGATTGAGAGGTCCGCTGCCTGTGCCAAGATCAAGCATGGCAGCCAGTGCTCCTGATATATATTGCTTGGCCCTGCTCACGGAATCAGCTACATCATATCCCTTGGCAAGGTTTGAAGCTATTGCGCTGGATAAAGTACATCCTGTTCCATGGGTATTTGAATTATCTATCCTCTCACCTGAGAACCAGATTGTGCTATCTCCATCAAACAACATGTCATTTGCATCGTTTATGCTATGTCCGCCCTTGACAAGTACAGCGCATCCATACTTCTCATATATCAGCCTGGCAGCACTTTCCACATCATCTTTGGTCTCGATGATATATCTGGTAAGCGCCTCCGTCTCAGGTATATTGGGTGTTATGAGTTTAGCAAGTGGAAAAAGTCTTCTTGTCAATACATTTATGGCTTCATCACTTATCAGCTTTGCACCGCTGGTAGCAACCATAACAGGATCGAGGACAACATTCTCCGCCTTATATGATACAAGCTTATCAGCTATAACATCTATAAGCTCAGGCACCGAAACCATACCTATCTTGACCGCTCTCGGTCTTATATCTGAAAATACAGCGTCTATCTGATCTGCAAGCACTTCAGGTGTTGTATTCATGATTGATGTTACGCCGGTTGTATTCTGTGCAGTTAATGCTGTGACCGCGCTCATTCCAAATACACCATTTGCCTGCATAGTCTTGAGATCAGCCTGTATTCCCGCTCCCCCGGAAGAATCACTTCCAGCTATAGTTAATACGGGAACAAGGCGGCTTCTATCAGGCAGAAGGCTATCCATAAGCTCTGTAAAATCCGAATAATAATATTCGCAGTGAGCCTTAAGATCAGCCTGTCTGTCCTTGCTTGACTCATCGTAAAGTCCCACAACTGTAAAACCAGCATTCTGGGCAGTCTCCGCAGCATGATATGCATCCTCGAACACATACGATCCACCTATATCCGTTCCCATGAATTCTGCAGCAAGCTCATATATCTTCGATGAAGCAGCCTTTCCTACACCCACCTCAGAACACGTGAATATACTGTCGATATACTTCATAAGTCCATTTCTTGAAAGTGCTGCCTCCACATGGCATCTATCCGTAGATGTCGCAACAGTTACCGGAATATCATATCTCTTCAAAAGCTTAAGAAAATCTCTAACTCCTGCCTTAGGTTCTACCTCATTCGCATAGAAATTTCTCACAGTCTCATTCATGCCTTCTATGATCTCTTCAGGAGAAAGTGCTAACCCATAATGATCACGAATATATTCCGCACCTTTCTGCATAGTCATGGTGAACAAAACCTTTTCAAGATTCGGCTCTGCTTTTATCCCCTGTCCTGCAAGATACATCTCACCTGCATGATCCCACATAGGCATAGAATCAAGAAGCACACCATCCATATCAAATATCGCACCCTTTATATCGCTGATAACTAGTCTTTTCATGTACACCTCTATCTATTATCTACTTAATAAGACATTAAGCTGTTCATTTCAACCGTTAAGGCCTTATTCTTCATAATCCTATATCTACTTCTCAAGCATATTCTCCACAGAAACCTTGAGTTCCTCTGTAGCTTTTTTTATGTCCTTCTGTCCAAATATCGCACTTATAACAGCCACGCCACATATTCCAGAACCCGCAAGCTCAAAGATATTATCCTTTGTTATGCCCCCTATGGCAATGACAGGTATAGACACTGCCTCGCATATGGCTTTCAGCGTCTCATGGCTTACATCATCAGCATCATCCTTTGAACCAGTTGCAAATACTGCACCAACTCCAAGATAATCCGCTCCATGCTTTTCAGCTATCATAGCCTGTTCAACAGTCTGCGCCGATACTCCAAGTATCTTGTCCGGACCGAGTATTTTTCTGACATCCATGGCTTCCATATCACTCTGTCCAACATGAACGCCATCAGCATCTATATCTTTTGCGATACTCACCTCATCATTTATGACAAATGGGACTCCATACTCCCTGCAGAGCTTCTGAATCTCCAGTGCCTCCGCAAGGAAATCCGCTCTGTCTAGATTCTTCTCCCGGAGCTGTACAAATGTTGCTCCGCCGTCAAGTGCTTTCTTCACCTGATCGTACAAAGTTTCATCTCCAAGCCAATGCCTGTCAGTTACCGCATAGAGCATAAGTTCTTTTTCACTGCAATTTATCATAAGATACTTCCTTCTTCCATACTTTTAAATCTTATTTTTATGTCATATTTTTCATATTTTTATGTTTTATTCTTATATTCTGCCAAATTCTTACTTAGTATTATTTATCTGATCTCAAATCTGGCTCCCTTTTCAAGTGTGTCGCCATCCATGTTGTATACGGCATCGATTATCCTATTTCTATATGTCGAATTGCCCTCAAATGACTGAAGATGAGAATAACCTATCTCTCCCGCAAGCCCCATGACCATGACTGCTGCGGCAGCAGCCTCAAGCTTGTTGTCAGGATTTGCAACAACATACGCAGTCATCATTCCTGACAGTTGACAGCCTGTTCCTGTTATCTTTCCCATCTCAGGGCGGCCGTTTCTTATGACATAACACTTCTCACTGTCCGCTACGAGATCTATTGCACCAGTCACAGCTATGATCGATCCTGTCTCTGCAGATAACCTCTTGACAAATGCAACTGCACCGTCGAGTGTATCCTCCGTAACCGCATCTGCTACATCAGCATCAACTCCCTTTGTACTTCCAGAACCGTATGCCAGCGTCTTTATCTCAGAGATATTTCCTCTTATGACATCAAACTTTATTTCTTTCATAAGCCCGACAGCTGTGTCAGTCCTAAGCTGGCTTGCCCCAGCTCCAACAGGGTCAAGAAGAACCACGTGTCCCAGCTCATTTGCCCTTTTTCCGGCAAGATACATAGAAGGTATAGTGTTCTTATTAAGTGTACCGATATTGATATTCAAACCGCCACATATGCTTGTGATATCAGGTGCATCGACTTCGTCATCTGACATAATTGGGCTTCCGCCACAGGCAATGATAACATTTGCCACATCGTTTACAGTTACATAGTTAGTGATATTGTGCACCAGTGGCACGTTCTTTCTTACATTTTCAAGACATTCTTTTATCATGATCTTTTATCTCCTTTGTTTGTAATCTATATCTTAAATATATTATCAACAAGTGCAAACCAGACAAGCACCAGAATTATCCAGATAACAGTATATAACAAGACCGCAAATCCTCTTACTATTCTTTTGCCACTTTTTAGAAATGGGATGTGCGACCAGACATTCAGGTAATTGCCCCACAAAAGTGCAAGTCCAAAGAACATTATGAAATACACTATTCTGTACGCGGTCAAAGAATTACCGGTTATCGATTCTCCTGTTTTTCCATCCTTCACTGTAACAGTAAAACAAAACCATAGAAGAACGATGTAACAAATGGCGCCTATTATCATGTGCTCTACACTACCTCTTCGAAATCCTGGCGGAAGAAACCTCATAACCTTATGGCTCGTTGATATGTCAACTGTATCTTTTATTTCTGAACTACTTTGCATTTCATTTGTCTGATCTATACTCTTTTCTTCAGTACCAATTCTTATATAATACAGGTCTAAAGCCATATCTGAAACTCTCTGATATCTTCTATCCGGCGACATATCCGTCGCGCGCTTTATCACCCAATTTATACGTGGATCATTCCGATATATCCCCTCAGCCACAATTCTTCCAGTTAGCATATAGTTGATAAGAACTCCCAGTGCATATATATCAGTTCTTGCATCTGACTGCGAAAACCCATATTGTTCTGGAGCTGCAAATCCCCTTGTACCCATAAGAACAGTATCTCTGCTCGCCATCATATTATAATGTCTGGCGGTATTGAAGTCTATAAGATAAACGCCCTGCATATCGACGTCTGTGTCTGTGAATACCCCCTTCAACATCACATTTGCAGGCTTGATATCCCTGTGAATAACAGGAACATTCAGATTATGGAAGTGATCAAGTATCTGACAGAGGCATTCAGCAATCCGACACGCAGTATTCTCATTGACAGTTCCATATTGCTCTATGAACTTTTCGAGCGTAATCCCCTGAATATATTCCTCAATAACATACAGTCGCCCATCACTTTCCAGGCACTCATATATATGTGGAACATTTTGAACCTTTGCAGTCTGAATAAGTTTGTAAATATCTGCATCATAAGTATCAAGTATCTTTCTAACATATATCTGTTCGTTCTCTACATGCTTTACAAGACATATATTCTCTTTATCTCCAAGTGGCGCAAGCTCTCTGTAAAACGACAACCTGCTCTGAACCTCCATATCCATCTGATTGTTCCCCATAAATAATTTACAAAATAGTATTCAGTACATATAATAATTATTGTAGGCAAATAATCAGAGTTTTTCAATAGCATTACAAGTGTTTAACCAAGTAATATAACTATAATATTGTACAATTTACTATATAGGCAGAAAAGGAATGTAAAAGCGTCATGAATTACAGAACAACAGATCTTATGAACGAACTGTCAGAGACAACAGGCAGCGATGGTTTCAAGGAATTTTTAAACAGTCATAAGGAGATGAACTCGTACAGCGATCTTGGTGACTTTTTTAACGATTACCTCAAGAGTCATCCCAACATAGACGTTACAAGCGCAATAAGACGAAGTAATCTGGACAGGGGCTACGCGTACCAGATATTAAATGGAAGAAAACCTCATCCTGGAAAATACAAACTTGTAATGCTGTGCATATGCATTGGCATGAAACTTAAAGACATACAACGCGCACTCACCATCTCCGGCTGCGCCGTTCTATATCCGAAGATTAATCTTGACGCTGCTCTTATTGTATGTATTAACAACGAATACAATTCAGCTATTCAGGTGAATGAATTTCTAAGCAAGAACAATATGGAACTCATCCAATAATATATCATGATAGCAAAATACCACCAATTCACGGTTTGTGATATGCCCATGAATTGATGGTATTGGGTTTAATATAAAATAATATCTGAATTACCCGTCACGATCAGCGACGCATTTGTCTACTCCTCTGCAGGTGGCACATCAGATGTACAGTACATGCACTTTGTTGCCTTGATATCTATCTCACCCATACAGTAAGGGCACTTTCTTGTGAGAGGCGCTGCCACCTCTTTCTTCTTTCCCAAATCCATAAGTGTGTTGATCCCTTTCATAATGACAAATATGACAAATGCCATAATGATGAAATTGATCACAGCTGACAGAAATGCACCGTACTCAATGTACTGTCCTGTGTGGAATATCTGAAAATGTCCACCGATCTTAGCTCCGCCTATGCTGTTGATTATAGGTGTGATGAAACAGTCTGTAAAAGCTGTGACCAATGACTGAAATGCTCCACCAATGATAACACCGATTGCCAGACTCATCACATTTCCCTTAAGAGCAAACTCCTTAAACTCTTCCAAAAACTTCTTCATATGCATCCTCCCAACTAAATACAGCACCGATCATAACAATCTTATATTATAATTCGGTGCCGTATCTTTTATTTATTGTTTCTCGCGCGATTGATATGACATATATCTACATTTGTTGTCATCGCTCATCGCTCATCATCTTTTTTTACTTTCTTACAATAAGTGACTTGCCTGTCATCTCTTCAGGCTGAGGAAGTCCCATAACCTCAAGAAGTGTAGGTGCGATATCTGCAAGGCATCCGCCCTCGCGAAGCTCTACATCCTCACCATAGTTGTAAAGGATAAATGGTACAGGATTGGTTGTATGAGCTGTGTGTGGAGCACCTGTCTCGTAGTTGATCATCTGCTCTGCGTTACCGTGATCAGCACAGATAAAGAGAACTCCATCAACCTTATCAATCGCCTCTACTGCAGCGCCAACGCACTTATCAACTGTCTCTACAGCCTGGATTGCTGCAGGGATAACTCCTGTATGACCAACCATGTCAGGGTTTGCAAAGTTGATGATGATCACATCATACTCACCGCCAAGGATGGCAGCATTGAGCTTCTCGCTTACCTCTGGAGCACTCATCTCAGGCTGGAGATCATATGTTGCTACAGCAGGTGACTTTACAAGGATTCTGTCCTCATTCTTGTTGGGCTCCTCAACACCGCCGTTAAAGAAGAAGGTTACATGAGCATACTTCTCTGTCTCAGCAAGTCTGAGCTGCTTAAGTCCCTTAGCTGCAAGATACTCGCCAAATGTGTTGTCGATCTCTTCTTTCTTGAATGCAACAAGCTTGTTAGGTATTGACTCGTCATAGTCCTTGAAGCATACATATGTGAGTGGCATACGGCCATTTGCTCTCTCAAATCCATCGAAATCGTCACAGCAGAATGCTCTGGTGATCTCACGGGCTCTGTCTGGTCTGAAGTTGAAGAATATGACTGAATCATTTGCCTTTACAAGCGATACCGGCTTGCCGTTCTCTGTGATAACAGTAGGAAGAACGAACTCATCATATACTTCCTTGTCGTATGACTCCTGCATAGCTGCTACTGCGTCCTCAGCCTGAACGCCCTCACCTGTCACAAGTGACTTGTATGCAAGCTCTACTCTGTCCCATCTGTTATCTCTGTCCATTGCGTAGTAACGACCTGACATAGATGCTACCTTACCTACACCGATCTCGTTCATCTTCGCAATAAGCTCCTCAAGGTAACTCTTGCCAGATGCAGGTGGTGTATCTCTTCCATCGAAGAATGGATGAACATATACGTTCTCAAAGTTCTGCTTCTTGCAGAGCTCGAGGATTGCGTAAAGGTGTGTATTGTGGCTGTGAACGCCTCCATCTGAGAGAAGTCCCCAGAGATGAAGATCAGAATTGTTCTTCTTGCAGTTCTCTATAGCAGCGAGCAGCTCCTCATTCTCAAAGAAATCTCCATCAGCGATTGCCTTTGTGATTCTTGTAAGCTCCTGATATATGATACGGCCTGCGCCGATGTTCATATGTCCTACCTCTGAATTACCCATCTGACCGTCTGGGAGTCCTACAGGAAGTCCCGAAGCTGCGCCCTGTACAAATGGTGCTGTAGCCATAAGCTTGTCCATAACAGGTGTATTAGCAAGTGCTACTGCATTACCCTCTGTCTTGTCACTAAGACCATATCCGTCGAGGACCATTAAAACTACTGGTTTCTTACTCATAATTTTTCTCCTTTTTATTTATTCCGACTGCCATCATGCAGATAAATATATCCTACACCATGTCATGAGATAAAATCATCCACGCCATAGTCACACCGGGCAGTCTCTTAATCATAATTCACTCATTGAGATTATACTTATATAATGCTAATTTTTCAAGCTGTGATGACTCGCTTTATCAATGTTTTTTGTTATATTAGATACATATACCTGTAAATATAATCACTTGTGTTTCCAGTTTTATGTTTCAGCGCATACTACATGTCAATATCCAGCTCAACCGGACAATGATCAGATCCCATGATATCGGTGTGGATCTTGGCATCGACAAGCTTGTCCTTTAAGCTTTCAGATGTGAGAAAGTAGTCGATACGCCATCCTGCATTCTTCTCCCTTGCCTTGAATCTGTATGACCACCACGAATATATATTTTCCTGGTCAGGATAAAAATACCTGAAAGTGTCAATAAAACCGTTATCAAGAAGTTCAGTCATCTTTTCTCTTTCTTCATCAGTAAATCCCGCATTCTTCCTGTTTGTCTTTGGATTTTTCAGATCTATTTCCTTGTGTGCAACATTCATATCACCACACACAATAACCGGCTTATTTTCTTCAAGTGTTTTCAGATATGCTTTGAAAGCGTCCTCCCATTCCATCCTGTAATCAAGTCTTGCCAGCTCATTCTGTGAGTTCGGCGTATAAACAGTTACCATGTAGAAACTTGAATATTCCAGTGTTATTACACGCCCTTCATGATCGTGTTCATCTATGCCTATACCATTTGTAACACTCAAAGGTTCTTCTTTTGTAAAAATAGCCGTTCCCGAATACCCCTTCTTATCCGCATAGTTCCAGTACTGATGATATCCCGGCATATCAAGTGTCAACTGTCCTTCCTGCATCTTGGACTCCTGTATACAGAATATATCTGCATCTATACTATTAAAAAAGTCCATGAAACCTTTACCGGCGCAGGCCCTTATACCATTTACATTCCATGAGATCAGTTTTTTCATAAATTTCTACACATCTTCATCCTTCCATTGTATTTTGAAATATTACTTATTTTATCATATTTTATTTTCTCACACAAACCCCATCAGTATATCTGATCACTTTCACCAGCTACGAAAATCCCCAAAAATTTTTAAAAAAATGACAGCCGACAGTGAGTTTTGCCCACTGCCGGCTGTCCAAAGGTATATAGGTTATTTTTAGGGGTCTAAATTAGTTTTTTATGAATGATACATTTGATATAGAAACTGTATGTTCTCCAAGCGTGTATCCTTCAACATATCCCATTGAGAAGAATAATCCGGCACCTGTATCAACAGTGATACCATCTGTGAAAACTTCTTCCTTAGGTGTGATAGTGAGTGTTATATCCTTAGCCTCACCCGCTGTAAGGACCACATCTTCACCGCCATGCCATGCATAACCAGCTGAAGGAGTCATTACAGCAACTTTCACAACTCTATCAACATCAGAAACCAATGTACATTTAAGCGTATATGACTCGCCCTGCTCAAGGGATAATCCCATCTGCTTAAGCTGGATGTTCCAGTCTGCCTCACCCACGTTTGCAATACTGTATGTGATCTTTCCATCTCCAGCCTCAAATGTGGCATCTCCAGGAGCAGTTACTGCATTTTCCCAACCAGCAAGGCTACCATCCTCACTCATCTCAAATTCTGAATTTGTGATAAGATTCTTGCCTGCAGGCACATCTATCTCTGGAGCTGAAGTCTTTTCAAGGACAATATTGTCAATACAGATTCTATGCTGATCAGTAATTGCCGAACCATTTTCTCCGCCTGCGCCAAGTGCAATATTGAAAATACTCTCTTCGTCTGTGTCACAGGCCATCTGGAATGTGTTTGAAACAGTCGCATATTTCTGATCAGCCTGATCGTATGCATCAAGCTTTACTGTCTCCTGAACATACGGTGTCCAGTCCTCTGCACCTGTACTATCCTTATGCGTGCTTCCATCCCTCTGTATTGCGTACTGAACAGTTCTCGACACAGAGCTCTTTATATCAAATGAAAGCTTGTACCACTGACCTTTCTCAAGCTTGATATTATTCTGCTTGAGCTGTATCTTCCAGTTTTGGTCACCTGAATTCTTTATTGTGAAGTCAGCAGCATTGTCCTCCTTCTGGCTGTCCACAACAGCCTCTGCGTCCGCACTGCTGTCTATATACACATCATATCCAGCAAAATCTGCTGAAAAATCTCCATTGAGAAGAAGTGCATCCTGCATTATCTTCACATTGTCTAACAGAACTTCTCCGCTGTTACCAAAATCAATGCTGATTGAACTGTCAGTCACTTCTTCTCCGGTCTCAAACTTGTAAACATAATTCTTAATTCCTTTATCCAGAGTTACAGCAAACTTTGAATCTCCTGTAGTGATAATTATATTCTTTCCCTCAGTTGAAGTCTCAGCGTCAAATTTAAGTACATACTTTGTATTTGGGGCATACGCAAGCTCATCCTGTGATAATACGAAGTTGCCATCTACACTCTCATCCAATGACTTGTATGAAAATCTTCTTCCGTCAGACAGACCTGTCACCTTATACTCAGCACCGCAATTGTTGCTGACTGTCCAATATCCAAGTCTTCCTGTTCCTTCCTGAAATTCTCCATTGTAAACAAGGTTTCCATCAGCGAGGATCGTCTTCTTGTCAACTATCTCAGTCTGATTTGTCTTTACCAGCTTTACATTTGCAATATGTACACCAGCCACGCTTCCCTGGTTTCCAAAGTTGAATTCTATTCTTCCCTTGTCATCAGATGAATCAGTCATCGTATACTCATACTCAAATGTCTGTTTCTCTGTTGTCATATCAAATTTTGTATCCTTAAGATATCTTCCCCATGATCTGGTTGGCGCTGAGACATCAATTATGCCTGTTCTCGCCTCATCCGCCCACGCATCAAATGAAAGCTTGTATGTGGCACCTTTTTCTACAGGAATATCAGGCTGTACCAGCTGAATACTGTAATCAACTGTACCAGCATCAGCTGTATTTATGTTGATTGTATTGTTCTCGATGACCGCTGTTCCTTCGCCGCCATTCTGCGCCATAAAAATCCAGTTTTCTGCATCTCCCAGATCCTCGGTCTCACTAAAATCACCATTTATTACATAATTGCCATTTTCATCCGGATCACGAATTATAATTTCACGCTCAGGCTTTGTCACATTTTCGTCATAAGACTCCTTCTGGTATACTCTTACGTAATCAACATATAAGCTCTCGCTGTTAATATAATCTGCATCTGCATCTGGATTTCCTGGCCAATTGCCACCAACTGCAAGATTGAGTATTACATAGAATGGCTGATCAAATGGTGCAGGATATGTAACAGTTCCCTTTCCTGCTGTCGTTGAATACCAGTCACTTTCCTCATGCATCTTAACTCCATCTACATACCATGTAATTTTTCCAGGCTCCCAGTCGCATGTAAATACATGATAGCTGTCCGCAAATGACTTTCCATTTGAAAGTGTATATTTTCCCTGTGACTCTGAATGCGGATTGCCATAGTGAATCGTTCCATAGGTTGTATATGTATTGTCTCCAAGAACCTCCATCACATCTATCTCACCACATCTAGGCCACTGTCCATACAGACTCTCATTTGTAGGCATCATCCATGCTGCAGGAAGATAGCCCTTACCTGTAGGAACCTTTGCTCTGAACTGTACTCTGCCATACTTGAAATCCTGCTTATTCTGTGTGTTTACTCTTCCTGATGTATATGATATGGAACCATCCTCATTTACTTTTTTCTTCGAGCTTATAATAAGTGTGCCATTCTTAACCTTTATATTATCTTCAGAATCAACATATGACTGAAGCTCATTATTAACCCAGCCAGGCTCATGGAGTTCAACATTCCAAATATCACGGTTGAGCTCTGTTCCGCTAAATTCATCATGCCATAAGAGCTTATACCCCTGCGACTCGTATTTATTATCTACAGTCACCTTCTTCTTTACAGTCACTTTACATGTTGCTTTCTTTCCTGAACCGTCAGCAGCTTTTGCTGTGATTGTAGCTGTACCTGGTGCTATAGCCTTCACAACGCCTTTTGCTGAAACCGTTGCAATCTTTTTATTGCTAGATGCCCAACTTAACGTCTTGTTGGTTGCCGATGCAGGAGCGACAGTAGCTGTAAGAGTTTTACTGCTTCCCTCTGTGATAGTGAGTGTTGCCGCTGAAAACTTGATAGAAGTAACTGGCTGTTTTACTGTAATCTTACATCTTGCATATTTACCACTTCCATCCATAGCCTTCGCAGTTATATATACTGTTCCAACCTTAACTGCTTTTACAACACCTTTCGAGGAAACTGTTGCTATTCTTTTATCTGATGATGACCACTGAATCCCCTTATATGTGGCATTCTTTGGAGCAATTGAAGCTTTTAACGTCCTGCTGGTTCCTTTAAACATGTTCACAGCCTTTGCAGACAATGTAACAGTCTTCGTAGGAACCCCAACATAAACATTAAACTTATACATTACCTTTGGGTTTGCAGCACTCTTCACTGCTACAACCGCTTTTCCTGATTTTACCGCTTTGACAACACCCTTGTTGTCTACTGTAACTATCTTCTTATTTGATGATACATATGTTACTTTTTTACTGATCTTACCTGTAACTACAACTCTAGGTTTCACCTGAAACTTTGTACCCTTTTTTAGTACAAGTTTATTTGTGACAAGATTTGTCACAGTTACAGACTTTACCGCAGCTTTTGATGTTGCAGCGCTAACATCTGATGGACACAGAGTGATCAACATGCAAACGACAAGCATCATAGCCACAAGCTGTTTTAACCTTCTCATAAAATACTCCTCTCCAAAAATAAAATGATAATATTTACGACGTCGCATCTTTATAAAGTATTTTGATAATAACATCTTATACATTTACCATATATCGTTTTATTGCTTTTTGTATCGTTTACATGATATATTATAGAGGAGTTGTAAAATAAGACTTTTATAAACTTTTGATAACATATAAATTTTTACCCTGACACAATTTACTAGAAAGGATTTATACACATATGAAATACTCAAAGGAAATATTCTACCAGGAATTCATAAGACGCGAAGATTCAACCAACAGAGCGCCCTATAACCCTGAACTTGAATTTTACTCAATAATACAAAATGGAGATACAGAACAGGTTAAAGAATTGTGTAAAGCCTCACCACTTAAGGATAAAAAAGGACTCGGCTTACTATCTGAAAAACCGGTCAACAACATAAGATATCATTTTGTTATAACAACAGCCCTTGTTGCAAGATACTGTATTGAAGGTGGTCTCGATGTGGCAACTGCTTACAATCTCAGTGATTTTTATATAAAAAAGTCAGATACAATGAAGTCTGTGGAGGATATATCTGAATTACATGCGTTCATGTGCATCGACTATGCAAAAAAAATGCGAAACCTTAAGAAAAATTCCATATGCTCCAAACCGGTCGCAGAATGCATAGACTACATATACGATCATCTGCACACCAGGATCACTGTTGAGCTCCTGGCAAAACGTGTCAATCTCACCCCGGCATACCTGTCAAGGCTGTTCAAAAAAGAGACCGGAGATAATATCGGACATTATATAAAAATGCTAAAACTTGATACTGCAAGAAATATGCTCATGTACTCTGATTATAGCCCTGCCCAGATAGCACAGACTCTCGCATTTCCAAGTCAAAGTTACTTTACCGAACAGTTCAGATTACATACTGGTCTAACACCTGTGAACTACAGAAATATAAATTTCAGGCAAACCCCATTTCATAAAAAAGAGACTTAGTTCCTGAAAATATACCATATTGTTTTTCTAAGCGTAAACAAAAGGGATTACCTTGTGATAAAACACTTGATAATCCCTTTCAATATCCTATATCAGATTTAATCTAAAACTAATATATTTTTGGTCTGTTTAAAATTACTTTCCGGCATTTACTACCTTGCCAAAGTCAGCCTTGAGTGAAGCGCCGCCGATAAGACCACCGTCGATGTCAGGCTTTGCAAGGAGCTCAGCTGCGTTGCCAGCGTTCATAGAACCGCCGTACTGAATTCTTACTGCCTCAGCTGTATCTGTATCGTAGATCTCAGCGATGAGATCACGGATTCCTTTACATACTTCCTGTGCCTGATCTGATGTAGCTGTCTTACCTGTTCCGATAGCCCAGATTGGCTCGTAAGCGATAACCATAGACTTAACCTGATCTGCTGTTACGCCAGCGAGATCTGACTTGATCTGAAGACGAATCCAGTCCATAGTAACACCGAGCTCTCTCTGCTCAAGTGACTCACCACAGCAAAGAATAGGTGTGATACCAGCCTCAAATGCCTTCTTAACCTTCTTGTTGAGAAGAACATCATCCTCCTTGAAGTAATCACGACGCTCTGAATGTCCGATGATAACATACTTAACACCAGCATCTACAAGCATTGCTGCTGAGATCTCACCTGTGTAAGCTCCGCTCTCCTCGAAGTACATGTTCTCTGCACCTACAGCTACGTTTGTACCCTTTGTTGCCTCAACAACTGGCACGATATCGATAGCTGGCACACAGTATACTACATCTACGTCATCATTCTTTACTAAGTCCTTTAACAGGTTAACAAGCTCAACAGCCTCGCTAGGAGTCTTGTTCATCTTCCAGTTACCTGCAATAATCTTCTTTCTTGCCATTGCACTCTACCTCTTATATTGTATTTTTTTGATGAATGCCGGACATGTCAGAGACTCTTCCGGCATTCACCGTTATAATCTTTATATCTATACGATATATAAATTATTTGTCGTTAGCTGCTGCTACACCTGGAAGCTCCTTACCCTCAAGGAACTCAAGTGAAGCTCCTCCACCTGTTGAGATGTGGCTCATCTTTGAACCGTAACCAAGCTGGTTAACAGCTGCTGCTGAATCTCCACCACCGATGATAGTTGTAGCATCTGTGTCAGCAAGTGCTGCTGCAACTGCCTTTGTACCAGCTGCAAGTACAGGGTTCTCGAATACACCCATAGGTCCATTCCAAACAACTGTCTTAGCTGTCTTAACTGCATCTGAGTAAAGCTTGATAGTCTTAGGTCCGATATCACAGCCTTCCTTGTCTGCAGGCATCTTGTCAGCGTCAAATATCTCTGTCTTGATGCTTGGATCGTCGATAGGGTTAGGGAAATCCTCGATCATAACTGTATCAACTGGAAGAAGAAGCTTCTTGCCAAGGCTCTCTGCCTTTGCCATCATCTCCTTACAGTAATCGATCTTAGAATCATCTACAAGTGACTTACCGATCTCATATCCCTTAGCCTTAAGGAATGTGTAAGCCATACCACCACCGATGATAAGTGTATCACACTTCTCAAGAAGGTTTGAAATAACATTGAGCTTGTCAGCAACCTTAGCACCACCGAGGATAGCTACAAATGGTCTAACTGGGTTCTCTACTGCATTGCCAAGGAAGTCGATCTCCTTCTGCATTAAGTAACCAACTACTGCTGTGTCAACAAGTCCAGCAACACCAACGTTTGAGCAGTGAGCTCTGTGAGCTGTTCCGAATGCATCATTTACAAATACATCACAGATGCTTGCAAGATCCTTAGAGAATGCCTCTCCGTTCTTTGTCTCCTCAGCTCTGAAACGAGTATTCTCAAGAAGGATTACCTCTCCGTCCTTCATAGCGTCAACTGCAGCCTTAACTGTATCATCAACAACCTCAAGGCTTGGTACGAACTTAACTTCCTGTCCGAGGAGCTCTGTAAGTCTCTTAGCAACCGGTGCAAGAGTCTTAGTCTGCTTGTCCTCCTCTGTCTTAACCTTTCCAAGGTGTGAACAAAGGATAACCTTTCCACCGTCAGCGATAAGCTTCTTGATAGTAGGAAGAGCTGCAACGAGTCTGTTCTCGTCTGTGATCTCTCCGTTCTTTAATGGTACATTGAAGTCGCATCTGCAAAGCACGCGCTTGCCCTTAACATTGATATCATCTACTGATTTCTTGTTTAATGACATTTCTAATTCCTCCTAAATAATGTTATAGAACAGAAAACTATAAGTTGTCCTCTGCCCAGCTACCTACCCGCTCTTATGCGGGAACATAGAACGCATAATTGCTTCCTACGAAGAAAAAAGGGCCCGGTCCTTGGAGACCGGACCCTCTATTAGGTCTAATAAATACTTTTAAATAAGCTTACATTATAAAAGCTAATTATAGCTTGAAATAACTTATGCTAACTCTGCGAAGTACTTGATTGTTCTAACCATCTGGCTTGTGTATGAGTTCTCATTGTCATACCATGAAACAACCTGAACCTCATATAAATCATCAGCGATCTTTGATACCATTGTCTGAGTTGAATCAAATAATGAACCATATCTCATACCGATAACATCTGATGAAACGATTGGATCTGTGTTGTAACCGAATGACTCTGAAGCAGCAGCCTTCATTGCAGCGTTGATTCCATCAACTGTTACATCAGCACCCTTGACAACTGCTGTAAGGATTGTTGTTGAACCTGTTGGAACTGGAACTCTCTGAGCTGATCCGATAAGCTTGCCATTTAACTCTGGGATAACAAGACCGATAGCCTTAGCAGCACCTGTTGAGTTAGGAACGATATTAGCAGCACCTGCTCTAGCTCTTCTTAAATCGCCCTTTCTGTGTGGTCCGTCAAGTATCATCTGATCGCCTGTGTAAGCGTGGATTGTTGACATGATACCAGACTGGATTGGAGCATAGTCATTAAGAGCCTTAGCCATTGGTGCAAGACAGTTAGTTGTACATGAAGCTGCTGAGATGATCTGATCATCAGCTGTTAATGTATCCTGGTTAACTGAGAATACGATAGTCTTAAGATCATTACCAGCTGGAGCTGAGATAACAACCTTCTTAGCACCTGCGTTGATATGAGCCATTGACTTCTCCTTTGAGCAGTAGAAACCAGTACACTCAAGAACTACATCAACACCGATCTTACCCCAAGGAAGGTTGTTTGCATCTGCCTCCTTGTAGATTGTAAGAGTCTTACCATCAACTGTGATTGTGTTAGCCTCATCATCAGCTGAAACTGTGTGAAGGTTCTCACCGATCTTGCCACAGTATCCACCCTGTGCTGTATCGTACTTGAGAAGATCTGCAAGCATTGAAGGCTTTGTTAAATCGTTGATTGCAACAACTTCATAACCCTCTGCACCGAACATCTGTCTGAATGCAAGACGACCAATACGTCCAAAACCGTTAATTGCTACTTTTACTGCCATTTTTTATTCCTCCTAGGTTTTTGAAATATAATAAAAGTATTTATCAATCTGCTACGTGGGAACGTAGCAAATAAATCGTGTTAAATACACAAGCTAATCATACATTCTTTAGGTATAAATTTCAAGCCTTAATCTCATTTTTTTAGTTATCATCTATCCAAAATAGACAAATTTGTTTTAACAAATTATACTAATGGGCTGAAACTATAGAAAAAATGTTTCTACTACAATTTGATAATAATAAGATTACTCAACAACTTTACTTTATATATTTTTTTCAGTGTTTTATGTTATAATATGAAACGCAATGATTATAAACGGAGGTATACAGAAAATGATCATCTGTGATTCGCATATACATTCGGAGTTCTCAAGCGACTCTTCCGCTCCACTGGACAGTATAATCCAGAAGGCAATACAACTTGGAATTCCAAAGATCTGTCTGACAGATCACCACGATATAGACTTTCCTATCAATCCGGAGGACGGTTTTGACTTCCAACTTGATTTCGATTCGTACTTTGCTGCGATAGACGAAATACGACACAGATACGGAGATCGGATTGACGTGAGAAGCGGCGTGGAACTCGGTCTCATGAATACGGTTGTCGGCAAGGCAAGGGACATTGCTGATAAATACAAAAATGAACTGGATTTTATCATAGGATCATCACACCTTGTCAGGGGCCTCGACCCATACTATCCAGCTTATTATGAGGGACGTACAGAGATAGAAGGTATACGTGATTACTTTGAGTCCATTCTTGAGAATGTGACTCTGATAGATGACTTTGACGTATATGGTCATCTTGACTACGTAGTAAGATACTGCCCATCAGGCGAGAAGATCTTTAGGATGGCAGATTATAATGATGTGCTTGAACAAATTTTCAAAATAATCATCCCAAAGGGAAAAGGTATAGAGATCAATACCGGAAGCCTGTACAAGAATATGAGTTACGCACATCCTCACATGGATATCCTGAAACTCTACAAGGATATGGGTGGTGAGATCATCACAGTGGGATCTGATGCACACAAGCCCGAATATCTGTGCTACGATTTCGAGACATATGCAAGGGATGCCCTCACATCTCTCGGCTACAGATACTACTGCACATTCAAGAACAGAAAGCCAGAATTCAATCCGCTGTAAAATAAAAATTTCCAAATTTGAATTTTGACTTATAAAAAAGTTTGAATCATAAAAAAGATGGAACACATACACCATTTTATGGCTTATATGTTTCATCTTTTTATGCTCTATTTTTAATTCTGACTATCACCTGACTACTCTATTTGTTTCATATCTCACTGTGTATTGTTGCCTGTATAGTATGGACTATGTGGTATATCATGAATGTCAGTTTTTCTCATTTTTTTAAGATACTCGCCGCCAGCGCCATCCAGATCACCATATATCGCATTTGGGCAATAACTAAGGATCGTGTCAAGGATTCTCTTCCTTCCCTTTCCTGTCTTATAGCCATTTAAATAGATATGTACATCATTTTCAGGATTTCCGGTATGCATACAATAGTATTCCAATTTTCCATATCTCATGTTCCTATATACATATGTTATGAGATACACATCCCATCTGTATGCAAGGTTATATCTTACTTTCTTTGATGCGATAACCTCATGTGAAACCATAATATATTTATCCTCATAGATAATATTGCCGTACAATTTGTCTGCCATTTCATACACGCTGCCACCATGGTTTCTATTCTCCCGGTTAAGCAACTTCTCCGGAGTGCGTATCATCCGAATGCCGTCCCATACGCATATAACTGAAATAACAGTCAGAAAGATCAATGGGCCCGTGAAACTGTTTAATTCAAAATCCCCATTATGTATCATAGAGCATATAGTGATTATCATAAAAACCAAAATCACTGAAAAGATACCAAATAATATCCATCCTCGCACCTTGACGTCTTTGCGCAAAACTTCTCTACCTGTATTATCCATCCGCAATCTCCTTATGTCAGTTGATGCCGCTTGTAACCCGCTGTCAGCAGATACTTCCGCCGCCAAGCACATGGTCATCCTCATAGAACACTACAGCCTGTCCCTTTGTCACAGCTCTGACCGGTTCGTCAAATACCGCCTCAACCAGATCTTCATCTATCTTCCTGATCGTGCACATGCTTCCCTTGTGATTATATCTGATCTTCGCCTTGACATGCATAGGCTCTGTGAGATCCGCTATGGACATGAAGTTCAGTCTGTTGCATGTGAGCCTCTCTGAGAATACGTCTCCGTTCTCTCCTATCACGACCTGATTTGTCTCAGGTATGATGTCCACCACAAATACCGGATGTCCCATCGCAAGTCCAAGCCCTTTTCTCTGTCCTATGGTGTAGTGTATGATTCCCTTATGTCTTCCGATCACATTGCCATGTATGTCTACAAAATCTCCCGGAACCGCCTTAAGTCCTGCTTCGTTCTCAAGATAACCGGCGTAATCTCCATCTGGCACAAAGCATATATCCTGGCTGTCTGGCTTGTGAGCCACCATAAGTCCGTGATTCTCTGCAATCTTTCTGATCTCAGGCTTGCTGTATTCTCCAACTGGCATGAGAGTCCTGGCAAGCTGTTCCTGGGTGAGATTGTAGAGTGCATATGTCTGATCCTTATCTATTCCCCTGGCCTCCTGGAGAGTATATCTGCCGTTTGGGAGCTGGATTATTCTTGCATAATGACCTGTGGCTATATAATCACCACCAATCGCCATGCATCTTGTGAGCAGCGATTCCCATTTTACATATCTGTTGCAGGCGATACATGGATTCGGGGTTCTGCCATGCTTATACTCGTCCACAAAATAGTCTATTACGTACTTCTTAAATTCTTCCTTGAAGTTTATAACGTAATATGGAATATCGAGCTGCGACGCCACACGTCTGGCGTCGTCAACTGCTGACAGCCCGCAGCATCCGGCATGGGCACTCACCACGTCCCTGTCCTCGTCCTGCCATATCTGCATGGTAACTCCTATTACATTGTAGCCCTGCTCCTTGAGCAAAAGTGCGGCAACCGACGAATCAACTCCGCCCGACATACCTACACATACTGTCTTCTTATCTGTATCAATCAACTTCATTTCCTCTTTATAATAAATAATAACTGTAGTATATTTTCATTTTAATGCTATCTTTTATCCTGCATTATGTTCAAGAGCATGTATTTTGCAAATTATTTATTTCTACTGACAAAATCCTGATATGCAGGTGACATCTTTCTGAGATTTTCCACAATCCTCTTGAGATTATCTACCACAACATCTGCCTCGTCCATGGTATTCTCATATCCAAGTGTAAGTCTAACAGCACCATGTGATATCTCCTTTGGAAGACCAATAGCTGTCAGTACATGTGATGGATCAACAGAACCCGATGTGCACGCAGAGCCTGCAGAAGCGCATATTCCCACCATATCAAGCATGATAAGGATCGTCTCTCCTTCAACAAACTGGAAACTCACATTCACATTGTTAGGAAGTCGGTCTTTCTCATGTCCATTCAGCCTTGAATACGGTATCTCAGACAGGATTCTATGAATCATATGATCCCTTATGTCTGTCTCCCGTTTCATTCTATCTTCCATAGATAGAACCGCAAGCTCGGCGGCCTTGCCCATTCCAACGATTCCAGGTACATTCTCAGTTCCAGCGCGACGCCCACGCTCCTGCTGACCTCCATGTATAAAGCTTCCAAGCATTATTCCACTCCGTATATACAGAAATCCGATTCCCTTTGGACCATTAAGCTTATGACCGCTGCTGCTGAGCAAATCTATATTCATGGCATTTACATCAAGCGGAATCTGTCCATACGCCTGAACTGCATCCGTGTGAAACAGAATTCCATGTTCATGTGCTATGGCTCCAATTCTGCTGATTGGCTCTATGGTTCCTATCTCATTGTTGGCTGCCATAACAGATATCAATATTGTGTCTGGTCTTATGGCTGCTTTCAGCTTATCCGGATTCACCAGCCCCTTTTCGTCCACGTCAAGGTATGTCACCTCAAACCCCAGCTTCTCCAGATACCGGCATGTGTGAAGAATGGCATGGTGTTCTATCCTGGTTGTGATTATATGCTTTCCCTTATTCTGGAAGGCTTCAGCAACGGACTTAAGAGCCCAGTTGTCCGACTCAGAGCCTCCCCCGGTGAAGTAGATCTCCTCAGGCTTTGCCCCAATGGAATCGGCAATTATATCCCTTGCCACATTTATTACGTCCTTATTTTTGGACGCAAATGTATACACGCCTGAGGGATTTCCATATTTTTCTGAAAAGTAAGGCAGCATGGCATCGAGCACTTCAGGTCTCACCGCCGTTGTTGCCGCATGATCCATATATATCATTTTTCCCATATCCGCTCTCTTTCCATTTCTTTTCTGCCATCTATTGCGACAAATGCAAAACTGCGTTCATCATATGAAAACTATACTACTATATAGTATTCTATCACAACACAAATGCCACGCGCTATGTCTATATTATTGCATTTCCACTCCGTATATCATTCTCTTATTTTACTCTATCTGTCCTCTTTCCAAAGGTTTTACTATCTTTTTATACACTCTTAGAAGAAGAAATGTTGATATAATTACGCTGAAGATTTCTGCAATAGGGAACGCCGTCCACACGCCATTCACACTGTTCATTGCCTTTGAAAGGAAATACGCTACAGGAAGTATGACAAAGAGCTGTCTCGCCATGGACACTATCATACTGTATACACCCTTTCCAACGGCCTGGAACATTCCCGAACAGGTTACTGAAAATCCCGCAAATATAAACGCTGTGCTCATGATCCTGACAGCAGGGATTCCCATGGACAGCATATCATCTGTGGCATCAAATATCTTGAGTATCTGTCCAGGAAATACCTGCATGATAACAAGGCAGAACAGCATAATGGAACAGCCCACCATAACTCCCAGCTTCATAGTTTTCTTCATTCTGTCCGGTCTTTGCGCACCATAGTTGTATGAAATTATCGGTATCATTCCGTTGTTTAATCCGAACACAGGCATAAACGCCATACTCTGAACCTTGAAGTAAGCTCCAAATACAGCAACTGCCAGCTTGGAAAATGAAAACAGTATACGATTTAGAAAATAATTCATCACAGAGCCTATTGCAACCATGATAACCGACGGCACGCCAACGCCGAGTATCTTACCAATTATCTCCCCATGTGGTCTGAATTTTCTCAGAGTGATATGGAGATCCGGATTCTTCTTGATATTGAAGATCATAGCCAGAGTTCCAGCTATACACTGGCCACACACTGTCGCGATGGCCGCCCCCTTAACACCCATCCTAGGGCACCCAATGAGTCCAAATATCATGATAGGATCAAGTATAAGATTGATGACCGCACCAAGTATCTGCGTTATCATACTGTACATTGTACGACCTGTAGACTGCAAGAGTCTCTCAAATGTCATCTGGAAAGCTATACCAAAAGCACAGCAGCAGCACACCTCCAGATATTCCGTTCCGTACTGGATAACCTGCGCATCATCTGTCTGGCTCACCATAAATGTTTTTGCAAAAAATAGTCCTATTATCAGAAATATCACATAACCTATCGCCTCAAGGAATATTCCCTGTCTGGCAACCTCATTTGCCCTGTCAAACTTCTTCTCACCAAGAGCCTTGGATATAAACGCATTAAAACCTACTCCCAGTCCTGAAAAAACACCTATCATCAGATTCTGTATCGGGAATGCTGTGGACACAGCCGTAAGGCCATCCATGCTGAACCTGGATACAAACACACTGTCTACAACATTATACATAGCCTGGAAAAGCATAGAAATAATCATAGGAAGCGACATAGACATAAGAAGCTTTCCCTCCGACATAACACCCATCTTATTCTCTCTGTTCTCGCCAGCGGATGGCTTTCCAGTAGCAGACATTGTTTTATTATCAGATGTTTTCCTGCTATCAGTTGATTTTACGTTATCAATAACGCTATCTTTCTCTTTCATATGTACCTCTCTTCTGCATGTTCTACTACTGTGCATACCGCACTTACTGTACCTGCCATTTGTGTTTATCCTCATTTGCACTTGTTTTCGCATGTACTGTACTTATCTTCACATGCATACTCTCTTTATCTACTATATTCAAACTAATTAATACTACATTATTTTTGTATTATTTACAATACACTTGTATTAGATTCCCAATTTCTGATTGTATTGGAAGCTAATTTCTCACTTGTATTGGATTCCCAATTTCTGATTGTAACAGAATTGCAGATTTTTGTTTTTTATTTTTTAGAGCACAAAATTGTACCCAAATCCAAAATATAATGCAAAAAGATACAAACTTACAGGATATTGTCACATTTTCTATGAAACTGATTAAAAAGAGATATTTTGTGGAAAATACGCCTAAAACTAACCAAAATACAAAAACAAGCCATTATTGTTAGCTATATAATCTACTCTCCCAAAAATTCCATGACAAAATCTTCCATAACAAAATCTTCATAACAAAATCTTCCACGTCAAAAAGTCCCCCTCTTGAACATCAAATCCAAGAGGGGGACTTTATAATTGATAATTTTAAAATTATCTATATAGCAAACAGCCTGTTAATTACTTGTTAGCAAGCTCTGCCTTGATAGCCTCTGTAAGAGCTGGAACGATCTTGTTGAGATCTCCAACTACACCATAGTCAGCTACATCAAAGATAGGAGCATCCTCATCCTTGTTGATAGCAACGATGATGTCTGACTCTTCCATACCAGCTACGTGCTGGATAGCACCTGAAATACCGATTGCGAAGTATACCTGTGGACGTACAGTCTTACCAGTCTGACCAACCTGAAGCTCCTTTGGCTTCCAGCCTGAATCTACAACTGCACGTGAGCATGATACCTGTCCGCCAAGGACCTCAGCGAGATCATCAAGGAGCTTGAAGTTCTCTGCTGAACCAACTCCACGACCACCTGAAACAAGGATCTTAGCATCCATGATATCCTTGATATCTGAGATAGCCTTTGAGATCTCAAGGATCTCAACATACTTATTGTTAGGTACGAATCCTGGATTGTACTCGATAACCTCTGCCTTCTTGCCAGCTACCTTGTCAAGCTTCTGCATAACACCTGGACGAACTGTAGCCATCTGTGGACGGTTGTCAGGACATGCGATTGTAGCGATTGTGTTACCACCGAATGCAGGACGTGTCATAAGAAGCTGATTGTGCTTCTGCTCCTGATTTGGAAGTGCAACAAGAGGGAAATCACCGATCTCAAGTAATGTACAGTCTGCTGTAAGACCTGTAGCAACTCTAGCTGAAACTGTTGGACCAAGATCTCTACCGATTGCTGTAGCACCAACTAAAACGATCTCTGGCTTGTACTCATTGATAACTGATGCAAGTGCGTGTGCATATGGCTCAGTTCTGTAATCCTTGAGCTCTGGATCGTCAACAACGATAACTCTGTCTGCGCCGTACTCTGCAAGCTCATCTACAAGACCCTTAACGTCTGAACCGATAAGTACTGCAGTTACCTTCTCATCAAGCTTTTCTGCCAGTCTCTTTCCTTCGCCGATAAGCTCGAAAGAAATACCACTTAACTTATTATCTACCTGCTGTGCAAAGACAAATACGCCTTTGTAGTTCTTCATTTCTTCTGCGTTCATTGCGCCCATTTTATTCACCACTTTTCCTTTACTATATTAGATTACATGCTTATCCTTTAACTTGCCAACAATATAGCTAACTGCCTCATCTGGAGAATCAGGAACAACCTTCTCGCCTGCGCCCTTTCTTACCTTATCTGAAGCCTTAGCAATCTTTGTAGGTGAGCCCTTAAGACCGATGTTTGAATCATCAACATCAACAAGGTCTGCTCTGCCAAGTGTTGTGATCTCTGCATTAACTGCATCGAAGATTCCACCTGGAGTCATGTATCTTGGCTCATTTAACTCAGAAAGTGCTGTTACAAGGCAAGGCATCTTAGCCTTTAACATATGATATCCGTCATCATACTGACGCTTAACGATAACTGCGTCTCCGTCAACCTTGATCTCCTGTGCATATGAAATTACAGGAATTCCAAGATGCTCAGCGATCTGTGGTCCAACCTGAGCTGTATCTCCATCGATAGCCTGACGACCTGTGATGATCAGATCGTAATCAAGCTTTCTGAGAGCTCCGGCAATTGTTGTTGATGTAGCCCATGTATCAGCTCCACCAAGTACACGATCTGTTACAAGAACGCCCTTGTCAGCTCCCATAGCAATTGCCTCCTGAAGAACATCAGCAGCCTTTGGAAGACCCATTGTAAGAACTGTTACCTCTGCACCATACTGATCCTTTAATCTAAGTGCAGCCTCAAGTCCTGCCTTATCATCAGGGTTCATGATTGTAAGCATTGCTGCTCTGTTTAATGTACCGTCTGGGTTGAACTGTACTCCACCCTTTGTATCAGGTACCTGCTTTATACAAACTATAACCTTCACGTTAAGTACCTCCTATATTACTTTAATAAGTTTGCAGAAATAACCATACGCTGAACCTCTGAAGTTCCCTCGTAGATCTCTGTAATCTTA
>CABPYV010000018.1:0-51431 GCA_902461735.1 uncultured Coprococcus sp.
TTCTATATTATATGTATGACAAGATACTGACATATGTGGCAGGAAGATTCCAGGTTGTAACGACACTGTTCGCATTTGTGAGCCAGAAGGAGCTGTTCAGCACGATGGTACCGGTCGGACTGGTGCTTGGTATAGGTGTTGGTCTTGTGGGAAGTATTCTGACGACAAGGAAGCATTTGAGAGTGTAGTGCTTTAAGGCGATGAGAGATTATAGCAGTGCAGAGACAGTAGCAATGCACAAAAATTTCACATTTAGTTATCACTTTTTTAGCGGTAGTATGTGTTATAATGTTGATAAGTAGGGCATAAAGACAAAACATTGTGATATGCGTTTAGGAGGCATGGATAATGAGAATAGATTTATATAAGATAAAGAAGAAAGGTATGCAGATGGCTGTAGTTACCACAGGAGCAGTGCTCATGTCGTTTACATCATTATTTGCAGTTCCGGGATTCAGTGTACATGCAGAGGAAACCAAGGAGGAGGTTGAGCAGCAGAAGGAAGAGGCTCAGCAGGGACAGGCAGAGGCAAAGGCAAACGCAGAGAAGTATCAGAAGAAGGTTGACAAACTTACTGCGACGGTTAACGAGCTTGATAAGCAGGCCACAGATATCAGTACACAGATCGTACAGAAGAAGCAGGAGGCTGATGATCTTCATACAGAGATAGATGAGACACAGACAAAGCTTGCTGAGGCACAGGTCAGCGAGGACAACCAGTATGTGGCTATGAAGAAGAGAATACAGTACCTCTATGAGGAGGGCGATGTAGAATACATAGATGCTCTTATGTCATCCGCTTCATTTGAGGACAGTTTGAATAAGTCAGAGTACGTTGATCAGCTCAGCTCATATGACCAGAAGCAGCTGGACAAGCTGGTAAAGACAAAGAATGATATAGCTGAGTATGAGCAGACTCTGAAGGATGATCTGGCAGATGTTGAGAAGGTTCAGGATGATCTGGAGCAGAAGCAGTCAGATCTCGACGCGGTAATAAGCCAGAAGAATGAGGAGATCAATAAGTACAGCGGTGACGCTGCCATGCAGCAGGCTCTTGCTGAGGAGTATGCGAGACAGGAGTCAGAGTTGGATGATAAGCTGGCTGAAATAGCACGTCAGGAGGCAGCCAGACTTGAAGAGGAGCGTAAGCAGGAGGAGTTACGGAAACAGCAGGAACAGCAGGAACAGCAGGAAGATAATAATGGTGGTACTGATGACACTGACAATTCCGGCAGTGACGACAATTCCGGCAGTGACGACAATTCCGGTGGTGATGACAGCGATAATACAGGCGGTTCATCCACAGGAACAGGTCGGTTCATTTGGCCGGTTTCAGGTCCTATCACAGATGGCTTTGGACCTAGAGAGTCTCCAACAGCAGGGGCAAGTTCAAACCATATGGGTATTGATATAGGATGTTCGTATGGAGTGCCTATTGCGGCGGCTGATTCGGGAGTTGTAACAGTAGCCGAGTGGGGCGAAAGTGGTGGTAACTACGTTATGATCGATCATGGCAATGGATTTGTGACAATGTATCTACATAACTCATCACTTGCAGTAAGCGTTGGTGATGTGGTGTCCCAGGGACAGACTATTGCATATGCAGGCTCGACTGGATATTCTACAGGAGTGCATTGCCACTTTTCGGTATTTCTCAATGGATCGTATGTAAATCCACTTGATTATCTGTAAATGAAATATAGGAATATTGGAATTCGGCAATAGATATATTGACACATAGCTCAATAAATGCGTGAATCTGAAATTGATATATACCCTCTTTACTGGAGAAAACAGTAAGGAGGGTATTTTTAGTGCACCTTGTGTGGTACACGTTGTTACTTTAGTAGTGTGCCTTGCGGTACACGTCGCTACAGTTATAAGAGAGTGGGAGAAAAATCAGTGAAAATGGGAGTGCGAAATAGATAGCGGCGATAACGTTAGTGGCGCAAATTAAGTCGTAATACCACATGTAGTGGTGGGCTTAATATATGAAAAAATTAGTCGAAATTTTAAGAAAAAATAGGATTTGTGTCGGTTGACATAAGTGATAAAAGTATTTATACTCACACTGGACTAACTATTTAAAGATTTAAGGAGTATATCATGGTTTTTTCGAGCATGGAGTTTTTATTTAGATTCCTGCCTTTATTTTTGCTTATCTATTTTGTGACAAAGCCGAAGTACAGGAATATTGTACTGCTATTGGGCAGCCTTGTATTTTATGCATATGGCGAGCCTGTATATGTGTTCTTGATGATGTTTTCAATCGTATTCAATTATTGGACCGCACGTAGAATCAAGAGATTTTATGACATAGAGGTTTATTCGGAGATTGACTGTTCCTTCGAGCGAAATTGCTGGCTGACGGTGGCTATGATATTTGATTTTGGCATGCTATTCGTGTTCAAATATATCAATTTCTTCATAGAGATCATAAACACTGCTGCACGTACAAAGATATTTGACAGTGTTGCAATAACATTGCCACTTGGAATCAGTTTTTATACTTTCCAGATAACATCATATATATTCGACGTGTACAGACTCAAGTACCAGGCAGACAAGAGCATAATCAAATTTGGTACATATGTGAGCATGTTTCCACAGCTCATAGCTGGACCTATAGTTAATTATGATGAGGTAAAGCCGGAACTTGATCATCGTGAGACAAATGCGGATGATATAGAACGTGGTGCGACTCTTTTTGTGCTGGGACTTGCGTACAAGGTGCTCCTGGCAAACAAGATTGCAAGTCTGTGGAATGATGTATTGACAGTGGGCCCATTTGGAATAAATTCTATTACAGCCTGGCTGGGCTCATGGGGATATTCGTTCCAGTTGCTTTTTGATTTTATGGGATATTCGGTTATGGCCATAGGAATTGGTCTGATTCTCGGATTCAAAATACCGGAGAATTTTCTGGATCCATATATGTCACATTCACTGACGGATTTTTGGCGCCGCTGGCATGTGACACTGGGGCGCTGGTTCCGTGAGTACGTGTATATACCGATGGGTGGAAATAGAAAGGGCAAGCTTCGAATGATACTTGCCATGTTTACCGTGTGGATGCTCACAGGATTGTGGCATGGTGCGGATTGGAATTTCCTTATATGGGGCCTGTTTCTGTTCGTTTTTATGCTTATGGAAAAACTGTTTCTGGGAAAAATATTTGATAAGGTTAAGATTCTGGGTCACATATATATGTTCTTCCTGATTCCTATATCCTGGACAATATTCAATATAAGTGATCTCAAGATGCTGTGGCTTTATCTGAAGAGAATGTTTGGCATGAAGATAGAGGGATCGGTGCTGATCCATGCAGTGGACAAAATGAACATGCTGTTGCAAACCTACTGGTGGCTGCTGCTTCTGTGTATTGTGTTCTGCACACCGTGGCCGAGAAAACTGATAGAGAGATTTTACAAGAATTGGCTGTGCAAGCTGATCATGCTGGCGTTGTTCTGGTTTTGTGTATACCAGATCGCGAAGGGTGGTTCCAATCCATTCCTTTATTTTAGATTCTAGGAGGTGGGCACATGAAGAAATTATGGCAAATGATAAAAGGCTGCCCGCTGTTCACGATACTGATATTATCGGGAATACTAATCACAGCTGGTGGATATGTCGGGGCAGAACTCGGAATATACAAATGGGATGTGAGCTTTGAGCATCCGATGATCCAGACTGTTCTCATGGATGAAAAGGCAGAGTCAGGAAGTGAGAGAGATGCATCAGAAGTAAATACATCCGGCGAAGCTGTTGCAGGTGATCCAGACGTAAAGACAACAGAGAAGACGACGGAGAAATCCGACACAAAGACGACGGAGAAATCAGACACCAAGACGACGGAGAAATCCGACACAAAGACGACGGAGAAATCAGACACAAAGACGACGGAGAAATCCAACGCAAAGACGACGGAGAAATCCGACGCAAAGACGACGGAAAAGCCGACAGAGAAGGCAACGGAACAGAAGGCGTCGATAGACACTGGTGGTTCGGCGGCGCCGATATCAAGGCCAACCCAGTATAAGAAGATCAAGACCAGGAAATCGCGAAATAGCTGCTATGGGGATCTCACAAAGATAGCCCTTGAGACAGACTATCCGTATGTAAAGGTAGACAAGTCATATTTCGATGACGCATTGTTTATCGGTGATTCACGTATAGAGGGTCTTGCACTGTATTCAGGACTTGACAATGCTCAGTTTGCATACATGGAGGGACTTACGACATTCGGCCTTATGAGTGAGAAGATAGCTGCAAATGGAACGGCAACACTCACGGATCTTCTGAGCAGCCAGACATTCAAGAAGATATATATCATGCTGGGAATAAATGAGGCTGGTTACGCAACGGATTCATATGTGTCCACATATATGGATGCGATATCGCAGATTCAGGCACTTCAGCCTAATGCGGTCATATTTATGATGGGCTGTATGCATGTGTCAAGTGATTATTCGGATACTCATGATATTGTAAACAATGATAATATAGATGAGAAGAACGGCGCCATAGCCGCATATGCAGATGGAATCAAGCTGTTTTATCTGGATATGAATACCGTGGTTGACGACGGCAAGGGCGGTCTTATCAAGGATTACACATGGGATGACATACATCTTCAGGCACAGTACTACAGTGTGTGGGAGGATTATCTTTATTCCCATGGTCTTAAGGATGATGCATTTAATTAGAGTTCGTAGATTCCGGGGAATCACGGTGAAGACGCATGTGAATGCTCCGGCACCGTGGCCGGAACAGGCGGTTATCAGGGTTTGCGGCTGCGCAGATATTTGGTGATAGCCGCTATAACTGTGAGGAGGCTGCAATGTCAAAAAAACTAGTTATAAAAGACAAATATAAAGGAATCCTGTTCATAATCATGGCGGGATTCTTTTTCTCGCTTATGACATTCTTCGTCAGGATATCAGGGGATCTGCCGACTATGCAGAAGGCATTTTTCCGAAATGCAGTGGCTGCGGTTGTTGCGATCGCGATGCTCATGAGGACTGAGGAGAAGTTCAGGATAAGAAAGGACAGCTGGCCGGGGCTTGCAGCGAGGAGTATATGCGGAACAGCCGGACTTATATGCAATTTCTATGCCATCGACAAATTAAATATTGCCGATGCAAATATCCTCAACAAGCTCTCCCCATTCTTTGCGATCATAGCATCATATTTTGTCCTTAAAGAAAAGGCAAACAAGATTGAGTGGGCATCCGTTATACTTGCATTTACCGGGGCGGTATTTGTGGTAAAACCGTCATTTCACATGGATTTTCTGTATGCGATGGTCGGGGTTGCCGGCGGGCTTGGCGCAGGCGTTGCATATACATATGTGAGAAAACTTGGCAAACATGGGGAGCGCGGACCGGTCATAGTCATGTGTTTCTCAGTGTTCTCGTGCATCGTGACACTGCCTTTTATCATAGTGGATCATGCGCCGATGTCGTGGCAGCAGATTGTATGCCTGCTTTGTGCCGGTCTTGCGGCAGCAGGCGGACAGTTCAGCATCACGGCGGCTTATCAGAAAGCTCCAGCAAAGGAGATATCGGTATTTGACTATAGCCAGGTTATATTTGCCGCAATACTGGGATTTGTATTTCTGGA
The DNA here is from genome assembly GCA_902461735.1 of uncultured Coprococcus sp. Classification (GTDB taxonomy): domain Bacteria; phylum Bacillota; class Clostridia; order Lachnospirales; family Lachnospiraceae; genus Coprococcus. The sequence continues at coordinate 5,623 of CABPYV010000018.1, forward strand.
TCAGATACCGGATGCGCTCAGCATCACCGGATATGTGATTATCATCGGAAGTGCTGTGTTCAAATGGTGGTATAGTCTGAGACAGGATCGTAGGGTGGCAGATGGACGGTAAGCTGCAAAAAATAATAGATGTCAAGACGGACACGGGCTGTAAATAAATAGAAATGAATAGAAAATAACACATAAAAGACGGATATCAGAAGTGGAAAATGGGTAAATGTTAATTTCTGATATCCGTCTTTTATAAAATTAAAATAAAAAAGGAAGGTTATGAGGAGTGGATTCCGGAATTTCAGAGGCACCGGACCACTCATCTATGTAAATATGATTGTTGTTAGTCTGAGTGACGGCGAGTGCACTGGTGCTGTCTGAGCATTTCGTACATCCGCTGTCCTCATCAATCTGGTTATATACTACAGGGGGGCTGTGTTCATTTTGTGTATCAGATGTTAAAGAAGTATGTTGAAAATGTAATTATAGTATGTTCGGTGTGTATGAGAAACACAAGAGCGTCGCGCTGATGGATGTCGCCATATGAAAAGTTATAAAGTATTAGAGAGGAAGGTTGTAGATTGTAGTTTTTGCATGGTAAAATGATGAGTGACAAGGGGGTATAATATATGGATAAAGAAAAAATGCTTGAAGAGATACAGGAGAAGACTGAAGAGATAAAGGGCAGAGCGGAGGAATTGCATAAGGTGATAGAGGAGACCATTGCCCAGAAAAAACAGCAGCGTCAAGAGGCGAGGTATACAGAGCTTGGAGCCGGGGACAGCCAGGATAAGAATGATGTGATCATCAAAGATGGATATGGATTGGTTCTCGGCGGAGGCGGAGGCAGAGGTTCCTATGAGATAGGAGTGTGGAAAGCCCTTGAGGAGTATAAGGATGTCATAGACATAAAAGCTGTTTCGGGTAGTTCGGTGGGTGCACTCAATGCGGCGCTTTATGCCTGCGGTGATCTGGATAAGGCGACACAGATGTGGTACGACATAACAAATGACAGAATACTCTCCAACAAAGATATAGACGAGGACAACAGGAATAAATGGTTTGAGTCCATCAAGGAGAAGCTTACGACCATAGACAATCCGGTTATTCAGAGTGCCATAGAGTGTATAGGACTTGATGCGGTGGCAAAGGGAATGAAGATAAAGGATGGCTTTTTTTCAAGGGAAGGACTCATGGATATACTTGAAAACTCTCCGGTTTTGACGGGAGTATCCAACAGCAGTATGAACTGTTATGCTACTTGTCTCAATGTGGATGGCAAGCCTACGCCAGAGAGATTTCAGCTTGCGGGCATGGAGCCTTCAGAGATAGAGCGCATACTTCTGGCGTCATCTGCGATACCGGTTATATTTCCGATGGAAACTATAGATCAGACTAAGTATTATGACGGGGGATTTTTCCTCGGCGGTGACAATGTGCCGATACAGCCGCTTTATGATGAGGGATACCGCAAATTTGTGGTGGTTCATCTGGATGCGCGGAGGACTGACAGATATGATGATGCAGAGATGATACACATCTATCCATCCGTGCCGCTCGGCGGAGCCATAGACGGAATGCTGGATTTCTCGCCGGAGGGGGTGGAAAAGAGAATCGCCCAGGGATATGATGACGCGAGGGCTGTCCTTGTGCGGTACTTCGGACTCAGGGAGAAGATAACGGAACATGAACATCTGATGGGGGCGTCACTGTATTTCACACGGCATGGACAGACGGTGTGGAACGTGGAAAATAAGATATGCGGTGCCACAGACATAGAACTCACAGAGCTTGGACACAGACAGGCGGAGGAACTTGGTGAGATCATAAAGAATGGCGGATATCATATAGATGAGATATTGTATTCTCCTCTGGTCAGAGCATCTGAGACCGCAAGGCATATATCTGAGATCACCGGGATCCCGATGAGGGCGGAGGAGAGACTCAGGGAGCAGTGCTTTGGCAAATACGAAGGAACCGCCAGAGATGGAGCAATATTTGCTGAGGCGAAGACACATTTCTTGGATCACTATGAAGGCGGTGAGACTATGGTGCATCTGTGCCAGAGAGTCTACAATCTGCTGGATGAACTGAAAGCGGAGGCCCAGGAAAATGGTAAAACATATCTGCTTGTTGCACACAATGGAATTTCAAGGATAGTGCAGTCATATTTCAATGATATGACAAATAAGGAATTTGCCGCATTTGGAATAAAGAACTGCGAAGTCCGGGAATATAGATTCAGATAGATTCAGATGAAAAAGAAAAGTGTAATTTTTATGGGGATAAGAACCATAGAAGTTACACTTTTTTGTATTAAAAGATATATGCTGAGGCACTCCGTATATGATGCCTGCTTCGGCAATGGCATAATGATAAAAAGTATCATTATGAAAGTTGACAGGGAAAAAGATCTGTGTTATTAAATATATGAACAGTTATTCATATGTTTAATTAAACATTGCGATAAGTGCTTTAGGCGATTTCTGAAAAATTATATTGCGATTTTGTGTAAAGCGTCAGATGAAAAAAGGAGAGAATTATGGGAGAAAAAAGTTTCTTGAAGATCAGTGGAATAAGAAAGAGCTTTGGCTCAGGTGAGAACAGGACAGAGGTTTTAAAAGGGATTGATTTTGAAGTTGCAAAGGGGGAGTTCTGTGTGTTGCTCGGACCATCCGGATCGGGAAAATCCACACTTCTCAATATAATTGGTGGGATCGACAGCCCGGATTCGGGTTACATATCCATAAACGGGGAAAAGACAGGGGACATGGACGAGAAGACATTGACAAGATACAGGAGAAAGCATCTCGGATATGTATTTCAGATGTACAATCTGATCCCAAACCTCAATGTGAAGGAGAATGTAGAAGTCGGTGCTTATCTGAGTGATGATCCGCTGGATGTGGACGAGCTCCTCAAGACACTTGGGCTATATGAGCACAGACATAAACTTCCAAATCAGCTTTCCGGTGGACAGCAGCAGAGGACATCGATAGGCAGAGCCATCGTGAAGAATCCGGATATACTTCTGTGTGATGAGCCGACGGGAGCATTGGACTACAATACCTCCAAGGAGATACTCAAGCTGATAGAGGATGTCAATCAGAAGTACGGCAACACCATAATCATGGTAACCCACAATGATGCCATCAAGAACATGGCGGACAGAACAGTAAAACTCAGGGATGGAATGATAAGACGCAACATAGTCAACGAGAACAAGATATCTGCGGCTGATCTTGACTGGTAAAAGGACGACGTTCGATCGGAAAGGGGACTTGATATGAAGAATCCATTGTGTAGGCGAATTCCAAAGGAGCTCAAAGATGACTTTGGAAAATATATAGTAATATTCCTGTTCATGGTGATAACCACGGGAATGGTGTCCGGGTTTCTTGTTGCCGGAGAAAGCATGAAACAGACGTACGATCAGAGCTTTGACAAATACAATGTTGAGGATGGACACTTTGCCCTGAACAGTGAGGCGACTGACGATATGAAGAAAGCTATCGAGGACGAGGGTGTAACTCTTTATGATATGCCATACTATGACCTTGATATGAGCATAAAAAAATCAGATGGTAAAACTGATAATACTTCGGCAGACGGTGAAAGAAGGACACTGAGAATATTTGAGGTCAGACATGATGTAAACAAGATGTGTACAATGAAAGGCAGCCTGCCAGACAGTGATGATGAACTTGCCATTGACAGAATGTTTGCTGAGAACAATGACATTGAGATCGGGGACGAACTTGAGGTCGGCGGCAGAGATTACAAGGTGTGCGGATATGTGGCATTATCTGACTACAGTACAATGTTCCAGAATAACAATGACACAATGTTCGATGCCACCATATTTGGTGTCGCTGTTGTGACTGGAACTGAATTTGACAGGCTGCCTGAAAATGGCAGGGAATGGTCCTATGTCTGGAAGTACAATGACGGTATGCCCGATGATGAGAAAGAAGAGAAGAAGCTTGCCGATGATCTGTTAAAGACGGTATACACTCAGGCAATGATGAATGGGATCACAGTCGACACCTTTATCCCGAGATATCAGAATCAGGCCATCAACTTTACCGGGGAGGATATAGGCAGCGATACTGAGATGATGAAGTGGTTCGAATATATCGTCATCGTGATACTTGCGTTCATATTTGCTGTTACCATCAGCAACACTCTGACAAAGGAGGCGTCAGTCATTGGAACTCTTCGCGCGTTAGGATATACAAAGTGGGAACTGCTCATCCACTACATATCACTTCCTGTCATAGTTACATTTGTGGCATCGATAGTTGGAAATATACTGGGGTACACTTACTTTAAGGATATGGGGGCGCAGTTGTATTATGACAGCTACTCGCTGACAAAGTACGAAACCATCTGGAATGCGGATGCATTTGTCCTGACTACGGTTGTACCATTGATAATCATGCTGGTTGTAAATTTACTGGTGGTGAACAACAAGTTGAAACTGTCTCCGCTTAGATTTTTGAGACATGATCTCAGCAGATCAAGACGAAAGAAGGCAGTAAAACTTCCGCACTGGAAATTTATGACAAGATTCAAGACCAGGGTGATACTTCAGAATATCCCTGGATATGTGGTCATGCTCATAGGAATATATTTTGCACAGGTCCTTATGATGTTCGGGCTGATGCTCAATCCTTTGCTGGAGCACTACCAGGATGATGTGCTGGACAATATGCTAGCTGCGCATCAATATGTACTTGATTCACAGGTTGAGACTTCTGTTGATTCGGCTGAGACTTACTGCGTAAAGACACTCAAGACCACAGGGGATATCGACGATGAGATCACGGTGTATGGAATCCATGAGGACAGCAGATATTTCCCGAAGAAGTTAAAAGATGGAGATGTTCTTGTCTCAGATGGCTATGAGGATAAATACGGGCTTTCAGATGGAGATGAGATCAAGCTCAAGGAAAACTACGGGGATGATACGTACAAATTCAAACTGACGGGTTCGGTCAAATATCCATCCACGCTGGCGATATTCATGACTGAGGATGATTTCAGACAGACGTTTGGACTGGATGAGGGATACTTCACAGGTTATTTTTCGGACGAAGAACTGACGGACATCAGCGACCATGTTGTGTCCGAGATTACAAAGGATGATCTGATAAAGGTATCGAGACAGCTCAAAAAATCTATGGGAAGCATGTTCTACATAGTCATAGCATTCTCACTTTTGATGTTCATGCTGCTTGTATACCTGCTCACAAAGCTCATAGTTGAGAGAAACACGATCTCAATATCAATGGTGAAGATACTTGGATATGACGGCAGGGAGATAGGAAAACTGTATCTGTCGTCCACAACGATCATGGTGGCGGTGGTGACAGTGATAGACATTCTGCTCAGCTATGTATCTCTTAAAGTCATATACAGAGCAATGCTCACGGAAATGTTCAGTGGATGGCTGCCGATATACATGGCTCCTTGGATATTCCCGCTTATGTTTGTCCTCAGCTTTGCATGCTATCTTGTTATAGCGCTGATGCAGATGAAGAAGATAAAGAAGATCCCGATGGACGAGGCACTGAAAAATGTAGAGTAGAATGTAGAGTAGCACGTGTGATCGGACTATGGCAGAATTGAGTGCTTAAATTGAGGCTGTCAAGCTGTGGTAAGAATATTGGTAAGAATGTTGGTGAGAATGTCAAAGAGAATGTCAGAGAGTACTCATACATGTATTTTGTAATTTGGGCATCCTAACAACGGCAATTAAGGAGAATTTTATCCTTTTTACTGTCTGAAAGGGAGATAAAGATACACAAAAGAAAGACTTTGTATCTTAACCCTGTAGTTCAGACGGAATCAGGATAAAATTCTCCTTTTTATCGCAATATTCACATTATTGTAAAAACAAGCTGTTATCAAGGCGGCGCCGACAGTCCATCGCATCACGAGTTTGCTGGTACGGCAGTACACACAGGTGTGTTAGATATTTCCAGTCACGGTGACTACCGCTGTTCCTGGAGTTGTCGTTATGACGCCTGTAGCTGCATTCTGGGTAAATGTCGCTGCAGGAACAGTTATCTGCCCTGCAACTGTTGCAAACGCTCCTGTTGTCTCGTTGTAGGTGTAGTTAGTAGTCTCAGTCCATGCATTTCCGTTGTATGTCACGGAAATGTTGCGGAGAATTGGATTGAAGGTGTCTGTGATGACCACGTTGTCCCCAGCGACTGCTTCCGTGTTTCCATAGTTATCAATGACAAATGTGTATGTCAGCTGACCGTTTGCCGGAACAACACTTGGGCTGACGGACTTTGTGATGGTGAGATCCGGTGAGGCAACAGGCGATACCGTCTCTGTTGCTGTTATAGGATTTGCCAGTCCTCCGCCTGTGATGGTCACGGTGTTGATAACCGAGTCCTCGTTGCCACGAGGTGTAAAATCATTGGTTGAAGTCTCATATATGATAGTAGCATTTCCTCCTGCCGGAACGGATATTCCGGTCATGGTAAGAGGTGGACCTGCTGTGACTGCCGGCGCTGTTGAGAGTGTGCCATTTGTATAGTATCTGACAGATCCTGCAATATAGTTCAATGGATAGATAGTATTTGCTCCCACTGTGTAAGCTCCGAGATTATCTGTGAGCGTGAGGCCTGTGAGAACTGTGGTGCCCGTGTTCACCAGACTCACTACATATGTGATCTTGTCTGGCGTTCTGTAAGTGTCAACGACCGCAGTCTTGGATGCGGTGAGGACATCAACGATTTCTCCGGTTATGATATTGGAATTGGTGGATCCTCCGTTGTAGGACAGGGTTGCCTGATTAATGAATGTTGCCATTACTTTACCTCCGTGAAATGTCTTAGTAGTGTTGTAGAGACCCGGATATCAGGTGGAAAATGGATGTCTGTATTCCGGGCGGGTCTCTAATATAGAATATGAAACGTACAAATAGGGGGTTACATATAATATTGGGCATGAGTTATTAATTTGTGATATAATGAGCATTGCGACGTCTGCGCTTGCGCAAGACGTCATAATGCGAATGCCCACATTGAGCCGACAGGCGATATGATATAATGAGCATTGCGACGTCTGCGCTTGCGCAAGACGTCATAATGCGAATGCCCACATTGGTCATTGCACTTACGAGCGACGATATAAATATTAGATACAAGAATGCTAATAGTAACTATATAAGTGTATAGAAGAAATTGGAGAAATCAATATAGGAGAAGGTTGTATTGGGGAAAGCCATATTGAAGAAAAACATGTCGAAGAAAAATATATCGAAGAAAATCATGTTGAAGAAGAAAAACGCTATAAGTCTGGTGGCGTGCATTGCAGTTTTTGTTGGATTAGGTTTAACAGGGACGGACAGATATGTGTATGCGCAAGGTCTGCATGAAACGGACAATGTAAAAAATGATGACGGTAATCCTGATGAGACAGTTATATACCGGGTTGATGATGCGGTTGAGATAGGAAAAGCAATGGAAGCTGCAGGCATGGAAAAGCCGGATGCAGAGATCGCGGACAAGAAAGATCAGGATGCAGAGAGCTTGGACAAGAAAGATCAGGACGTGGCTGCAGATTCTGTCTATAGGTTAAAGCGTATCATTGTCTATGCGGACGAGTTCCCTGATACCTGTGGTGCATCAAGCGTTGTCTGCTATGACAAATACAACTATTATATTCTGGGATTTGATTCTGAGGAAGATACGAAAACGGCATATAGATATCTGGTGGGCGAGTATGGCAGTGACAGTTGCATGCCAGATCAGATGATATATTCAGAGGATGTGTATGATGACGGAATCAGTGGGCAGGCAGCACTTGCGGAGTCGGGAAAATATGATGCAGTGAGCTGGGGAACCACGTATATGGGAATGGACAAGCTTAAGGCAGAGGTGTCTGGGTACAGCGTAGCTTCGGATGTGGATATAGCTGTGATAGACACGGGAATAAATGCGTCTGACACTCTGTTTGATGGAAGGATCAATACTGCTGACAGTGTGAACTGCTATGACGATGAAACAGCTGGGGATTTCAGCGATAAGCTGGGGCATGGAAGCCATGTGGCAGGGATAATAGCTGATGCAACCCCGGACAATGCAAAGCTCACGATCATAAAGTGTTTTTCAAATTCTGGATCCACAGCGGTATCGGTAGTTCAGAGAGGAATCATGGCTGCACTGGATCGAGGAGTGGATATAATCAATATGAGCTTGTGTTTCTATGGCACAAATGCAAATGAGAATACCAGGGCAATGCTGAATCCGCTTATAGAACAGGCGAACAATGAGAATGTGGTTATATGTGTGGCTGCGGGAAATGCCAACAGGTCAGTGAACAATTGGGGGATCAGCGATGTGGAAGGCGTGTCATATCCGGCGGACAGTAGGAATGTGATAACAGTGTCGGCGCTGATGCAGAAACCGGGAACGGAAGATACAGCTGACAAGGTGGCTGCCGGTACGGTGACATTTGCTGATACTTATTCATATTATGGTGATGCAGTTGACTTTTCTGCTCCGGGTTCATATATCACATCGGCATGGATGAATGGGACGGGACATAGTCATGTGAACAGCGGTACATCGATGGCCGCTCCATATATATCTGCGGCTGCAGCTTATGTCAAGATGACCGAGCCGTCTGTTTCAAATGCTGAGCTGAAAGCGAGACTCATAGACTACAGCGTTGATCTTGGTGATGTCGGAAAAGACGTGTATTATGGGTATGGATGTCCGTATATGGCAGACTATTTCCGTGATCATGCTGAGAAAAAGAAACAGCCTCTTGGCAGATGTAAGTTGAATTCGATAAAGAATACTCAGGAGGGGCTTAGCATCTCCTGGACTGCAGTGGATGGTGCTGAGGGATATAAAATATACAGAAAGAGCACAGGGGAGTCATATTCATGTGTGTATACAGTAGGTGGAGGTGTAAATTCATTTGTGGATAAGAATGTAATGTCTGGGAAAAAGTACAGATATATGGTCAGACCGGTTGGAGACAGTGAGATCGGGGCTGCGGAAAATGCTGTGGAACTGCTCAGATTAACTCAGCCAAAGCCTGTGGCTGCAAATGGTTACAAAGGTATGGTCGTGTCGTGGAATAAGATCTCAGGTGCGACCATGTACAATGTATACAGGAAAAAATCAGGAAGTACAGCGTGGACACTGATAAGGACTGTTACAGGATCGGCAGATTCTATAACTGACAGTTCTGCCAATAAAGGCACAACATATATCTACACGGTCAAAGCGTATGGCAGTGGAGCGTGGAGCTCGTATGATACTGTGGGATCGGCAATGTACAGACTGAACACGACTCAGATAACCTCTGTTACTTCGCCTTCAAGGAGAATAGTCAGCGTTAAGTGGAATAAGGCAGCTGAGGCATCGGGATATCTGATCCAGTACAGTGACACAAAGACATTTGCAAAGTATAAAAATATAATGGTATCCGGAAAATCGGTGGCAGCGAAGAATATAACGGTAAAGAATGCCGGAGCCGTATATTATTTCAGGATGAGAAATTATAAAAATGTGAATGGCAGGATATATTATGGCGGCTGGACAGCTGCCAGAAAGGTTATGGCGGGAAAGTAACATGGAAGACAAGAGATTGGATAACGAATCAAAGTATGTCCCAACCAACTTTGAGAAGGAAGAGGACTATTTTGACAATGTTGAACTTGAACTGGATTACAGCATAAGTGTGACAGAGGGTGAATCAGAGCTAAAAAAGGACAGCATAAAAGAACAGAAGAAATACATGCGAGACAGTCACGGCGATATGGATGACGAGGAGTTTCTTCAGAACATGCAGCTTTTGAACAATGATGAGGCATATCTCAGAAGAGCGGCTAAACGGCTTGAGGTGTATGAACATCAGAAGAAAAATCCTTATTTTGGAAAAATCACATTCAGATATGATGACGATGGGGATGTGATACCACTGTATATAGGAATGGCAGGATATCAGTCAGACATGAACGACGAGCAGCTTATATATGACTGGCGCGCGCCGGTATCTTCTATGTATTATGAGTACGAGAAGGGCGATGCTTCATACACAGTGAACACAGATGATATGGGAAGTGAAGAGTTCACCGGACAGATACTTGAGAAGAAACAGTTTGTCATCGGAAATGGAAGACTCAGGGAGGCTGTGGACACAGATGCAAATATAAATGATGTCATACTTCTTGAGGCACTTGGCGGAAACAGCAGTGTTAAGATGAAGAGCGTGGTGGCAACCATACAGAAGGAACAGGATGCCATCATAAGGAACAGGACAGCTCATAATCTTATTGTAGATGGAAGGGCTGGAAGTGGAAAGACAGTCATTGCAATGCACAGGCTTGCCTGGCTGCTCTACAACTATAAGACATTGGACAGTGACAAGGTGATGATACTCTCGCCGAATAGTATATTTGGCGATTATATATCGGATGTTCTTCCAGAACTTGAGGAAAACAGTGTTCCGGAAAAGGAATTTGACACTCTGCTTGAGGAATTGTTGTATATAGATGAGGAATACGAGACAAAGCTTGAACAATCGGAGTTCATCATAGACAGTGGTGACAGGGAGAACCAGAGGATAAGGAACATAAAGGTCAAATCGTCCATAGGTTTCTTCGACAGGTTCAATGAATTTCTGGAGAGATATGTGTCGGGGATAAAGTTCCGCACATTCCACTATCAGAAGGTTGAGTACACCGGGGACGATATAGCTGCTATGTTCAATGGAAGATTCTCCAGAAAACCTGTGTATGAGAGATTTGAAAATATAGCGTATTTTATAGTGGACAGAGTTGAGGACAATTCATCCAAGGAGTTCCCGGAGGAGAAGAAACATAACCTGGCAAGACAGATACAGAAACAAATGGTAAACCTGTTCGCTGAGAGAAATCTTGTTAAACTCTATGTGGATTTTCTTGATGAGATGGAGCCGGAGTATCCAGGAATCTCAGAGTACAAGAACGAGTATGGAAAGATATGCTATGAGGACATACTTCCGATACTCTATCTGCAGGTGTATTTCTATGGATGCAATTCATACAACAATATTAAGCATCTGGTCATAGACGAGATGCAGGATTATACAATATTCCAGTATGCGGTGATCGACAGGATATTTGGCTGCAAGAAGACGATACTGGGAGACAGGTATCAGGTGCTGTTTTACAATCCGGAGGAGACCGTTGTTGATGTGCTGACTAAGATATTTGCGAAGAGAAATGGACAGGGAGGTTATGAACTTATGGAGCTTTCCGAGTCCTATCGTTCTACTGCGGAGATAACAGAGTTCTGTAATTCCATACTAGACGATGAGGGGATCGGCGGCAACACGGTTGAGAGACACGGAAAGGTGCCGGAGAAGGTGCAGTGTGAGAGCCTGGATGATGCGATAGAATTCATGGGTGATAAGCTGAGCTACGGAGAGATGGATGCATATGACAACATAGCAATCCTGACGGATGACGAGGCGGATGCGTATGAGATATACCGCAGGTTATCGGAATACACGGAGGTGACACTCATAACCAATCAGTCTGTTGTATATGCTGGCGGCGTGGTTGTGCTTCCGAAGTTCCTTGCAAAGGGAATGGAGTTTGATGTTGTGTATGTCATGACTGATGGCTCCTATGTGAACAGCATGGTCACAAGACACACACACTACATTGCATGTACAAGAGCATTACATGAACTTTATGAGCTTGACGTCATACAGACACAGGAGTAATGGATCTGAATAGATAAATATTAAGATAGAATAGTATAAATGATATAAAATGATATAGTATAGAAAGATATAAAAGTACGGCATCTCCATGTTGATCGGACATGCCGTATTTTTGTGCACAAATTATACAAATAAATCTATAACGCTTTTTTATTGTTGCAAAAATAACAAATAAATGGTATTGTTAAGGAAACGAGGAAACCAAAAGAAGTTTTTTAGTTTCCTAAAAAGATATCAGCATGTACTGCAGGATGGCAGATTTCGATGGACAGGAGGGAGTTATGGACGGAGAGACACAGCAGCAGCTGAGACTGAGGATATATGAGGCAACCATAGAGGAGTTCCGTGAGAAGGGATTCAAATTCACCATGGACGATATGGCAAGACGCCTTGGTATGAGCAAAAAGACGATATATCAGGTTGTGAGAGATAAGGAATCGCTGTTCTTTGACACGGCAACATATATATATGAACAGATCAAGAAAAGCGAACAGGCAGTCATGGATGACGACAGGCTGACTACAGTGGAGAAGATAAAAGCCATACTCATAGCCATGCCGGACAGCTATAGCGAGCTTGACTGGAGGCAGATATATCAGCTTGAGAATTCATACCCGAGGATATTTGCCAGAGTGAGAGTAATGATGGAGCAGCAGTGGGATAATACCATTGAACTGCTGAGACAGGGCATTGACGAGGGTGTTATAAGGGATATCCCCATCCCGGTCATTAAGACTATGTTTGAGGCTACACTTGAGAAATATATGGAGACCACGGTTCTGATAGACGCAGGACTTACATTTGATGAGGCGGTGCAGTATACACTGGATGTGCTTATGGACGGCATATCCTGTAATGTATAGAAGATCATATATGTGATTATGGATGGTATATCCTGTAATGTGCAGGATCTGGTATGCGCGAAGTTATTATTCGGAAGAGGTTTATGCCTGCTCACAGGTGAGGGGCGCGTGATATATATTAAAGACAGGAGGTTGTGTTATGGGCAAGAGATCTGAGGTGATATTTGGCAATAGGATGAGCAGTCAGGTCGTGAAAAAGGCGGAGAATTCCAAGGAGAGATTCGTAAGAAGATTCGGCGATGACAGCGATGTCGACTATCCGATGTCGATTGTTAAAAATCCTTACATTGGGGATACTCTCGGCGTCTCCAACATTGTTATAGACGGTGGAGCCGGTGACGATGTGGGAACTGGCGGCAGGGAGGACTTTGACCGTGATAAAGGTATCATAGTCGGCAATATCAGGATGGGATTTGGACATTACAGAATATCTATGGCGATAGCATCCGCTGCAAACCATCTGGGATACAAGCCGTACTGGATGGATCTCAATTCCTATAGTGAGACCACGGGTGGCAAGGTCATAGAGGCTCAGAATAAGCTCTATTCCCTCGGCTCGAGGATATCTGGAAAGAGTAAGGTTTTCAACAAAGCAGTGTGGGAACCGATGAACTATGAGGGCTTCAGAAAATTGTCATATAATGCTTCCGATCAGATGAATGCGGAGCTTATGACACCGGTATTTGGAAATGTTCCGAAGGATATACCGCTTGTGGCGACACATGTGTGGCCTGCACAGGCGGCAGTTCATGCCGGTATGAAGTATGTGGTGAATGCAATCCCGGATAACTGGCCTATGGCCCTGCATCTTGCGGAGGGAAGTCTTCACACGGTGCAGACCAGATCTGCATATTTCGGCTACAGGACTTTGAACGGCATGCAGGGCGATAAGGTGCTTAAGCCGATGCCGGGAGATTCCATCAAGTATGTTGGACACTATATTGACCATGAGCTTGCAGCAGCCATAGAGGAGGACTGCGACAGGAGGATAGAGAGAAGAAAAGAAAAGGCACCGATGCGTTTCCTTCTCACCATAGGAGGTGCCGGAGCACAGAAGGACATATTTGCCGCTATCATCAAGACTGCCCTTGCCAGCGTGAAGAAAGGCAATATGGTCCTGTATGTAAATGTGGGCGATTATATGAACGTGTGGGAAGAACTCGTGAGAGAGATTCCTGCCCTAGAAAGCGAAAGCCTTGTCACTACGCATTTTGACAACTGGGATGACACCACGGCATTTGCGTATAATGCTCTCAAGGAAGAGGTACATGGGATACACGCATTCTGCCACGAGAACATATATGAGGCTGTGTATTGTACGAACCTTCTCATGAGAAGCTGCGATGTGCTCATAACGAAGCCGTCAGAGCTGGCATTTTATCCGGTTCCAAAGCTGTTCATCAAGAGAGTGGGAGGACATGAGCAGTGGGGAGCAATTCATTCGGCTGAGATTGGAGACGGAACCTTAGAGTGCCGTGACATACCGCACACTCTCCAGATGATGAAGCTGTTCATGCAGGATGACAGCGTACTTGTGGGCATGTGTGAGAATATAAAGAGAAATAAAACAGATGGAATATATGACGGAGCGTATGAGGTCGTAAAATTGGCGATGAAGATGAAGCGCTGAGATGCAGTGATTGCATACACATCAACAGAAATGAATTAAAAATATTGCACTCAGAACATTGATGAAGACGATATACAATAGGGTGCTGTTTAATAGACAAGGAGGATTACATTATGTACAAGGTGAAGAAGAAAGAGACATTTATACCATCATCAAATGGTAAGGACAGACTGCATGTGATCGTGTGGGAGCCGCAGGGCGAAGTGAGGGCTATACTTCAGATATCACATGGAATGATAGAGCTTATAGACAGGTATGACGAATTCGCAAGGTATCTTGCGGCGAGGGGATTCGTGGTGGCCGGAAATGACCATTTGGGACATGGGCTTACGGCTGCAAATGTGGATGAACTGGGATATATGAATGCTTATGATGCCAGTATGGCAATGGTGGCGGATCTTCACAGGGTTACGAGAAGTCTGAAGAAGGCATACAAGGGTGTTCCATTCTTTCTGATGGGGCATTCTATGGGTTCGTTCTTGGCAAGAAGATATATGAGTGACTACGGCTGGGATCCGAAATACCCATCGCCTTACACGGAGGGCTCAAGTGTGGATGGATTCATCTGTATGGGAACAGGCAGCATGCCTGAATGTATGCTGCAGATCGGAAGACTGGTGCTGGAGCTTGAAAAGAGTCAGCACGGTGAGAGGTACAGAAGCACCCTCATGGAGCTGCTTGCATTTGGAACATACAACAGGGACATTCCGAAGACAACTATAGTGGACGGTGAAGTGAGAAAGAGGACTAATAAAGATTGGGTGAGCCGCGATCTGAAGCGTGTGGATGCATATGTGGATGATCCGTTGTGCCAGTTTTCGTTCACATTGAAGGGGTATGAGACTTTGTTCAACACTCTTCATTATATACAGGAGAACAGGAACATTGCGAGAATACCGAAGGATATACCGGTTCTGTTTGTGTCTGGTTACAGGGATCCCGTGGGTCACTACGGCAGGGATGTGTTGAAGCTCCATGAGTTATATCACAAAAGGGTGACACGTAATGTGGCATGCTATCTGTACGAGGAATGCAGACATGAGATACTTAACGAGCTGTGTAGGGATAAGGTATTTGATGATATTGACAAATGGCTTGAGGCAAGACTTGCTGATATAGAATGCTGATAGAACGTTGATAGAATGTCGGTTGGACAGACAGTGGATATAATGACTGGAGACATGGAATACAACGGGGGCGGACGACCGTTGTTGTGGACTGTCTGCTGGAGCTGAAAATTAAAATGGCTTGATGTCTGCTTTGATTTCTGTTAAGGAGGTTATATATGGGAGAAAATTTACAAGATGATGCACAGCGGAAAGTGTTGGCTGGCAGCCTTCAGAAAAAGACAAAGATAGCCTACGGAGTAGGAGCCGTGGGTAAGGACATGGTGTATATGCTGGTCGCCAGCTATATACTGTACTATTACAATTCAGTGCTGGGGGTCAGCTCTGTGTTCATAGGAACCGTTCTGATGGCGGCGAGAGTGTTCGACGCATTCAACGATCCGATCATGGGAATCGTGGTGGCAAAGACCAGAAGCAGATGGGGAAGGTTCAGACCGTGGATATTTTCAGGAACAGTGCTGAATGCTGTGGTTCTCTATGCGATGTTTGCTGTGCCTGAGAGCATGGGCGCAGGTGGAATGAAGGTGTTCCTGACAGTGACATACTTTTTGTGGGGGATCACGTATACGCTGATGGACATTCCATACTGGTCCATGATCCCTGCCATCACTGAGCCAGGCAAGGAGAGAGAGAATCTGTCTGCGCTGGCAAGATCCTGTGCGGGCGTGGGTTCTGCCATTCCCACAGTGCTTACCATGATAGTAGTTCCTGCCATAAGTGGTGCAGCCCTGGCGGCGGACAAGTTGAAAATCACGGATTACCGCATCGGATTTAAGTGGTGGGCCCTGCTGGTTGCGGTTGTATTTGTCATTTCAGAGGTCATATGCGTGGCAAATGTAAAGGAGAAGAGTGACACTACTCCGGAGGCACACGGCATAGGAGAGATGTTCCATTCACTTGTGACAAATGATCAGGCACTTGCTGTGGTGATCACTATCGTCCTGGTAAATTCGGCACTCTATATAACAAGCAACCTGCTCATTTATTTCTTCACCTATGATATAGGAAGCGAGGGTG
Source organism: uncultured Coprococcus sp. (assembly GCA_902461735.1). Classification (GTDB taxonomy): domain Bacteria; phylum Bacillota; class Clostridia; order Lachnospirales; family Lachnospiraceae; genus Coprococcus. Next base: position 21,996 of record CABPYV010000018.1, read on the forward strand.
GATATGCGCTGTTCTCGGCATTTGGCGGCGGTGCGCAGATACTTGCCATGATGCTGTTTCCACTTTTTAGAAAGAAGATGTCTAAGCGAAAGCTGTTTGTACATTCAGTAGTATATGAGATAGTGGGATATGTGATGCTGCTTGTATGCAGTATTGCGGGTGTGACACGGATGACAGTGGGCGGAGTGCCTTGCTGGTACATCTTGTTTATCCCGGGACTTCTGGTATTTGCTGGAAGCGGGCTTCTCAACGTGCTGATAACAGTGTGCCTTGCCGACAGCATAGACTACGGAGAGTACAAGAACGGGCAGAGGGATGAGAGCGTAATATGCTCCATGCAGACGTTTGTGGTAAAGCTTGCTTCTGGAGTTGCGGTGTTCTTTGCCGGACTTGCCATCAAATGGGTTGGCCTTGTACAGCCTGCAGATGGAATCTCTGAGGTCATAGAACAGAGCACAGGAACGCTCATGGGACTTTCCATGATGATGACAGTCGTTCCTATAGTTCTTCTCGTCATAGGGCTTATATTATTTATCAGAAAATACAAGCTGACCGAGGAGAAAATGCAGGAGATCATGACAAAACTGAGATAGTCGGAATCGGTTTAGATAGGAGGATTGCTATGATCAGATATATAGAGGAACATCAGGTATTCATATTGGAGACGAAGTCAACGCAGTATGCCATGTGTGTGCGTCAGGATGGACACCTTGAGCACCTGTATTATGGCAGCAGAAGTCTGCGCGGCGGAGATCTGAATTCTGTGGGACTTTGGGATGTGGCACATGACCGCAGCCTGTTCGAGACCGGAAATGCCATAGTGCTGGACGGCGGACTCACCCTTGAGAGTCTGTTGCAGGAACTGTCATCAACCGGCAAGGGGGATGTCAGTGAGCCGTTTGTCTGTATGACTCATGCAAATGGCAGCGCTGCCTGTGACTTTGTATATGAATCCTATGAGATAAAAAAAGGCAGGGATGAGCTTGAAGGACTTCCCTGCGCGGTGGAGTGTGGCAGCGGAATGAGCGAAGCCGCCCTTGTGGATGACGGACAGCAGAGTGCTCAAACCGATGACGTACAAAAGGGTGTAGGAGCCGGAGTAACACAGCTCACCATAACCCTGCGGGACAAATGTTATAACCAGAAAATGGAACTCGTATATGTCACATGGGATGACTGTGACGTGATAACCAGAAGCACCAGATTGACGAATGAAAGTGAGAATGTAGAACGGGTTGACAGTCTTATGTCCATGCAGCTTGATATGAGAATGTATCATGAGTATGACATGATACATTTCGGTGGAGCATGGGCAAGGGAGATGCACAGATCGGTGCATCCTGTGCGGCAAGGCAGGGTGGTTGTCTCATCGTCCACAGGAACTTCAAGCAGCAGGGCAAATCCGTTCTTCATGGTGGCAGAGCGTGGATGTACGGAGGAACACGGCGTATGCTATGGTTTCAATCTCGTATATTCAGGAGATCACGTGGAGAGCTGTGAACAGAATTCTTATGGACGTATGAGGATACTGAGCGGAATCAATCCTGAAGGTTTTTCGTTTGTACTTGAACCGGGACAGACGTTTCAGTCGCCTGAGGCGGTCATGACATACTCGGCGTCAGGTTTAGGTGGTATCAGCAGCCATATGCATGCATTTGTCAGAAGACATATAGTGAGAGGGTACTGGGCAGATCGGGAGAGACCGGTTCTGCTGAACAGCTGGGAGGCTGCGTACTTTGATATAAATGAGAAGAAACTGCTGAAACTTGCCAAAGAGGCAAAGAAGTGCGGCATAGAGCTGTTCGTCATGGATGACGGATGGTTCGGGCACAGGGATAACGACACCTCCTCTCTTGGAGACTGGAAGGAGAACCGGAGCAAGCTCCCGGGAGGGGTAAAGCAGCTGGCTGACAAGGTAAATGCTCTTGGACTGGACTTTGGTATATGGGTCGAGCCGGAGATGGTAAATGAGGATAGTGACCTTTACCGGGCACATCCAGAGTGGGCTGTGAGAGTTCCGGGACAGAGTCATGCCGAGGGACGTCATCAGATGCTTCTGGATCTAACCAACAAGGATGTAAGGGATCATATAGTGGATGCCATGACAAAGGTGTTCTCATCAGCAAATATCTCCTATGTGAAGTGGGATATGAACAGGATCATGTCTGATCGCTATAGCCAGACGCTGCCTCCCGACAGGCAAAGTGAGTTCGGACACAGATATGTTCTGGGACTTTACGACATAATGGGCAGACTCACCAGGCGTTTTCCTGAGATATTGTTTGAGGGATGTGCAGCCGGTGGAAATAGGTTTGACCTCGGTATACTGTGTTACATGCCACAGATATGGGCGAGTGACGACACTGATGCCAGGGAGAGGCTTGAGATACAGACTGGGTACAGTTACGGTTACCCGATGTCGGTTGTCAGCAGTCACGTGTCGGGATGCCCTAATCATCAGACGCTCAGAGTCACGCCGCTTGAGACACGGTTCGGAGTGGCGGCATTTGGAGTGCTTGGCTATGAGTGCAATCTGTGTGATATGAAAAAGAGGGATCTTGAAGCCATAAGAGAACAGGTGGAGTTTTATAAGAAGCGCAGACGGACGCTGCAGTTTGGTGAATATCACAGGATAGAGAATGGAACCGTGACGGAGCTTGAGCGGAATGTGTACCAGTTCATGACAGTATCCCAGGATGGATCCGAAGCTGTAGCCTGCTGCTATGAGGGACAGGTGATACCAAACTATACCTACAGGCATATGAGAACGAAGGGACTTGACGAGAAGGCGGTGTATGTCATGGAGGGCAGAGAACTTGAGTACAGTGTCAAACTCATGGGAGATCTCATCAATACGGTGACTCCGGTGCATGTGAAACCTGATTCACTGGCGCAGAATGCGATAGACAAGGTGGTTAAACTGCCTGGTGAGAAGGAATATGTGAAAGCATCCGGCGCGCTGTTCAACAATGTGGGAGTGAACCTTGCTCCACGATTTGCGGGAACCGGCTATAATGACCAGACTGCTATTTGGACAGAACATGGGCTGAGATTATATACGTTTACCAGAGAGTGATGTGTGGCAGCTATATTGGCGGAGTGTGTATTTGTACGGGAAAATTTGCATGCAAAATTTACATTATATAAATAGTGGAAATAAATGCTGAAATGTGTTATCGTATCATTATAGAGAATTGTTCTTGATAAAATATGTTATTAAAGCTGTTAATAAATCTACTCACAAGTGTATTTATGAATAGATTTATAAAATTACTGTCAGTTCACCGTTCAAACATCTGTTTACAAATACCCGAAGGAGGACTATATAATGAGTGATAAGCGTAATACGTGGCAGAAACAGGTCATATATTCTGTTATAAAGGAACTCAAGACTCATCCTACGGTCCAGAGTCTTATAGATGAGTTGGAAAAACGTGGATACAAGATCGGCAAATCAACTGTATACAGGGTGCTCTCGGACGCTGTTGACGATGGAATAGTTATGAACGTATATTCCGGGGATAAGATGGAGCATTATGATGGCAACACGGAGAATCATTATCATATAAGATGCAAGGTGTGTGACAGGATATTTGACAGCAAACTTCCGTATCAGGATTCTATAACGCAGATGGGTGTGGATGCTGACAGCGATTTTGTCATACTTTCACACAACTTGGAATTCATAGGAATCTGTCCCGATTGTAAAAACAGTCTGAAAAGTCTGTGACAGAGAGATATCAGAATATATAAAACTGCAGCCCGTACAAAGTATACAGGCTGCAGTTTTTTTGTGGTATTTGTGGTGATATAAAAGTTCTGTGTTGCACTGTCTTTATATTATTATGATTTTCAGTTATTTTTTATTTAGAATCACTCTTATTCGTCGCGTTTTTTCTGCGAGATTATGTTGGCAAGTTTTATTTCCCTGACTGAGTAATCCGATTCAACTGGCTGGAATCCCATTGACGAATTCCCGGATACTGTTGAGGAATCCAATCTGGCGGAATTGGAGCCGGCGGTATTTGAACTGGCAATATTTGAACTGGCAGTATTTGAACTGGCAGTATTTGAACTGGCAGTATTTGAACTGGTAGTATTTGAACTGGCAGTATTTAAACTTGCAGTATCCTGGCTTGCAGTATTCTTCGAGAGATCAGGAGTGCTGAAAGGTGAGAATACATTGTGTGACAGAGGAGAGTCTGACGCTGCTGGACTTATATGAGGCTCGGCGCTGCTCTTGTCTGTATTTGCCATATCGGATGCCTGCTGGCTTTCGGTGTTCGCCGGCTCTGGCATAACCTTTATAGGGTCGACTCGTGGATTGCTTATAAATGTTCTTTTGGATGACGGCTTTACCACATTCATCCCCAGAATTGATTTCTTGTTGCGGATAGCACGCTGCTCCTCCTCGGATACCACTGGTTCAGCGGGAGCATCGGACTTGCCTTCGTGCGAGATGATGCTGTCTATGACAGAATCGTCATCTGCCTGCTCGGTTGCCTTTGACACTTTGTCATAGGCGGCAGCAATCTTTCGGTCATATGCAGCGCGGATCTCGTCTGCAGATCTGCCAAATGCTGAATCTTCATTTGCTGAATCAGTGTTGAAAGCGGAATCTTTTGATGCATCATACGTATCCGGTTCAAAAACGCTGTCACTTGTCAGGGATCTGTCAGATGCAGCAGAGTCATCCTCGATGTCTTTCAGAATATCCGCAATGTCCTCACTGTTATCGTTTACTAAGGCTGATTCATTCTCTGCCCCTTCGGCTTCGTCACTGTCATTGTCAGATTCGATATATTCTTCAGCAGGCTCAAAGAAAGTAGGATCTATGGAGAGCGTAAAGTCAACCTCGGAGTGACCGACCTCTATTCCACAATCGTTGTACAGCTTGGTGGTATAGCAGTTCTTCAGAGTTTCGATAAGTTCAGTGTTGTCGTACTTCAGCTGCTCAAGAATGTTGGCTATTATGAGTCCCTGAAACTCATCCGTCCATCCATCTTCAAGCTTTACAGCTATTCCAAGCTTCATACTCTTTATCGCCATGCAGATCACACCTCTAGAGCCGTCCTTCATTATAAGGTCGGGATTCTGATTTATATAATATGAAGGTGTGCCGTAATCGTTGATCTTTTCCGGATACTTATGGATGCATGAAAAGTTGTAATCTATGGTATCTCTGAGTTCTCCTGACATACTGAACGGATCCATGAGCTTTGCGTAGGACATGGCAATGCTTCTGAGCGGCAGTGCAAATACAGGAACACCACATCCGTCTATACCAAGACCTATCTTATAGGTAGGAGTCTGGCTGAGCATAGATATGAAATTGATGATCTGCTGTTGTACAGGTGAGTCCTTCAGATGATAGCCGTCCGGTTTCCCGGTGAGCTCACGTTGGAGCAGCATGAGGCTGAAATGTTTGCCTGAGCAACAGTGCTGAAGCTTACTCTGACCCATTCTTGGGTGGAGACGTGATCTGTCGGTCAACTTGGCAGCCAGCGGTGAGGCTGATGTGGAACCGCAAGGTTTCATGATCATATTTTCAGGGGTGAGTCCCGTTTTTCTGGCGATCTCTTCCAGCACAAATATATGGTGATTGCTTCCCCAGTGAGATGAGTTGAACATAGCGACATCCTCATCAGTGAGATTGAAGCGCTTGTGAAGCCCTGCGAGCAGTGTTGGAAGAACCTGTATAGGCTTGCTTGCAGAACGCATGAAGGTCTGCTTTTCAATGTCTCCGAGATAAGCTATGGTATCCCCGGTTGACGATACTATGGCTATGGATCCTCTGTGAACATTCTCTACTATATTTCCCCGATATTCTTTGATAAGTATTTCTGACATATATATGCTCCTTATGTTATGTAAAAATTGATATTATGAAAAAACGCAACCTGGCAGATATCTGTATTAAGATATTCTGACCGTTCGTTGTTGAAGGCATTATGTAAGTATATTTCTGCACTTCAGTGATAGTATATTGTAATATTATTAATTTGATACTAAAGAATCATATTTATTATACACTCTAATCCTGTCGAATGAAAAGTTATAAGTACTTTATAACAAAAATAATTAGCACTATATCGACACTTTTCATCAATAAAAAATATAAGTGGAGTAAAAAATGTTTAAAAAAATCGGAAAATGCGCATTCTTTTTGTGAAAATGCATAAAAAACTTTGATTATTATAAAAAAAATGGTATAATGACTTTATAATTTTGCATGGAGAGGTGACTTACATGATTAAAAAAGAGATGATCGCCATGCTTCTTGCGGGCGGACAGGGCAGCCGTCTTGGGGTTCTTACATCCAAGCTTGCCAAGCCAGCCGTAGCATTTGGCGGCAAATACAAGATAATCGATTTCCCACTGAGTAACTGTATCAACTCTGGGATTGACACAGTAGGAGTACTTACGCAGTACAGACCACTCAGACTTAACCAGCACATAGGAATCGGTATTCCATGGGATCTGGATAGAAATATCGGTGGTGTTACAGTGCTTCCACCATACGAGAAGAGCAACAACAGCGAGTGGTACACAGGTACAGCGAATGCCATTTATCAGAACATTGAGTTCATTGATTATTACAATCCTGAGTACGTACTCATACTTTCGGGAGATCACATCTACAAGATGGATTACGAGCATATGCTCGACTATCACAAGTCCATGAACGCGGATGTAACACTTGCAACATATCAGGTTCCTTGGGAGGAGGCAAGCCGATTTGGTGTCGTTATTACGGGCGATGACGGAGTGATCTCTGAGTTTGAGGAGAAACCTGAAAACCCAAGAAGTAATAAGGCATCTATGGGTATTTACATATTCAACTGGAAGATCTTGCGCGAGGCACTTGTGACCATGAAGGATCAGCCGGGATGTGATTTTGGTAAGCACATCATTCCATACTGCCATGAGAATGGCAATAAGATCTGTGCATATGACTTCAAGGGCTACTGGAAGGATGTAGGAACTCTTGGTTCATACTGGGAGGCCAACATGGAACTTGTTGACATAGTTCCTGAGTTCAATCTTTACGAGGAGTTCTGGAAGATATATACAAAGACTGACGCAATACCACCTCAGTACATAGACGAGTCGGCAAAGGTGACAAGATGTATCATCGGAGAGGGAACCGAGATATACGGTACTGTAGAAAACTCAGTTATAGGTTCATGTGTAACTATAGGAGAGGGTGCGGTCGTTAAGGATTCAATTATCATGAATGGGGTTACGATCGAGGCCGGAGCTTACATAGAAAAGGGTATTATAGCTGAGAATGTTAAGGTTGGTGCAAACGCTAAACTTGGTGTTGGCGAAGAGGCTGTCAATGAGATGAAACCTAATATCTACGCATTTGGCCTTGTGACTATAGGTGAGAACTCAGTTATACCTGAGGGCGTAACGATAGGTAAGAACACTGCTATATTTGGAGATACGGATCCATCTGATTATCCGGACGGACAGCTCCCAAGCGGCGGTAGTATTATAAAGGCAGGTGAGTAGACATGAGAGCATTAGGAATTATTCTGGCAGGTGGTAACAGCAATAAGCTGGGGGATTTATCAGCTAAGAGAGCCGTTGCAGCTATGCCTATCACAGGAAGCTACAGAGCAATTGATTTCGCACTTTCCAATATGACCAATTCTCATATACAGAAGGTAGCGGTATTTACACAATACAACACAAGATCACTCAACGAGCATCTGAATTCAAGCAAATGGTGGGATTTCGGAAGAAAGCAGGGAGGTCTGTTCATATTCACACCAACCATCACAGCAGCCAATAGCTACTGGTACAAGGGAACAGCGGATGCACTTTATCAGAATATCAAGTTCCTCAAGGAGAGCCATGAGCCATATGTAGTCATCGCATCAGGTGATGGAATCTACAAACTGGATTACAACAAGGTACTCGAGGAGCATATAAGCAATGGTGCGGATATCACAGTCGTATGTAAGGATATGGCACCGGGAGAGGATGACATCAACAGATTTGGTGTTGTCAAGATGAATGACGATGGACGTATCATTGACTTCGAGGAGAAACCACTTGTGGCAGGAACCAACACGGTTTCGATCGGTGTATATGTAATAAGAAGAAGACAGCTCATAGAGCTCCTTGAAACGTGTGCCAACGAGGGAAGAAATGACTTCGTAAGAGATATTCTCGTGAGATATAAGGGCGTCAAGAGAATATACGGATACAAGATGGATACTTATTGGAGAAATATAGGAACCAAGGAATCATATTACAGGGCGAATATGGACTTCCTCAAGAAGGATGTAAGAGATTTCTTCTTCAAGCAGCATCCTGATATCTACTCAAGAGTAGACGATCTTCCACCTGCAAAGTACAATGCTGATGCTGTAGTCAACAACAGTCTGATAGCAAGTGGCTGTATCATCAATGGTACTGTGGAGAATTCGGTCATATTCAAGAAGGTTTATATCGGCAATAACTGTGTGATCAGGAATTCGATCATCTTGAACGATGTCAACATAGGTGATAATTCCATCATAGAGAATTGTATTGTGGAGAGCCGGGATACTCTTCGTGCGAATACAGTTCATCAGGGAACGCCTGAAGATATAAAGGTTATAGTGGAGAAGAACTTCAGATACGCTCTCTAGTCAGAAGCGTAAAAGAGGACTTATACAAAATAATACAAATGACAATCTGTGTGTGGGATCACAGAGTGAGTCAGGGTTAAGGGGGTAAACAAAGTGCAGGTAACAGATATCCGAATCAGAAGTGTTGAGAAGGAAGGCAAGATGAAGGCCGTTGTCTCGATCACCATAGATGATGAATTTGTTGTTCATGACATCAAGATCATCGAGGGTGAGAAGGGCATGTTCATTGCTATGCCTAGCAGAAAAGCTTCAGATGGCGAGTACAGGGATATAGCACATCCTATCAATACAGCCACAAGAGAGCGTCTGCAGAATATGATACTTGCAAAGTATCGAGAGACTCAGGCAGAGGAGTAATATTAGTATCATGATACTAAGCTAGTCCTGGTCATAGGGGATACGCTATAATTAAAAAAGCAGCCAGCCATTGCAATAACGCGGTGGCTGGCTTTGCTTATGTGTTTGTGACAGTCCGGGTTGAAAAAAAATGCATGATACAGTAAAATTGTTGGCAGTAATATAACAGGTATGGGAGGCAGATATGCTTAAAGCGATAATTCTTGCAGCAGGCAAGGGAACCAGAATGAAGTCAGACAAACCGAAGGTAGTGCATGAGGTGCTCGGAAAGCCGATGGTGTATTATTCTATAGAGGCGGCAAAGAATGCAGGCTGCGAAAAGGTATGCGTGATAGTGGGCTATAAGTCGGAAGAAGTTGAACGCAGCATAGAATCAACATATGAGGGTCTGGGACTTTCTGATGTGATGAAGAATACCGTGAGCTATGCGCTGCAGAAAGAGCAGCTGGGAACCGGTCATGCGGTAAAGTGCGCATCCGATTTCATAGGTAATGAAGGTGACGTGGTAGTTCTCTGTGGAGATACCCCGCTTGTCACAGCTCACACACTGGAGAGTGCGATAAGAAGACATAAAGAAGCAGGAAATGGCGTCACAGTCATATCGGCAATGCTTGACGATCCATTTGGATATGGACGAATAATCAGGGGTGAGCATGGGCTTGACAAGATAGTGGAGCAGAAGGATGCTACAGAGGCAGAACAGGCTGTATGTGAGGTCAATTCAGGAATGTATATATTCAAGTGTGACGCTCTCTTGAGCGCTCTTTCACAGATTACAAATGACAACGCTCAGGGCGAGTATTATCTTCCGGATGCTATAGGTATAATAAAGGCCATGGGACTTCCTGTTGATGCGGTTCCGATGGACGATGCTGACCAGATCCGAGGTGTGAATACACTGGAGCAGCTTGCTGAGGCTGAGAAGATAATGAAGAACAGGTAAGAGCCGCGTTGTAGTATAAATAAGGATAATGCGGATAAGATAGATATACAGATAATACAGACAATACAGACAATACAGATCTACAGACAATACAGATCTACAGACAATACAGATCTACATACAACACAGATACACATACAACACAGATATACAGACATGTGTACAACAGAAAGAGAAATGAGGATATGGATATGAAACTTATAGTTGGACTCGGAAACCCGGGGGCAAAATATGCAGGTACAAGGCATAATGCCGGATTTTCGGTGATAGATGAGCTTGCTGAGAGACATAAGATCAAGATGGACACCAATAAACACAAGGCAATTATTGGCAAGGGCATCATAAATGGAGAGAAAGTAATTCTTGCCATGCCTCAGACTTTTATGAATCTGAGTGGAGAGAGCGTGCGTTCTATCATGGATTTTTACAAGCTCGCAGTGGACGATCTTATAGTTGTGTATGATGATATAGATCTCGATGTGGGAAAACTTCGCATTAGACAGAAGGGAAGTGCCGGTGGACATAACGGAATGAAGAACATAATCCTTCATTGTGGAAGTCAGGACTTTGTGAGGGTGAGAGTCGGAGTGGGACACAAACCCGACCACATGGATCTGGCAGACTATGTTCTGTCACGCTTTGGAAAGGATGATCTTCCATTTATGAGAGAAAGCTGTGGAAATGCCTGTGACGCGCTGGAAGTCATATTGTCAGATGGCGCGGTTGCGGCTATGAACAGGTATAACGGGTAAAAAAGACAGGAAGATGTTATGAGAGTATTGCAGGAACCATTTGAACAACTGAATATAGCTAAGCAGATGAGAAAATGGATATCTGACGGAGATGGATTTATCGATATAGTTGGCTCGTCCATGGAGGGTACAGACAGAGTGTTCCTAATGAATGCGGTATCTGATGAGTCACCGGTGAAACTGGTGCTGACATACAGTGATAAGAGAGCAGAGCAGCTTTATAGTGATCTTCGATTCTATGGCAGAGATGTGTACATGTATCCTGCCAAAGATATCCTGTTCTTCAGTGCAGATGTTCATGGAAATGCGATAACACGCAGACGAATGGATGTGCTGCGCAAACTGGCGGATGGAGAGCCGTGTACGATCGTTGCAACCGTAGATGCCATGTTTGATAAGATTCCTGCGCTTTCATATATGAACAAGTATGTGATAAGGATACATACAGCACAGACTCTGGATGTCGATGATCTCAGGGGAAAATTGTCCGCTCTTGGATATGACAAGGTTGACAATGTCGAGGAGCCGGGTCAGTTCGCAGTGAGGGGAGGGATAATCGACATATATCCCCTTACGGAGGAATGCCCATATAGAATAGATATGTGGGACGATGAAGTGGACACGATCAAGACATTTGATGCGGAAAGCCAGAGATCCATAGAGAATGTGGATGAACTTGTCATATATCCTGCCGGCGAGATGGTGCTGTCTCAGAATCGTATCGCAAGAGGTTTACGAAAGATTGAGACAGAACTGAAGCCGTATGCTAAGAAGCTTAAGGAATCGTTTCAGACGGAGGCGTATGCAAGGATAAAGAGAGAGGTCGCCGAACTTAAGGAACAGCTCACGGAGTTTAGTGCGGTATATGGTGTTGACAGCTATGTGGATTATTTCTATAGCGATACAGTATCCCTTATAGACTGCCTTCCGGAGGGAGCATTTGTGCTCTTAGACGAGACAAGGAAGGTCACGGATAGAGCTGTGTCCGGAGAGCTGAGCTTTCAGAGCAGTATGACACACAGGCTTGAGGGTGGCTATGTACTTCCGGGACAGATGAATGTCATGTTCACCTATGATGACGTGATAGATAAGGCAAAGAAATATCATGTTGTCGGCTTTGATGCATTTGAGGGAATCGATGACAGGGTGGCATACGCTCACAGGGTGGAAATGGAATGCCGTGAGGTACACAGTTACAGGAATAACTTTGACACATTGGTATCGGATATAAGGACATGGAAAAAGAATAAGAACAGTGTACTTTTCGTGTCCCCATCTTCGGTCGGAGCCAAGAGGCTGGTTGATAACCTCATGGACGAGGATATCATATGCCACTATCTGAATGATACGGATAAAGCCCTTGCATCCAGAGAGATTGCAGCCATGGCAGGAAGACTTAGGTCAGGGTTTATGATACCTGATATGCATATGGTTGTGGTCAGCGAGGGTGATGTATTTTCAAGCAAGTCATCATCTGGAAAGAAGACCCAGAAAAAACTCCCGTATTCAGGTGAGATAATAAAGTCATTTTCGGATGTCAGTGTGGGCGACTATGTTGTACATGAAAAGTATGGTATAGGTGTTTACAAGGGCATAGAGAAGATGGAGACGGAGGGCGCACTTAAGGATTATCTGGTGATAGAGTATGCCGAGGGTGGTAAATTGTATGTACTGGCCTCGGAGACAGATCGAATACAGAAGTACAGGAGCAAAGAAGGGCGCCCGCCAAAGATCAACCGGCTGGGTGGAAGTGAATGGCAGAAGGTAAGAAACAGGGTAAAGGGACACGTAAATGAAATTGCAGAGCACCTTGTTAAACTGTATGCTGAGAGGCAATCCAAGGAGGGCTTTGCATATTCACCCGACTCGGAATGGCAGAAGGAATTTGAAGAGACATTTCCATATAAGGAGACAGATGATCAGCTTCGCGCTATAGCAGATGTGAAGACTGATATGGAGAGCAATCGCATAATGGACAGACTCGTGTGCGGAGATGTTGGATTTGGAAAGACGGAGGTGGCGATAAGGGCTGCATTTAAGGCAGTTGGCGACAGCCGTCAGGTGGCGTATCTGGTACCTACAACTATTCTGGCGGAGCAGCACTACGAGACGTTCACAGAGCGTATGAAGGATTATCCCGTGGTAATCCGTCTGCTGTGCAGATTCTGTACACAGAAGGAGATAAAAAACACCCTGAAGGAGCTCAAGGAAGGGAAAGTCGACATAGTTATAGGAACACACAGACTTTTATCCAAGGATGTGGAATTTAAGAATCTAGGTCTGCTCATAATAGATGAGGAACAGAGATTCGGAGTAAATCACAAAGAAAAGATAAAAGAGATGAAGACCAATGTGGATGTACTCACACTCACTGCCACCCCTATACCTAGAACTCTTCACATGAGCCTTGTGGGAATACGAGACATGAGCCTGCTTGAGGAAGCACCGGTTGACAGACGTCCAATTCAGACCTATGTCATGGAGTATGACAAGGAACTTGCCAGGGAGGCCATAGCCCGTGAGCTTTCAAGACAGGGGCAGGTATATTATGTGTATAACAGGGTGAATGACATAGATCAGTTCACTGCAGAGATCCAGAAACTTGTGCCAAGTGCACACGTTGAATTTGCCCATGGGCAGATGGATGGCCGTACACTTGAGGATATAATGTATCGTTTCAACAAAAAAGAGATAGATGTCCTTGTGTGCACAACCATCATAGAGACGGGGCTTGATATTCCAAATGCGAACACCATCATAATACATGATGCCAACAATTTTGGCCTCGCTCAGCTGTATCAGCTCAGAGGAAGAGTGGGCAGATCCGACAGAAGTGCATTTGCATTCATGTTCTATCGCCGTGACAAGATGATAAGCGAGGTCGCTGAGAAGAGGCTCAGAGCCATAAAGGAATACACGGATCTCGGTTCCGGCGTAAAGATATCGAAGGCTGACCTGAATATAAGAGGCGCTGGAAGTGTTCTTGGGGAGAACCAGTCTGGAAATTATGAAGTGGTTGGATATGACCTGTACTGTAAGATGCTCAATGATGCGGTCAGGGCGCTTCGTGGCGATGAGGTATTCCACGATTATGAGACGGAGATCGATATTCCAATCGATTCATTCATTCCAGAGACATACGTGAAAAATGACTTCATAAAACTTGAACTCTGCAAGAGAATATCACTCATAAAGAACGAGGATGAGTACAATGACATCGTAGATGAGCTTATAGACAGATTCGGAGATATTCCTGATGAGACTATGAATCTCCTTGACGCAGCTCTTCTGAGGGCGAGGGCTTATATGTGCTATATAACCCGTATATGGTATCGTGATGGAATGCTCCGATTCTCAATGTATAACAGGGCGAATATCAACGTGGATGGAATAGATGATCTGGTAAACCGTTATATGGGCAAAATGAAGTTTCAGATGGGTTCACAACCGGAATTTGTGCTTAAATTGTCTAAAGGCGAACAAAGGGATGTTCTGAGACAGGCAGAGTTTGTTGTAGCGGATATCTCCCAGCTGTTGATAACTGCAGATAAAGCAGATGAAAATATCGCGAACCATGATACGGAAAATGGAGGTGTGAAGTAGTTGAAGAAGATTATATTGTTGCTGATGGCATGCCTGATGGGAATTGCGCTTTTCGGATGCGGTGAGAGCGAGAACACAGACACGGGAAAAGATGTCGTGTTCAGATATAATGGACAGGACATATGCATCGATGAAGTATATGTATATGCACAGACGCTCAAGGAAAAATATGAATCAAAATATGGCAAGGATGTGTGGAGCCAGAATATAGTGACGGATGACGGTCTGGAGATGGATGCCGAGGATGCGGCGAGAAGAGAGACCATATCCAAGATAGTCAAGACAAAGACGCTCATCACAAGATCAGATGAATACGGAATCAGTCTCACTGACAGTGAGCTCAGAAAACAGGATCAGGACGCGGAGAAATTCTATGAGCTACTGACAGACGAGCAGATAGCGGAGGCACAGCTCGATGAGGATACGGTAAAGCGTGTTCTGGAGGAAAGTGCTCTTGCAGACAAGATATATGCATATGTGATGAAGCAGAGTTCCACAGAGATCTCTGACGAACAGGCACGTATGAGTACATTCTATGACATGTTCTTTGAGTGCTATTCAGAGGATAATTTTGGCAATATAACGCTCTATCCACAGTCGAAGATAGATGCTCAGAAAAAGAAGGCTGATGCTGCATATGCAGCGATAGCAGAGGAATCGGACAATCCTGATCTGAACATATCATTCCTTGGAAGTGCGAAGGAATTGAAATATGCCGGAACACACACCATGAGCAGGGATGAGATAGTCAGCACGTATGGTCAGGATGCGCTGGATATACTTTACAGCTTGTCAGACGGGCAGATATCCACGGTGGTTCAGACAGAATACGGATATCATATATTCCAGATGATAAGCATAACCGATGAGGAGGCGACAGCCGAGAATAAGCAGAAGCTTACCGATGCTGCCGATGGAGAGTACTACGACAATCTGATGTCTGACTGGATATCAGAACTTGACAGCAGCTATTCATACAGCAAGAGAGTGGATATGGATGTGTATAACAAGATCTCATTCAAATAAGCTCTTATTCCAATAAGATCAAAATGTGACAGACGGATTATATAGACAGAAGTACAGCAAGAAATAAAATAATAATAAATAAAAAATTTATCCCAAGAAGGAGAACACAGGATGAAGTTCGATATAAACATAAAAAAAATAAACGATAAGGCGATCATTCCAACTTATGGATCAGAGTATGCTGCAGGTGCGGACATGTATGCATGCCTCGATGCTGCAGTGCAGATAGAACCTGGGCAGACAGTGCTTATACACACAGGTATTGCCATGGAGATTCCTGCAGGTTATGCGGGACTTGTGTATGCGAGAAGCGGTCTGGCTTCCAAGAAGGGACTGGCTCCGGCCAACAAGGTTGGTGTGATCGATGCGGATTACAGAGGAGAGATCATGGTGGCACTTCACAATCACGGAACACAGACACAGTCAGTGGAACCTGGCGAGAGGATTGCCCAGCTTGTCATAGCCCCATATATAACCGGAGTATTTCATCAGGTTGATGAACTTTCCGACACAGTGCGAGGTGATGGTGGATTTGGTTCAACAGGAAGAAAATAGTGTTTGGTCGTAGAGAAGAGAAAAAGGGACGTATATACCTATAAGATAAAAACCGGCTTCAGCCCTGATAGATAAAGGGCTGAAGCCGGTTTAATCTTTTTTTAAAATAAGTTTGATGGTGGACGAAACGCGTTGAGGGGTAAAGCCTGTGTTAATTTCCCTGAAAGTATTTGCCCTTCTCGTCCCACAATACTGTTGCGCCTGATTTGAGGGAAGCCGGTACATCGATGATACGCTGATTTCTGGAGCCCTTGAATCTGAGAGAGAGATCTTTCTGATCCTCCATAAATTCTCCGTCTATGAGCACATCTATATATGAAAGCAGTTCTCTTGTATACTCCCATTCGTTGCACATGCGGTCAAGAAGATCAGCTTCAAATGTATAACCTGTGTAGCACCATATAGTTTTGTCTGGGTAGGTTTCCTTGAACTTGCGCGCCAGAGGCAGCAGTCCCTGTTGGTTCACATATTCCATAGGCTCTCCGCCCAGAAGTGACAAACCTGCTATGTAGTCGGCTTTGCAGCTCTCTATAATGTGATCGATCTCAACATCTGTAAATGGTTTCCCATATCCGAAATCCCATGTGTCAGGGTTAAAGCAGCCTTTGCAGTGGTGGGTGCAACCCGATACAAACACTGATACACGAACTCCGGTGCCATTTGCAACGTCAAATTGTTTAATGTCTGCGTAATTCATAAAATCCCCAATCTCCGCCGACTCTCGGCGGTACAAATAATAATAAAAAACCCGTAACACAAAAGTATGGCCTGCGTTGCCCTCTACGACATGCAGACCATACAATTGAAATTATTAATGCACTTAGTTAAAAACGGATAAAAACTGTTCATGTTATAACTGATATAAATATCAGAACTACTTGCATGCTCCTATAATATACCAGATTGTCCGATATATCAAGAGTTTTTAACAGCTTTTTTCTGCGTAAAATTTATAACTTACAGGTGGAGAACTCTTGCCTTGATCTCCTTGGTCTTGCCGACGTTCCAGAAGTTCTCTCCCAGATATCCGCAGGTTCTCCGTGTGACGTTCATTTTGTTATGATCCTTGTTGCCACACTGAGGACATTCCCATTCACCGTCATCATTTATTATGATCTCGCCATCATATCCACATACATGACAGTAGTCAGACTTGGTGTTGAATTCAGCATATTGTATGTTGTCATATATATATCTCACAACTTCAGCCAAAGCATCCAGGTTGTTGCGCATATTTGGTATCTCTACATATGATATGGCACCGCCGGATGATATAGTCTGGAACTGGCTCTCGAACCTGAACTTGCTGAATGCATCGATCTTTTCGCGTACATCCACGTGGTATGAGTTGGTGTAGTATCCCTTGTCTGTCACATCCTCTATAGTTCCGAAGCGCTCCTTATCTATACGTGCAAATCTGTAACACAGGCTCTCGGCCGGAGTGCCGTAGAGACCAAATCCAAGACCGGTGTCAGCCTTCCATTTGTCGCATGCTGCACGGAGCTTATGCATGAGTTTCAGTGCAAATTCTTCTCCGACCGGGTCGGTGTGGCTTACGCCACGCATGAGCTTGGTTGTCTCATACACTCCGATATAGCCCAGAGATATGGTTGAATATCCATTGTGGAGAAGAGGATCGATAACCTCTCCCTTCTTGAGTCTTGCTATGGCACCGTACTGCCAATGTACAGGGCTGACATCAGAAGTTACTCCCTCGAGGGCTCTGTGGCGGCACATCAGTGCATCGTAGCAAAGCTGAAGTCTCTCATCAAGCAGGCTCCAGAACTTGTCATCATCGCCCTTGGCAAGTATTGCGACCTGTGGAAGATTGATGCTGACAACGCCCTGATTGAAACGACCTTCCCATTTGTACTCACCGTTCTCATCCTTCCATGGGGAGAGGAATGAGCGACATCCCATGCATGAGAATACGTTGCCTTCATAGTTCTCACGCATCTTCTTTGCTGATATGTAATCCGGATACATTCTCTTGGCAGAACACTTGATGGCAAGCTCGGTTATGTAATCGTACTCGCCGCCCTTGAGACAGTTGTGTTCATCGAGAACATATATAAGCTTAGGGAACGCTGGTGTGACGTACACGCCGGCTTCGTTTTTGATTCCCTCAAGTCTCTGTCTCAGGATCTCCTCTATGATCATGGCATTCTCTTTGATGTACTCATCATCTTCTCTGAGATTGAGGAAGAGTGTGACAAATGGAGACTGACCATTGGTTGTCATGAGAGTATTGATCTGGTACTGTATAGTCTGAACACCTGATTTAAGCTCGTCTTTGAGTCTCTCTGTGATGAGCTTTTCAAGGGTCTCAGAATCAATCTTATCGCCAAACTGTTCCGTATATCTCTTTTTATATTTGTTGTAGCTCTTTCTGAGATACTTACCAAGGTGACGCACGTCAACTGACTGACCACCGTACTGACTAGATGCAACAGATGCGATGATCTGGGTCACGATGGTACATGCGACCTGAAAACTCTTTGGACTCTCGATGAGCTTTCCATTCATGACGGTTCCGTTGTCAAGCATATCCCCTATGTTGATGAGACAGCAGTTGAATATAGGCTGAAGGAAGTAATCTGCGTCATGAAAATGAATAGCACCTTCCTCGTGTGCCTTTGATATCTTTTCCGGAAGCAGCATTCTCTTTGTAAGATCCTTTGAAACCTCGCCCGCGATAAGATCTCTCTGAGTTGATGCAACTGTTGCGTTCTTGTTGGAATTCTCTTCCATGACATCCTTGTTTCTGTTCTGGATAAGACTCAGTATGGAATCGTCGGTGGTGTTTGCCTTTCTGATGAGCTCCCTGCTGTATCTATATATAATGTAGGTTTTGGCGAGGACAAACTTTCCGTCTGCCATGATGCCCTGTTCAATGATATCCTGTATGTCCTCAACCAGCATTCTTTTCCTGTTCTTGGCTTCGATACTTCCGACGATTTCCTCGATCTTATCGTCAGAAATCTTCTCGCAAGGTTCCACCTCGGAATTAGCCTTCTGGATGGCCAAAATTATCTTGCTGCGGTCGTAATTGACTGCACGACCGTCTCGTTTGATTACTAACATTTCCAATTCTCCCTGTGTGTATTGTGAATTCTATATATAATTATATGACACTAAATATAGTGGGATAAAGCGAAGAGAACCACAACATGTCGTATCTGGCTTGAAAAAGCCGCAAAAAAATTAGCGACAATTAAGTGCTCCGTCGCAAGTTTCCCTGGCTTTGTAAAATGTTCTGCACAGATGATCTGTGTATAAGAATTTTTACAGCGTGTGTCAATACCGTTGATTATATCACCCGTAAAAATGTTTGTCCATATGTTATTTGTAAAAAATACAAAATATAGAAAATAAAAAAATATGTGGACACAACATATTGTAGTTTTGCGTTTGATTAATGTGGAAGACGCTGATTGTGTCACAAAAACATATCCAAAACAGAAAGCTGCATCAGGCATGAAACATGCATACAGCTATTTGTGAGAATTGTATGAATTAAGTCAAATTGCTTTATTTTTACATAGAAATATGATATAAGTTAATTCGTTGAAGATTATCATTAACAAATGGGTTTTCTACAAATAAAAATAAAAGAGGTAATATTTATGAGAAAGTTCAAAAAAGGGTGTGTGGTCGTTCTTGCACTGGCATTGTCCATGTCATTTATGACCGGATGCGGAGATAAGAGCGATGATAAGAAGGGTGATACTCAGAAAGAGGCTACAGCTTCTGACGTGGCAGAGGATGTCGCGGCGAATGAAGAGAGCATAGATGAGTATGTAGAGAAATATGCAGAGAATGTTGAGCTTGGCGATTACAAGGGTATTGAGTATACCAAGACGGACGTTGAGGTTACAGACGACGAGGTTCAGCAGAAGATAGATGAGTTTGTTGACGGACTTGGAACATTTGACAAGGATACAACAAATGCAGCAAAGAAAGGTGACACTGTCAATATAGATTATGTAGGTTCAGTTGACGGTGAGGAGTTCAACGGTGGTAATACCAACGGAAGTGGCTACGATCTTGTACTTGGTTCCGGTACATTCATAGACAACTTTGAGGATCAGATCATAGGCCATAAGCCGGGAGAGACATTCACTGTAACGGCTACATTCCCAGAGAATTATGGTGAGACAAGCCTTGCGGGCAAGGAGGCAGAGTTCAAGACTACTCTCAACTATATAAAGATTGATAAGCCTGCCACATACAACGACAAGCTTGTTTCAGATAACACAGATTACAAGACGACAAAGGAGTACGAGGAATCTGTACGTGAGGAGCTGAATAAAAGCAAGGAGGATTCAGCCCTTGCAAGTGCACAGAGCGATATCATGACCAAGGTCATCAACAACTGTAAGATCTCGAATCTCTCTACAGAAGAGGTACAGGCAAGTGCACAGCAGCTTGTTACATCCATCAAGAGTCAGGCTGAGAACTACGGTATGGATTATGCAACATATATCAAGTACTATTATGGATATGATGACGAGAATGCATTTGCTCAGGTTATATACAATATCTGCGAGGAGTCTCTGAAGGAGAAGATGGTAATGTGTGCCATAGCGAAGGCTGAGGGACTGACAGTTACAGATCAGGAGACTGATGAATATATTGCTGATTATGCAGCCAAGAACAATGTTGATGAGGAGAGCGTTAGAAGCAATGTGTCAGCTATTGACATCAAGTACAATGCTCTTGCTTACAAGGTCATGAACGATGTGCTTTACAAGGATGCGAAGGCTGTGGATGCGACAACAGCAGCTGCAACAGAAGCTACAACAGCAGAAGAGACAGACGCAGAGGCTGATACAGAAGCAGATACAGAAGCAGCAGAGTAAAGTGCTGGATATATAAAAGATAACGAAGGGGTAAGCGAAAAATATTATGAGAGCTAAGAAGATAATAGCAGCCGGAATCATGGCTGCGATGTGTGCGGGGCTTATGACCGGATGCAGCAGCAACAAAAGCCAGTTTAACAAGTATTCAAAGTGCGCAGTGGTGGACAAGGCAGCATATACTGATATAGAGTATGTCCCGGCTTCCAGAGAGGTTACAGAAGACGATGTTCAGAGTTCTATAGATAGTTTCTGCAACGATAACTCTGAGACAAGCGAAGATAAGACCAGTGCCATAAAAGATGGCGATAAAGTTAACGTTGACTATGTTGAGACGATATCCGGAACGGAGAAAGACAGCAAGACAGGTTATTCTCTTACTATTGGCAACAATACATTGGGTGACGGCAGTGATGATCAGCTCATAGGCAGCAAGGCTGGTGACGTGAAGGAGATCACTGTTACATATCCAGACGATTATTCAGATACCACAGTGGCAGGACTGACTGCGACTTACAAGGTTACCGTAAACTATATCTCGGTCACAACAGTTCCGGAGTATACAGACGCCCTTGTAAAGAAGGCAACAGATGGTGAGTATACGACTACAGACGCATATACAAAGCATCTCAGAGAGGATCTTCAGGCTGACAAGAACAAGGATGCAGATGATGAGGACAAGGCTTCAGTTCTCAAGGCTGTGGAGGAAAAAGTTACGTTTGACAAGTATCCTGAAGAAGAGATAAAGACATACATCCAGACAACCGTGAACAATGCAAAACAGAATGCAGAGAATTATGGAATTGATGTAAGCACATATCTGACATACTTCTACGGTGCAAGTGATGAGGCAGCGTTCCTTGACAAGCTTCACACATCAGTTGAGAATGTCATGAAGGAGAAGATAGTTGTGTCATGCATAGCGCTTGACAATGATCTTCTGGCTGATGACGCGGATGTCAAAGCGTACAGGGCGAAGGTTGTGGAGGACAATAATCTGGAGAATGATTCAGATGTTGACAAGTATTACACAGAGGATGACCTTGTGTTCTATGCGACAGAGGAGAACGTGCTGGACTTCCTTATGAAGAGAGCTGTGGAGACCGAGGATACAGAGGCTTCAGAAGATACAGAGGAAGCAACCACTTCTGAGTCTGGCAGCGAGGGAACAACAGAGGAAACGACAGAGAGTTAGGCAGTGAAGAGTCAGGCAACAGAGAGTCAGGCAGTGAAGAGCTATACTGCAGAGCAGCTTGCACTTGAAATAGGGCTATCACAATCCCACTGGCTTTAGACAATGGGTAGTTCACCTGTATGACAGAGACCTGAAAATGAATAATAGATATATATAATGATAAGTTACAGCAGACGGCGGGAATAGAGATGTTCCCGCCGTCTGTTTTTGGGAGAAAGTGCGATGCAGTTGTTTGATGCGATTTACATAGAATGGACAAAACGGATGTTGAATGGGATTAAACCATCAACGCATTTGTCCTATATCTCTAGTTGCATTTAGCGAAAGTGACTAGATTTTTATTTGTAGTTTAATAATGTTGACTAAAATAAATTATGTATATAGAATAAAGAAGAATTAATTTTTATTAAATGCAGGGAGTGACATGAGGGGGTGTTCGGTTGGATGGCTTACAAGACGGACATAATACCGGTGGACAGCCATGACAAATGTCAGCCTGGGAAAGAGAAAGGGGAATTTATGAGAAAAGGCATTGCAAGAAGATGTCTCTGTATTGCTCTGGCCTCAGCGATGGTATTCGGTGATGTGGGAATAGCATCGGCGGCGGAGAGTAATGCAGCGGCCAGTAAAGAAGCCGTCAGCGTAGCTGCTGACGAGAGTATCGCAGAGGTGGCGGCTAGCACACCGGAGGTGGAGTATCTTAATGTGAACGAGTATTATGGAGATACCATATCGGTCAATGCTGTTGCGTATGCATACAAGACAGTTCTATTGGTTAACGGAAAGAAATATGATGAAAGAACACCAGGCACAGATAATGGGTATAATGGATATTATCTCAATATTGATTCGTTACCTGGGACAACATATACAATAGAACTCAGATACAGCAATAAGGACGGGAAAGTGTACAAGCTGCAGAAGAAGATCACCACAGCATCTGTCGTATTTAAAAAGACCAGCAAAGATGATCCTACAGTTACAGCGACAAGTGTGAGTGGCGATGCTGATGCCAATGGTATCATGAGACCTGCTGGCGTAGAGGTGACCGCGAAGATAGACAATCCAAAGGGTAAAAGCTTTACCTATGAGGTGTACAGATCGTCTAAGCCAAGTGGCGGGTATACACGTATCGGAAATGGTGTAACGTCATCCGACTGGAGAATTTCATACACTGATACAAAGGTGAAGTCCGGATCAGCGTATTACTACAAGTTCCGTATACTCAGAGGAACAGATCAGTATGTTGCCAAGGACAAGGTTCTCGCTGTGAGTTCTGCAGCCGGCGTACGCTATGGGGTGCCTGAGTGTTATATATACAGCAACGGTTCGTATGGAAAAAATGAAGGGAAAAAGGCAGTTAATTCCCTGCTCATAGGTTCTTCATTTGCAAATCAGTATGATCTGTACCGTTCTACCAATAAGGCAAAGGGTTATAAGAAGATAGCAACGGTCTATGGACAGTATTATGAAGATACGAATATAAAGAAGGGAACAGTATATTACTATAAGGCTGTTCCGAAGTATTACGATTCCAAGACAGGCAAGACCGCAACGGGTAAAGCATCTGAGCCAAAGGCGATAAGATATCTCATGGATGCTGCCGGTGCTACACTTACCCAGGTGTCAGCCACATCCATGAAGTGTGAGTGGTACGCAGAGAATAGTTCGGATGTATCATATGAGATATGGTATAAGAGAGATGATCTGGATGGAGATGCATACAGAAAGGCAGCGGTTACAAAGAAGAAATCCTGCGTGCTCAAGAATCTTGCCGCAGATGGAGAATATTCAGTCAAAGTCCGCACAGTGAAGAAGGCTGGCGCTGTGGTTAAGTATGAAGATAGTTATACAGGAACACGTACAATGGGTTATACCACACAGGTTCAGGATCTCTATACCGTTGCTGTCAAGTCATCGGCTGATACAAAGAAGGGTGTTGTCGCAGTATATTACAAGATGTCATGGTATAAGGATTGGGGCGCTTCCGGATATTATATCAAGGCATACAACAGGTATACAGGTAAGACAGAGACTATCAAGAAACTCTCAGCAAAAGCTACATCATATACATTCAGGAATGTGGCAGACAAGACAAAGGGACTGAAATACACTGATGTACAGGTTATCCCGTACAAGGGAAAAACTATGGGCGGAGCTTCATATTCACTTTCCAATAATAGACTTCCTGCCGTATCAAGGGTCAAGGTGACAAGAAAGTCGGGAACTTCAGTTTTGGTAGCATGGACAGCTGTGCCTGGCGCAAAGACCTATGTGGTAAAGAGGAGAACTGCTCTTGGTGTTACACAGACCATAGCATCGACTACAGCAACAAAGTTTGTGGATACCCATGTTACAAATGGTATGGAGTATATATATACTGTTTACCCTAAATACTCGATTGCTGGTTTCTATGAAGGCGATGAAAACGGATTTGTAACATATACACATGCACTTTCAAGACCTGCGATATCTTCAGGTGTCAACTCATCTGCCGGAACAGCAGCTATCAAGTGGGGAAAGATAGCAAACGCAAAGTGTTATAAAGTATACCGCTCGGACAAGGCAAATGGCAAATATGTGCAGGTGGCAAAGACATCGCCTAAGGTTATGGTATATGCTGACAAGAAACTCAAGAAGGGTAAGACATATTACTATAAGGTTGTTGCTTATACTGTCAATGGATGTGGAAAAGTTGTAAAATCATCAGCATCAAGTGCCAGAGCAGTAAAGATTAAGAAGTAAAGGAAAAGGGGTAGAGTATGAAGAATAGAGTAATAAGTAAAGCTTTGTGTATAGCACTTGCCTCTGCACTTGTATTTGGAGAGGCGGCACCGGCCGTGGCTGCCACGGATACCACCGGTCAGTCTCAGGCGGTAATATCTGACAGCACAGAGAGCGCTGCAGTAGTATATTATTTCAGTGCCGGAGCGTCAAGTATAATAGAGAGTTCCGACCACATAAACATATATGCAAGCGGAGAGGGCAGATGTGCCAAGGTATACATCAATGATGTGTTGTATGCAACAAGCTATGCAGATTCATATGGCCAGTGGGATATCGATAGATATTTCTACGGCGACGCAGGAGTTGTATATACGATCAAGCTTGAAGTGGAAGGCACTGACGGAAAGACTGTTACCAAGACAGTTAAGAGAAAGTTTGCAGCATATGGTTTCGACAAATCAAAATGTACAGCCAGCATGAGTGCATCTACTCAGAGCGATGGGTATTATAAGTATCAGGGTGTTGAATTAGGCGTAGAGTTCAAGGGGTATATGAATGCAGAGTTCGCTTGTGATATCTACAGATCTACGAATCCTAACAGTGGATATAAGAAAATTGATAGAGTTAATAGATACGGTGGTCGTTCATTCTGGTATACAGACAACAAGACTGCTTATGGCAAGACTTATTATTATAAGGTCAAGCTTGTGGCTGTCAAGGACACATACAACAAAGCAGATAAAGTGATCACAGTATCGCCAGTCATAAAGGCTGCTGTAGTTAACAAAAACACGATCTCCTTCACTTCAACTCTCGGAGCTAAGGGTGTTGATATAACGATAGAAGATGCGAGCAATTATAATCAGTTTGAGATATACAGATCATCACAGAAGAATGGTGGCTACAAAAAGATCAAGACCACCACAAGCAAGACATTCACTGATACGACAGTGAAGGCTGGCAAGGCATATTTTTATAAGATAATTCCTAAGTACTATGATGTGACAACCCAGAAGCTTTACTCAGGACCTGTGGCAACCGCCGATAACTCCAACAAGGGAGTTAAGGTGGTCATGGGAACCCCTTATGTCAACATAGAGAAGCTGTCTATCAGCTCTGTAAAACTGTCCTGGGACAAGGTTCGCGGAGCGAATGTCTATGAGATATGGTATAGAAGCAGAGATATCTCTAATGATAAAAATAAAAAAATCGCAACTACAAAGGGTACATCATACACAGTGAAGGGATTGACAGCTGGAGAGTCATATTGTTTCACTGTCAAGGCACAGAGCGTGTCAGGCGGAAAAGTATTGTACGAGAATGTGAATGCTAATGACACCACCATGGAATATAATGGCTATATAGGAAACTGTGAAGTAACTTCGATTCAGACTGCGATAAGCAAGGACAAGCAGACATATGTCATATACACCAATATTGTGTGGGACAAGGCTATGGGAGCCTCAGGATACCTTGTCAAGGCATATAACAATTTCACAGGAAAAACTGAGATTGTAGCCAAGCTCAAAGGCGCAACAAGAACTAAATGCAGGTTCAGAAATCCTGGCTCAAAGACAAAGGGAATGAAGTATAGCAGTGTATATATAAGCGCATACAAGGATGGCGTTGAAGGTAGTTCAACATCAAGTATTGCCGTAAACAGAGTTCCTCGTGCAAATGGAGTAAAGGTTGCAAGAAAGACCAATGGAACAGCCGTAGTCAGATGGAATGCAGTTCCGGGAGCAACAAAATACTCTGTATACAGAGAAAACCTTCAGTCTGGAAACACCCAGTGGAGAGGCGAAGTGTCTGCGACAGCATTCGAGGATAAGGATTACTCGGTGAAGACAGGTTACAGGTATTATATAGAGCCACAGGTTCCGTTCGCAAATGCGTCAAGCTACTCATATATCAATTTCGATTATGAAGGTAAGAGCGGTTATGCATATACCTACACGCACAAGCTCGGAGCACCGAAGATGTCAAGTGCCAAGAACACAGCTGCAAAGACAGTTACAGTTTCATGGAATAGCGTGACTGGCGCACAGGCATATTATGTATATCGTGCAACAAGCAAGAATGGCAAGTATGTGAAGGTTGCAAGTGTTAAGGGGCTTTCATATGTCGACAAGAAGGCAGCAAAGGGACAGACTTATTACTATAAGGCTGCATCAGTTGCAGTCGGCGGCAATGGTGTCAAGGCACAGTCAGGATACTCGGCAGCCGTTGGAGTTAAGTGTACCAAGTAATCAGAAGCATTATTATAAATGAAGGTTTATAAGTAACTGGATTTGTAAGTAAAGGATATAATATTAAAAGGTTACTAGAGATACTATATCTTATAATGATAACTAAAATAAGTACAGACCGCGCATCAGAGTATGGTGTGCGGTCTGTATTTTTTTGCTTATTTGCAGGATTTGTATGATATATTTTTATAAAAAAGTTGTTGACATATCATAGCTGACAGTATATTATATTAACGTTCGTTGTGAACATGCGGAAGTGGCGGAATTGGCAGACGCGCAGGCTTCAGGTGCCTGTGGTAGCAATACCGTGTGGGTTCAAGTCCCATCTTCCGCATTTTTTTATACCATAGTATAGGATATAATCATAAGAATATTTTAGGAGGTATGTGCGGCGATGGCAGAGAAAAAGAATGTAGTTACCTATTCAGGTCTCAAAAAGATTGAGGAAGAGCTTCAGGATCTGAAAGTAAATAAGCGTAGAGAGATTGCAGCCAAGATTAAGGAGGCAAGAGAGCAGGGAGATCTGTCAGAGAATGCAGAGTACGATGCAGCCAAGGATGAGCAGAGAGACATCGAGGCGAGGATCGAACAGCTCGAGACCATGCTTAAGAATATTGAGGTCGTAGACGAGGACGAGGTTGATACTGGAGTTGTTGGTATCGGCTGTAAGGTAGTCGTATACGATTACGAGTTTGATGAGGAAGTTGAGTATGATATCGTTGGTTCATCACAGGCAGATATCATGAACAACAAGATATCAGATGAGTCACCAGTTGGAATGGCACTCAAGGGTGCAAAGGTCGGTGAGGAAGTTCTGGTGGATGCACCAGACGGAGAATTTAAGTACAGAGTACTTGATATTAAGAGACAGGAGCTGTAAGAGAAGATGGCAGAGCAGAACAACAAGGGAAATGAGCAGGATCTTAATAAGCTGAAGATGGTTCGCCGTGAGAAACTGGCAGATCTTCAGGCTGCAGGCAAGGATCCATTTGTTATAACTAAGTATGATGTGCAGCAGCACAGTATAGAAGTAAAGGACATGTACACAGCGCATGAGGCTGAGCTTCTTGCGGGAAGACAGGCACCTTCAGTTGAAGGTCTTGACGAGGCAGAGAAGAGAGAAGTCATCAACAACGATTACAACGAGAGAAGAGCTATCATGGACGCTTCACCTATCAATGTGAGCATTGCGGGACGTATGATGTTCAAGCGTGTCATGGGTAAGGCTTCTTTCTGTAATATTCAGGACCTCAAGGGCAACATACAGGTATATGTTGCCAGAGATCAGATCGGCGAGGAGTCATATGCTGATTTTAAGAAGTCAGATATAGGTGACATATATGGTGTAAAAGGATATGCTTTCAGAACAAAGACGGGCGAGATATCCATACATGCAGAAGAGATAACACTTCTGTCTAAGTCACTTCAGATGCTCCCAGAGAAGTTCCATGGACTGACAGATACAGATATGAGATATCGTCAGAGATACGTGGATCTGATCATGAATCAGGACAGCAAGGAAGTATTCATCAAGAGATCACAGATATTAAAGGAGATCCGTAATTTCCTGGCTGGACGTGATTTCATGGAAGTTGAGACCCCTATGCTTGTATCCAATGCCGGTGGTGCTGCAGCAAGACCATTTGAGACACATTACAATGCGCTCGATGAGGATGTAAAGCTTCGTATATCATTGGAGCTCTATCTCAAGAGACTTATCGTCGGTGGTCTTGAGAGAGTATATGAGATCGGCAGAGTGTTCCGTAACGAGGGCGTTGACACACGTCACAACCCTGAGTTCACTCTCATGGAGTTATATCAGGCATATACAGATTACTATGGTATGATGGAGCTGACAGAGTCCATGTTCCGTTACCTCGCAGAAAAGGTATGTGGAAGCACCAAGATTTCATATAATGGAATAGAGATCGACTTTGGCAAGCCATTTGAGCGTCTGACTATGGTCGATGCAATAAAGAAGTATACAGGTGTTGATTTTGATCAGGTCGCTGATGATGCTGAGGCAAAGAAGATCGCTGACGAGCATCATGTAGAGTACGAGGAGCGTCACAAGAAGGGCGACATCGTGAACCTGTTCTTTGAGGAATTCTGTGAAGAGAACCTGATCCAGCCTACATTTATCATGGATCACCCGATAGAGATCTCACCACTTACAAAGAAGAAGCCTTCAGACCCTACAAAGGTTGAGCGTTTCGAGCTCTTCATCAACACATGGGAGATGTGTAACGCTTACTCAGAGCTGAATGATCCTATCGATCAGCGTGAGAGATTTGCCGCTCAGGATGCAAATGCGGCAGCCGGTGATGATGAGGCTGAGCACACAGATGAGGATTTCCTCAATGCACTTGAGATCGGTATGCCACCGACAGGCGGTATCGGTTATGGTATAGACAGACTGGTAATGCTCCTCACAGATTCACAGGCGATCAGGGATGTTCTCCTGTTCCCTACAATGAAGTCCTTAGATGGTGTAAATAAGAAAAATGATGTAAATAATACAGCTT
>CABPYV010000019.1:0-49461 GCA_902461735.1 uncultured Coprococcus sp.
TATTCACAAATCTTATATCAGTTTTTAACGTTTACACAAAACTTGAAACGGTCTCATTCAAAAGCAACTTCTATATTGAAGAACAATCCCCTGACATCCATAGTCAAGGGCAACATAGGAATCATAGTGGTTTTGATAATCATGTGTGTGGCCGTAGCACTTGCCACAGATAAATTCCTCACAACCAACAACATCATATCAGTGCTTAGACAGATATCTATCAATACCTACATAGCACTTGGAATGACACTGATAATCATACTCGGACACATCGACTTGTCCGTTGGATCGATAGTAGCTATGTCGGGAACCCTGACCGTAGGATTTATAGTTAACCAGGGACTCCCTCTCGGAGTTGCCATAGTGGCAGGACTTCTGGTTGGTACAGCAGCGGGCTTTATAAGTGGTTTTATAGTTGCTAACTTCAAGGTGCCTGCATTCATCATCACAATGGCAATGATGAACATAGCAAGTGGTATAGCTTATGTCTACACGGGTGGACAGTCAACACGTATCACCAATAAGCTTTTCATCGAGATCGGAACAGGATACCTGTTCAATGTGATCCCACTTCCAGTAGTGTACATGGTAGTGCTCATCATATTATTCAGTTTTATCCTCAGCAAGACAAAATTCGGAACATATATATATGCGATAGGTGGTAACCGTGAGGCTGCAAGACTCTCAGGTGTACCTATCAAGAAGATAGAGATCATAGTATTTACAATATCAGGACTTCTCTCAGCATTTGCAGGACTTGTACTTTGTTCAAGAATGTACTCAGGACAGCCTTCAGTCGGCAGTGGATATGAGCTTGATGCCATCGCAGCCTGTGTACTTGGAGGAACATCCATGACAGGTGGTAAGGGAAGAATCAGCGGAACAGTATTTGGTGCCATGGTCATCGGAATCATTTCAAATGGACTTAACCTTATAGGAGTGTCATCATACTGGCAGCTCATCATCAAGGGTCTTATCATCGCATGTGCGGTACTCCTTGACGGACAGAAGGGCAAGCTTGAACTTCTCAAGAAGAAGAAACTGGCATCAAACTAGTTGGTTATGATAGAAATATCGGGCAATCAACGATTTAACATATTCAACAAATTTAACGAATTTAGCAATAGAAAGGATTAGTAATATGGAGATTTTTAGAAAGATGTCCTTCGCGGATTCCACGGGAGATGCAATACCTTTCTACCACGAGGGCAAATATCATATATTCTCACTGACTTCCCCTCCGGGAACAACAGTGTATCCGGCAAGACTCAGAACCACATGGAGCCACAGTGTATCAGAGGATCTGGTACACTGGGAGGAGCTTCCTACAGCACTCTATCCGGGCGAGGGCGACGAGCCAGATGCATCAGGAGTGTGGACAGGCTCAGTTATATACGGCGAGGGCAAATACCATGCATTCTATACAGGCTACTGCCTCACCGCAGAGTATCAGCAGACCATATGTCATGCAACAAGTGAGGATGGAATCACATGGGTGAAGGATGCTTCCAATCCGGTCATCACACCTATGATAGAGCTTTACGAGAAACTTGACTGGAGAGATCCATATGTCTTCTATAATGAGGAGGACAAATGTTACTGGATCCTCATTTCAGCTAGAAGACTGGATATGCCGATAACCAGAAGGGGCTGTATAGTTCTCTACAGATCAAAGGATCTTGTCAACTGGGAATATTACGGACCGATATATTCACCGGGACACACAAACTGTCCTGAGTGCCCTGAGATGTACAAGATGGGAGACAACTGGTATCTCTCATACTCACGATTCTCAGAATATGTAAACACAATATACAGAGTAGCAAAGTCCCCATTTGGACCTTGGAGAAAGCCAAAGAAGGATGGCATAGGCGGAAGAAGATTCTACGCAGCCAAGTCCATGCAGGATGATGACGGCAGACGCTTCTACTTCGGCTGGGCTCATGACAGAGCAGACAGAAGTGACAGAGGCGAATGGTACTGGGGCGGAACCTTCTGTGTGCCACATGAGGTTGTTGCCACAGCAGATGGCGGGCTTGATGTAAAACTTCCAAAGGAATATGAGCAAGTATTTGATAAACATGTAGATTGGGATTACATCCCGGTTCTCGGAAATGCAGAACTTCACGGAGACAGACTAGTTGAGATGGATTCAGTCAGTACATGTACATATGGTTTCCTTGGACACAGCGAGGAGAGCTATATGTTGAAGTGCAAGATCATGCCTAGAGAGGTGTATGACCATTTCGGCATACTGCTCAAGTCAGATAAAGAGGCAAGCGGATGTCTGCTCCTTGAGTTCGATGTGGCTATGCAGAGAGTGTCGCTGGTAAATCTTCCTATGGGAGTTGATCCGTTCTGGGTTCAGTCCTGTCAGGCTGTACCTCCGGCAACTGAGCCGGGTCCTGATGGCGTCAGAGTGTGTGAGAAGACATTTGATATAACAGAGGGCAGCGAGATAGATGTGAAGATCATAGTTGACCATGATATGGTGGAGGTATTTGTCGGAGAGCAGGTTGCTTTCACATACAGGATCTATGCAAAGCCTGAGTTTGAGACGGGACTTTTGGCACAGGATGCCAGAGTAGAATTCTATGACATAGAGATCACAGGAAAGTAAAATTCACAAGGAGGATCCAACATGGAAAAGAAATATGATGTTGTGGCACTTGGCGAATTCCTGATAGACTTTACACCTGCCGGAAACACTGATTCCGGGATGAAACTTTTCGAACAGAATCCCGGAGGTGCACCGGTGAATATGCTCACGGCGGCCGGTAAAGCTGGTCTTAAGACTGCCTTCATAGGTAAGGTCGGAGATGATATGCACGGCAATTTCCTGATCGAGACCGCAAAACAGGCGGGGATAGAGACCAAAGGTATAGTAGTTGATGACACGGTATTTACCACATTGGCATTTGTCACTCTGGATGAGAATGGAGAACGTGAATTCTCATTTGCCAGAAAGCCGGGAGCGGATACGATGCTCTGCTACAAGGAGATTGATACTGAGCTGATCAGGGATACAAAGGTGTTCCATATAGGTTCGCTGTCACTTACGGATGAACCGGCGAGGACAACTACATTCCAGGCGGTGAAGGAGGCAAAAAAATACGGTGCGGTTATATCGTATGATCCAAATTACAGAGCACCGCTGTGGGACAGCAGAGAAAATGCGATGGAGAGGATGAAGAGTATCCTGCCATTTGTAGACATAATGAAGCTTTCGGACGAGGAGACATCGCTCCTCACACCATTTTCCGATCCGGAAGAGGCAGCAGAGTATCTTCTGGGAAGCGGTGTCAGACTTGTTGCGGTAACCCTGGGAAGTGAGGGCGTGCTGATATGTAGCAGGGATGGAAGCCGAAAGGTTCCCGGATTTGCCAGCCATGTGGTGGATACGACGGGGGCTGGAGATTCATTCTGGGGAGCATTTGTATCGCAGCTTGTCAGAGCGGGCAAGAGACTGGAGGAATTCAGTATAGATGAGCTTGCAGAGTATGCAAGATATGGAAATGCGGTGGCGAGCCTGTGCGTTGAAAAGCGCGGAGGACTCAGATCGATTCCGGAAGAGCGTGAGGCAATGGAAAGACTCACATTAAAATAGGTATTAAAAATTTCACATAAAACATTTCCCTTAAACCTTGGGGCTGGAGTAATCCGGTCCCTTTTTTTAATGTTTTCTTAAAGAATCTCCCAATTGAACCTTAAAATTAAATTGATTATGATGTGGGGGACGGAGGGGACGGAGGTGCCTGACCCCCGGGGGACGGAGGTACCTGTCCCCTCCGTCCCCGATCGAATTGTAATAAGTCTTACTTATAATTAAGCATGTTGAATGTATATTAAGTTGAATTTGACACGTGGCACGGCATATAATCAATTCGATTTAAGGAAAAAGATAAAAAGGTTATTGAACGAGGTGAGTTGTATTGAAAAATATACTTGAATTTATAGAGAATTCAGCAGCGCGATATCCTGATAAGCTGGCGGTGGCGGATGAGAATGGTGGCCTGACATACAGCCAGCTGGAGAGCTTTTCGAGAAAGATAGGCGCATGGGTATTGTCGGAGATCAAGGGCGTGAGAAATAAAGCTATAGCAGTGCTGCTGGACAAGAAACCAGAGAGCGTGGCGGCATATATGGGAGTTGTCTACAGCGGTAACTTTTATGTGGTACTCGATGCAGAGATGCCAAAGCATAGAGCGGAGTCCATACTTGCAGCTTTAAGACCGGCAGCGATATTGACGGATGATCTTCACATGGAGCTTGCGAAGAACATTGCAGATGCAGTGAAGGAGACGGCAGAGCCACAGGAAGCGGTGGCTGTTTCCAAAGAAGGAGAACGAAACTGCTGCAGTGATGAGATCAAAGTGTTAGATCTTGATGAGATGGATGCTGATGCAGATCAGAGCGGGCTGGGCGGTGTGAGAGCCAGGATGATAGACACTGATCCGGTGTATGCGCTTTTCACATCGGGATCAACAGGAGTTCCAAAGGGCGCTGTGGTATCACACTCAAATATTATCGCTTACATAGACTGGTACACAGAGGCATTTGGCATAGATGAAAATACAGTGTTTGGAAGCCAGACGCCATTTTATTTCAGCATGTCGGTGTCTGATCTATACAGCACACTGAAAAATGGAGCGACACTGTATATCATACCAAAGGTATATTTCACCTTCCCTATGAAACTGATGGAGTTCTTGAACACCTATAAGATAAACACGATATATTGGGTGCCTTCGGCTCTGCAGATTGTTGCAAATTATAAGATGTTCCAATATGCAAAACTGCCGGAGCTCAAGAAGGTTCTGTTTGCCGGAGAGGTCATGCCGACAAGACCTTTAAATTACTGGAGAGAGAATTTGCCGGATGCTATGTACGCAAATCTGTTCGGACCTACAGAGACGACAGATATATGTACATACTATGTCGTGAACAGGGATTTTGCGGATGATGAGCCGCTTCCAATGGGACATGCATGCAACAACTGTGATGTGTTTGTCCTTGGTGAAGATGGAAAAGAGGTGTCACCGGAGGTGGATCCTGAGACAGGCTTCAGCCGAGAAGGAGAGCTCTACGCAAGAGGTTCATTTGTGGCACTTGGGTATTATGGAAATGCAGAGAAGACGAAGGAAGCATTTGTCCAGAATCCGCTCAATCCGAATTATCCAGAATTGGTGTACAAGACTGGTGATCTGGTGAAGTACAACAAATATGGCGAGCTTGTGTATGTGTGCCGCAAGGATTATCAGATCAAGCACATGGGATATCGTATAGAGCTTGGAGAGATAGAGGCTGCGGCGGGAGCAATAGAAGGAATCAGGAGTTATGCATGTATCTACGATGATGCGGCGGACAAGATTCTTTTCATATATGAAGGAAAGAAGAAGGACGATGCTGAACTGCTAAATTCATTTAAGGCGAGGGTGCCGCACTACATGGAGCCGAACCGATTCATAAGGATTACGAGCATGCCACACAATGCAAATGGCAAGATCGACAGAAAGAAACTGAAGGCGGAATACGCGCAGGGTAAATAGCGAATATCTATATAATCCACTTTATTTGTTGCGATGTTATTGCTATAATATGTAGAAAATTTTTATTATAAGGAGATATGAGATTATGGAAGAATTATTAAAGATTTTAAATGATGTTAAGCCTGGTGTTGATTATGAGAATGAGACAGACCTTATAGGACACGGTGTTCTGGATTCCATCACGATGGTAACTCTGGTACTCCAGCTCAGCGATGAATTTGACGTTGATATCACACCTGTTGATATCACACCTGAGAACTTCAAGACGGTTCAGACTATCTACGATATGATAAAGAGACTTGAAGATGAGTAGGATCAAGATACAGATATTGGAAGATGGCGGGAACTGACTGCCGTCAAAAATACTTGAGGAGTGGGAAATATGTCATATACGTCGATATCATATCTGGTATTTATATTGCTGGGCTGCTTTATAGTCTACAATATAGTGCCTATCAAGCACAGATGGAAGGTGCTGCTTACATTCAGTTATCTGTTTTATTTTATCAACTCAGGAAAATACATTTTGTTTATCCTGTTTGGTTCGTTGACAATATACATTGGCGGACTGCTGATTAACAAGATAGATGATGGCTACAATATGGCGCGCAAGGCACTTCCGAAGGAGAATAAAAAAGAGTACAAGGCACTTATAGGATGGCAGAAGAAATGTATATGCGTGTGTGTTGTGCTTGTGAATGTGGGCATACTGGTATTTTTGAAATATTCTGTTTTCTTTGGACAGGTGTTCACGGATATTTTGGGACTCATACATATAAATATTGAGAATCCTATGTATCAGAGGATGATGCCTCTAGGAATATCATTTTATACTCTGTCTGCAGTAAGCTATATTGTTGATGTATACAGGGGCAAATACAGAGCCTCAGACAGCTTTGGCAAGGTGGCTCTGTTCCTGGCATTTTTCCCTCATATAGTTGAGGGTCCTATAGCAAGATTTGACCTGGTGGCTGATCAGATGTATGAGGGCCACAAGTTTAGTTACAAGAATATGACGATGGGACTTCAGCTCATACTTTGGGGATTTTTCAAGAAGATAGTGATTGCGGACCGTGCAAATATGTATGTAAATCAGATATTTAACAACTATGCTGATTACACAGGTCTTCCGGTTGTGGTTGGCATGCTGCTGTACACTCTACAGCTATATGCAGAATTTTCAGGATGCATGGATATAGTTAGAGGAAGTGCTCAGATGTTTGGAATTGGACTTTCTGAGAACTTTAACCAGCCGTTCATATCAAAGACTGTGAGCGAGTTCTGGAGAAGATGGCATATGACACTCGGTTCGTGGTTTAAGGATTATGTATTTTATTCTGTATCCCTTTCGAAGCCGTTTGTAAAACTCAGCAAGAAGACAAGGGAACATATGAATGCGTTCTTTGCTACATTTGTTCCGATGTCTGTTGCGATGTTTATTGTCTGGTTTGGAACGGGCATATGGCATGGCGCAAGCTGGAAATATGTAATGTATGGCCTTTACTACTGGGCGATCATGATCATCGGACTGCTTACTGAGCCATTTTTCAAAAGGCTTTATGATAAAATGCATGTGGACAGGCAGGGAAAGATATACAGGCTGCTTCAGGTTGTCAGAACTTTCCTGTTTGTAAATGTGGGAATGCTCATGTTCAGAGCTGACGATCTATCAGCATTTGGACACATGTTTGTGTCGATGTTCAAGGGATTTTTATTTGCAGATGTGACAAATGGTACTCTGCTTGGAGTGAAAATAGATGCGGCCGATTTTGGTGTACTGATCGTGGGTACTCTGATATTGTTACTGGTTGGACTTTATAAGGAGAAAGGACATCAGATCAGAGAGGAAATCGCATCGAGGAATATAGTTCTGAGATGGGCAGTGTATTATGTGCTGCTGTTTTCTGTGATCATACTTGGGGCATATGGAAAGGGCTATGAAGTGGCCGGATTCATATATGCTCAGTTCTAGATGGAAAAAATAATAGTGGAATTTATTGGAGATTGAATGAAAAAGCATGTAATGAATCTGATTAAATCAATTGTATTTGTCGGTATAACTGTTGGAGTGTTGGTTGTGCTATGCGTGATGTTTACACCAAAGACAAGTGATCTTGAGGGCGGGATGACCAATCCGAATGCCCGGGGATTTTATGGTGAGCCTAAGAACTCGATTGATATCCTTGTGCTTGGAGACAGCAATGCTTACTGTGCGTACTCTCCTATGGTTATATGGGACAAATATGGTGTGCCATCATACGTTGCAGCCGAGGGCAATCAGACTATAGTTGGCGCAGAGAAGCTTATGAACGAGGTACTTATGTGTCAGAATCC
The DNA here is from genome assembly GCA_902461735.1 of uncultured Coprococcus sp. Taxonomy (GTDB): domain Bacteria; phylum Bacillota; class Clostridia; order Lachnospirales; family Lachnospiraceae; genus Coprococcus. The sequence continues at coordinate 7,884 of CABPYV010000019.1, forward strand.
CAAGCTTCTGATATTTGATGTGAATATGCTGTGGTCGGGTAATAGGAATATCCAGAGAGTTGAGGATTGTGTAAACAGCATGCTTCAGTGTGATGTGCCGGTGGTCAACTATCACGACAGATGGAAGAATATGTCACTTAAGGATTGCTTTAAGAAGAAAAATTATACATTTAGGTCGACGACCAGGGGACAAAGACTGAGTAGATGTGTCAAGCCGTATGTGGGTGACGACAAGATGGAAGAGACAGAAGATAAGGATGGAATCCCATTTGTTACCAGATTCTTCTTTGAGAAACTTCTAAGAGAGTGTAATGATAAGGGCATAGAGGTTTTGCTTATTGAGACACCGACAGCCACATCATGGACGTATGCTAGACATACGGCGATGGAGAAATATGCCGAGGAGAAAGGTCTTACATTTATAGATTTCAACACACTGACAGGTAAAAATGCCATAGACTGGAATGCTGATACAAAGGATGGTGGAATGCACATGAATGTCTATGGAGCCAAAAAGGTGACGGACTATCTTGGAAAGTACATTTCAAAGAATTATTCATTTGAAAACAAAAAGGCGGACAGCACATATAGTGATTGGAACAAGGATTGTTCAGATTACAAGAAGTATGTGAAGAAGAAAAAGATATATATTGAGCCTGATGAGTCAGAAAATGGAGCAGATGAAGGCGATGCGGTGATCGAGAATTAGATCCTGATGCATTTGCCTGCATAATTGATACAGAGGTGGTATGGATGAATAAAAATAACAGACATAACCTTATAAAGATGATCGCATTTGTCATGGTGTTTGTGGTTATAGTTGGCGTGCTCGGGGTGGCATTTACACCGAAGAAAAGCGATCCGGGAAGCGGAATAACCAACTCAAATGCCAGAGGATTCTACGGTGAGCCGAAGAATTCGATAGATGTGCTTATACTCGGGGACAGCAATGCGTACAGTGCATGTTCGCCAATGTATATATGGAACAAATATGGAATACCGACGTATGTTGCGGCCGAAGGCTTTCAGAATGTTACAGGTGCTTCAAATCTGCTGGATGAGGTACTCACGTGTCAGAAACCTAAGCTTGTTGTATTTGATGTAAATATGCTTTGGACGGGCAAAACTACATTGAAGAAGGTTGAGAATAATCTCAAGAATATGGCATACAAATATCTGCCGCTTGCCCAGTATCACAATAGATGGAAGAGCATGGATGTCAAGGAAATGTTTGAGGCGAAGGATTATACTTACAGATCAGCTTCCAGAGGTCAGTATCTGAGCATGGAGGTCAAGCCTTTTACGGGTCAGAGTAAGATGGTAAAAACCGATGTTGTGGAGGATATACCTGAGGTTTCCAGAGTCCTGTTGGACAAGCTTATATCAAAGTGCAATGAAAATGGTATAAAGATGATGTTCGTGGAGACACCTACGGCAAAGTCATGGAATTATGCGCGCCATAATGCGATGGTGAAGTACGCAAAGCAAAAGAAAATAGATTTCGTTGATATGAACACACTTGAAGGTAAATATGCTATTGATTGGAGCACAGACACCAGAGACGGAGGCAGACATCTCAACTGTGAGGGGGCCGAAAAGGTCAGCGCATATCTGGGCAAATATATTTCAGAACATTACTCGTTCAAGGATAAGCGTGATTTAGAAAAATATGTGGATTGGAATAATGATTATCAGGATTACATAAAATATATGTCCGGTGAGACTGTTTCCCTCGAGGCAAAGCAGTCGGAGGGGACAGAGTCGAACAACTAGCACGGTGATGGGCGAAAAGATACAAAATTTTTAGGTTTTGTATCTTTTCGTCTTTTTCTTTAAAAGGGGATAAATAAGATCCGGTGGGGACAGGTACCTCCGTCCCCCTGAACGCCAAAAGGGGACAGGTACCTCCGTCCCCCGTAGTTGGCAAAAAAATAAAAATGGATACAAAAAGGATATAAGTTTGAAGTATACTGTGTTCAGGATCTTAGATATCGATGATTTACATAGAGTGGCACAGTGCTGAGAGGTATACAGAATGCAAAGCTGCCACGGGGAGGAAATATGAAGTATAACATACTGCTAGTTGAGGATGAGCAGAAGATAGCCGAGGGGATAGTGGACTATATGAACGGCAGGGGGATGGACTACGAGACATGCTTCACCTGGGCGGCTGACGGAGACAAGGCACTGGAGCTTGTGTATGAGAACGAATACGATCTGGTGCTGCTGGACGTCATGCTTCCGGGAGCAGATGGATTTGAGATATGCAGGGTCATCAGGGCAAAGAGTTATGTGCCTGTCATTTTCCTGACTGCAAGGGGCAGGGAGGAGGACAGGCTGTATGGCTATGACATAGGCTGTGATGACTATGTGGTGAAGCCGTTTTCCATGGCGGAGCTTTCTGCAAAGATCATGTCATTCCTCAGAAGAAGCAAGGGGCTGTGGGAGAAGAAGAGCAGCATAGAGGCGTATGATATCGTGATCTATCCGGACAAGCTTCAGGTATTTGCCGCTGGGAACGAGGTAAGGCTTGCACCGAAGGAATATGCCATGCTGAAGTACTTTATGGAGCACAGAGGAATGCTTATCACAAGGGACGATCTTCTGGTCAGGCTGTGGGGCTATGATTATGAGGGCAGCGACAGGGTAGTGGACAATCATATCAAGAAGCTTCGACAGGCACTTGGAGAGTCGGGTAAAAAGATCAAGACAGTATTTGCAAAGGGATACAGGATGGATTAAGACTGTGCAAAGTGTATGGAGGTCTAACGGATGTGCCAGTACACAGATCCCATGACTCGGAGGTTATTAAAAGGGAAAGGATGTTTCATAATATGAAGAAAAATAAAAATATGTTATATGGGGAAAAACAAAGATTCGGCTCATTTTTTCTGAGAATATTTGTGCCGTTTATATTGGTGGCAGCATTGCTGGGAGGGATCGTGACCTATCTGTTGGTATCTATATATAATACTAGTGTAGACAACGGTGTAGCGAGTGCTGAGGAACGAATCAGGTCAAATGTAAATGAAGCAGTTACGGAATATCAAGATGCACTGGCAGGAGCCTATGTGGATGGGATCAATTATGATTTTGAAACTGCGGATAACAAATTCACCAGCGATGTTGAATATATGTGCGAAATGCTAAGTGCGATTGCAGTGGATGGCGGTGCTGTTGCAAGTCTGTACTATAAGGAATCAGATGGCACTTTGACATTGGTTGCCGGGCATGACCACCGTATGTTTTTTGTTGTCACAGATGATAATAATAAAAAGTTTAGATTGTCATGTACATATGAGGATTATCAGAAGATGATGGCTGAGGCTCCAAGATACGGAAGTGCCGATGGTTTGCCTGCTTTATCCAGGATAGAAGAGATATATGTAAAGGGAACCAGTTTCTGGATAAGTAAATACAGTTACTATGACTACGGTGATGGCGTTAAGGTCATAGGAACTCATGAGACCCAAATGGACTATGGCGAATATGATGAAAAGAGTGTCACAGTAACAGAGATCCCCGATGGTTATGTGAAGCTTGACACAAGCAAAGGATACCATTTTTATAATAGCAGTCTTATCGGTTCGGGAGCAGCTTCCCGTAATATGGATTATGAAGGAAATATAGAGACTCTTGTTGCAGATCTGGTGGATTCCGGTGTTGGAAGTTCATCAAGAGTCAGTAGGAATTGTGATCAGGGAAAGCACAACACCGATGTGGTAGCGATTGGAAATAGTTATTATCTGGTGATGGATTATCACACCGACCTCGTAAAGTCTTCATTTGGAAAAATGATAATTGCCACGTGGATAGGAATAGCACTGCTGAGCACGCTTGTTTCACTTGCAATAGCCTATGTATTGTACAGATCATACAAATCTGCCTATGACATGGAGCAGTACAGGCGTACCACGTCAAATGCTATGGCGCACGATCTGAAGAGTCCACTGGCGGTCATCTCACTTTACGCTGAAAATCTCAAGGCTGGCACAAATCCTGAGAAGAACCAGTATTATATGGACGGCATACTGAATGAGGTCAGACAGATGAATACGCAGGTTGCGACTATACTGGATATGGCTAAGGCAGAGAACGTGGATACAAAGCTCAAAAAGACAGAAGTGGATCTGGCAGGCATAGTTGACACTGTGGCACAGATATATAATGAGAAAATATCGGAGAAAAACGTGCAGATCGATATATCGGGGGCATGCACGGTCTTTGCGGATGAAGCTCTGATGTATCAAGCTGTTGTCAACATCATGGATAACGCTGTCAAGTATGTGACTGACGGCGGACACATCACGGTGGAGCTCTCTGACAAAGAAGTGTCATTTGTCAATTCCAGCGAACCGCTTGATAAGGACACACTGACAAATGTGTGGAAGCCATTTGTCAAGGGGGACAATAGCCGTCATGGACATAAGGGCACCGGGCTTGGACTCTCGATCGTCAAGACCATCATGGACAGGCATGGATTTGACTGTGAGATGAAGAATGTCGATGGGGGAGTGGAAGTGAGATTGATATTCAAATAAGAAGGAGTGGGATTTATGCATTTGTCGGTATCACAGGAAAAATTAAATGAAGAAATAGGTGATGAGTATCGCATGGAGCAGCTCATGGCGAAAATCCGGGATACAGAGAATCTGATCTCTGAGTCAGAGAAAAAGATAGCTGCCTGTGAGTTAAAATACTCGGCGTTGTTGAAAAATTTCAAGATCACTATGATCCTGCTTCTGGTTGTTGTGGGAATATTTGCTTATATGGCGGCAAATGCGGCGCTTATAGTGTACAGGTTCGTTGCACAGACGTATTTGTTTATCTTTGTTGGAACTGTGGTGGTTTCGTTCATAGCGTATGTGATAAGACGTGCCGCAAAAGAGATACCTATGTACGTTCACTGTCGTCAGGAGGAGAAAGGAACTTCCCAGGATACCAGCAATTTTGTTTATAGGATAAAGCAGGAGAAGAGACATCTGGCAGACTATAAGGAAGAGCTTGAGAAGGTTAAGCTGGAATTAGACGAAATTGTCGACTAAGAATGGTTGATTTGCGAGTCAGGGGGACGGAGGGGTCAGGCACCTCCGTCCCCATGTTGCGATATAGGCGAAAAATGGCGGATATACGTGCCAAGGGGGACGGAGGTACCTGTCCCCTTTTGGGGAATTTGTGGAATTATGCGTAAAATCGGCATTAAAAGTACCGGAGCGTTCCGTCCCCATCTACCTTTTCAGTATTGCATCCATGTCCTGCTCTGGTGCGGTTATGGGATTGAGATGGTAATTTTCTACCAGATAATTTATCACGGTCTCAGACATGAACGCAGGCAGTGTCGGTCCGATATACATGTTGCGCACGCCCAGCGACAGCAGGGTGAGAAGAATGCAGACGGCTTTCTGTTCGTACCATGACAGTACAAGGGTGAGTGGGAGATCATTTATGCTGCAATTAAATGCATCGGCCAGAGCCAGGGCGACTTTGATTGCACTGTAGGAGTCATTGCACTGACCCATGTCGAGTATTCTTGGTATACCATCGATGTCACCGAGATCGAGATCATTGAAACGATACTTGCCACAGGCGAGGGTGAGGACAAGGGTGTCCATCGGAGTCTGCTTTACGAATTCGGTGTAATAGTTGCGTCCCGGATGCGCGCCGTCACAGCCGCCAACGAGGAAAATGTGCTTGATATGTCCGGCTTTTATGGCGTCTATGATCTTGCCAGCCTGTGACAGAACCGCGCTGTGGCCAAAGCCGGTTGTCAGCATGTGACCGCCGTTTATGCCACTCATGCTCCTGTCGTGTTCGTAGCCGCCAAGTTTCTGTGCGTGCTTGATCAGAGGAGTGAAATCCTTTTTGCCGGCTCTTGTGCCGGAGATGTGTACCATACCATCATAGCCAACAACCGATGTGGTGTAGATCCTGTCTTTGTAGCTTGGCCTTGGCGGCATGAGACAGTTGGTGGTAAAGAGCACCGGCGCGGGTATGTTCTCAAATTCCGTCTGCTGGCTCTGCCATGCGGTTCCGAAATTGCCCGCCAAGTGATGATATTTGTTAAGCTCCGGATAGCCGTGCGCAGGCAGCATCTCGCAGTGGGTATATACATTTACTCCTGTCTTTTTAGTCTGCTCAAGGAGCTGTGACAGGTCGTTCAGGTCGTGACCGGAGACCACGATAAATGGCCCTTTTTTGATGTCAACATTTACTCTCGTAGGCACAGGATTGCCAAATGATTCGGTGTTGGCTTTGTCCAGCAGTTCCATGCATTTGAAATTGATCTGGCCAAATTCCATGATGAGTTCTATCCATTCGGTGACGCTGTGCTCCCTGTTCACCTCACAGAGTCCTTTGTAGAACCACTTCAGAACCTCATTATCTGTGTAACCGAGATTTATGGCATGATGGGCGTATGCCGCCATCCCTTTGAGTCCAAACAGCAGGGTGGAACGTAAGGATACTATATCTGTGTCGCCATCCCATAGGTCGATCACCTGTATCTTTTCTGCCTCGGATCTGCTGATCTTGTTCTGCTCGTTCTTGACCCTTCCCATAAATTCTTTTATTGCACTGTCGTCAAAGTTTACATTTGTCAAGGTTGTGAAAAGTCCGTCTATGATAAGTCTGTCAGCGAGTGCACTGTGTTTATTCTCTTTTTTGGCGAGCACTGCAAGTCTTATAAGCTCACACACAAGCTCGTCCTGTAGATTAGATGTGGATGGCTGCTTGCCGCACACTCCTGTATTGACACAGGCAGAACCTCCCGCTGTCTGCTGACACTGAAAACAAAACATATTTGACATGTACCGTATACCTCCTGAAATATGAAACTATTTGGGGAATGCCTGGTGACTGTATTGCGGAGATAATTGCTGTCAGTCTGTGGATTCCCTTTTAAGTAGAGTATGGGCAGTGAACAGAAGTTTTATACTCAAATTTGCTAAAGTATATCTGTGCAATAACATTTAGGGGATAAAAAACTTTCGTTGCTCAGATAGAGTCGTTCTGAGAAAAAATGGAGACGGAGGTGGGGACGGAGGTACCTGTCACTCCGTCCCCGCCTTCATTTGTGGGATGCGGAGTCGCCGGTTATGTTATATTGAGCAGATAAGTGCCGTCTTGCACGCATTTGACTGAAATTTTACACGGCGCTGATAGTGGACAGATGTGAAAATGTTTTATAGTAAATCAAATAATAGTTGATCTGGACGGGGATAAAGGAGAAATCACGGATGAAAAAGGAACACGGGGACAGACTGGCCCGCGCACTTGAATTTGCAAATGAATCAGCTGAGTATCATGTCAGAAACTATGCGGGTGGGACGCTTATGCCCGGAGATGCATATGCCGATCTGCCGATAGATGAGAGAGACCGGGTGTATCTTGGACCAGATGCCGGAGCGCCTAACATGTATTCCAGAATATACCGCAGTCAAAGAGAGAAAGAGATGCGGGAGCAAGGGATGACAAATGAGCAGATAAAGCTGAGGTGGGAAGCGCTTGATGCCATGTGGCGCCGGGAGATAGAGGAGAGGCTCTACGGGGAAACCAGACAGAATGACCGGTCAGAGGATGTTATATCAAGATACGAGAATGAAGGATTGCCCAGTGATTTTCAGAGAAGAAGCGATCAGGCGGATGCGAAGAGAAGGGCAAAATGGCTCGGGATCCGAATAGTGCTCATAACCATAGTAGTGGCGATCATGGCGTTCACGATACTTAACGAGGCCGGGCTGATAGACGGTATAAGTATAACTGAGCAGATATTTGACAGGATAGAGCAGGTATTTGGCGGTATGGACAGCATATCGTCAGGCAGTGCGGGAACTGGTGTTGGAACAGATTCAGAAAATCCCGGCGGGCTGGTGATCGTATACGGGGTAGTTATCTTCCTTATATTCAGATGGGTGAATAAGAGCAAAAAGAAAAAGGTGGATATTCCAAATTCCGGTGTGATTTACACGGAGCTGATCCCACAGATTATCAGGAGACGTTATGGGGAGGACAGCGTATACAGACATCAGGGCGGACTTCCTGATGAACAGATGAGGAGACTGAACTGTTTCGGTGGCAGACCATTTACACTTGATGGACAGCCTTTGCCGGTTATCGGACGTGACATGGTGGAGGGAACATACAGAGGTGTCCATTTCAGGTGCAGTTATGAGTACATGGAGTACGAGTATTATTACGAGGACAGCGATGGTGACAGAGAGAAAAAGATCGACAAATTATTTGGCGGGCTGGTTGTTGAGATACCATATAGAAAAAGTTCATCGGCTTTGCTGGGAGTCATGGGAAACTCCGAACTGGAGATGAAGAATATATTGAAGTGCGGTCTGGAGCGTGGCGCAGTGGGAAGAATAGAAAAGACAGAAAACGAGAACTTTAATCTGCTGTTCACTATAAACTGCAATGACGAGGAGAATATATTTTATATGCTTACACCGGATGTCATGGAGAGGCTGGCGGCACTTTATCCAAAGGAGAAGGCGTCTCTCCATGTGACATTCGATGGGGACAGATTGTACATGTGTATAAGCAAGAGTGATAAATACATGGTATTTGACGAGGAGAAAAATATAAAAAGTATGAGTGATGTGGAGGCTTATCTGGACAAATACCTGCGCATGCTGCAGGAGACGATGGATGCGGCTCTGTTACTATAGAAGAGAAATTGTGAAAATGAGCAAAAGTACACGGAGGGAAATGTATGTTTACAATATTATTTAGCAAAGGTGTGTTCGTATTTTGTGTGTTGGTGGTAATAGTTTTGATACTTTTAGCGTATGCGATAAAGACTGCAAATGCTCTGAAAGCAGCGGAAAATAAGGTGAGAGAGCTGGACTCGGATGTGGATATTGCTCTTGCAAAGAGATATGATCTGCTCACAAAACAGTATGCGATGGTAAAGACTTATATGTCGTATGAGAGCGAGAATCTGATAACAGCGATAAAGCTCAGAAAAGGCATGACACCTGATGAGAAGACCGGGGTAGAGAAACTTATGAAAAATGCCTCGGATCAGATAAATGCAGTTGTGGAGGCGTATCCGGAATTGGCGGCGGGCAAGAATATAGAGGTCCTTCAGAACAGCTGCACAAATGCGGAGGAGCACATCCAGGCGGCAAGAAGACTGTACAATGCAGGTGTGACAAATTATAACAATCTGTGCAGCCAGTTTCCTTCTTCGGTGGTTGCGGCCATAACGGGTCACAATATGGTGGAGTATTTCAAGACTGATGCGGATAAGAGATCAGATGTGATATTTTAGCAGGGAATCCAGATGCTTTTGTGCATAAAAAAATCGGTGCGACGGGATTCGAACCCACGACCTCTTCGTCCCGAACGAAGCGCTCTACCAAGCTGAGCCACGCACCGAGTGTGTTTATCAACACTGCCATAATAGTATAAGAAGATTCTGGAAAAAATGCAAGGAGTTTTCTAAATAAATTGTCAAGAAATGTTCTAAATAAATTGCCAAGATAAATTGTCAAGAAATTTACCAAGGAATTTTCAAACTAGAAATTTATTACTCCCAGAAATTTTCAAATACAGAAATCTTTGTGGCAATCTATATTCAGAATATTCGAAAAGCTCTTTTATGAAACAGAAAATCTATCAATGGCAGATAATTATCCATTTGGGGTGTCCATAGATCTATTTTTTGGGGTGTCCATAGATCTGTTTTTTGGTGGTCATAGATACAATTTATACAATATTTAGATTTGCTACAATGAGAATTTATAAGTATATGGCAGAGTAGTAACCAGAAAGTAGCTGATATGAGGATAAGGTGTAGGCGGTGATGTACAGAATGAACACCGCCTGAAATAGAAGGAGACGATAGATCATGAAGATACTTATTACTACGGACTGGTATGAACCTGTTATAAATGGAGTTGTGACATCAGTTGTCAATCTGTCAAATGAACTCAAGAAAAGAGGGCATAAGGTGAAAATACTCACACTGTCCAGAAGTCATCATACATATGCAGAAGGGGATGTGATATATGCTGCATCGATAGGTGCCGGAAAGATATATCCGGAGGCAAGACTTAAGATGCCTGTCATTAAGGCAGTAATAGACAAACTCATAGAATGGAAACCAGATGTCATACATTCCCAGTGTGAGTTCTCAACATTCTTCATGGCGAAGAAGATAGCAGATGAGACAAATGCGCCGATAGTACACACATATCACACGGTATACGAGGATTACACTCATTACTTTTCGCCAAATGCAGCGTGGGGACGCAAAGTTGTGCAGAAACTTACCAGGATGTTATCATCGAGGGTCGATGCTATGATAGCACCCAGCAGGAAGATAGAGGATGTGCTTGAAAAGTATGATGTGTTATGTCCCGTTGAGGTGATCCCATCTGGAATCGACATGGATAAATTCGGAAAATATATAGGAACAGACAGCAGACACAGAATCAGAGAGAAGTACGGACTCAGTGATGACCAGACAGTTTTTCTCTATGTTGGCAGATTGGCGAAGGAGAAGAATATCCAGGAGATACTTAGATGCCAGAAGAGAGTGCGCAGGTATGGTACAATCCTCATGATAGTTGGAGACGGACCATATAGGGCGGAGATAGAGGAACAGGTAAATGAGCTTGGAATCTCAGAGAGTGTGATATTTACAGGCATGATCGATCCTGATAAGGTGGCTGAGTATTATCAGGTTGGTGACTTTTTCGTAAGTGCATCCACAAGCGAGACACAGGGACTTACTTATGTGGAGGCTCTGGCAGCTGGAATACCACTTCTGTGCAGAGAGGACCCGTGCCTTGCAGATGTGGTTGATCCGGGAAAGAATGGCTGGGAATTTACTGATGAGGAAGCATTTGAAAATGCGCTGGCGAAGTGGCTTGATATGAGTTCAGATTCAAGGCAGCAGCTTAGACGAAATGCAGTGCAGTCGGCAGATAAATTCTCCACAAGGACATTTGCGGACAGAGTTGAGAAGCTTTATATGAATGTGTGCGAGCTGAGAGAGCTGGTGTTGAGAGCATGCTAGAGTGAGGTTTACTCAAATGACCTGTCATGTGTAGTGTGCTTGATGAAGAGATTCCTTATAGGAGTTTAAGTTCCGATGGTTTCCAATACCTGATTTTCCAATAATTGAACAAAAGTGATCTAAAGATACAAAATTATCCTAAAACAGTAAAAAATTATGTTTCAGGATAAAATTTATAGAAATTATCCTGAAATTGCAAATAATGCTATGTTCAGGATAATTTTGTATTTTTAAGGAAAAAAATAGCGTATTTGGGACAAACTAGCAAATAGTCCCCATCAAGTCACGGGGACAAAACAGCAAACAAAACCCCCATCAAGGCATGTGGAAATCAGGCAAACCACAGGTTAAAATGACTAACCTGTGACTTAACAAAATATTTTATTTCAAAAATCAGTTGACAATACTATAGCACTAGTGTACTATCTAACTAGTACATAGGTACAGATACAAAGAATTAAGTATCATATCGCTGACATGATTCGTAAGAGCAATACCAAGGAGGAGGTGTGTGATGGAATTTAAGACCAATATACCCATATATCTACAGGTCATAGAGGATATAAAGCAGAAGATCATAGCGGGCACACTGCCTTTGGGATCTAAGCTTCCGTCATCAAGAGAACTTGCCATAGAATACCAGATAAATCCGAATACTGCAGCGAGGATTTATAGCGAGATGGAGTCGATGGGGTTGTCCTATACCAGACGTGGAATAGGAACATTTGTGACGGAGGATGACAAGGTCATAGACGACCTGAAAAAGGAGAGGATAGATGAAATTATACAGAGCTTTGATGAACAGCTCACCGGTATGGGATTTTCACAGGATGAGATCCTTGAGCTGCTAAAAGAACACTTTGGAAAGTAAAAAAGAAAATAAGAAAGAGACAAGAAAGAAATAAGAAGAAATAAGAAGTAATAAAAAAGAAGGGAAATGATACAATGTTAAAATGCGAACATCTTGTTAAGAAGTATATCACCACCACAGCGATATCCGACCTGTCGCTGGAGATAGAGCCGGGACACATATATGCGCTGCTCGGTCCAAATGGAAGTGGAAAATCAACACTTATGAAGATCATAGCCGGCCTGGTCAAGCCGGATTCAGGAACTATCACAATAGATGGAGTGCCTATGACATACAGATCCAAGAAAGACATAGCTTATATGCCAACGGAGGCATTCTTCTTCGGATATATGAACTGTAAGGACATAGGAAAGTATTACAAAGATTTCTTTGATGACTTTGACTATGACAAATACATGGGACTGCTTGCTGAGATGGAACTGAATCCGGATCAGAAAGCGAAGAGCATGTCTTCGGGAATGCTTGCAAAGCTCAAGATAGCGGTTACTCTGTCCAGAGACAGCAGGATCGTCATGCTGGACGAGCCACTGAACGGAATAGACATCATAGCTAGGGAGAAGATCATCAGCACGATTGTCCGGAATATATCGGATGACACAGCCGTGCTCATGTCCAGCCACCTTGTGGATGAGCTTGAGAGGATAGTGGATCATGCATTCTTTATCAAGAATGGCACCTGTGTGCTCCAGGGTGATGCAGAGGAGCTGCGAGTGAGCAGGGGCAAGTCGATAGTTGATATGTATAAGGAAATATATGCCTAGGAGGAACCGCTATGAACGAAGTTCATACTCGGAACCGGTTCCGATAAGGGACGATACATATTGGATAGTAAAATTTGTTGATGAAGGAGAGATAGATATTATGTTAAAGATGATGAAATATGAATACAGACGTGGAGTATTTTCGCTTCTGGTGGTTATAACGGCTCTTGCGGCAGCAGAATTGCTGTTCCTGATTGGAATATTTGCAGAAAAAAATCTGTTAGCAGGACTTGGTATCACATTCCTTATGCTGGGAGGTTTCGCTTCGTTTATGTTCGTTCTGATATATGGTGTGATAATCTACAGTCAGGATCTGAGGAACAAGACCGGGTATATGGTGTTTATGACGCCGATTTCAAATTACAAGATTATCGGTGCAAAGCTGCTTTCAATCCTGCTCACCGGGGCGACACTCGTGGCCTTTCTTGGACTGCTTATAGTAGTTGATTATAACCTGCTTAAGTCACATAACGGCGGTGTAGCTGGTGCTGAGATCGTGCTGGATGAAATTCTGGGGACAAGAGGATTATCAATAGGAAGTGTCATTGCAAATGTTGCAGGGTTCATAGTAGTAGCACTTATTCAATTCTATACAATGATTACTATAGCGTACCTCGCAGTGTCACTGTCTTCCACAGTGCTCCAGAATAAGAAGATAAAGGGCGTTGTCAGCTTTATACTTTTTGTGGCTCTTTATGCGCTGGTGAGCTACATAGCATACAAGCTTCCGCACCTTGGGAAGAATGTGCAGGTGGAGACTATGCTTGACGCGATGTATAAGAACATACCGCAGCTTATTCTCTATGTTGTATGCATGATCGGCAGTTATATAGGAAGTGCGACACTGCTTACTAAGAAGATCAGCTTATAGGCGATATGCTGTAATATGAATGCGCGCGTGAAACGACAGGAGATATGAGGATGAGGAATGGTGATGTGATGAAATATTTTAGATACCTGGTTACAGGAGTCTGCACAGGAGTCATAGTAGTGCTCCTTGTACCTGTGGCTGTGTGTGGAATCTGTGCATATGGTGTGTGGCGGCTGCTCAATATGGTAACAGGCGGAAATAAAGAGCCACGCAGGACGATGATAAAGCAGAATTTATAAATGTATATTTTTAATCAACAAGATAACCCGGAGTGAGAAAATGTCTCACTCCGGGTTATTGACGTTTGGGGAGAAAACCTGTAGTATTTCACTAGAGTTAGGCGAGGCTAACCAAACATGGAAATGCTTTAAATCACTATTTAAAATGTGGGTTTGTATAGCACTTTCCTGTTATTCTCAAACACCTATTTGTCACAAGGAGGTTTTGTATGAGTGAAAATACATGGGAGATCATGAAGGGCATGGAGCTCGGTGACGTGGAACTTCAGATGGCACTTCAATGTGCGCCGGTGATAACGGGAGTCAAGGTGTCAAATCTGCTGAACATAAAGCTCAGTGGATATCGTCAGATGGTGGAGATACTGAAGGACAGTGATATATGTATGTACACACTGGGAGCAACCTGTGGCAGGGTAAATGTATTTATCTACAATGCGGCAAAGCTCAGGGCATTTGTCCAGAGGGATGATGTGCAAAGACTTATGTCTGAGCTGGGATATGAGGACATGGAGCTTTCTGAGATACTTGCGGTGTTTCGTGAAAAATATCAGCAGTACTTAAAGAGCAGAGGAAGATTCACCTCAAAACAACCGGCACAGGAAGATCAGGCTTGTGGCGATGGATCTCTTGGCAAGGAATGGTTCCCGCACGAGATGGGCTTGCTGCTGGGATATCCGCCAGAGGATGTGGAGGGATTTATTCTGCAGAACGGAAGAAATGCACTTTGCTCCGGCTATTGGAAGGTATATGAGGATGCTGAATCAAAGCGGAGAACATTTCATATATTTGAATGTGCGGAAGAGAGACTTATCCAATTTCTTTCAAATGGACTGCATATGAGAGATATCATGGGGATGTACACAACGAGCAGAAACGCTGCGTAGGATTCAGCTGATACAGGCATAGCATCCATATAATGAGTTTTTAATTACACATAGCACACTGAACGAAGTATATGGAAAGATGCAGATAAACACAGTTTACAGGAATGTATAGAGTAAATCTCTATAACATATAATTTCATAAGGAGGATCAACATGAGTAAGATTAATATCGTATTCTGGACACAGGGCGGAAATACACAGATGATGGCAGAGGCTATCGCGGACGGCGTGAGAGAGGCCGGAAAGGAAGCGGAGGTAGTATTTGTAAGCAGCATCGCACCGGATGCACTCAAGGATGAACCAGTATTTGCACTTGGATGCCCGGCTATGGGAGCTGAGGTTCTTGAGGAGGCTGAGATGGAGCCTTTTGTTGCTGAGGTAGAGGGATTTGCTTCAGGCAAGAAGATCGCACTCTTTGGTTCATATGGATGGGGAGACGGTGAATGGATGCGCGACTGGGAAGCGAGAATGCAGTCAGCAGGCGCAGAACTCGTAGGCGGAGCCGGACTTATGTGCCATGAGACACCTGACGCAGAAGGCCTTGAGGAGTGTAAGGAGCTCGGACGCCAGCTGGCAAATGCCTAATTGACGGACGGCACTTAGATAAAATAACCATATATATGCAGTCACGTTCGGCATATATATGGTTATTTTTTTTTCTGTGTGCATGGTCGTGGGGAAAACCACTTTAGTGTCCTGCGTACTGAGCTTTGTGGGCACCGTGGCGCTTAATGTGTGCTGTTATGTATGGAGCTATTGTAACATGTTTGTCCATGGCATTCCCAACTATGGCGATTCCCTTGCCCATGGTGAACGCGGCGAGGACTGTGCCAATTCCCAGACCGTAGATATGACCGAGGATAAAACCTGTCATGGCAGCTGTCGTTGCAAGGCAGATCACATCAAACGAAATCTTAACCTTGGAATATTTTGCCGATATAATCTCAGACAGCTCTCTTGGGAAAAGGTCTGTCGGGATGATCGGAAGTCCACATCTGTTGGATAGTGCGATTCCGATACATATCAAAATGTAACTTATCACAAAGTAAAGAATTCTCCATGGGAGGGCAGTTGGCAAAGCCCCGATCCACATCTCATGGATATCCAGCATCTTGCCAAATACGAAACCAACTATGAAGCTGCACAGGTACTGGGGAACAAATTTCTTTCTCATGATCATGAGGGTGAGAATAAGTACGCCCTGAAATATGTATGTCCAGGTTCCGAGAGTCAGTCTTGGAAGAACCAGCGAGAATGCGTATGGCACGCTGGATATTGCCGATATTCCTGCTGCAGAATAGAGCATGAGAACCACTCCGAAGCTGTTGATGGTGACTGCTGTTATCAGGGCGATCTCGCCCCACATGTTATGCAGATGTGCATTTCCTGATTGAGTATTCATTTTCTGTTTTTCCTCATTTCTTTCTTTATATAATGTGTTTTATAACATAACCTTTGATTTCCCCGGAATCAGGGTAGCTTTAATTGTCTAAGACTTCATCTATGTATATCCCTGCGGTTTTTGATTGTAGCACCGACAACATCTCATAACAAATGAATAGTTTTTATGGTTTGATAGATTTTATCTATAAAAAATATTCGGATTGTATTAAAATATGAATATAATCATATTTTTATAATGAAAAGGGGGAGTTATAAGTGAACCTGTCATATATTAGATATTTTGTTGAACTGGCCCATGTTCAGCATTATACAAATGCAGCCAGAAATCTGAATATAACGCAGCCAAGTCTCAGTCACGCAATATCCAAGCTTGAGGAAGAACTTGGGGTAATGCTTTTTGAAAAAAATGGGCGCAATACAGAGCTCACTGCATTTGGCAGAGAATTTCTTGCGTGTGCAGAACATTCGCTTGGCACGCTTGATGTGGGGGTGGAGTCCATACAAAAAGAGGCTGCCGGGGATGGTGTGATACGACTTGGACTCATAAGACCCCTTGGAATGGAATTTGTACCGCGTCTGGCAGCAGAGTACCTGAAGAAATGTGGAAATAGAAATACGTCGTTTACATTTCACACAGGAACCACAGGACAGCTGCTCGATGATCTTGCGGCCAGAAAATATGACATGGTTTTCTGTTCGAGACCGCCTGAGACGATGGGATTTTCCGCCGTTCCTGTCGGCAGACAGGATCTTGTTGTCATAGCACCGTCAGGACATCCTTTGGCAGACAGAGATTCGGTGACACTCGATGATACACTTGGATATAAACATGTATATTTTTCGAAGGGATCTGGAATGAGAAGTCTGGTGGATGAGATGTTTGAAGGACTTGGCAAAGCTCCTGAGATAGCATGCGAAACGGAGGAGGATGAGGTCATAGCCGGACTTGTGGCAGCAGGGTTTGGAATAGCGGTAGTCCCTTACATGGATATGCTCAAAAGGCTTGATGTGAAGGTTCTTAGTATAAAACATCAGCCGGTTGACAGGCTTTACTATGTTGTTCATGATAGCCGGACATATATGTCCCCTGTGGCGACAAAATTTCATAAATATGTGTTATCTAGTAATTGACAAATTAAGGTATGATATATAGAATGGTTCTCATATAGACTTATAAATTTGAGAAAATGTTGCACAAATCAAATTGTACAATTACTACAATAAATCGCCAGGAAGTTTAAGGGGGCGCATAGTTAGTGGATAGGACTGCTGTATTTAATGTAGCATTTGAAATGTGGGGAATATTAATCTGTCTGTTTGCATTTGCGGTTATATTCCTTCAGAAGAATAATAATAGAGATAAAAAGAATGTGAGCCTATGCATGGAGGCTGCATGTATCATCCTGCTGACTGCAGATATGTTGTCATGGTATTATCAGGGAAAAACAGGACAGACAGCCTATTACATGCTGAAGATAAGCAATTTTGCCGTGTTCTTTATCAACTATTTATATATGACTTTGTTTACGTTTTATCTCCTTGTCATTCTCAACAGAGGAGAGACGAAGATGCCAGCGAAAGCAAGGGGCGTGGTAGTTCTGAGTGCTGCTGGGATAGTCCTGCTCATTATATCCCAGTTCAGTGACAAGTTGTTCTATTATATAGATGGTAATAACTTCTATCACAGGAGCAGCGGTTATCTGTTGTCGCAGCTTATAGCAGTAGCAGGACTTGTTCTAAGCTTTTCGATACTTTTGCAGTATAAAAAAAGACTGGAAAAAAGAGTTTTCTGGTCAAGTGTTTTGTATTTTATCCTGCCATGTATATTCACGGTTGTTGTCATATTCTATTATGGGATTTCATTCCAGACGATATCTGTGGTGGCTTCTACACAGATCATGTTTGCAGTTGATATGGTCGAGATGGACAGATCACTTGCGAGATCCAGACAGGAGGTTGAGCGTACAAAGTACGAGGCTGAGCATGATCTTCTGACCGGCATGTACAACAAGACAGCCGGAATGCAGAGGATAAGAGAGTATATAGATAACATGACTGACGAAGACAGTGCTTCTCTTGTATTTGTGGATATAGATGATTTCAAGAGTGTAAATGATACATATGGTCACGCAGTTGGCGATTACTGGATTGAGAAGGTGGCAAAGTTTCTCCGGAGTGACTGCTATGAAGAGGACGTTGCCTGCAGGTATGGTGGAGACGAGTATGTTGTGCTTCACAAGGGCTTATCGGATATATCTGTTTTGGAGTCAAAGGTGATAAGATTTGCCAGAAAACTTCAGCGCAAGGCAATGGAGAAAGGGCAGAATGTCCATTGCAGTGCTGGTATATGTCAGATCAATGGTTCAGGATTCAGCACAGAAGAGTGTATGAATGTCGCGGACACTGCGCTGTATGAAGCAAAGAAGAAGGGCAAGAATGTCAGCGTGATCCACAGCATCAGCAGGGATGGTACGGACAGAGTGACCGTACTTGACAAGATAGAGTCTGATATAAAAAAGGCTCAATCCAGGGTAGAGGCAAGGATCGCATATATGTATACTGATATTATATATGTTAATTATGAGAACAATAAATACCGTGTTATAAAAGGCGATTCTGAGCTGAACAATGCTGTATCTTGTGCGAATAACTATGATGAAGTAATTGGATTGATAAGTAACCGGTTTGAGTCGGATCGGTCAAGAAAAATAGTCAGAGATTTTCTCAGCCGCGAGCGAATGGAGAGTTACACAGGCGGCAATATGGGATATCAGACAGAGAATCTTCGCAGAGGGGTTTTGTCAGTCAGCTGTGCAAACAACCATGGGGGTGCAAGTCTTATACATGTTATCCCGGTGGACGAGGACGGTGACAGAGGTTACTTTGTGGTCGTGCAGGATCTTGACATATATGCTGGTTGAAGTATATAATTACACATAATAATCTAAACGAAAACAAGTTGGTGGATTTTTCCGGATCAGGTCATCTTTTCGCCCCACAACCGCAAGGTTGTGGGGCTTTATTTATGCCCTGCGGGGACGGAGGGGACAGGTACCTCCGTCCCCGTAGGGGAATGGTATAATCTGGATGAAAATATATTTGGAGGTTTTATGGACGAGAATTTTATGAAAGAAAAGCAGGTGTTCCCACTTTTGATGTCCATGGCATTGCCTATGGTTATATCGATGATGGTGAATGCTTTGTACAATATAGTTGACAGTTTCTTTGTGGCGAAGATAAGTGAGGATGCGATGACAGCACTTTCGTATGTATTTCCACTGCAGAATTTTGTAAATGCTGTGGCGATCGGATTTGGTGTTGGAATAAACGCGGTGATAGCCATATATCTTGGAGCCAAGGACAATGAGCGGGCAGATCGTGCAGCTAGTTGGGGGATGTTTCTTGCTGTTATACAGGGAATAGTGATGACAGTCGTGTGTATCGCCATCATTCCATCGTTTCTCAGAGCCTTCAAGGCAAGTGGAGACGTCCTTGACCTTGGCTGTCGTTATGCAGACATAGTATTTGGATTTTCTATAATTATTTCGGTTGATCTTGCATTTGAGAAGGTGTTCCAGTCGGTTGGACGCATGATAGTTACAATGGTTGGACTGATGGGCGGCTGCATTGTGAATATAGTGCTTGATCCGCTGCTGATATTCGGTGTGGGACCATTTCCTGAAATGGGTATAGAAGGCGCTGCACTGGCAACTGGCCTGGGACAGGTGTTTACACTGATCATTTATTTTATTGTGTACTTTGGAAGACCGATAAATGTGAAGTTCGGCATAAAGCATTTGCATGAGGGCGGTCTGATGGTGAAGAAGCTCTATGCCATAGGTATACCTGCCATACTCAATATGGCACTGCCGTCTCTGCTCACAAGCGCACTCAACGCCATACTCAGCATGTATTCGGCAACTTATGTCATGATCCTGGGCGTGTACTACAAACTTCAGACCTTCCTGTATATGCCGGCAAATGGAATCATTCAGGGAATGCGCCCTATCATAGGATATAACTATGGTGCCGGAGAGCATGCAAGAGTGAAGAAGATATTCACCATAACGCTTGCATTAAATGTTGGAATCATGCTGGCTGGAACAGTTGTGTGCCTGCTTATCCCGGAAAGGCTTATAGGTATGTTCACAGAGAATGTGTCTACAATAAATGCAGGTGGAACAGCACTGCGCATCATATGCGCCGGATTTGTAGTGTCGGCTGTGTCGGTAACTGCATCGGGGGCACTTGAGGGATTGGGAAAGGGCACTCCGTCCCTGCTCATATCCCTGCTCAGATATGTGGTTGTCATAATCCCGGCTGCATGGATACTCTCAAGACTTTGTGGTTTCGGACCTGCTGGTGTGTGGAATGCGTTCTGGGTAGCAGAGCTTATAACGGCGGTGTGCGCGGCGTTTATATATAGAGGGGCTGTCAGATAATTCCCGGCTTCTTAAGCGCCGTTATAGTACATATGGAGGTATTCTTGTCGTAGCCAAGCTCCTCAAGTTTTGCAGGATCGGAGATGCTCTCTTTCTGCGCAGTAAGCATAGCCTCAGTCAGCAGATCTTGGCTCTCGGAGCGTCCTTCATCTAGTCCTTTATTATATGCAGGATTTTTATAAATATGATGAGGAATTATTTTCTATGGATGAAAAAGTTTACTTAAGATTGCGGGAGAAGGAAAAAATCATGTTGGAGGCTATTGATAATCAGGAACTAGAGCCGGTATATACACCTGAAGAAGACTTGCGTATTATTTTTGGAAAACTTTTATAATTATAAGGAAGGTTTCATTGATAGATATACGTTATAATTTCCTATTAATAAGATACGACAAAATCCATGGCATGTGCTGTGGATTTTGTTGTATATAGGGAGGACGATTGTGTATAATTTCACAAAAAATATAAAAACACCGAAATTATTTGTTGGTAGTGCACAAACGATGTAGTATAATATAACAATACATCTTATATGTTGGTGTATATGGGGGGATTTATACATATTTTGTAAGTTCTTGGATCAAACTATTAATTTATCGGAATACTTATCATTTACAAATCTATTATTTCCCCAATAAATTATAAATACATCTGCCAGAAAAGGGAGGAAAACAAATATGAACATAAAATCAGTAGAAAACAACAAAAGTAAAGGCAAGACATATACAGCCCTTATTCATAATTATAATTCGGCTATGGCAAACGGATATTATGGAGAGGCTGAACTTATTGTATATGCATTTCTTGAAGATCGTTTGAGATCGTTCTTATATTATAGCAATGCTTTGGATTCAAGAAACAGCAGAACCATAAACGATGATATGCAGAGTATTTGTGGACGTGTTGACTCCATAAATAATATTACAACAAAGATGGATATTATAAGAAAAGCATTTAGAGCATGTGGGGATAGTGCCTTTTCGGATAATGCATATGTAAAAGAGTTAAAGAAGATATATAAATATTCGTTGAATAAAACCGAGTTTAAAAGCAAATTGAAAGAAATAGAAAAGTGGTGTCTGTATCGTAATCAGATAGTACATGCCATGTTTAACAAAGACATAGAGGCTCTGAGATCGAATTATAAAGAGCATGTGGAACAGGGGTATCAACTTGGCAGATATGTGGACCGGCAGGTGCAGGCTTTGAAAAGAGTATAGTAAATGTTGCTATAGACATATTATGTCTATCCTGATTGATAAAATGGAATCATCAATTACGGAGGTATAGATAATGAGAGTTGTAAAGGTATAAGAAAAGTATATTTGTATGAGGAGTTAGCGAGTTTATATAAAACAAAAATATGTGAAAGTAGATTGGATTGTGCTTTTAGGTTGCTTTATAGAAATAAAGCAATACAAGAACTCGAAGGCAAGGTATATGTATGTAATACAAAAGATGAACAGAGAACTGGTCTATGACAGAACACAGAATGGATAAAGAAGTGAATAGAAAACTAATTATAAGGAGCATTATGCAGTGATTAGCATGAAAGATAAAGAAATTAGCATGAAAGATATGTTTGCTGAGTTGGAGGGAATATGAGACTATTACATTTGAGCGATTTACATTTGGGGAAGAGCATATATGGCTATTCCATGATAGAAGACCAGAGATTCTGGATAGACGAATTTTTAAAGGTGTGTGATGAGCAGAAACCAGATGCCGTCATGGTTGCGGGGGATGTGTATGATCGTGCCACACCAGGGGCGGCAGCGATCACGTTGCTGGATTACTTCATTGAGGAGATTTCAAACAGGCAGATCCCACTGCTTATCATCGCCGGCAATCACGATAGCGGGGAGAGGCTTGAATATGCTGGGGAAATATTGAAAAAGCATGATGTATACATAGCGGGTGTGCCACAGCGGGAGATTACCAGAGTTACACTTCCGGATGAAGAGGGAGAGGTGAATTTTTATCTCCTGCCATATCTGTATCCGGAGCGCGTAGCAAGCTTTTTTGACAGAAATGATATTAAAAGTTATGAGGAGGCAATGATCAATTATCTGAGTCATCAGGATATAGATACCAGTGAGAGAAATGTTCTTATTGCCCACCAGAACATCATTGCAGATGGTGTAGAGGCAGAGCGTGGTGGTTCTGAAACCATGTCAGGAGGAATCGGACCTATCGACTATTCGGTGTTTGATGATTTTGATTATGTTGCTTTGGGACATATACATAGAGCCCGTCCGGTTGGAAGATCACAGGTTCGTTACGCCGGTACACCTATCTGTTACCACCTTGACGAGACAAAACAGGGAAAGAAAGGCCCGTTATTGGTGGAGATTGGCCCGAAGGGTGAGGAAATAAAGGTTGAAACTATAGAGATAAAGCCGCTGCATAGGATGCGGTATGAAAAGGGAACAAAAGAAGAGCTGCATGCCCTGTTTGAAAATGATAATGGCAGAGATGAGTATGTGGGACTGGTGATGACGGATGAGAGAGTAGACTCGGTTACGTATGCATACTTCAATGATCTCTTACAGAAAAGGGGCAGCAAGCTTTTGGAATTCAGATCAGAGGCGAAGTCCCAGTCAGGAGTCAGGGAAGGCAGATCCCGTGAGGAGATACAGAGGGAGAGCCTGCAGGATTTATTTGCGGAGCTATATACGAAGGCGAATAACGATGAGCCACCAACCACAGAAGAATATGAGATGATGAAATTTGCAGCCGACAAGATGTCCAGATGCGAAGTCACAAAGGATGCAAATCCAGATAATTCTCTGGTGGATGAAGTGATTGCATTTGCCAGACAGTTAGGAGGGGAGTAGCCTATGAAACCAATAAAACTTGAGATGACAGCGTTTGGTTCGTTTAAGAATCATACGGTGATAGATTTTTCCAACTTTGAAAAAGAAGTTTTTCTTATAACGGGAGATACCGGGGCTGGCAAAACGACTATATTCGATGCCATTACATATGGACTTTTTGGAACCTTAAGTGGTTCAGGCAGCAAGTCGAGGACCCCGGAGATGATGCACACAAAGCAGCTCTCTAAGAGTATTGACACGGTTGTTGAGTTGACATTTGCACACAATGGTGACACTTATAAAGTTGTGAGAACCATGCACTATGCTAAGAAGCAGAAGCTTGAGAATCAGTATGACGACAAGGCATCTCTGAAAGCTGTGCTTTATGATTCGGAAGGACAGGCGTGTTGTTCGGGTGCAAAATACGTGACAGACGAGATTGAAAGGATCCTGGGAATCAAAGTAGAGCAGTTCCTGAAGATTGTCATGCTGGCTCAGGGCGAGTTTAAGGCATTTCTTACTTCCGCGGGTGATAAGAAGGCAGAGATTATTGGCACCTTGTTTGACAGCAGTAAGTATGAGTATTATGAGAAGATATTCAAGCTTGCATATGACAAGCTGGCGGACGAGAGAAAAGAATCTGAAGGAAGAATAAAGCTCGTGCTTGATAGCACGTTTAACAAGCCGGACACAGACAGATATTCTGAGGAGCTGTGGCTGTGGAGAGGGGAAGATGATAAGCTGATCGGCAATCTCACTGCACTGCTTGATGATGAGCAGGCAGAGTATGACGAAGTGTCCAGAAAGGCAAATGAACTTGCAAAGCGCAGGGATGATCTGCTTTTGGAAAGAAAGAATGCGGAAATTAACAATAATAATCTGAAAGAATTGGCAGAGTGTCAAAAAGCCTTGGAAGCGCTTGAGGCAAGAAAAGGTGAGATAGCCCAGAAGAGGCTTGAGCGGGAGCAAATCTGGAAGGCCTGGTATGATATACATGGTTTGGTGAATCAGCTGGAGAATATCCAGAACAGATTGAACTATGAGATTGAGGAAAAATCAAATCTGGAGAAGCGACTAAGCGAGGTTACGCAGGAACTGACACAGCTGAGTGAGGAGGCTGCTCAGGATGAGGCTATACTGAGTCAGAAAGAGAGCTTGGGAATCGAGATTGATAGTTTGCGGAAGTCAGTTCTGAAATTCGAGAGCAGGGATGCTGAGAGAAAGAACCTGCAGACTCTCCAGAAGAGAAGCGACGATATACTCAGTAAAATATCAACTTACAAGGATGAGAGGAACAAGACAGAGAGCCTTCTTGAAAAGTGTAAGGAGCAGCTGAGGCATCTCTCAGGTGCAGACGCCGTGTTGATAGAGAAGAATCAGCTGGTGGAATATAGGGAGAAACAGCTTGAAGATATCAGAAGTCTGATAGGATACCGGAATTCCCTTCTTGCCACTGAGAAGAAAAGGGAAGAAGCGGCTGCCCTCTGTGCAGAATCAAGTGAGAACTGCAGTAAGCTGGATGCGGAGTTTTATGATCTTCAAACCCGCTTTTACAGTGGACAGGCCGGACTATTGGGCGAAAAGCTTCTGGAGGATATAAGGAAGAATGGCTCAGGAATCTGCCCGGTGTGCAGAACTCAGATCCAAGGGAATGTCAGTAAGATTGTGACAAGAGGTGAGGATGTTCCTGTTGAAGATGATGTAAAGGCCGCAGAGGAGCGGAGCAGAAAAGCCAAGGCAGAATTCGATAAAAAGCATAGTGAATTCGAAAGGTACAAAGCCCAGTCTGAGGAAAAGAGGGCGGAGCTTGTAAAGAATCTGCAGAAGCTTCTGGGAGATTCCGTAGCAGATCAGGCACTGGCTGATGGATACCTGGAGAACCAGGCTGAAGCGGAGGAAGCGCAGAAGCAGCAGGCGATTGCTGAGAGAAAACAGGCCGAAGAAAATGTAAAAGAGAAGGAAAAACAGGAAAAGAACAAGGAGAGATTTGAAGAGCAGCTGCATAAATTTGATGAGAACATTAATATAGAGAATGAAAATCTGGCAGCTGTCAATAAGGATATAGCGGCTTCTAGTGAGAAGATAAAAGGTATCGAGGAACAGCTGAAGGGCGAGAGCGCTGAGGAAGTTGAGAAAGAGATAAAGTCTAAAGAAGAAAAGTGCAAGGCTATCGAGAAAATTCTCAGTGATCACAAGATCCGTAAAGAGAAGCTGGATAAGGATAAAAATGTCATCACCGGCTCTCTGGTCAAAATCAACGAGGATATACCTAAAGATCAGGCGAATAAGAAGAGTATATCTGAAGAACTCGAGAACAAGCTGGCAGAGGATGAGTTCGATAAGGTTGAAGATGCGGAAAGACTGATACAGGATATTGCAGATGTGGCTACATGGATCAAGCACCGTGACGAAGAAATAAAGAAGTACGACATGGATGTAAAATCCACGAGTGATATTATAGCTTCCCTGGAGCCGAAGACACAGGGCTGCGAGTATATCGAACTCTCTGCAATCGACACCAGACTGGACGAGACAAAAACAGAGATTGAAACCGTGAAAGCTTCCCTGACCAGTGTTGACAAGCTTATAGACAATCATAGATCTGTACTTGATACAATATCCACCGAAAGTATGAAACTGCAGAGCAGCAGACAAGCTGTGAACATGCTTCGCTCCTTGAGTGAAAAAGCAAATGGGGTGAGCACGGATGGAGGAAAGCTGAGTTTTAGCAGGTATATTATGAGCTCAGTATTTGCTGAGATTGTACAGCATGCAAATGTATGGCTGGACATTATGACAGGTGGAAGATATGAGCTGGTTCATGTTATGGAGACTAGCCGCAACAGCTCCATCGCAGGGTTTGAACTGGAGATCCGAGATGTATTGCTTGGAACTCAGAGAGAAGCTGCATCGCTGTCTGGTGGTGAATCATTCCTTGCTTCTATGTCACTTGCTCTTGGCTTATCTGATGTGGTTCGAAATGAAGCGGGTGGTATGGATATGGAGGCCTTGTTTATCGATGAAGGATTTGGTACTTTGGATGAAGAGGTGCTGACTAAGGTGGAGGAGGTACTGAAAACCTTAAAGAGCAATGGAAATATGGTTGGCATCATAACTCACATAGGCCGTCTGGAAATGATCACCGACAAGATTATAGAGGTGCATTACGATGTTGAGACAGGTAGTGCAGTAAAAGTAAAGTAAGTAAAAATAAAGTAAGTAGTAATTTTATAACTTGACCTTTGAACCACAAAAGAGGCGGCCATCAAGTTTTGGCTGCCTCTTTTAATATGAATGAGATATGACTAATAAAATCAGGCTAGAAACCAATCCCCCAAGGGCGCTGACTCGAGGTGTCAGACACAGAGAATGTTCATCTGTACCTGATATCGAGAAATTCTTATGAGATAATCCCCAGCTTCTTAAGCGCCGTTATAGTACATACGGAGGTATTCTTGTCGTAGCCAAGCTCCTCAAGTTTTGCTGGGTCGGAGATGTTCTCTTTCTGCGCAGTAAGCATAGCTTCAGTCAGCAGATCCTGACCCTCGGAACGTCCTTCAGCCAGACCCTCGGAACGTCCTTCAGCCAGACCTTCGGAACGTCCTT
This sequence comes from uncultured Coprococcus sp., assembly GCA_902461735.1. Lineage (GTDB taxonomy): Bacteria > Bacillota > Clostridia > Lachnospirales > Lachnospiraceae > Coprococcus. The sequence continues at coordinate 34,809 of CABPYV010000019.1, forward strand.
CAGCCAGACCTTTGGAACGCCCTTCGACCAGTCCCTCGGAACGTCCCTCATCCTTGCTTTCTTTAAGTTCCTTAGCCATAATTCTTTTCATCGCATCGTTCATCATAGAATGTGCCTCCTTCCATGTCTCAATTTTTTCTTCGTTTACATCGGATACAATGGCAAATATTGTCTCTGCAAACATGCTGTGTCTGCTGTCTAACTCGTTGACATTGTTTAAAAAATCATTGTAAGTGTCCTTTGAAATATCAGCAGTGAGCGCGTTCAGCCAGATTATGTCTTTCTCATCTTTGCCAGAGCTTTCAGCATCTGACGATGGCTTGGTAATGACGATCTGTATTGGAAACTGAGCGCCGCTTACATGGTAGATGTTCCTGATATCTTCGCGGATGGTATATCCAAGTTCATTTAGCTCTTTCATAAGCTCCCTCGGGTATGCGGCGCGCACGATGGATATAGTCATATCATTCTCGCAGACAGGTGCACCGTATGCATCGCAGTTGGCGGGAGAGATCATATACAGTAGCGCGTATGCCTGTACCTTATAAAAAGTCTCAAGGTTTAACTCGTCCTTCGGCGATTTGTATTCAAGTATATTGTGTTTCCTGAAGAATCTGCCGATGTTATTGTCGATGACCAGATTGTCAGGTTTCTTGACTACGGTCAGGTCTATGCTCAGCGGTTTTCTGGTGAGCTGAAATTCTTCGTTGAATTCAATGTCGTCCTCGTAATCCTTCAGATACAGCCGCATGGCGTGGACAAATCCTGTGTGCCACTGGATGCGGCCGGTGGTATCGTCAGAGCAGGCAGCGCTAGTTGCGAGATCAACCTCAGCTGCCTGAGACATATCCTTGCTGCTGACATTAATTTTATCGTTCTGTTTGTTGTTATATCTCAAATAAGTACCTCCATTTTACCCCATAAATTCATAAATAACAATGCAGTAAATAGTTCATCTGGCCAGATGATTGCTTGCGTATGTAGTTCCCGCGGGAGATACTTTTCACGTATTTTTTTTGTTGAGAATACATGAGTGGAAAGGGAATTTCAAGGGAAAAGGATGATATTTAATGAAAGCTTTATAAAGATTTACAGAGTGGATTAATAAACCGTGGTTTATCATCCGACAGGGATATAAACGATATAAAATTGCCATATGAGTCGTGTTGTAAGATGTCTGAAATATTGTTTTTAAAATATTGCTGTGTTAGAATGATCGTGATATCCTATAGAAATAGTAGGATAATTATGATTGTTTTGTCTGCGTGGCAATAAGCCCCAAGTTTGTGCTGTGCTGATTTAGAGCTATTGTAATAAGTGAATTTGGAGACCGTCGCGCTAGCTTGAGAGAAAGGAAAAATCGTGGGAAATATATTCAGAAAAGCATTTGTCAAATCAATCCCTATAATGTGCAGCTATTTGTTCGTCAGCATGGCATATGGGATCATGATGGAGAATGCCGGATTCAAGTGGTATTATTCATTGCTGGTCAGTTTGACGGTGTACACAGGAGCGTACCAGTTTGTGCTTGTGACGCTGCTTTCAAGCGGAGTATCCATACTCACTATGGCACTCACTGCATTTCTGATGAACAGCAGGCAGAGTTTCTATGCTCTGACATTTGTGGATGAATTCAACCGTATGGGAAAGCGGAAATTATATATGATACATACAATGACGGATGAGACTTATGCCGTGAACTGTACCCTGCCGGATACCGGTAAGGAGAAACAGGGCATCATGTTCTGGGTGGCCTTTTTGTCGAGGTGTTACTGGATGATCGGTGCGGTTGCCGGGGGAATCCTGGGTCAGATCATTCCGATTGATATGACGGGGATTGATTTCTGTATGACGGCGCTGTTTGTCATCATATTTATTGATCAGTGGGAGAGGGCGGAGAGTCATATCCCAGCGATTGCGGGAATTGTGGTAGCGGTTTCATGCCTGTTGGTTGTTGGAACGCAATATTTCCTTTTGCCGTCACTCATCATAGCGTCAGCAGTGCTGGTGGCGTGGAATACGAGGAGAAAATAGATCTAATGAGAAAATGAGACAGCATTATTCACGGTGTATTAACAGAAGCTTTTTTATCAGATCTTTCACATAAGCGGTCGGAACGATACGAATAATAAGAGCAGAGCAATTATAAAAAACAGGATATGATATATAGAAAGAACAGTATATAGAAAGAACAGGAAACTACCATGAATACAAAATACATATTAATAGGAATTGCGGTGTCGGCAGTTGTAACATTTGCACTGAGGGCACTTCCATTCGTCATATTTGGTGGAAAAAGGCAGATGCCGGAGATGCTGGTGAAACTCGGTAAGGTACTTCCGGCGACCATCATGGCGGTACTCATAGTGTACTGTCTGAAGGGGACGGTGACGGCTCCGGTGGCAACTGGAATACCAAGTCTCGTTGGCGTTCTGGTGACAGGCGGGACATACAAATGGAGGCACAATACGCTTCTGAGTATCCTGCTGGGGACTGTGAGTTATATGGTGATCTTGCGTCTGGTATGAGAAAAAGAGGAGTGGAAAAATTCCATTCCTCTGAACCACTGTTTTTAGCAGTAATCTCTGCAATCGGATTGTGGATAATTGGTACGCAGAATCCCACTATTGAATGAATGTGCATAATTTGTTAGAATAGCTGTGTGTTTATGTCAGTAAAGCTGACCAGCGGCTCACATCAGGATTCGTGAGCGAATCTTGAATGACGTAAGCATATATTATAATATGAAGATATCATCGCAGTCGATTCTGCCTGGTCAGGTGATATTGGGAGATATTATTAGAAAGGATCTGAATAAGTAATGGATAGATCAGATAAACAGAGAATTGAGGGAATCGTGCAGAGGATATTGGATGATTTCGGCGATGACAGAGCCATCAACAAGACGGATCTGTGCAACGAGCCGGATAAGACAGCCATTATCGATGTGATCGACAAACTCATGAAGATTCTGTATCCGGGCTACTACAGCGATAAGCTGTATAAGATATACAGTCTGAAGAATAACATGTCTGTTATCATAGAGGATGTAATATTCCATCTGAAGAAGCAGATCATGATAGTTCTCAGGTATTGCAAAAAGTTTCCTGAGTTCACAGATGCAGAGCTTGAGGACAAGGCGATGGATATAACATATGAATTCATGGATAAGATACCTCAGATAAGGGATTATCTTGAGACTGATATCCAGGCGGCATTTGACGGAGATCCTGCTGCGGGCAGCAAGGATGAGGTCATACTTTCATACCCTGGACTTTATGCGATATCTGTATACCGCATGGCACATGAGCTTTGTCTGCTGGATGTTCCGATGATACCCAGGATCATGACCGAGCACGCCCACAGCGTGACCGGAATAGACATTCATCCGGGTGCCACCATAGGAAAGTATTTCTTTATTGACCATGGTACGGGAATCGTTATCGGCGAGACGACTATTATCGGCGAGCATGTGAAGATATATCAGGGTGTGACACTTGGAGGACTCTCTACACAGGGAGGTCAGAAGCTCAAGGGAGCCAAGAGGCACCCAACCATCGGTGACAATGTAACCATCTATTCAGGCGCGTCCATCCTTGGAGGCGAGACTATCATCGAGGACAACGTTGTTGTGGGTGGTAATACATTTATCACCAACTCAGTAGAGAAGGATACAAGGGTTACTGCCAAGAAGCAGGAGCTTCAGTATAAAAATAATTAGAGGACGTACAAATGAGTGACATGCGAAAGATAGCGGTTCTGACCAGCGGAGGAGATGCTCCGGGCATGAATTCAGCTGTTAGGGCTGTGGTTGTATCGGCCATCAACAGTGGAATAGAGATAGTCGGTGTGATGCGTGGTTACGAGGGACTTATCGACTGGGAGACACAGCCGCTCGGCCTGGCGGACGTCAGGAACATAAACAATCAGGGTGGAACGATACTTTTCACCAGCAGAAGCGAGAGATTCCTTCAGAAAGAATACCGCGAGCAGGCGGCAAAGAATCTGAGAGATCACGATATAGATGCACTTGTTGCCATCGGCGGGGATGGAACACTCCGCGGAGCCATAGCATTTCAGGATGAGGGTATCAATACTATCTGTATCCCTGGAACAATAGACAGAGATGTGGCATGTTCTGAGTATACGCTGGGATTTGACACAGCGGCGAATACAGCCATGGAGGCTATTGACAGGATAAGAGATTCTTCGGTTTCTCACGGACGATGCAGCGTCGTGGAGGTCATGGGACGAAAGAGAGGCTATATAGCACTCTGGGCAGGCATGGCGACATCTGCGGATGCCATCATAATTCCTGAGAAATGGGATGGCGACTTTGACAGTATCATAGATACGATAAAGGCAAAGCATGCTGACGGAAGAAACAGTTATCTTGTTGTAGTTGCTGAGGGCGTAACGGATGCACCGGAGCTTGCGCAGATGATCCTGGATAAGACAGGCATAGAGTCAAGGGTATCGGTGCTGGGGTACATACAGAGAGGCGGTCAGCCTACAGCAAAGGACAGGATGTACGGCTCGCTTATGGGGGCATATGCTGTGGATGTACTCAAAAAGGGCGGTACAAACCGTATGGTGGCTATCAAGAATGATATACTTATAGATTACGATATAAAAGAGGCAATAGATATACAGAACAATCAGCTTGATTCATTCCAGTATGAGCTGAGTAAGCTGCTGGCTGAGTAAGAGAGAAAAGGAGAAGGTTATGAAACAGGTAATATTAACAGGCGACCGTCCTACGGGCCGCCTTCATGTGGGACACTACGTAGGATCACTTAAGAGAAGAGTCGATCTTCAGAATTCGGGCAGATATGATGAGATATACATCATGGTGGCTGATGCACAGGCGCTTACAGACAATGCAGAGCATCCAGAGAAGGTCAGACAGAACATTATGCAGGTTGCTCTTGATTATCTTGCCTGTGGCATAGATCCTGAGAAGTCTACAATATTCATCCAGTCAATGGTGCCTGAGCTTACAGAGCTTACATTTTACTATATGAATCTTGTTACAGTTGCAAGAGTTCAGAGAAATCCGACCGTAAAGGCAGAAATCAAGATGAGAAATTTTGAGGCAAGCATTCCAGTTGGATTCTTCTGTTATCCTATCAGCCAGGCTGCAGACATAACAGCGTTTAAGGCTACAGAGGTTCCCGTTGGAGAGGATCAGATGCCTATGATCGAGCAGTGTAAGGAGATCGTTCACAAGTTCAATTCGGTATACGGAGAGACTCTTGTAGATCCAAAGATTGTCCTTCCGGACAACGAGGCATGTCTCAGACTCCCAGGTACAGATGGCAAGGCAAAGATGAGCAAATCTCTTGGAAACTGTATATATCTGTCTGAGGATCCTGCGGAGATCAAGAAGAAGGTTATGTCCATGTACACAGATCCAAACCACATCCGTGTTGAAGATCCGGGACAGGTTGAGGGCAACTCAGTATTTACTTATCTTGATGCATTCAGCAAGCCAGAGTACTTTGAGGAATTTCTTCCAGATTACAGTGGAATGGATGAACTCAAGGAGCACTACAGCAGAGGCGGTCTCGGTGATGTAAAGGTCAAGAAGTTCCTGAACAATGTTCTTCAGGCTGAGCTTGCACCTATCAGAGAGCGTCGCCAGATGTGGGAGAAGAGACCACAGGATGTATACGACATCTTAAAGAGTGGCAGTGAGGTTGCCAGAGCAAAGGCAGCAGAGACACTTTCTGATGTAAGGCGCGCTATGAAGATAGATTACTTTGAGAATGACAACTTATTTAAGTAAGCAACATTATACTCGACATTATATCTTTAGAATGGCATAAACACAAAAAAGGATAAAATTCTCCTAAAAAGTCCTGAAAAACAGTGTTCAGGATAAATATAGAGAATTTTATCCTTTTTTGTTGCAAAAGCCTGTCATAGGGATAATTTTATCCTTAAGACAGGAAAATCCTTTAAAATAGGAGAAGTAATACAATAACACTGAAGATGTTCACATGGATAGTTCATAAGAGAATATGTAAAAATATATGTATAAAAAAGCCCATCGGTATGTATTTCTACAGTACAGATGGGCATAAATGACAACAGACAAAAACTGTAATTACAAGAGTAGTTGGTTATATAAACAATCCGGATTTCTCTTTGCTGTGTTCCAGCTTGTCGAGAAGCTTTGCGCAAGGCTTAGCCAGCAGCAGACCTATGATCACCGATATGCCAACATATATCAGCAGTGTGGCAAGACATTTGCCGTAGGTGTGCTGATACATTCCGGCAACACATTCCCTGAGGGCGTTCATGCAGTATGAGAACGGCATGAATTTGTACAGGTACTGGTAGACTGATGGAAGAACTTCCACAGGGAAAGTTCCACCTGCTCCGGCAACTTGTATAACCATGATGATAACTGCGATGGCCTCACCGATATTGCCAAATGCCACGGTGAGAGAGTAGATCAGGAACGTGAATACAAAGCTCGTCATCATCGCAGCCAGCGTAAATGCTATCGGGTGCTTGCACTGTATTCCCACATAGAACAGATCGCCAAATGCTGTTATGATAGTTTGGACCTGACCTATCACGAAAAAGCTTATGTATCTTCCGAAAAACTTCTGGTATGGCTTCACTCCAGGAATCTCGTCGCTATCCTTCACCTTGACATGGATGAGTGCCACAAGAATGAGCGCACCGACCCACAGTGCAAGAACAGTGTAAAATGGAGCCATTGCCGAGCCATAATTGCTGATCGCAAATACCTCCACTGTGTTCATCTGGACAGGAGATGATATGAAGTCCACGATCATCTGTGGGTTTTCCTTTATCGCGGACATGATCTCCTGAAAGCTCTGACTGGCTGTTATACTATCCAGTCTCTGGACGAGTGAGTTTATGTTATCCTTGAGATCAGACATATATTTTACAGTGATCTGGACATTTGCCTTTCCGTCATTGAGTATCGACTGATACTCGGTGAGGGTGGAACTTATCCCAGAAAACGTTCCAGGTACATCGGCTAATATAGTCTGTGCCTGGGACAGAGAACTCTGCATGCTTGACATGGAGCTGGTAAGCGTAGAGGATAGGTCACCATTTATCAGCTCCTTGACATCGGAGATACGGTCTTTGCATTTGGTTATATCTGTTGTTATGACAGATTTGAGTTCTGCTATATCTGAGTCGGACAGCTTGGCATCGCCTGTGAACTGTTCAAGATCGTTCTTCAGCTTTTCGAGCTGTACCTTGGCATCCGCAATCTCTGGAGATTGGCTGTCGATGAGGTTCTGAATAGAATCAAGAATCTCAGTGGAAAAGGGGTCTTTTGAATCTACTTCTTTTATGAATGATAATGAGTTCCCCTGGCTGCCTACAGTGATATTATTCACAGTGCTGGATAACTCGTCTAGTCTGCTCGATATAGTGTCAAGGCTTGTATTCATGAGCGAGAGCGCTGACCCCACGATATCCTTGCTGATATCCACACTGTCGTTGAGATTTCCCAGACTGTCAGCACCACTTGAAGCCATGCTGTCTATATTGGGAAAAAGCAGCTTGGTAGTGTCGATCGAATCCGATGCTGATTCTGTGAGCAGGGCAAATGTGTTCATCATGTAAATATAATTATCCAAAGTGGAAGATATCTGGTTGAGTTTGATTTTCAGACCGCTTATGATGTCGGAGCCTTCAATATCGCTTCCGGACAGATAATCACCTGCATTTGCAAAAATTTCAGTCAGGGTACTTATGAGTTTGGTGTTGATCTCATTTTGTACAGTGGTCTTGACCTTTCCTGTGATCTTGGTTGCTATGGCGTTCTTTTTGCTGTTTTCGTAGTATTCTATGCTTGGATTGACGATATTGCCGTTCATAATGCTCAGCATATCCTTTGTAAAGTCTTTGGGAATTATGATTCCGGCATAACATTCACCACTCTGTATCAGCTCAAGCGCATCTTTCTTATTGTCTGCAAATGTCCAGTTTATGGTATTATTTGTCTCAAGGCTTTCTGTCACCATGTCACCGATAACGAGCCTGATCCCGTTCAGGTCGATACCCTCGTCCTCAGAATACACAGATATCTTCATGAGAGAAGTTGCTGATTCACCGTATGGATCCCAGTTTGACATGATGTTGAACCAGGCATAGAGAGAGGGGATGATACACAGTCCCATCACCACTGACAGGGCTACGACGTTTGTTGTGAGTCTTTTCAGATCAGATATATATACTCGCCATATATTTTTCATGATGACTTTCCCTCCTGTGATACTGTGTCTGCAGCTGTCTCATTTGCCGGGACATTTTCTGTTGTATTATCTTCATCTGTGATGTTGTCAGATGAGGAAGCTTCATCAGCGCTGCCGTCAACTGTACTGCGTTCAGTTATATCTTCTTCAGTTGCATCGCTTTCGGATGAGGAATCTTGCGTTACGTTTGAAGACTTCCTTGCTGCCATATGTTCATGTATATCTGACTGGATCTGGGCCAGTGAATCAATACGGGCCTGCGTGTCAGACTTTACATTTGTTATTATGTTATCCAGTTTGTTATCAAGCTTTTTCTTAGGTTCAGTGACCTTGGTATATATACTGCCGATGTCAATAAGACTGTCAATACTGTCTTCGGAATCCTGAAGAGAATTAACCATCTCCTGTATCTTATAGTCGGAATATTCCACGTGAATGAGGTATGCCGCTATGATGAACAGACTGGCGATCCAAAGCACCAGAAAGATGATCTTGGAGCTTCCGGTGAAGAAGAGCAGTATGAGAAAGCATGCGGGCACGGTAAAGATGCATTTGATTCCGGCTTTTATCTTTCTCACATTGTTAGCGTGGGCATTGTCTCTGAATTCAAGAACCTTTTCCATTATATCTTTTTCGTCCATAAATGTTCCTCCTGAAATGAACCGTATTCATGATCAAGCTGGCTGTTACATCATCTGAGTGTCTTCCATTCGTTTCTCGATGAAGTGCATTATTCGTATAAAAGGCTTCCTGATGATCAGGCCTATGACGAGCGCCACCACAATGAACAGTGACAGTTCAGCCAGATATACGAATATGTCATGGTGATACATTCCTCCGATGCATTCCCTCATTGCATTGATGGCATATGGGAACGGAAAGAAGATATAAGCCTGCCTGAAGAACCCCGGAAGTGCTTCTATTGGATATGTTCCGCCACTTCCTGCTATCTGAAGTACCATGATCACTACTGCAAGTGCCTTTCCGATATCGCCAAACGATATGGTTAGTGAGTATATAAGCAGTGAAAACGTAAATCCCGTCAGAGCTGCTACAGCCCAGAATGCAAATGGATGCAGGCATTGTATCTTGAGCAGATACAGGTCGCCGAGGACTATGACAAGTACCTGGAGCTGTGAGAGCAGGAAGAATATGAGGTATCTTCCCCAAAACAGCTGGTGAGGTCTGGCGTCCTTTAGATATTCTGCATCATTTACATGTACCTTCATAAGAGAGACGAGAATGGTCATTCCGACCCATATGGCAAGCACTGAGTAAAATGGTGACATAGACGAACCGTAATTGGCAATCTGATAATAATAGTGCTCATCGACTTTTACTGGCTTTGACAGAAATGTGGCAAGTTCTTCGGCATCACCATTTAAGAATGCCAGGATCGCTGCTGCAGCCTCACTGTCAGAAGCATTGTTTATATCAGATATCGCTGTTGCAATCTTTTCCCTCACATCACCGATGAGATCTGACAGGTCAGAAAGGCTTGTGTTCATGGAGTCGATCGTACCTTTATAATTGTCAAATACAGTGCTGGTGCTGGCGATCGTCTCATTTAGAGTCTTGAGAAGATTCTGGGCGTTCTTCAACGCTTCTTTTATATTAAGAAGAATGTTGTCGAGATCCGGGACGATCTTCTGGCTGAATGTATTGTCTACGGTGTCGATGGCATTTGAAACTGATGACAGTTTTGCCGTGAGATCAGATTCTATTGAAGCTATCTTTGAAAAGTCAAGATTTTCCATAGTCTCTTCGGTAAGGTTGGTCAATGTGTCCACCTGTGACTTCATCTCATCCAGCCTGTCAATAGACTCTTTGACTTTGTCTATGCTGCTGACAGGGAGAGACTTTACAAATGTCTCGATGGCATCAAGTTTTTTGTTAAGGGCCTCGGCATCTGACTTGATGTTGTCCAGATCTGCTGAGATATCATCAGTGTCATCCTTCAAGGTGGCAAGTTTGGCGGATGTCTCAAGTGACTTTATGTCGTTGGTTATAGAATCAATCTGTGACTGAAGATTGTCTCTGAGCTGATAGTAGCTGGACCCGGTCTGATCCATATCGGACAGGCTGGAATCAATTGCGGCATCAGCTTTTTTTATGGCATCTGTGCTTTTTGTTGAAGCAGCCTTGAGGTTGTTGTCTTTTACAAGCTTTTTATTTGCCTTGATGATAGACGTGATCATATCCTGATACCCAGCCAGATTGTCATCCAGAGTCTTTAGTGATGTCACAAATGTCCCACTGTTTATATCAGCAGACAGCTGAGAGTCTGAGCTGTCTATGGATGACAGGAGTTTCTCCGAGATTGCCTTTATATAAGTTTCGTTGATACTTGTCTTCAGAGTAGATACGGCAGTATCGGTTATCTTTGGCGCGACAGCATTCTTCTTCTCATTCTCATAGTACGTGAAGCTCGGATTGATAAAGTTATCGGTCAAAGCGTTGTACATATTTGAAGAGAAATCCGCATCTATGACAACTGCAGCGTAATATTTGCCTGATTTTACACCTTCGATAGCGGCACTTTCCGAGTCTGGAAATACCCACCCGATGCTTGTCTGTTCTTTGAGTTTATCTGTCACAGACTGCCCCATATTGACGATGTTTCCACTTCCGTCATCACTGCCTTTGTCAAGGTTGACAACCGCAATGTTGATATTGCCGGTGTTGGCATACGGATCCCAGTTGGCAAATATATTAAACCATGCATACAGTGCCGGCAGAATACACAGTCCGACCGCCAACACTATAGTCAGTATGCTTCCTTTTATTCCAATCAGATCATTTTTAAATATTTTCAGTATTATCTTCATATTTTGGTAATCCTTTATGTAAATGGTGCAAATGGGGTCAGGCACCTCCGTCCCCCATCAAATGGGGTTAGGCACCTCCGTCCCCCATCAAATGGGGTCAGGCACCTCCGTCCCCAAGAGACGATATCTACAGATTTTTAAAGTGAAACTGTTTCTTGCCGGTTGCATAGTCGTCCACGATCTGACCGTGTCCATAGAGTTTATACTTGTAGGTGACAAGCCCTTCGAGACCGACAGGTCCCCTTGCGTGGATCTTGCTGGTGCTGATACCGACCTCTGCACCAAATCCATATCTGAAACCGTCGGCAAATCTTGTGGAGCAGTTCTGGTATACTCCGGCTGAGTCGACAAGCTGCATGAAGAGGGCGGCAGTATCAGCGTTCTCAGTCACGATACAGTCTGTGTGGTGTGAACCAAAGTGGTTGATGTGAGCAATTGCTTCCTGAACGTCATTCACGATTTTTACAGAGAGGATCAGATCAAGATATTCCGTATTAAAATCGTCATCTCCCATGATCTCAAAATCGTTCTGGCTGTCGGTTGCGGCTTTCGTGTGTGAACCGTTGGTCTGACCGTCAGTTGTGTACGCCCGTTTAATGATCTCCGCAGCTTCAGCTGTTCCGCGAAGCTTTACTCCGTGATCTTTAAGTGATCTGGCTATTGCAGGGAGCATCTCATCTGCCACATCCCTGTGAATGAGCAGTGTCTCGGTCGAATTGCATGCAGCAGTGTACTGGGTCTTTGCGTCTATGATTATAGGAATCGCCTTATCTATGTCAGCATCCTTGTCTATGTATGTGTGGCAGATTCCATCTGCGTGTCCCATGACAGGAATCTTGGTGTTGTTCATGATGTATTGCACAAATGCATTTGAACCTCTAGGTATGAGAAGATCCACTGATTTGTTGCAGGACAGAAGCTCATCGATCTCGTTGTGCTGACTTGCCTGGAGCATGCAGCCTTCAGGTGCTCCGTTTGCAACTGCTGTGCTGTAGATCACATCGAAGAGTGCCTTGTTGGTGTTGGCTGTCTCCTTGCCACCTTTAAGAACTGCACAGTTTCCACTTTTAATGCACAGAGAAGATATCTGCACAAGTGCGTCTGGCCGTGCTTCGAATATAATACCGATGACACCGATCGGACATGTCACCCTCTGGAGCACAAGTCCTTCGTCGAGCTCTCTCTTGAGCTGGGTCTGTCCAACCGGATCAGGGAGTTTTATGAGCTCATCGATACCATTTGTCACATCGTCAAGCTTGTGCTCGTCGAATTTCAATCTCTTCTTGACGGATGCTGCAATCCCGTTCTCCTCGGCAGCAGCCATATCCTTTGCATTTGCCGCAAATATCTCATCTTTATGTGCGATGAGCGCGTCTTTTACATGTGCTAGTATGTTGTTTCGTGTATCCTCTGACAGTGCCGCCATCTTGTAACTGTCGGCCTTCATTTTAGAAGTTGCTTCCTGCATGTTCATATGTCTTGTTCTCCTTTATATAATGTTGTATTTAGAATTTTGTTTGTGATATTTATTGCGCTTCTATGTGTGGCGTAGTTTGTGCTTTGTCTCATAAGAATATAATCCATTTCATATTACCACAAGTTTGAGGTGGTGACTACAGGGAAGTCGAGATGTAAGGTAAAGGGTTGTTATTCCGCAGTGTTAGTGACTGAGTGGAAAACGCTGATACATGATGTGGCGATAACGGGTTGTTTTTCTGCAGTGGGGAAATGAATTTTGAAAGTGCGTAAGTTTTTATCTTTTTATGCTAAATCAGAGCAAAAGCATACAATCCATGAATTGATTGTCGCTTTTATCATGAAACAAGCTGAAAAGAGATAATCTTATGCACTAATTTGGAAAAAATATAGGAAAAGCGAAAATGAAAAACACGAAAATGCGAAAGCCATAAAGCATAAAATAGAAAAAATATGACGAATAAAGACAAAGTAAAACTTTTTAAAAAACTAATGGCAGCTTTGTTTATTTTTGCTAGAGCCATGTGATACTATGCAGTCAGGAGGTGGTCATATGAACGCATTTACAAAATACATTAAGAGAGCAAGAAATGAAGCTGGACTGACGCAGGAACAGGTTGCAGAGCACATGGGAGTTTCTAAAGTTGCAGTGCAGAACTGGGAGAAGACAGGGGGGATAAGAAGGGAACGGTTAAAAAAATTATCTGATTTGTACAATGTTCCTATAGGAGAATTGAGTGCAGCGCTTGATACTGACGATGAGGGAGGTGATAACTGGCCGGATTTTCTATTTGAGTATAAAAATGTAAAGGGAAATATTTTAAATTTGGATGAAAATAACAGTATTGTGTCAACACTGCGCCTAAATTTGAAACAGCAAGAGTTATTTGGAATAATGTGCATATATGATGCGGAGTATTTGCAGAATGAGAGCATAGATTGCCATGATAAAGAAGATTTTGCAGAATGTTTGAAAAAAGTTCCTTTTGAGTACATAAATAAGGTTGGCAGTATTCAGTTTATGAATATATGTGATGGATTGTATAAGGTTCTAAAGTATGTCAAATCTGATTTCCTCTTAAAAATATTGAAACTTGATCCTGACCGGCAATTTAATTTGAGAAGGTTGAGCAAGGAGCAGATCTGTGAATTTATTGATGGCGGATTTAAGGAAATGGGTATTGATGCGGAATTGGATGCTATGAACGAGGAAGCATTTTGTTTTAATATTTCAATGAGTAAAGCAAGATTAATACTTCCATTGCTTGAGAAAAATTCACTTCGATTTAATGGTAATACGTCAGGAGCTGAACTTATGGAGGATACACCAGATGATGTTGTGAAAGTCATAGCAAAGGCATGCGATCTGGACTATGAAAAACGGTGGAATGGACTACAGTATGGGCGGGGATTTATTGCCGGGATAATCGGTGATAACCTGAAATATGTAACTGAGTGGGACTATGATAATTACGATGCTGGTCATGAGGTAGCGAGTTTATCAATCAACGAAACAGGACGAAAATTGCTGGAATGGTTCAGAGAAAAATAGAATGCTGGAAAATAAAATGGGAAAGGAGAATAACAGAGGTATGAAGAATGCGAAGAGATTAAGAGAAAATAGAAGTCTAAAGAAAAACACGGCAGTGTATATTGATGGTGAAAATATACCGGCAAAAAAGGCGGACAAAATTATAAGTATTATAAGAGATGAAGGTGGTGTTGTTGATTATATTAAGGTGTATGGACGTCAGAAGGATGATGCTACCAAAATGTGGACTGTCGTTGCTGGGTACATTGAAAATATGAAGGATATACGGTTGTATGGTCCGCCTGCTAAAAATAAAGTAGATAATAAAATAATAAAAGACGCAAAGAAAGCTACTGAGAAAAATAGAAATGTTGATATTTATTATATAGTGTCATCAGATCATGATTATGTACCAATAATTGCGGCGTTGCGAGAAAAAGGGAAAAGAGTCGTCGTTATAGGGGAGAAAAAAGCGTCAGAAGGACTTAGAAATTCTGCAAACAAATTCATTCAGGAGACCGTTTCAAGTTTTGTGTAAACGTTAAAAACTGATATAAGATTTGTGAATA
>CABPYV010000020.1:0-44678 GCA_902461735.1 uncultured Coprococcus sp.
AGTCTGATCTGAATTTTGAAATGTTTAAATGAATTGTTTTATAGACGTGCACATCTGATATCTCGCACTTTACCACCCATGTTTTTATGAGTCAATAGCCTGAAAAAAGCGGAGAATTCTGCCCGCGCACTCCAAAAAGTTAACGGATGAATGATGTATAAACTGAAGACTATTTTCAGAAGTTTTACTTTTCCTATATTTTTATGTGACAAGAAATACGCGAGGGGTATACAAAAAGTTAATTGATTTAGAGATTCTTCATTCTGAATACACCATATCTTAAGTATAATTAATGAAATTATTTTGTAAAAAGAGTCAGATATAGATTTATAGGTGCCTATGACAGAGAAACAGATGAAAAAAGGCTTGCTTCACCTTTAAAGGCAGGGACAGCATAGGGGACGGAGGTGCCTGTCCCCTCCGTCCCTCTATGTATATTTAAAAATTAATGAAACTAGCTCAAAAGCGTTATATAAATTCCCGTAAGTATCGCAGTCGTTATAACTGCGCAGATATTTGTGCCCAGGGCGTAGTCGAGAATAAATGCTGAAGGGTCAGCCTTTGATGCCGCTTTCTGGGCGACCTTGGCGGTTGAAGGTACGCATGACACTCCGGAAATACCGACTGTAGGATTGAAGTTACCCCACTTGAAGAGGTATACGATGTAGCCTCCGACTATTTATCCAATTGAGAAAATGGTGTCAATGAATCGCGGGGAAATTGGGTGTATCTGAACCGTATCTTTGCCGAGGGGCAGTACGCTTTCCTAGTTAATATGCGAGTACCTAATCTGCACAAAAAAAACTTTTGAAAATGTGAAAGTACACCTTGCTCAAAAAACAAATTATCTTCTTAGAAGAGCTGACCTGATATTGACATAGACAGCTTCACACAATCTTCACAAAAAAATTAGCACTCGACACTTGACATTGCTAATAAAGAGGACTATAACATAGTCAAAGATAAGAAAAGGATAGCACAACCGGTGGTGCAGATGACCGTTCGGCATATGCACTGCAGATTTCTGTTATATAACATTTTAGGAAAACAGAAAGGAAGTGTTCAAAATGGATAAGAACCCAAAGCATCCATTGAAGAAAAAGAAAGCAGTTCAGAAGGTATATGCGACAGCAAATCATAACGCTGCAGCAGCTGAAGAACCAGCTACACCAAAGTCAAAAAAGCATAAGTAGTGATATGAGACGAAAGTCCCTCGTATCTGCGAAAGGCAGGTATGAGGGATTTTTTTATGTTATATGGGGATTTGTACGGCTACATATCCGCGATTTATAAAAAACATCCGCGATATATCAACTGCACTTTGATATATTGCGGATAATATTGTATAATATGCGTAATAAGAAGATATAGTATATAGAGGTGATGTTTGCCAGGATGTTGTCAGATGATTGGAGATGTGAAAATGAAAAGTTGTAAGCAGATAGCGCGGGAGTGGAATTTGTCAGAACGGACTATAAATGATCTGTGTAAAAAAGGCAAGATAAGTGGCGCGATAAAAAGTGGAAGAAGATGGCAGATCCCAGATAATGCGGTAAGACCAGTGGATGGCAGAGTTTCCAATAGAAGGTATATAAAGGAAAAAGATACTTGTGAAAAGAAATCATTACCAATTGGTATTTCAGATTATGTAAGGGCACAGTCGGAGTATTATTATGTTGATAAAACTATGATGATAAAGGAGTTTCTAGACAGAAAACCGCTGGTATCATTATTTACTAGACCCAGGAGATTTGGAAAAACTTTAAACATGGATATGTTAAGAGTGTTTTTTGAGATATCAGAGGATGACACCTCCAGATATTTTAAGGATAAAGCAATCTGGAAGTGCGGTGAAGAATACCAATCTCATCAGGGAAAATATCCTGTTATATTTCTTACTTTTAAAGATGTGAAATTCGATACATGGGAGGCTACAATTGGAAAGATAAGAGGGCTTGTCCAGGAGGAGTATGGAAGGCATCAGGAGATTATAGACAGTGATAAGATATCGGTCTACGAAAAAAAATACTTTGAAAAAATGCTCGATGGAACGGCAAATGAGGTAGAACTTACGTCTGCGCTTGATAAATTGTCCAAAATGCTGGATGCTTATTATGGTAAAGCACCTGTAATCATTATTGATGAATACGATACACCGATACAGGAGGGGTACACAAAGGACTTTTATGAAGAGATTATAGGATTTATGAGAAATTTCTTTTCGGGAGCATTTAAGGATAATAAGAATCTTTCATTTGGCTTTCTGACAGGTATTCTTAGGATCGCGCAGGAAAGTATATTTAGTGGACTTAACAATCTTACTGTCAATTCTGTTATGGATGATGAGTATGACAGGTATTTTGGATTTACCAGTGAAGAAGTAGAAACTATGCTCGGGTATTATGGTGTGCCTGAAAAGAAAGCAGAACTCGCGGAATGGTATGATGGATATTTGTTTGGAAACGAAGAAATATATAATCCTTGGTCGGTTATCAATTATATTTCCAGAGACTGTAAACCTCAGGCGTATTGGGTAAATACTGGAAAAAATGAAATACTTGACGATGTTTTAAAAAACGCCACAGATGATATTTCTGAAAGTTTATATTCATTATTACAGGGAAAAAGGGTCATTGCGAAAATTGATCAGAATGTTGTATACAGATCACTGGCAGAGGATCCGGCAAATATCTACAGTTTGTTGCTGGTGGCAGGATACTTGAAAACTCCCCAAAAAGAACTCCAGGCAGACGGCTCATATCTATGTGAGGTTTCTATTCCGAATAAAGAGATAGCGGCGGTCTATAAAAGCGAAATTCTGTCACATTTGCTGCAGGTCGGTGCAATCACCCGGATAACTGCTAATAAAATAGCTGAAAGTCTGTATGTCAATGATTTCGTAAAATTGGAGCATGCAATAGGTGAGTATATGGATGAAGCAATAAGCTTTTATGATGCTGGGGCGGAAGGCTTCTATCACGGATTAGTCCTTGGGCTCATAGCTATGATGGATAATCAGTATAAGATCAAATCCAACCGGGAGTCAGGTGATGGAAGATATG
The DNA here is from genome assembly GCA_902461735.1 of uncultured Coprococcus sp. GTDB lineage: Bacteria > Bacillota > Clostridia > Lachnospirales > Lachnospiraceae > Coprococcus. Next base: position 3,063 of record CABPYV010000020.1, read on the forward strand.
ACATATGCATGTTCCCAAGGGGTGAAAGATATCCAGGTATAATAATGGAACTTAAGTGGAAGAAGAATCTGGGAAAAGATGCGCTTGACAAATTGGCCGATGAAGCTCTGGATCAGATTAGTGACAGAAGATATGATGTTCAGATGGCAAGGGATGGAATCAAAAACATATTGAAGATAGGCATAGCTTTTTCGGGGAAAAGCGTATGTGTGGAAAGCGAAAACAGTAATATATCTATATAGAAAGGATGGTGCAGGATGAGCTACGTAGAATTTCGAGATGTAAAGAAAGTATACAAGACAGGTGAGGTGGAGATCAATGCTCTGCGCGATGTGGATTTTGAGATAGAAAAGGGAGAGTTCTGCGTCATAGTTGGAGCCTCCGGTGCGGGCAAGACTACTATCTTGAATATACTTGGCGGTATGGATACTCTGACAAGCGGCAGCGTGAAGCTGGATGGCAGAGAGATATCAACTCTGAATAAGAGACAGCTCACGGCATACAGAAGGTATGATGTGGGATTCGTGTTCCAGTTCTACAATCTGGTACAGAACCTTACAGCGCTTGAGAACGTGGAGCTTGCAGCCCAGATCTGTAAGGAACCGCTGGATGCTGCAACGGTTCTGAAGCAGGTGGGACTTGAGGACCGTATGGCGAACTTCCCGGCACAGCTCTCCGGAGGTGAGCAGCAAAGGGTTGCCATAGCAAGGGCTCTGGCGAAGAATCCGAAACTTCTGCTCTGCGATGAGCCGACGGGCGCGCTTGACTACAACACGGGCAAGGCGGTGTTGAAGCTCCTTCAGGATACATGCAGAAATACGGGAACGACAGTTATAGTCATAACGCACAACCAGGCACTCACAGCCATGGCGGACAGAGTCATCACGGTTAAGAGCGGAACTGTGGAGAAAGTGGTTATGAATGATAACATCAAGAACGTTGAAGATCTGGAATGGTAGGTGGCCTATGAAATCAATGATGAGACGCACGACATTTCGTGAGATAAAAAATACATTTGGAAGATTTGCAGCCATCATGGCGATCATAGCCCTGGGCGTGGGATTCTTCTCGGGTCTCAAGATGACGAAGCCGGATATGATGAATACCATATCAAAATTCCTTGACGAGGGAAATTTCTATGATCTGCATCTTCTGTCAACTCTGGGATACACGGATGATGACGTGGATTCATTTGCCGGGGAGAAGGATGTGCTGTACGCAGAGGGCGGTTACAGTCTGGACGTCCTATACGAGAACCAGGGCGAAAATGACAGGGTGTTGAAGACTATGTCAGTTCCGGAAAACATCAACAAACTGAGTCTTGTGGACGGACGCATGCCGGAAAAGGAAGATGAATGTGTTGTAGATGCCAAGATGGACAGTATAAAGATAGGTGATGTCATAGAGGTGGCAGATGACGATGCTGCAGAAGGCAAGCCTGACGGGAAAACAGACAGTGATATTGCTGACCCGGGAAACGAAAGCGAGGGCAGCAGTACACAGGATATACTGAAGGTGAAGAAGTTTACTGTTGTCGGAACTGTCAACTCCCCTCTTTATATTAATTTTGAAAGAGGCACCACAACACTTGGAAACGGTAAGATCGCGGGCTTTGTATATGTCAGCCCTGAAGCATTTGACAGCGAATGCTACACCGATGTATATGTGAAATTTGACAGAAAGTTTGATCTGTATTCCGATGAGTACGAAGACTATATAGACGACAGGAAAGACGAATGGGAGTCAATATGTAAGACCAGTGTGTTAGACAGGTATAAGGATATCCTCATGGCAAAGGGTATGACGGAGGATATGGTGAAGGACATAACGCTGGCTGATGCAGATGGTGTGAACTATTACATACTAGGCAGGGAGACGAATATCGGATATGTCTGCTTTGAGAGCGATTCAGACATAGTGAATGGAGTTGCAAAGGTATTTCCGGTATTCTTCATATTGGTTGCCGTGCTCGTGTGTATGACTACCATGAACAGAATGGTTGAGGAGCAGCGTTCTATGATAGGTATGCTGAAGGCTCTAGGCTATGGCAAGGCGGCTATCATGGGAAAATATATGATCTATTCGGGAACTGCGGCTGTAGTAGGATGTGCAGGTGGATATCTTATAGGTACCTATGTATTTCCGGAGGTTATCTGGTATGCATATAATATGATGTATATACATCTGCCGCTTGAGAGAACCACAGACTGGACGCTGGTTATTGGTGTGCTGGCAGCCTCGCTTCTGTGCACTGTAGGTACAACCTGGTTTTCCTGCAGATACGAGCTTTCTGAGACTGCGGCAAGCCTTATGAGACCTAAGGCTCCGAAACCGGGCAAGAGGGTGTTCCTTGAGTATATCCCATTTATATGGAAGAGACTGAAATTCCTGAGAAAGGTAAGTGTCAGAAATGTATTCAGATATAAAAAGCGTTTTTTTATGATGATAATAGGAATAAGCGGCTGTACTGCGCTGCTGCTCACAGGCTTTGGAATAAATGATTCCATAAGCGGATTTGCGGACAATCAGTATGGGGAGATACAGGTCGGAGATGGAGTGATAACGCTGAATACATCGATTGCGGGTGATAGAGAAGATGAGCACTTCAGTAGTCTGAAAGACCGGCTGGACGAGGATACCTCCTGCTATGATCTCGTCAGTGAATCTACCTGGGATCTGGTTCATGATGGTGGCGTAAAGTCCGTGAACATGGTCATCATGGAAGAACCTGAGCACGTTGACAGGTATATGAAGTTGGCGGATAAAGATGGTGTGAAGATAGAATATCCGGGCAAAGGGGAAGCGGTGATCAATACTGCGCTGGCAGAACAGTACGACATCAAAACGGGCGATGTAATAACGGTCAGAGACAGCGAGATGAAAGAGATAAGAGTTTCCGTATCAGGCATATTCAGGAATCATGTATACAACTATGTGTATATATCACCTGAAACATATGAGGATCAGATGGGGGAGGCACCTCAGTACAAATCGGTGTACTTCAATCTTGAGGAAGGCGCAGATTCGCACGAGATATCTGCTGATCTTATGGGTGATGCAGCAACAGCGTCAGTGACTATCAACAAGGATATGAAGAACAGGATATCCAAGATGATGGAGAGTCTGAATTATATAGTAATTGTAGTCATACTCTCGGCTGGTGCGCTTGCATTTATCGTCCTCTACAACCTGACAAATATCAATATCACAGAGCGAATCAGGGAGATAGCAACCATAAAGGTTCTGGGATTTTTCAAAAACGAGACTTCAGCTTATGTATTCAGGGAGAACAGAGTCCTGACGACATTTGGAATCGCTGTGGGACTTGTGCTTGGAGTGTTTTTGCATGCATTTGTCATAGGACAGATTAAGGTGGATATGGTCGCATTTGATACATATATAGCGCCGATGAGCTATGTGTACAGTATCGTTCTGACATTTGTGTTCAATTTTCTTGTTAACAGAGTTATGTCAGTCAAGCTTGATAAGATAAATATGGCGGAATCGCTTAAGTCGGTGGAGTAGGATAGAATCGCAGAGAGTTGAAAGGGATAGAAATGAAAAAAGGGGTTAATATAGAGGCTGTAGCTGTACCTGTCCGTGCTGAGGCAATGTTTGACAGACTGACTGCAGCGGAGCAGAACGGTAATCTGCTGGAGGTTATGGATGCTGAGTTTGGAAAGCCACTGTCCATGCCGGCGGTCTGGACCTGCAGATCATTTTTCTATAAATTAGATGAAAAGGATTATGAGGGTAGATACCCGCTTATAAGTGTCAGGGCTCTTATAGAGTCACTGGCGGGAGATCTGGCTGAGGCAAAACGATATACGGATATGCTGACGGTGCAGCCGGAGGGGGAGTCTGCAGATGATGGAATGAGGCGCAGGTTTATATTGTTATTCACAGAGCTGGTCATGCCGTATATAAGCGGAGCACAGTTCGTCCGGACAGTCCGGACCATTGAGGCAATGAAGCTTCCTCCGATACAGAGTCTGACTATATCTGCATGCAGCCCAAGCATAATAAATGGATTCCGGGATTTCTGTATATACGGACCGCTGATCGAGAAGAACAGGCACCGTATAACGGCGTCGATAAAAAGCCTGTATGGAACCAGTGGCAAGGGCGTCTATGAGACAGCTCTCGCAGAGTGGTATTATCAGAATGACAGGTGCTTTGATGCACTTCTCCTTGTCGCCGGAACCATACCGCTGCTCGAGGCGGAGGACGATGCCAGATGTCTGTTTGTGGCAATGGCTCTTCAGATGAAGATACTTCTCATGAACGGGCAGAGCGATGCGGCGGAGCCACTTGTGTCAAAGATCAGGGCGAAGATAGAGAAGATGGGCGGAGAGGAACCTATATCGAGCCTTAATGCTTTGTCGTGCAGGGCATCCATGTATGATGGCCGCATGGAACGGGTGGAGAAGTGGCTTGAGGATGAAGCTCCGGACGAGAATGAAGAGATATACATGATGAACATTTATGCATATCTCGCCAAGATAAGGTGTTACATAGTGACCGGCAAGAGCATGCTGGCGGTGGTTCTGGTCAAGAGGCTGCTGCACATATTACAGGACGGACGCAGGTATATGGATTCTTGTGAGTGCTATATGCTGTCTGCGTTGATATGTTACCGCGAGGGCAGAAAAGAACAGTTTATAGAGGAATTCGACACTGCGGTGAAGATCGCAAGACATAGAAAGCTGTACAGGATACTGGGAGATGAGGGCAACTGTATGGTATCTATGATGCGGGAGTATCAGGCTGAGAAGGGACATGATGAATTTACCGACAGAGTTGTGGAGATCGCAGAGAAGGTAGGACATCTGTTCCCGGATTATCTCAAGGCGCCGCATGAGTATTTTGATGAGCTGACAGCAAGTGAGAAATCTGTTTTGACGCTCATAGCCACAGGCAGGACAAATGATGAGATCGCTGATATGCTTGGTAGAAATATTGGTACTGTCAAGTTCCACAGTGCCATGATATACAAAAAGCTTGGTGTGAGGAACAGGCAGCAGGCGGTGAACAGGGCCAGAGAGCTTGGCATATTATAAAATATATTATGAATACCGGACAGATCGTTGTATGTGATCTGCCCGGTATTTTTTTATGGTTTGATATAAGGTTTGGGTTTTGGTTTGCGGAAAATGTGGTTTTCAGCTAACTTAAGTGGGCTGGACTGGGGAAAGCACACAATTTATACTTTTATATGATATAAAAATATGCTGTATAAATCGAAAAAAGGGAAAGGAGAAATTAATGAGAAAAGGACGTTTTTTAAAGGCGATCTACGCGATGATCATGTGTGTCCTGATCATGACCGCGTGTGCGGTCGTGACGATGCTGCATATACCACAGGTAAATGCGGCGGCGGATGTATATTGGAGCGAGATCGCGGTATCTGGAGCTGGCAGCGAGGGAGAGGCCAAAAGCCAGCTCACGAGGAAAGGATTTACGGTCTGTAATTATGATATGAATAATGGGGCAGGCGGTAAGTATATCTATATTGGTTACAAGACCACGACAGATTATATGAAGGCGATCAAATCAGTCGCTTCCATAAATTCATCGACTGTGCCTACGGGGTATACCGGGGCTACAGTAGTCAGCGGCAATGGTGATCTGAATCAGAACAGCAAGGGAGATTATATATATCTGGTATACACAACTGATGAGAATAGTGAAAAATCAGCAGTAAGTGGATGCCAGATCGGACCATCAGTTCCGCAATCCGGACGTGTAAAAAATCTGAACAATGGTGCTACACAGGATTTCAACAGCGGAGCCGGCGGAGAATATATCTATATGTATCTTGAGATGAAAGTTCACACACATTCATGGAAGAAGGCTGGGATCATAAGCCGACCGACATGTACAGTGGGCGGGATCAACCTTGAAGAGTGTGAGACCTGCTCTGGAACCAGAAAGACTGCCACAGAGGCAACGGGACATACCTGGGACAAGGGAGTTGTGACAAAGCAGCCTACAGAGACTGCCAAGGGAATAATCAAGTATACGTGTACAGTGTGTAATGCGAAGAGAACGGCAAGCATAGACAGCACAGGAAATGTGGGGGATGAGGCTGCAGAACCCGACAGACCGGCTCAGACATATGAGAGCGATATGTATAAGGAACTTGGATTTGCACTGAAAAAGAGCGATACAGATGCAGTGTCGGGCAACCCTTACACGAGCGGTATAGGTGCGACTGCGAATCTGAACAAGATATCAGAGCTGGTTATAACAGGTAAGGCGGATTCTAGCAGCAAGACCTGGTATGATTTCTATAACAGGGATCTCAAGGATCACAGCGATGGCTCAGGAATGAATATGGGCTGGTACGATGGCAACAAGGTTGGAAGCACTAGCGGATATGGTGATCATTCGCTTAAGCAGGCGGCAGCAGATCAGAAGGAGAGCTGGTCCTACAGCGTGAGCGATGGTGCAGACTGCTATGCAAGCTCAAGAATGGCGGCGCTGGATATTGACGGTGATGGTTATGAAGATACCATAGCGGAGATCGGAGTGCGCTGGGGAGGCGGGAATGCAGAGCTGCATTTCCTCAATGCCAGAACAGGAAAGAAGTACTCATACAAAGAGTCGTATTCTCTCGGCTTTGACAGTCTTAACGTAAAGGAGATCGGTGCATATGCCGTTCTTGTATCGGGTGACTTCGATGGTGACGGCTGTGATGAGGTTGCAGTGTATAAGCCGTCCAGGGAATATGTTGTGACAGATGGTTCATATGGATACAACAAATCCGTTGTTCAGGTGTACAAGCCATCACTCGACGGAGGGGACATCTCGGTTAAGGTGATAGCAAGTGATGTGATAGATAAGGGATGCAGAACGGATAGTTCAAAGTCGACACCGGTCATAATGGACCTTGAGGCTGAGGACATGGATGGCGATGGCAAAGCCGAGCTTTTGGCTGCATCGTCATTCCCGAACAAAGGAGACAGAAAGCAGCTCCACAGCGATGGTTCATTTTTCGGAATATTCAGCGTTGGAGATGGGGAGTTCAAGGAGCTGTACTCGAGACGACTTGCATTCAAGAACGATGAGTACGGAATAAAGAACAGTGCAACATATAACAAGTCTACCATGCAGGCCATGAACTTCTGCGGAATAACTGTGGGAGATATGGACAATGACGGCTACAAGGAGATCGTGGTAGGCGGATATGCGGTTGACGGTTCAGATGGTTATTCCATCAGAGGTATTATAGATGTTGTGATGTTCGGCTACAGAGATGGTGCTTACAAGGCTCTGTATGGTGGTATTCCTTACAACCTTTCACCTCTCGGTTATATAACAGACCATACATATTATGATGATTACCTTCAGGAGCCGGTGGCGATCAAGGCATTTGCAGGAAGAGGTTCATCCTTCGGCGATGTACTTTATCTGGAGGGAAGAACCTATACATTTGACTCAGCGGGTATATCACAGCCTAGCCTTGACACATATTTCAATGGCGGAAATGGCGGCTCATACAAGATCACACCGAAGACGAGCAGTGTGACTAAGCTGGCATCACAGTATGCATGGAATGATGACAACGGTTACACAGATATCAGGATTGGCGGTACAGAGATGACAAATGTCTGGATATCAGAGGTCGTAGCGGGCAACTTCAACGGCAACTCAGCCGGACAGGAGCAGGTTGTCGCAGTTATCTGTATGAAGAGAAAGTCGGGAAATGGTTACTGGTATGATCTGTCCGCACTTTCCAGACTGAATGTTGGAAATGGCAGCGGCTCGTATACCAAGCTTTATGAGCGAAATATAGTGGACAATTCAGGTATGTGGAATGGTTATGTATCACTTTGTCCAGTGGATTATGATGATGATGGAATGATCGTAAGATACGATGGAAGCGACAGATATTACAGTGATCCAAATGTGGTTGCAGTCCTTCAGGCAGCACCATATTTTGCAGATCTTGCAACGGTAGATGAGAATTATTCTACAAATGGAAGCACAACATACGGATTGTCACATGAGAGTGGAAGCTCGGATTCAGCGGGCGTCAGCGTGTCAGCCGGAGTCATAACCGGATATGAAAATGACTGCAGCGTTCTTGGAATCACGGATGCGGCGGGAATAGATATAGAGCTCTCAGCGACTGTGAATGCAGGATATGAGGAGGAGATCGGTAATGCCAGGGAGGCCGCAATACAGTATTCGGGAGACGCGGAGAACAACAATGTTGTTCTTGCGATGACACCGTATACGAGATACAGATATTGGACATATATCAAGCCGTACGATATTCCGGCAGAATCGGAATACAAGGCTATAGAGAATGGAATAAAGGAAGCCCTTGAAAAGTACGATATGGCTCTGCTTGACGAGGATTACGATATGGCTTCATATTATTTCAATCAGTACAAGAATTACGTGAGTGAAAAGACAGCGTTTGACAATCTCATGAAGAGCAAGACAGACAAGATTGTCTACGGAGAGATCGTGGACGGAAGGTTTGTCGAGAAGACCAAGATGATAACCGTGGACTACGGAACTCATATAGATGGATACTGGACACCATACTATGTGTGTGTGCCTGATACACCTAGAATGAGTATGATAAGCGTGGAGAAATACGATGAGATCGCAAGGCAGAGAGGCCTTGAAGAGATAGACGGCAATCTCCTGAAAAACATACCGGGAGATCCTTACACATACTCGGCGGGTTCTGGTTCATATGGCGGATTTGATGGCGGAGAGGTCATCGGAGACGTGTCAGGAAGCGGAGATAACTTTGTAAATGTTGGAACAGGAAGAGGTTCGATCACCCAGAGTATTACAAAGACGGAGAGTACAAGCAAGACATTTACTTATGGAACATCGGTTGATTTCTCATATGTTGCCAAGGCTGGCGGAGTAAAGATGGGATTCAGCATGGGAACAGAGATAAGTGGCGGATGTACGTGGTCGACTGTGGATGGTGCGTCATTTGAGGGAACTGTTGCATGTTCGCCATCGGATGCGTACTCATTCAGCTGGAGATTTGGAATGTGGGATGCCTCACTGAACGGCAAGCCTTGCAAGATGCTCGGATATCTGGTTAAGGATACCCAGGCACCACCAGCACTTCCAAAAAATTTCCAGGTGGTACAGACCACATCAGATTCTATCACACTCGGCTGGGACATACCAACCCGAATGGATGGCGTCAGAGGCTACGTTATAGATATAGTTGAGGACAACGGAGAGAGAATAAACCTAGAGCCGAGACTTGGCTCACTTCAGACCAGGTACACAGTTCACGATCTGGCACCGGCGACAGTCTATAGATTTGAGATAAGATCTATTGGCGCCGGCGAGGAGAGCAGCAAGAATATTGCGTGTGTGTACAGTGAGGCGCTTGTCGGAAAGACAAAGTATGAGTCCGGGGACAATGCTCCTAAGATAACATCGCAGCCAGCAGATGCAAATGTATTTGCCGGAGATCTGGCTGAGTTTGGCATAGCAGTCGAAGCTATGGCAAACAGCAAGAAGGAAGTCAGATATCAGTGGCAGTACCTGGATGATGAGGAGGATATCTGGTGTGATGTGGAACTTGATTCAGCGGTTACCGATACCCTTGCCGTTCCTGCGGTCAAAGAGGATATGAACGGAAGAAAGTACAGATGTGTTGTATCACAGGAGAGTCAGGGTATAACGAGATCAATAATCTCCGATGTGGCAAAGCTTGTCATTATGGATAAGCTTCCAACGATCACAACACTGGCAAAGATATCAGATGAGAGCGGAGAGCTAGACGGATCAATAGATCTCGCAGCGAGTGTAAGCAGCAGTGCACAGGTACCTGCGGGTACAGTGACATTTGTCATGACGAACACAAGTACAGGTCAGAATGATAGTATCACGGAAAAACTTGTATCAGGTACTTCAAAGACGACATGGACTCCTTCGGCAGCAGGAGTATACAGGATAAATGCGGAGTATACATCGCAGTCAACAAAACTTGCAGACAGCCGGTCTGCGGGACAGAGATACATTGTAAAGAACCGTGCTCAGGAGGACATATATTCTATAGTGGTACCGGATAAGGTGACATTCGGTGATAAGGTCGAGCTGAAGGCGGAGAAGACCTCGGTAAATGAAGAGGGAGCAATTGTGTCTGAGGATGTTGAGGCGTCATGGAAGATCCTGCAGGATGATGCCGATGATATCACTAATGATGAGACTAATAATGAAACCTCTATAAACGAGGGAGTGTGGACGGTATCGCAGATACCTGGAAAGGTGACTGTAGAAGCGATCATGCTCAGAGATGGAAAAGAGATCAGAATAACTCAGAATGTAGTGATAGATAAGGCTGATGTACAGGTTAAAGCTAAGGATACACAGATATACTGCGAGGACTACGAAGGAAATATGTCAGACTTGTCAGATCTAGTCATTGAGGGAGCAGCATTTGACGATGCGCAGAGCATACAAAAGTTTTATACATTGTATGTAAAGACAAATGAGATCATTTACGATGACTTCCTTGTACCTGCGGTTGGCAGCTATACACTGTATGTGAAAGCTGTTGATGCGGAGACAGATGACGAGAAGATTCTGTATGAAGAGCTTCAGTCAAAATACAATTTCATCGTGGGCAACGCGAAGCTTACATTTGCCAGATCTGCAAACGATGAGATCATATCTATCAAGAAGACGGGTGACGTGAAGGCATCACACATCAGACTGGCAGAGATAGTAAAACTGCTTCCTGCAAAGGTTGCTGTAAATACAAAGTATCACACATACACAGAGGTTCCTGTTGTGTGGGATATCGCGGATATGGAGGCAAACTATTCATATGAAAACGAAGAAGCGGCTGAGTTTAAGCTGAAGGGAGCTATAGATATCTCAGAGTGTGAAAAGCTTGAAACGGGCGATGCCACATATACATATGTGACAGTTCGGATCGCCGCACATGAGCATACTTATGATATTGTCACATATACATGGAATAAGGAGCTCACAAAGTGTACAGCAACAGCGAGCTGTACTGATTTTGAACATCACAAGCTCACAGAGACCGTTAAGGCCTCATATAAAACCGTAAAGGCACCAATGGCCGGCAGGTCAGGATCCGGACAGTTTACAGCAAAGTTTAAGAACAGCCTGTTCAGTACACAGACAAAGGCTGTGACAGAGAAGTTTGTGGCTGCACCTGCAGTGTGCACGGTGAAGAAGAACAGCACCACACAGTATACGGTATCATGGTCTAAGGTTGATGGTGTGTCAGGATACCAGCTGTACTACAAGAAGGATTCAGGCAAATATATGCTCTATGGAACCGTCACAACCAGAAACAGAACAGTGGTTGTAAAGAATCTGAAAGCTACAGGTAAGTATAGCTTTAAGGTCAGAGCGGTATCGGCAAACAAGCTTACATACAGCGCATTTACTCAGGGCAAGCTGTGGGTAGTATCAGCTCCTTCTAAGCTGGTTGTGAGAAAGGCATCGAAGACATCGGTTAAGGTGTTCTGGACAAAGGCTGCAGGTTCATACGGATATGAATTATATTACAGAGCCGGCAAAGGAGCCTTCAAAAAGTATGGCACAGTAAGCAGCCAAAAACTGTCATGTACGGTCTCAAAGCTGAATCCGAATGTGACATACAGCTTCAAGGTGAGAACTGTTGGTGAGAACAGGGCAACCTACAGCGCATGCACAAAGACATATGCAGTGAATATGAAAAAGGCATTGTCTATAGACGAGGTGAAGCTGAAAAAAGCGAGCATCAGCCTGACTAAGGGTAAGACTGTCAGAGCAGCAATAAGTGTTCCGGTGGGCAAGACAGCAGGTCAGATAAGATCAAAGACATACAGGACGAGTAACAGCAAGATATGTACAGTCTCAAAGACAGGAACTGTGAAAGCTGTGAAGAAGGGTTCGGCGTATGTTTATGTAAAAGTGACACTTAAGAATGGTGACGCAAAGACATTTAAGATGAAAGTAACTGTGAAATAAATCATTGTAAAATAACACGAAGTTTCGGATTGCGGGGCAGACATTATTGATCGTGGATGATGTCTGCCTTTTCTAAAAACAGGCAGGGATTAGGGAGGTAATAACGGTATAGTGTGTAGACACACCCTGAAAAATATGGGATTTACATCCAATTACTATCCGTTTGGTTAGTATACATGAAAAAAATGATAATTTATAATTAAAAGGAACAACAAACAACAAGGGTAAAACTGCGCAGATGACTTTGAAACTCGTAAATCATAGATAGTTTAGGGGCTTTGAAGTCATCTGGTATTTTCCCGACAATGATTAAAGAAAGGGGACGTTTGATGAGAAAGAGGGTACTAAGTTTCGCCCTTGCGGCGAGTATGACGCTGTCTCTTCTGTCCGGATTTGCCCCCGGTGTTAAAGCTTATGCGGCTGATGACGATTCCGGGAACACTGGCAGTCAGGTAAAACAGAGAGAGATCGACAGCACGACATATAAGGATCTGAATCTGAATCTCACGGTTGATGAGTCAGAGGCGGCGGTTCCTTATAGTGAGACAGGAGTTACAAGCCTGGTCACGGGAAATGAGATATATGTTGAGGCCAACGGCAGGAAAGGCAACAAGTATGCAGTCCGTGACGGATTTGACAGGTGGCAGGATAGGAGTGAGGTCTTTGACAGAAAATCGGACATCAATGACGACTGGGGAAACCTGGACGGAGCCTATGATTATTACGGAATAAGCCCTGAAATAAAGGGTAAGAAAGGCGGAACCATAGGAAGCAAGCTCAGCAGCAACAGAGGGAACTCGCTGAGCAATAGCAGTGCAGGATTTTCCGGAATCTACGCAACCAGTGTTTCATTTGACGGTGGTGGCAATAAGGAAAATTATATAGCTGAACTCCGCGCATATGGATATAATGACACATGCACGTTTGGCGGCAAGACACTTCATGGCAAGATAGAGGTTGCCATCATGAAAGTGTCATCAAATGGGCAAAGAAGTGTGCTGAGAAGGTTAAGCCCTACACTCACAGCCAACAATGTATATGGCGGAGACAGACTTTCGTATTTTACCAGAGTGTATGCTCAGGACATGGATGCGCTTTTTGAGATTGAGAAAGCGGATGTGGACGGCGATGGCTTGGATGATCTCCTTGTATACTGTGGGGCATACGAAGATGATAGTGCCGGAAACAGATATGCACTTGTCGATGTGTATATGGGATCTGGAAGTGGATATTTTTCAAAAACACAGGTACTTAGGCTTAATTGTGGTCCGGCATCGTATTTTCAAAATAGCAATGACTGGAAACACATTTTAAGGCGCACACCGGTTGTGACTATAGCAGGCGGTGATTTTGAGAGGGATGGAACATCTGATGTTGCTGTTGCTGTATCTGCCCCGACTGAGCACAGCAATGTTTCGTCTGCTGCATGTTTGTCAGTTTACAGCTATGACAGGCAGGAAAGGGCTTTGGAGCCTATAGATGGGCTTGACAGCATATCATTGTCAAGCGGTGACGGAAAAGCTATGGTTTCAGCAAACTGTGCGTTTGGACAGTTTACATTACAGAACAGCAGTGTGACAGCAACAGTTCTCATAGCGGGAGGATACCAGAGCAACTGTGCCAACTCCAATGCGAACACGGATACATATAGAACTGCGGCATACAGATACATATATAAAGATCCGGAGACAAATAAATACAGAATTTCGGACTATCAGACAAAGGATCTTGGCAGGAAGAGTCTGATGATAGCGGATTCATACAGTAATGCCAGAGATGGACATCAGAGACCTATACATGCTCCGCTTGCTCTTGCATGTGCAGACCTTGATGGCATGACTGGAGGAAACAAGAATGACAGTGTTCTCTTTGGCGGCGAGGTATACAGCTTTGTCGTGGGTTCTGGTCTTGACTCAGAGATAGGAAGCCTGAGTGTGTGCAAAGATCAGGTTAGGTCAAAGAGTAAGGGAACTAAAAAGGAGCAGATCTGGATAGGAGATGTCAGAGTTGGATGCGTGGATGCAAATCCGGCAAGAAACGGATACAGGGAAAGTTTTGTTGCTGTGGTTGGAACCCACAGAGATGCAAAGACCAATTCAGGCGATGATTATTATTGGATGGATATCTCCGCTTTTGCTCTTTTTAATGGAGAGGCGTACAGCTCCCAGGAGGGTGTAATAGCAGAGTCAAATTCCAGAAATGATAATTATGGAACATTTGTTTCGCTCTGCCTGCCTGATATCGACAACGATGCGGTAAAACTCAGATTCAACAGTAAGAGTGTAATGTACTCCGATCCAGAGGTGTATGCAGTACTTCAGGCGAGTCCATATTTCTCAGATGTACAGGAGAGTTATGAGTATATAAACAATGGTGGAACTTCATATTCAACATCAACAGGAAGCTCTGAGTCAAACTCAGGCAATATATCACAGTCTGTCGGTGTGTATGTAGAGACTGAGGTTCAGCTGTTTGGAAGTGCAGATTTTGAGAGCGAGGTGTCTGCTGGCGCCAGCTATGAATATTCAAAGGAAAAAGAAACCGAGTATGAGATAAGCTACAATGCTGCCGGTGGCGGCTCGGATCATGTTGTGGTGTACTGTCAAAAGTATATGTATTATATGTATGATATGTATGTTCCACAGACCAATTCGTGGGATACGATTATCATGCCGGTATCCCTCGGACCATCAACATCTGTGATAGACGTTGATACGTATGACATTATAGCGAACAAAACTAAAGGATTAAATCCGATCAGGGGAACGGTACTTAAGAACACCCCGGGAGATCCGGCATCATACAGGAATAGCCTGGGAGGCAAGCAGGAATATGTGAATAACGGCGGAGGAGACTCAAGTTATTCATCAGTTGTGGCAAGCTCGGGTGCTGATCAGACACAGACCATCTCGACAACTACAACGAATTCACATAGCATAGAGGTATTTGTAGAGATCAATCTCAAGGTTGGCGGCGGTGCCGGTTTCCTCGGCAACAAGGCAACGGCAGGAGTGACATCAAGTACCCATGCGGGTTATGGACATTCCTGGAGCAACAGCAAGGGTACTACATACAGTGGTACGGTTGACAATCTGCCAGAGGATTGCAGCAACTATTCTTTTGATTGGCAGTTAAGAGTCAACAGACATGACTTGAACGGTAGCAACAAACCAGTGTGGATAGTTGGATACGATGTAAAGAATGTGGTAAGACCGCCATATGCCCCACAGAATCTTTCGATAGTTGATGTTACAAAGGACAGTGTGGAACTCACATGGGATCCTTCGTCTGATGCGGCATACTACGAGATATATCTGGTGGATGGAAGCGGCAATTATAACCGTAAGGCGGTGGTCCCTTACACTGTGACAGATTATGTTGTGGGAGGACTTTACTCCAACAGAACATATACATTTGCAACAAGAACCATAGATTCAAAGGGAGAGGCAAGTATCTACAGCAAGCAGGTGAGTGCTACAACACTTCAGAACTCTGCGAACTTCAAGATAACGCAGAGCCCGAAGGATACAAGCACATATGCAGGCGGCACTGCAGAATTCAGAGCCAGCGCAGTATATACTGATGAGAATGGCAAGAATCAGTCAGTTGGATACATCTGGCAGGTGGACGATGGCAACGGCTGGGAGACCATGAAGAGAGCAAGCAGCCCGGTACTTCGTCTTACAAATGTAGGAAATGAGATGAGTGGAAACAAATACAGATGTCGTCTCTACTACAATGATATTACGCTGTACACTCCTGCCGGTGAACTTCTGGTGGATAGAGCAGACAGCAGAGCGGAGCTCTCTATGGATAAGGTTATTGTCCAGAATGGCTCTGATGAGACATACGAAGCACTTGCTAATGAGGCAGTGGTCAGAGGCAATGGAAGTATAGAGAATTACAGTCAGGAAAGACAGTATTCTGCTGAGGCGGTACAGTTCACTGATGATGAGATCAGATACAGTCTGATGACAGATGGAAGCCATTATGTTTGGACGGATTCGAATGGTAATTACTATCCTTGCAAATATTCAGTAAAACTTGATGCTGATAAACGTATGGAAGAGTGCGATAAGGTATTTGGAATCTCAGACATGGATAAGGATGCACCTTATGGTTCAACTGAAACGGACTACAAGGCGGAGATATCTATAGTTACAAGCAACACTGATGGCTCGGCAAGTGTTGAGGATAAGACCGTAGATGTTACAAAACAGAAGGCAGAAGATTATGCTGAAGACACTGTGACATACAAAGAGACTGTGTCAGAGAAAAAGACAGTAGATGGTGTCGTGACTGAGACTGAGACAGAGGTTGAGATACCTACAGTCATAACGGAAAAATGGGTTGATGCAGATGCAAAATACGAGTTTTACATGCTGACAAGAACAGATGACCCGGATGAGACTATATACTGTTACAGAGAGACAGGAAAGACAGATGTGCATGACTGCAGGATCACATCCACCATGAAACTTCAGTTGGATAATGATACACTGGTTGATTACTCATCACTTAAGGGGCTTGACAGAACAGTGTCAGAGCTTGTGACTGTAAGGGGTGAGGATACTCTGTGTGACGGAGATACGATAATCCTCACAGCAGGGCTTATCGCCGGGGATGCAGCGCTTGCAGGCGAGAAAGTTGTATTCAGTATCAACGGACCGGTTGAGCAGCAGATAGATGCAGTTTATGATTCCACAAAGGGCTGCTATACAGCGAGATGGAAGCCAGCAGGAGAAGGAACATATACTGTATATGCAAAATTTGACGGGAATGACAAATATAACGGCAGTCAGTCTGATACTATGACCATATATACATCATATGACTGCAGAAAGAATGTTTCACTTGCAGTTGAAAAGTCCGTGAAATATGGTGATGTCACCAGCTTTGCACTCAATGAGATAGACAGTGCCAACGGTGAAACCAAGGATGTATCAATGTCGAATAAGGCAAAGTATACTATCTATAACACTGATAAGGGTGTAGTGACAGGCGAGGCACCTGCTTCAGAATACGATCTGAATGGCAATGAGTTTACTCCGAAGAAGGTAGGTATCTACAGAGTTGAGGCTGCCTATACAGATGACAATGGCAATGTTGCAAAGGATGTAAAGGATATAAAGGTAACAAGGGCTGAGATGTCTATAGAGGCTGTGGATACAGATAAGGGTATCAATGATACAGACAGAAGCTGTATGCCTGCTGTCGTCAGAGGACTCAAGACATGGGATAAGGCATATATGCCAAAGGAAGGCGTTGATTACGAACTTCAGTCTCAGGGAACTACAGTTACAAAGGCCGATAAATATGAGATCAATAGTATTCTCATAGAGGATTCAGAGGGTAACAATTCATCAAATATACAAAAGCTCAGCGAGAATTATGACATTTTGACTAAGAATGCTGTTTATGATCTGAAGGGCAATGTATATGTAGTGAAGGCGGCAACAGCAAATACCCATGGTGACATATCAATTAAGTATAATCAGGCAGATTCTGAGCTTTCAGAGGGACTCATCGTTGACAATGGAACAAAGCTTCCGGAGAATTCGATAGTTACATTTATTGCTACGCCAGCCACAGGTTACAAGGTTAAGTCCTGGACTGTAAATGGCAAGAAGTATGCAGCTACACAGACCGGAACGGTTGACGGTGTTGTATATAGCGAGGTTCAGATCCAGGTTCAGAAACTTTCTAAGAACATGAATGTTGTTGTAGATTATGAACCAATATATTATAAGCTGAACTATGCTTCAGAAGATACGACAAAGGGTATCGTGTCGGCGGCATACATCACGGATGGTGTAAAGGGTAATTCATTTGCATCCGGAAGTAATGTACACATAGAACAGACGATAAGACTTACAGCTGAACCTAAGCCGGGATATGCAGTTGACCACTGGACAGTGACAGGTGCAGACGGAGTAGAGACAACGATCCTCTCGGATGATGGAGTATCGTACTACACAGATGTGATCTACGATGTGAGCAAGGTTTCAGAAGATAAGACATTTACAGCATATTTCGCAGAGGCAGATAACTTTGATATCTCAGTTGCTCTTGAAACTCTCGGTGCGGATGGAACAAGAACTGCTGCATCAGGTGCTGAACTTACAGTGACAGCCAAGAGGGATGAACAGGTAGTTGAGATAGAGAAGAATGAGAATGGAAAGTACAATGTACAGAGAGGTGACAATATCACCATATCAGTGACGGTTCCATCGGGTCTTCTTATCAATGGCTGGACAGCAGCCGACGAGGATACCATGGGAACAGTTTCAAATGACCTGAAGTCAATGACTGTGTTCAATGTCACAAAGAGTGCAGATTACACAGTAACATATACAGCTCCAAATAAGTATAGTGTAAACTTTGAAGCTGAAGATATAAAGGCTGGAAAGGTTGGGGCAGAACTTGCCGGAACAGCAGGAGGGCTCAGATCGGGCGACAGACAGTTCCAGGGTTCAAAGATCTTGCTCACAGCACAGCCAAATGATGGTTATGAAGTCGCTTACTGGACAGTGGACGGTGAGAAGGTCAGCGCCGATGCAGGTGATGATGGTATTCAGACATATACGATCGAATCACTGAGCCATAATACTTCAGTGCTTGTATACTTCTACAAGAAACCGGTTATCACATTCTCTGCGGACAATGACACAGAGGTGACAGCGAAGTCCGGCGATGCAGATATTGCAAACGGAGCATGTATAGCATATGCGGATAAGAGTACTTTGGCATTTGCATCAGAGACAAAGAAGGGCTATGAGATAGCAGACATAGTCGTGACATATGGAGATGCAGAGGTTTACAGATTGTCAGACGACGCTGCACATGGAGAGGATGTACTCTCAGAGACAGCGGGGGCAGATGGAACCGAGAAGTATACATTTACATGGAAGTCCCCAGAGGAAGGATTTACAGAGAATGTAGATGTCGCATTTACTTATAAAGAGATAACACCTTCAGTAAAGGCTGATTACTCACTTGATCTGATAGAGAAAGATCCGGCTGATCCGTCTAAGGGTAAGTCTCATGGATCTATAAAGGCAGAGGTTTCAAGAAAGGATCTTTCCGCCTATGTACAGACCGGAGAGGCAGTCGGTGATGAGACAGAGAATAAGAAAGCAGAAGTCACAGATATATACAGAGATTCTGTCATCGCATTCAAGGTTACACCTGATGCGGGATATAACGTAAAGGAATGGATCGTGGATGGCCAGAAACTGACTAGCGAGACAGAGAATATCAAACTGACTTCAGATAAGAAGACAAATGATACACTCTTGATCACAGTGACTGGGGATTCTACAGATATCACAGTTATGGCAAGACTTGAACTTATCGGTGACGTTCTCACATTTGGTCCGGAGACAGAGGGCACAGGTGAGGTAAGTGCAGTTATCATAAGATCAGGTGTGAAACTTGTATCAGGAGATATGCTTGGAACTACAGCAGATGTAGAGTTTACAGCTGTTTCTGCTGAGGGTTACGAGGTTGCAGACTGGCTGGTAAATGGAATAAGCCAGAAAGTGACGGATGATGTATTCACGTACAAGGTTCCAAAGGATACAAGAGCTGATGTCAGAGCAGTATTCGACAGACCATTCTATAATATAACATGGTCATCAGATGAGGGCGGACAGATAAAGGCAGAGAACGTGACAGCAGCTGAAGCGCTTGAAGGTAATTCTGCACAGATCAGAGGAGACAGAGAGCTTAAGTTCACGGCTGACGCTGACCAGTACATGGAGTGTACTGGATTTACAGTAAAGACAGCAGAGGGAACAAAGGATTACACAGCAGAGGAGCTTGGCAGCAACGTATTTGTGGTTGACAAGGTGGCATCTGACATAGATGTTGTTGCTCACTTTGCTAAGCAGGAACTCAAGTCAGTCATTACCTTTGAGGCAAATGATACTGCTCTGGGAACTGTGACAGCGGTATATGGACTAGACAAGAAGGCTGAGATCACAAGTGGCGACAGTCAGGTATCCGGCGGAGATGTTGTATTTACAGCAGCTCCTGCAGAGGGCCAGATGATCGAGGGCTGGTATCTTGATCCTGAGTGTACACAGGCTATAGAAGGCACTGGACTGGAGCAGACCACCTATGAGGTGAAGACTATCTACTCAGATGTGGCAGTATATGTCAAGTTTGTGGAGATTCCAGAGTATACAGTTAAGGTAGGTACAACAGGAACAGGCTCAGCGAAGATCACAGCATCTTCAGACGGAGAGGAACTTGAGATCGTATCAGGAGAGGTTAAGCTCAAGAGACATAAGGATTTGACAATCACAGTTGCTCCTAAGGATGAGTACAACACAGTTGAGCACTGGATAGTTGATGGAAATGAAGTTGCATCAGAGGAACTCAAGTATGAGATCACTGACATAACAGCAGATACGACCATATATGCATATATCGCACCATCACTTCTTGTAAATGTAATATTCAAGAATGAGGATGAAGTTAAGAAATATGACAATATAAACATTAGTACAGGTTATGTCGGCGAGGATGGAGATATAAGCGGACTTAAGCCAATAAATGCTGAGAATAATTCGGTGAGAATTGGTTCGGGCAAGGATGTGAGATTTGCCATAACACCTTCTGATGATTACATGATCCAGTCATGGACAGTCAAGTACATCAGAGGCGGCAATGTTGTTAAGGAAGAGTCTGGAGAGGACTTCGGATTTGTGAATGACATTCTCCTTGAGAATGTTACCAACAACATTGAGGTAAGCGCAGAACTAGTTGACAGAGTAGGATATGTGATACCTGCTGAAGGAAATTACGGCAGAGATAATGTCAAGATCGAGGATTCTTCAGAAGGAACTACTGAGGTTGCATACACAGTATCAGAGCTCACAAAGACTCCTGACAATGTGATATTTAAGGATACTAACGGCGATATATTAGACAATGTTGTCAGAAAGAATGGTGACGCAAGCGTTGTTATCACACCTGCTGAGGGCTGGAGAATAAGAGACATAATCCTTGGCGAGTCAGATGATAATGAAGAAGGTTCAGGTGAAGGAAACGATCAGCCAGATGGCGGAGAAGATCCTGCTTCTTCGGAGAATATCATGAAGGTACAGCCTGTACTTGCGGAGGATGGCACAGAGACAGGAGCATACCTCGTAACTGCAGAAAATGTCACAAAGGATGTACAGTTCAAGGTTGATGCGGTTAAGCTTTACACAGTGACTATCACTGAGACAGAGCATGGAAGTGTGAAGGTTACAAGAGCTGATGGAACTGAGGTAAAGAGTGGCGAGCAGGTAGACGAAGAGACAATGCTCACGTACAAAGCAACACCTGATAAATATTATGATTTTGACACATGGACAGAGGATGCAGCTGATCAGACTGAGAGCACATTTGAGCAGGCTCTTGATGGAAACATCACAGTTGGCGCAGCGTTCAAGGCAAGGTATGCAAAGGTAAATATAGCATCAGTCAAGAACGGAAAGATAACTGTGACAACAGCTGATGGCAAGAAGATTGCAAATGGACAGCTGGTACAGGAAGGAACAGTTATCGTGTGCAAGGCGGTTCCTGCAAAGCACTGTGATCTATCTGCTTGGGGCGGAGATGCCAAGGGCAAGAAGGGTCAGACAGTGAAGCTTAAAGTGACCAGAGCTGTAAACGTCAGTGCTGCATTTAAGTTCAGATATGTTAAGGTTGCGATAGGTAAGACTGTGAACGGAACTATATCAGTAAAGACATCTGATGGAAAGACACTCAAGAATGGTTCATCGGTCAAGGAAGGAACGGTTCTGGTATGTACAGCGAAGGCTGCAAAGAACTGTAAGCTCGGAACATGGTCAGGCAGCTTTACAAGCAAAAAGACATCAGTCAAGGTAGCTGCCAATAAGAACATGAAGATAAGTGCAAAGTTTGTTGCTAAGATCCCAGCACAGAATACAGCAGGTATCAACAAAAATATTCAGGCGGCATCTACGAATAAGAGCCTTACGATCAAGTGGGGCAAGGTAGCAGGTGCAGACGGATACGACATATTTATGCAGCGTTGTTATCTGAAGCTTGACACTAAGAATCCGGTCAAGGTTGTAAAGGGTGGCTCAAATACAAAGGCAGTCGTAACAAAAATACATGGAACTAACCTTAGCAAGTATGATATAGTAAAGACACAGGTTAAGGCGTACAAGATAGTAAACGGTAAGAAGAAGTACATTGATACAAGCGTATTGCTTCACAACGTACTAAACAGTGGTAAATATACAAATGTCAAGACAGTTACTCTTGCAAAGAAGGCATACACAATGTCTGTAAAGCAGGCGGTTAAACTTAAGCCGGCATATAAGCCAGCCACAGCATCAAAGAAGCTCCTTGGAGCAGATCACGGACCACGAGTATTCTACTATTCAACAAATACAAATGTTGCAACGGTTGATGCGAATGGGGTTATCCGTGCTAAGGCGTCAGGCAAATGTACGATTTATGTCATATCAATAAGTGGTGTGACAGTACCGGTTCAGGTTACTGTAAGATAAAGTACAGGTATCACCGGAGATTATTAGCAGCTGGATGTCTGGGAGACCAGACTCCAGCTGTGTTTTTATAAGAAGATAACAGAAACAGGCGTATGTATCGTGAACAGGAATATTTGTGGAAATCTGAAAAACAGTTTGAAATATAGCGAATGATTGCATGGTTTCCTTGATTGGCATATAGAATAAGGAGAGGCACACTATGGGAGAGGCAGCTACAGGTAATAAGGGATATTATATAAAACCGAAAAAAGCATGGAGACTTCTCAGAACGGCGGATGATGAGAATGTAACATCGTATATATATGGCGTCAGTGGTTCGGGAAAGACGACTCTTGTCAGCAGATATCTGGGAACACGTAAGTACATGTTGGTGGATGCCGGCGGTATCAGACCAGATGACCTTGTGATAGAAAGCAGCAGTGCAAGAAAAATAGTTGTCATAGATAATCTGCACGAGCTCTCATGGGGAGATGTGGATACAGTGAGAGAGCAGATCATAGAACTCATTAGAAGAGAAGACGTATGGGTTATACTAATTGGCCGGTGTCCGGTTCCCCCGTGGCTTTCTGCTATAAGGTTTCAAGAAGGCTTTTATGTGGTGGACAGCAAGCTGCTTATGTTCAGCTTGGATGATATAAAGAAGTATGCTGAATACGCTGGATTTGGCATGAATGAGGCACAAGTGCAGAGAATGTACTATGAGACTACAGGGCTTCCGCTGGCTGTGGAGATGTGCCACATCAAATACGTGGAAATGGCATATACAAGCGAGATTACAGATGATATGTATAATGATTTTTCGAGACGCGTTGTGGAGGAGATGTGCAACTATCTTGAGTATCATGTGTATGATAACTGGGATGTGGAAATGCAGGAATTTCTCATGGAAATATCCGTGGTGGATGAGTTTACAACAAAACAGGCTGAGATGATAACCGGAAGAAGTGACAGTGAGCTTTTGATCGAGAGGGCAAAGTGGCTTGGAAACTTTATGACCAGCCGGATGGATAAGGATGGCAATACACAATATCAACTGCAGTTTCACATGAGGGTCTCTATGCGCAGACGTCTTAAGCGGAAGTACGAGAAGGAACGTATAAGAGGCCTGTATGAGAATGCCGGGCTGTTTTACAGACTTAACGGAGATATAAGGAAAGCTCTAGAGATGTATGAAAATGCAGGAGTTACAGAGCGAATAGTTTCAATACTTGTCGATAATGCCAGACATGCGGCGAACAGTGGTTATTACTATGACCTGAAAAAATATTATCTGGAACTTCCGGATCATGTCATCGAGAAAAGTCCTGAGCTTATGTGTGGTATGAGCATGCTGCAGTCACTCCTTCTAAATCCTGATGAGAGTGAAAGATGGTACGACAGACTAAAATTATATGCAGATGAAAACCAGGGAAGTGCCAGGAAAAATGCAAAGGGACTTTTGCTGTATCTGGATATTGGTCTGCCGCACAGGGGAAGTGTTGATGTATTAAAGCTTTTGAAGTCAGCATACACCATGGTTTTTAATAAAGAAGTAAGAATACAGGAATGGTCGGTTACATCCAATCTGCCATCAATGATGAATGGCGGAAAAGATTTCTGTGAGTGGAGCAAGAGAGACAGAGAGCTGGCGTCGAAGGTTGGCAGGATTGTTGAGTTTGTACTTGGAAAATACGGAAAAGGTCTTGTAAATCTTGCTTTGGCGGAGAGTTTTCTTGAAAAGAGCGGAGATAATTACGAGGTGGCAACGCTTGCGGCAAAGGGCAGAATGCAGGCGGAAGCAGGAGGAAAAATCGAGCAGTGCTTTGTTGCTGATGGTATATTGGCGTGGCTGCATTTGCAGAACGGAAAGCCACAGGAGGCTCTTGAGGTTTTGAATGGAATAGAGGGAAAGGCTGAAAAAGAGGAAGGACAAAATCTCCTTCCCAATATATATGCATTTGAGACCAGATGCAGCCTGTACAGAGGAGATAGAGCCTGTGTTACAGGCTGGATGGAAAATGCTCCGGATGAAAATGTTGAATTCAGGATATATGACAGGTTTATCTATCTAACCAAAGTGAGAGTATACCTTCAAAGCGGACGGAATGAACAGGCATATTCGCTGCTGACAAAGCTGAGATATTATGCTGAGATGATGTCCCGTACGTATATAGGGATAGAATGTGGTGTGCTGATGGCTGTAGCTTTGCAGCGATTAAAAAATGATGACTGGAAAAAGGCGATGTGCCATGCTATAGATACTGCGATGGAATATAGCTTCACAAGGATTATATCCAGGGAAGGTGCGGCGGTGAATACTCTTATAAATACCTGTGGATGGAAAGTCGAGAAAGATGGTGCTGACGACAAGGAGATAGCCGCAAGAAGGGCATATTTCAGACAACTGCAGAAGGAGACTGAGAGTATGACGAGATACTACCCCGGATATATGAAAGCGGGAGTGGATGATGTTCAGCTCAGTGAGACTGCTACAGCCATACTTAAACTGCAGGCAGAGGGGCTGTCCAGACAGAAGATAGCGGACAGACTCAACATGTCGGAGGCGAATGTAAAGTATCATCTGAACCAGGTGTACAGGAAACTCGGAGTGACTGATAAGGCCGGGGCGGTCAGGGAGGCATCTAACAGGGGACTTATCTAGTGATTGTGAGATTTGTGTTCGGTGGTGATTTACTTGAATATACCTTATGTAAAAGTTGTATATGAATGTATATAATTAGGGTGGAAAAACTTAGATTGTTGTTGTATTATGTCTATAATTATGATTGCATGCGAATCAGTAACGTCAGATTAAGAAGAGGATAATTTCCGTATGGCATAAAAGTGATGGTGAAGATGACGTTTGAAACTCAGAGAATGAGCGAGTACGGACGGATTCGTATTTGACAGGTATTCAAGGAGGAATTACGACGTGAATTTTTTGGAAGAGAGAATAACTAAGGATGGAATAGTAAAGGAGGGCAATGTTCTCAAGGTGGATAGTTTCCTTAACCACCAGATGGATATACGTCTGTTTGATCAGATCGGTGAGGAGTTCAAGAAGAGATTTGAGGGAACAGAGATCAACAAGATCCTTACTATAGAGGCATCCGGAATAGGTATTGCCTGTGTTGTTGCCAGACATTTTGATGTGCCTGTTGTATTTGCGAAGAAATCAAAGAGCATCAACATAGAGGGCGATGTGTATGTGGCAGAGGTTGAGTCATTTACACACAAGTGCAAGAATCAGGTCATCGTGTCCAAGAAGTTCATCAATCCTGAGGACAAGATACTTATCATAGATGATTTCCTTGCAAATGGATGTGCGCTTCAGGGGCTCATCTCCATAGTGAAGTCGGCAGGTGCCAGCGTTGAAGGAATCGGAATAGCAGTTGAGAAAGGCTTCCAGACAGGCGGACAGGTCATCAGAAATCTCGGATATCATCTTGAGTCACTTGCGATAGTGGACAGCATGGATGCTGCTACGGGCGAGATAAAGTTCAGGGAGCAGTAGGATCGCTGCGGGATATTTGATGGTATATATAAGATTCATGAATAATATATAGGTAAGAGAGACTGAGAATTGACATGACTTGACAGATTCTCAGTTTTCTTTTTATATGAATGGCGGATATTTGCTGAGAGGTGGGGTATATGGGAAATAACAATTTAGAAGAAAAAAATGTTTCTATGCCTGAGAAAATTGGAGGCGTAATATTTGGCATATGGTTTGTTGCCAGTATTATAGCCGGATTTGTTGCAAGTGAGATCGGAACGGATGCTGTTATGCTTGTTGTGGGGCAGTTTTTTGCCGGGATAGTTCTTGTCATAATTCTAAAGACTCTTATTCCGATGGTTAAGAAGCGAAAGCGGGGGAGCATTATCGGTATAGTGTTCATATCTGTGTTTGCCGGTGCTGCATCGGCGCTGATATGGGCGGCGTGTGCTGTGAAAGATGGCTCTTTTGCGGATAAGATAGTATTGCTCCCGGAACGGATATTGGGGAGAGAAAATTGCAATGTTGGAGTATTTTATGCAGAGATATTTGCATGTGCATTCTTTGTGGTCAGTGCAATAACACTGCTCTCTGTGATATGTAAGAGAAAAGCGCTTGAGCGAAGATGTTCATTTACTGTGAAAGCTGTATGCCATGATGTACGTGCAGATATGAGACAGGATATGAGAGCCGGCAGAAGATATCCGGAGGCGGGAGTATTTGAATTTACATACAGGGATAAGCAGTATAAAGTGTATGAGCAGACATATGTATATGGACTGAATATAAGTAAAGGCGATGTGGTATATCTTTATATCAACCCAGAAAATCCGTACGAATTTTATCTGGAAAACAGTGGTATATTCAGCAGTTAGGCGATATGGTCAGCAGTTTTTTTGATGGTTATATCAGGTTTGATGGCCGCAGGCTGCAATTTGTTGATTTTTAGGTGAAAAAAGTACAGTTGTCCATATAAAAACGGGGGAATCGTGCTAGAATGTGACATATGAATTCAGATGGAGGGTTGCGGATGCATGAATATCATGGCGCAGTGCGATCACAGTCACCTGAACAAAATGGAGGCTGAGAGGAGAACTGAGATGAACAAATTATATGATTTCAAAATTGCCGGTACTGGATTATTGGTATTGTTTGCCGGTGCTTTTATCGTATGGAGACTTCACAGCTCGGAGCTGCTTGCAAAGCTGTATTCCACAATGAAGATATGCTCGTCAAGCTGTTTGATATCGCAAGAATGTTTATAATAAAAAATAGCCAGGTGTATGTTCTCCAATTTGGAGAATATGCACCTGGCTGTTTCTACGTAATTTTATCTGAAACTCTTCAGCCAATTGACGAGAGAGTCGTGCCAGATATTGTCTACGACTGTCTTTTTCATCTGTGCGTCAACAGGTCCGTTTCCGGCAAGCTTTGCAAGGACTGCAGCCTGAAGCTCTGGAACTGTCATTGACTCAGGTGACTTGCTCCAATCCATGGTGATGGTGGATGGATCTGCAGGATCATCGGAGGCTGTAGCGTTTGGTGTGCTTTCTGATTCGGACTCCTTAGCTGTGGTTTCAGAGGCTGTATTTTCTGACGCTGTTTTTGCGGTTTCAGCTTTTGGAGCCGCAGCTTTAGTATCTTCAGCTTTGGTAGTTTCGGACTGTGTGTCCTCAACGACCATGTCTGTTGCTTTTTCTGTGTCCACGCTAGGGGCTTCTATATTCGTATTTATACTATTAGTATTCTCAACATTTACGCTCTGAGCCTTAACCGGCTTGACATTCAGGTCAGTTCCCTCAGGCACCCAGATCTCTCCGCTGTTTGCAGGCTGGGTTATGTTGATATGTCCATCCTGGACAGATACCTTTTCGCCTGACAGGGCGCCGATGTACGCTGCGCAGTTTCCTGCTGCAAGGTGCATTCCGGCTGGTGCATCGTCGTTGTTCACTGACACGATGACACGTGTTCCGTCAAGATCCCTTGCGTATGCGAACTGTCTGTTGGTGAGCATCAGCTCATCGTAGCTGCCATATGACAGTGCAGGAACAGCCTGACGTACCTTGCCGAGTGCGGCAATGAGTGCTGTGCAAGGGTTGGTTTTTACTGAATCCTTGTAATCTTCTATATTGAGAGCTGGTCTTAAGCTGTCGTCCGAGCCATATTCCTTGCGTCCCTCAATACCAAATTCTGAACCGTAGTATATACTAGGCACACCCGGAAGAGTGTAGAGCAATACATGTACAGGTGCAAAATGTGCCTTGTTGGTGAGCTTTGTATAGATACGCTCCACATCATGGTTGTCTACAAAGTTGTAGAGCTTTAATGTTCCCATGTTCTGGAGACGTCTTACAGTGTGCGCAATTTCAAAATAGTTGTGGTCATTGTGACCGCTGTACAGAGCCTTGTGAAGTGTGTAGTTGGTGACGCTGTGAAGAGTCTCGCCGTTTACCCAGCGGCTGTAGTCGCCGTGGATGACCTCGCCCATGAGCCAGAAATCCGGCTTCACTTCATTTGCTGTGCGGCGCAGTGCCTTCATGAAATCAAAGTCAAGAACGTCCGCAGCGTCAAGTCTGATACCGTCCACATCGAACTCGCTCACCCAGAAACGGATCACATCGCATATATAGTCAACGACAGCAGGATTCTTCTGATTCAGTTTGACGAGAAGGTTGTAGCCGCCCCAGTTGTCGTAGGAGAAACCGTCGTTGTACTCGTTGTTGCCCCAGAAATTCACATTGCAGTACCAGTCCTTGTACTGTGAATTCTCTCTGTTTGCCTGGATGTCCTTGAATGCGAAGAAGTCACGGCCTGTGTGGTTGAACACTCCGTCAAAGATGACCTTTATGCCCTGCTCGTGGCAGTAAGCCACAAATGCAGTCAGGTCTTCATTTGTTCCGAGACGGGAGTCAAGCTTCTTGTAATCTGTGGTCTCGTAGCCGTGTCCAACGGACTCGAAGAGTGGTCCGATGTACAGCGC
Source organism: uncultured Coprococcus sp. (assembly GCA_902461735.1). GTDB lineage: Bacteria > Bacillota > Clostridia > Lachnospirales > Lachnospiraceae > Coprococcus. The sequence goes on from CABPYV010000020.1 coordinate 32,032, forward strand.
TGATCCGCCAATCTCCTTTATATGATCCACCCATGGAAGCAGGGTGTTTAAGCGGTGAACAGGCTCACCGTAGTCGTTCTGTTTAGGGGCTCCCGCAAGTCCCAGTGGATAAATGTGATAAAAAACTGCCTCATCATACCATGCCATAGTTATCCCTCCATATTTTAGGTGCCGGCAAATGCAAAGCACCCGATATTATTTGATATACGCTGTGAGCTGCAAGTGTTATCAGAAACTGCCCACAACGTTTATATTATACTAAAAAAATTAGAAAAATGCGACAAAAAGTCATGTATGTATTGCACGAACTATGGTAGAATCATTTCTGTTGTAAAATGACGAAAAAAATACAGGAGACATCGGGCTCCATCGCATGTGACGGATATGTCAGCGCACTGTCATCAGTGTTCGGCTGTCTGCCTATCACATCATTCAGCCAGAATGTCGGACTTGTTGCCATGACAAAGGTTGTCAACAGATTTACCATAGCTACAGGTGCGATCATCATGATCCTTGCCGGAATATTCCCGATCTTCGGTGCAGTGCTTGCAACCCTGCCAGACGCAGTACTCGGTGGATGTACCATCATTCTGAATCTAGTGCTTCCTAAGAACATGGATGCCCACGAGGCCCCAAAGACTGAGGATGCAGAATAAAAACCTTTCATAAGGTGTAAGTGTTAATCACAGCGTCGTTCTGATATTATGATATCAGAGCGGCGCTGTTTTTGCTTTTTCAAAATAGGTCAAAAGGGGACAGGTACCTCCGTCCCCATTATAAGAAAATTGGCAAAATTCCCCCAAAAAGGGCATTTGGGGGACGGAGGTACCTGACCCCTTTTGGTGTATGTGGCAAAATATATAGAAAAAGACAGGAAAAAGGGACGGAGCGCTCCGTCCCCAAATAAAAATAAAGAAAGGTGAACAATATGGATAGTTTATTAAAGATAGAATCACTGAAGAAATACTATGGCAAAAAGCCAAACCAGAGTAAGGCTCTGGACGGCATATCATTTCAGGTCATGCCGGGAGAGTTCCTTGGCATTATGGGTAGCAGTGGATCGGGAAAGTCCACACTGCTGAACTGTATCGCAACGGTCATAAAGCCTGACAGCGGAACCATAGAGCTCCAGGGCAAAGAGATACAGGCGCTTAAAGGTGCGAAGCTTGCGCAGTACAGAGGCAGGGAGATAGGTTATCTGTTCCAGAACTTTGAACTTCTGGACAATCTAACAGGCAGAGAGAACATTATGGTTCCGTTGTCAATACACGGTGTATCCGAGGATGAGAGCAGAAGCAGACTGGAAAAGCTTTCATCATATCTGGAGATAGATAACGTGCTTGACAAATTCCCGTCGCAGATGTCTGGTGGTCAGAGACAGAGGGTTGCGGCCGCCAGAGCGCTCATACTTAATCCGGGGATCATTCTTGCGGACGAGCCGACCGGAGCACTCGACTCAAGAAATGCAAAGGCACTCATGGAGAAGCTGTCGGGACTGAACAGGGATGACAACACTACCATACTTATGGTGACCCACGATTCAAATGCGGCAAGTTTCTGCAAGAGGATCCTCTTCATACAGGATGGCAGGATATTCCATGAGCTCAGAAGAGATATGGAGAGAGAGTCACAGCAGGAGTTTTATGAGAGAATACTCAAGCTGATGGCGCAGATGGGAGGAGGCAGCGCAAATGTTCTTTAAACTGGCAATGAGGAACAGCCGGAGAAGCAGAAAAGAGAATGGTCTGTTCTTTGCGTCACTGGTTGTATCCATAGTGGCATTTTACATCATACTGGCGCTGTCACATCAGGACGTTATGATATTCCTGAAAAGCCTTGAGAGCGATGCGGTGAACAGACTTCTCCAGATAGCGGCAGTCTTTTACGTGTTCTCACTGGTCATACTATTCTTTCTTATATATTATGCGAGCAAATACCAGCTCGAACGGCGAAGGCATGAACTTGGAATGTATATAATGATGGGAATGAGGAGATCGAAGCTCTTTGCTCTGCTTATGGCGGAGGATCTGGGCAGCAGTGCACTGGCCCTGCTCATCGGACTTCCGATAGCGATCCTTGTGTCTGAGGTTGTGAGCCTTCTCACAGCCAGACTGGTTGGCCTTGGCATTATAGGTCATCACGTATCATTTTCACTTCAGGCCGTGATACTGACAATGGTTGGATTTGTCCTGATAAAGCTTGCGGCATTTGTCATATTGAGTGGCAAGCTTGCAAGAAAGCAGATAGGAGAGCTTCTTGTGGATGTTCCGGAGACAGAGAAGAAACAGCTTCCGGCTCCGGTTTATGGGGTGAGTGCAGTCCTCGGGCTTGCGGCAATTATCGCTGTATACTACCAGGGAATCAGCGGATATTCATGGATCAGTGTAAAATACATGGCGGTCACCATAACACTGGGATTTGTTGGCATGTTCCTGTTGTTTTTCGGTCTCAGGATATTTATGGATATCCTTGCCAGGCGCACAAATGGCTCAAAGCCACTTGCAGTGTTCGGTTTCAGACAGATACATGAAAATGTAGTTACAAAATCTGGAACACTCGCAATAAGTTCTATCCTGATACTCGGCGCCCTGTGCTGCTGCGGTGCGGGTGTTGGCATATGCATATCCAGACAGAATATGGATCATGTGCTTGACTATACATTTGCCTCATATGGTGATGACGCCGAGGCGGACAGCAGGAATATCCGCGCGAAGCTGGAGGAAGCTGGCGTATTGGGCGATTTTTCGGACGTATTTGATATGAAACTTGGCCATATAAAGATGGGTGAAAATGAGTCCTATGATGATGCAGTGAATGTGGATGCGGTCATATCCGCACTTGAAGAGCTCGATGCTTCAGAGGACAGGGATGTGCTTATAAACAACATGTCCTATATGACATATCCTTATCTGATACAGCAGAGTGCGTACAACAAGGTGCTTGAGGCTGCGGGAAAGAAGCCTCTGGAACTCGGAGAAAATGAGGTGGCACTCTACACGGATTTCTACACTGACTACCGTGGCGGGCTGCTGAACAAGGTACTGGCAGAGAAGCCGGAGGTAGATATAAGAGGAGATAAGTATCATATGACCGGTGAGATCCAGACCACGAAGATCGTGACAGATTCATCGATAACCCTGTCATTTGGACTTATCGTGGACGATGACACATTTGCCAGACTGACAAATGACAATTACGAGTTATATGTAAATGCCATCCTTAGAAAGGATATCGTGGACGACAAGGGACTCATGAAAGCCATAATGGATGAAAATGAGAAGCTAGACGGTATAGATTTTGAGAGTATAAATGCTGACTGCGAGAGTTATCTGCAGAACATAGGAAGAAATATGTTCTATACTGTGGCAGCCGGATACATAACGCTTTATCTGGCGGTGGTGTTCCTCATAATCGCAAATACCATAATCGGCGTTCAGTTCCTCATGGGACAGAGAAAGTCCGGCAGAAGGTACAGGACCCTTGTGAAGCTTGGCGCGACATACGAAATGCTCTGCAGCTCTGCGAACAGACAGGTGGGATGGTACTTCGGGATCCCGGTAGCAGTGGCTGCGGTCAGCAGTATATTCGGTGTGCGTGCTCTGCTCACGGGAATACTCTCAGAATTCATGCGCGGCAGTGTGAAGCAGATACTTATCATAGCTGCTGTTATGATAATCCTGCTGTGTGTGGTAGAATGTATCTATATGACGGCGGTGAAACGCTCAAGCAACAGATATCTCATGGCGATGATGACACCGGAAAGGGTTGAGTAAACGGTGAAGTGTGTGATGGTGGTTGAGGACGATGTCCTCATGTGTGATGAACTTCTGGATATGCTGACAAAGGCAGGATACAGGGCAGTTAAGCCAGATGGATTTGACAATATAATAGAACAGATACTGGACATGGCTCCGGATATTCTTATGCTGGATATCAATCTTCCGGGCAGGAGCGGTTTTGACATATGCCGGGAGATCAAGAGGCGGAACTCTGTCCCTGTGCTGGTTCTCACATCGAGGGACCAGCTAAAGGACGAGCTCCATGCGCTGGAGCTGGGTGCTGATGAATTCCTCACGAAGCCATGCCGCCGTGAGCGGCTTCTGGCCCGGGTGGCAAATGTGCTCAAGAGGTACGAGGGCAGACAGAACCTGATCGAAGGAGAAGGATTTCTTCTGGACACTCAGACATACACTCTGTATATAGATGGGAGATCTGCGGTGCTTCCACAGAATCAGGGACGTATATTTGAAACACTTATGACAAGCGGAGGAGATGTCGTGTCTAAGGAGAAGCTTTGTGAGGCAGTATGGGGCACGTCGGAGTATATAGATGAAAATGCCCTGCAGGTGAATCTTACAAGACTGAAGAAAACTATGGCAGGACTTGGCATGAAGGCAAAGATCATAGCTGTAAGAGGCGTTGGGTACAAAATATTCCCTGGGGACGGAGGTGCCTGACCCCCTTGTCAGAGTGGAGAAAATATGAAAAGATTTGGACTTGTTATAAAACAGAATATTGTCTGGCTTGGTCTGCTGCTTCTGACGGACGTGGCGTTCTGCTTCTTCATGTGGCTTGTGGCACCAGAGGCATTTGTCAGAATAAGGGTGCTGGTTGGCGTGTTCACTGTGATACTGTTCGCGGCGGTGTGCTCGGTGTTGTGTATAAAGGACAGGAAGAAAATTGAGGCGTTCAGGAGATTTATCACTGCCCCGGATGAACAGAGCGAGATAGAAATGAGGAGCCTGTGCGGGGCTTCTGAACAGGAATATGTGAGCGTGCTGTCGGAGGAGCTTCACGATCTGAGAGATTCAGTGATGCAGAGTGGCAGACAACTCAGGGATTATCAGGAGTATGTGGAGAACTGGGCACATGAGATCAAGACCCCCATCTCTCTGCTGACATTTGTGGTGGACAACAGGAGAGATGAGCTGCCTCATAATGTTGTGACGAAGATGGATAATGTGACAAGCCAGATGCAGAACTATGTAGATCAGATGCTCTACTACGCCAGACTGAAAAGCGATTACAAGGATTATCTCATGGAGAGCATAGATGTGGAAGAATGCGTGGATGAGGTGATAGCTGACTACAGATCCCTGCTTGAGGAGAAGGGCATACGGGTCAGAAAATGTCTTGAGAATGGAGAGGTGTACAGTGACCGCAGAGGCTTGCAGTTTATACTCGGTCAGCTTGTGAGCAATTCCATGAAATACACGAATGAGCAGCCGGAGATATCATTTGACTTCTGGACGGCGGGCGACAAAAAGCTGCTGTCCGTGAGTGACAACGGCATAGGCGTTAAGAGCTGTGACATGCCGTACATATTCGAGAAGGGTGTCACGGGTGACTCGGGTGAGAACAGGAAGCATGCGACGGGCATGGGACTGTATCTTGTCAGTGAGATGGCGCATGACCTGGGCATCACAGTGACAGCAAATTCAAAGTTGCAGAATGGATTCGAGATAGTGTTGGAATTCCCGGATGTGGAGACGAAGATATAAAAGTGAGGAGGCAGATACAGCATTGTGCGTATCTGCCTCCTCACTTTTTATCGGGATATTTTATAATAAATTTATGGGTGGTGGTCTGTTAATAATCACTTTGATATTCTATAATGTAAGCATCGGCTGTAACTTAGTTGATAGTGCAAAGTCAGTTTAAGCGGACTGAGGTTCGACGGGGATGTGTCAAGTTTTCTGTGAAAACTTGACATGTAGCGCCAGCCATTTGCCGAAGGCAAATTTTGCATGGCTGGTGTTCAATGGAAAGGAGAATATCATTATGGAGATCAGAAAGGCGGCAGCAGAGGATTTTGATATTGTATTTGATTTTATAGAAAAATTATGGACATATAATACATATGACAGGGAAGAAATACGCAAAGTATATATGGACGTCATAGATGACGAACGCAGCTTTGCGTTTTTATTATGGGATGAAGGCATTTGCAGAGGCATGTGTCATGGAGACTATTTCAATACATTTTGGATGTCGGGACTTACATGCTATGTGTCAAGCCTCATAACAAGAGAGGAGGACCGCGGCAAGGGATATGGTGTGGCACTCCTGGATCATGTAAAGAAGCTTGCAAAGCAGAGGGGATGTAAGGCCATCACTCTTGATTCCGGACTTCCGAGGACAGGGGCACATGGATTCTATGAGCACTATGGATTTGAAAAGAGCTGTTATGGCTTTGAGCTGACGATATAGATTATCTGCAGAGATTTGGAAGGAGACAAATATGTGTACAGCAGCGACATATAAGACAAAGGATTTCTATTTTGGAAGAACGCTGGATTATGAATTCTCGTACGGCGATGAGATCACCGTGACTCCGAGAAATTATCCGTTTGAATTCAGATATATGGGCAGGAAGGAAAGCCATTATGCCATGATAGGCATGGCACATGTGGCAGGTGACTATCCTCTCTACTATGATGCTATAAATGAGAAGGGGCTTGGAATGGCAGGCCTGAATTTCGTTGGAAATGCCGCGTATCAGGAAGTGGATGAGAGTGGTGACAGGGACAATGTTGCCCAGTACGAGTTCATTCCGTGGATACTCGGAAACTGTGCCAGCGTGGGAGAGGCAAGAGTAGCTTTGGACAGGATGAACCTGACGGGAACACCATTTTCCGAGCAGCTTCCTACAGCGCAGCTTCATTGGATCATCGCGGACAGAAATGGAGCTATAACTGTAGAGTGTATGGCTGACGGACTTCATGTGTATGAGAATCCGGTTGGGGTTCTCACGAACAACCCACCATTTCCGCAGCAGATGTTCCTGCTCAATCAGTATATGGGGCTGTCACCGAAGCAGCCGGTGAATACATTTGCACCTGAGGTGGGACTGAATACTTACAGCCGTGGTATGGGAGCAATAGGACTTCCAGGGGATCTGTCGTCGACGTCGAGATTTGCCAGGGTGGCATTTGTGAAGCAGAACAGTCTGCCTGCGGATTCGGAGTCTGAGAGCGTGAGTCAGTTTTTCCATATACTTGGCTCTGTGGATCAGCAGAGGGGATGCTGTGAGGTTGCGCCTGACAAATATGAGATAACCATATATACTTCATGCTGTAATGCCGATAAGGGTATATACTATTACAATACCTATGAGGGACACCAGATAAATGCTGTTGATATGAACAGAGAGAACCTGGATGGCACAGAGCTTGCCAGATACCCACTTATCCAGGGAGAGAATATCAATTGGCAGAACTGATGTATGTGGCTTACAAGGGAGAAAGGATGCTGTATGAGTAAAAGCAAGGTTACAATAAAAGAAATAGCGGAGATGGCTGGGGTGTCAATAGCCACGGTATCACATGTTATAAACAGGACAAGGTATGTAAGACCTGAGCTTGTGGATAAGATAGAGAAGATTATTGTAGAGACGGGATACCAGAATAAGATAGCTGATAAGGAGAGAAAACTGCTGGTTGGACGGGAGTCCACGATAGTTGCAGTCATTCCAAACATTGAAAGTACTATATACAGAGATATGGTAGCTTATGTGAAGCAGCTTGTCAGTGTGCAGGGATATCAGTTCCTTGTGGCGATAACAGACAATGATCTCAAGGAGGAGGCGCAGGTGCTTGCCGGACTTCTGGTGAACAAGAAGGTTGCCGGTATCATACATGCGCCGGTGAGCGATGTGGCATCTAATTACACAAGACTCATACAGTCGGGCGTTCCATTTGTCTGCGTGGAGAGAAATATACTTGGATCAGGGATAGACTCGGTTGAGTTCCGAGACCGCGAGGCTATATTTAAGGGCGCAGATTATCTACTTGCGAGTGGACACAAAAATGTTTTGTTCTTCAGAGAGAGTACGGACAGTACCACCAGGGATGAGAGGACAAAAGGTTTCCTGAATGCTCTGGAGAAATACAATATAAATACAAATGATGCAAACATTGTTGATGTGACGTTGGAAAAAGGAGAGGATGACTGCATGCTGGCTATTCAGAAAGCCCTGCGCAGATACAGGCCGACCGCTGTACTTGCGGGGGGCAACAGAATAACTCTTTATCTTATGAAGACGCTGAGAGATATGGGAATCGACTGTCCGGGAGAGATATCTGTGGTTGGATTTGGCGATGAGAGCTGGTCTGAACTTACTTATCCGCCTCTTACAATACTGAGAAGAGATGTGAAGGGACTGAGTGCCAAGGCTGTTGGGATGTTGTTTGAGAAGATCAATACGGGAGTTGTTATATCGCATGACTGTTATGCGGATGTAGAGCTTGTAGTCAGAAAATCCACAAAGATGCTTGACAATGGACCATTTGGAGATAAAGCGGCAGCACCGGATTCGGTTGTATTGACAAAAGAAGAGAAACACAGACTAAAGGCAGGACATTTCAGGGTTGCGATCTCTTTCCATTATACTGGAACGTCTTGGGCAGAATTGCATGAGAAGGGAATTCGGGAGGAACTTGAGCAGTTTGGGATAGATGTTGTATCGGTTATGGATGCACATTTTGACTCGGAACTGCAGAATGCACAGCTTGATGGCATAAGACTTCAGAAACCGGATGCAGTTATAGCTATTCCAGCGGATGACAGCCGTACCAGAGAGAAGTTTCAGGAGCTTTCCAAGGTGTCAAAGCTGGTGTTCATAAGCAATGTTCCGGATGGCATGTCCAAGAACAGCTATGTGTCCTGTGTATCAGTAAATGAGTCGGAGAACGGAACAAACACGGGAAGAATGCTGGGGGAATACTGTAAGGAGAATAAGAAAAAAAAGGCAGGTTTCATTATTCATGGTGCGGCATTCTACGGAACAAGAGTCAGGGATAACGCTGCTGAGAGGATAATCAAGGACAGTTACCCGGATATCGACATAGTGACGACCAGGAGTTTTGGAGAGATATCTAATGCATATCAGGTAGCCAAGGACGTGATAACTGCCAATCCTGAAATTGAGGCAATGTATGTGAGCTGGGATCGCCCGGCACTTTTGGCTATAAAGGCACTCAAGGAGCTTGGCAGGGAGGATGTGGCGGTGTTCACAACTGATCTTGACCATGGCATAGCCCGGTGCATGGAAGAAGGAATTGTCAAAGGACTCAGCACACAAAGACCATACGAGCAGGGAAGAGCGGCCGCGGCAGTTGTTGCCAAGTCCCTGGTAAGTGAAGAACAGCTTCCAAAGTATGTGGGAGTTCAGCCATATCAGGTTGAGCCAAAACAGCTCAGGCTTGCATGGAAGGAAATCTTTCATGAGTCCATGCCAGACAGACTAAGGTGATATGACATCTTTTGTTAGTCCGTGCGTTAGCCCGTGCCAGACAGAGTTAGAATTTGTATCTTTTTGTCTAAAAAGAACCCGTCAGAGAGAAAATTGTATCTCTCTGGCGGATTTTTTTTTGTTTAGATACAAGACCTCGGAATTTTGTATATTTTTCGCTTGAGAAGTTCCCAAGGATACAATTTTATGCCTGGGTTACCGGAATCGCACCCAAAAGAGAAAATTCCTGAGAAAGTGGTAACGGAGGACAATGGATAAAATGACAAGAGCCAAGGTGACAAGTAACGGGTGTCAATCGTACACTGCGAATCCTAAAAGTATGACACATTATAGAATATTTACGTAAAAATAAGAAAAAGACTTACGAACCATATAATGTAAACGAACATTATTTGTGCATAGTGACGAATAAACAATAAATAAAACACTGATTATTGACAATAACAGACAAAAGATATATCATCTAAACATACAAGGGACGAAAAACAGTTATAAATTTACGTAAATAAAACCGGTTAATAACAGTTTTTCGACAACGAGTTAGCAAAAATGAAACATATGATATTGGAGGTAAAAATTATGAGAAAGATTAAGAAGTTATTAGCAGTTGGGGCATGCCTGTGCATGTCACTTAGTTTACTGGCAGGTTGTGGATCAGGAGCAGGAGGCGCATCGGACAGCGGTTCATCTGAATCAGGTACAAAGCAGGAGAGCACGAAGTCATCCGACCTGTCATTTGCATTCTGTACAAACACACTTAACAACACATTCCAGAGTTCAATAGATGCAAAGCTCAAGGAACTCTGTGATGCGAACGGAATATCATATACATGTCTTGATCCTGACTACGATCTGAACACACAGCTCAGCCAGTTGTCAGACGTGGCAAACAGTGGATACGATGCAGTGTTCATCATCCCGGTTGATTCAGCAGGTATCACATCAGGTCTTGCAGAGATCAAAGATGCAGGAATCCCAATCTTCAATGTAGATACAGCAGTTATCGAGGATGACATAGAGAACTTTATAACACAGTTCGTTGGAACAAATGCATACATGGCAGGACAGCTTGTAGGTGAGCAGATGGCTAAGGATTATCCGGATGGAGCAGACATTGCGATCCTTGACTTCCCATCAAATGAGAGTTGTGTAGATCGTGTAAATGGTTTCCTCGACGGACTCGGTGACAACAAGGATAAGTTCAATATCGTGGCACAGCAGGATGGCGAGGCAGCACTTGACGCATCAATGAGCCTTGCAGAGGATATCATCACAGCAAACACAGATCTTCAGGCATTCTTCTGCATCAATGATCCATCAGCACTCGGCGCTGCAGCAGCAGTTAAGGCAGCAAATAAGACTGGTAAGATCGGTGTGTACAGTATCGATGCTTCACCAGATGGCAAGCAGGCACTCATTGACGGTGAGTTCACAGCAGTTGCATGTCAGGTTCCTGTACAGATTGCAGAGTATGCATTCAACGCAGCACAGAAGTATGTAGGCGGAGATACGACCATCGACGAGAAGAAGGTATATCTTGATTCACACCTTGTACTCAAGGATGAGGCTGAAAAGACAGTTAACGACTGGCAGTAAAGCCGGACCGGCTCCAGAAATAATAGTGAGGAGCTGAACCCGGAATTGGCAGATATGACACAATGTAGATGTATATAACACGGGAGAGACCGGGGATCTGAGATCTCCGGCCGTAATCCCGAAAAATGACAGCAAGACAACAAATGATCTGATATAGAAACTTGGAGGTTTAATATGGGACAGACAGTTCTGGAAATGATAGGGATAAAGAAAAGCTTCTCTGGAATATATGCTTTAAGCGGCATCGACTTTTCCCTTGAACTGGGAGAGGTACATGCACTGCTCGGTGAGAATGGTGCAGGAAAGTCCACACTGATCAAGGTCCTCGGCGGAATTTACCAGCCCGACAGCGGAATCATCAAGGTAAATGGCAAGGAGGTCAAGATCAACGGAGTTCCGGCCGCCAGAGAGAATGGTATAGGAATAATACATCAGGAAATCGTACTTGTTCCATATCTTTCGGTGGCACAGAACCTGTTTCTCGGCAGAGAGATAAGGACAAAGCTTGGAACATTGGACTTTGCAGAGATGAACAGAAGAGCAGAGGAGATGATATCATCCCTCGGTGTGAATATAAAGGCAGACACGATAGTAGAAAATCTGACCATCGCACAGCAGCAGATGGTGGAGATCGTTAAAGCGGTCTCATTCAACGGCAAGATAATAGTTATGGATGAGCCAACCTCATCTCTTTCAAATGAGGAGGTTGAGCAGTTATTTGAGATCATTGAAAATCTCAGAAAGAAAAAGGTAAGTATAATCTACATCTCCCACAGAATGGAGGAGCTCTTCAGAATATCTGACAGAGTTACCGTCATCAGGGATGGTGCATACGTAGGAACAAAAAAGACATCTGAGACCAACCCGAACGAGCTGGTGGCAATGATGGTAGGAAGAGATCTGGAGAGCTTCTATGCCAGAGATTACTGTGACATGGACAAAGCGGAGACAGCTCTGGAGGTAAAGAATCTTTCTCAGACAGGTGTCTTTGAAGATATAAGTTTTTCAGTACATAAGGGCGAGATCCTGGGATTCTCAGGTCTGGTAGGTGCCGGACGAAGTGAGATCATGGAGGCGATATTTGGCGCAACACGGCTCACATCGGGAGAGGTGATACTCGGAGGAAAGCCGGTTCACTTCAAGAATCCAATGCAGGCTATCAAGGCAGGCATAGCACTGGTTCCGGAGGACAGAAAGAAACAGGGCCTTGTACTTGGCAACAGCGTGGCATTTAACCTCACACTTTCATCCCTCAGATTCTATATGAATGGAATCGCTATAAGTGAGAGAAAACGAGGCGAGGTAATTGACCATTATTCACAGAGACTGAGGATAAAGGCGGCATCGCCTGAGATTGAGGCGGGCAGTCTGTCAGGCGGAAACCAGCAGAAGGTGGTTCTGGGCAAATGGCTTGCAACCAAGCCTGATGTGCTCATTCTGGATGAGCCAACCAGAGGTGTTGACGTAAATGCAAAGTTTGAGATATATACAGTAATCAATGAACTGGCAAAGGAAGGCATAGCGATAATCATGGTATCCAGTGAGCTTCCTGAGATCATCAACATGTGCGATAACGTGTGTGTTGTGAGAGCCGGAAGACTTGTTAAGAAACTGTCAAAGGACGAGCTTTCACAGGAAGAGATAATGAAATACGCTGCAGGAGGTATCGAATAATATGGGCGAGACAAATAAGGAGATAAAGAAGAATTCAAAAGGGAGTATCCCAAAGTTTGTGTAAACCTTCAAACTGATGTAAGATAAAATTACTCAGTTTGGAGGTTATTTTTATGGCAAGAAG
>CABPYV010000021.1:0-42948 GCA_902461735.1 uncultured Coprococcus sp.
TTAGCTATAAAAAAGCACAACGCCACAGAGTTTTAAATCTCTGTGGCGTTGTGCTACTCTCAATCGGTCACTTTTTGAAAGCGTCCTTATGTGAGCCTGCCTTTTGTGCGGCTTTGAGCGGGGGTGCCGCAAGGATGGATTTGGAGTCAAAATAGTGTTACCCTATAGTAAAGATGATACAAAATGATAAATGTAAGTGTGGCTCACGGTCACATATAAATGGGAGGCGCGTAAAATGTGGATATTATTTGCAGTGGGTTCTTCGTCATTTGCGGGGATCACGGCGATACTTGCAAAATGCGGTATAAGAAAGACGGATTCTGATGTGGCGACGGCTATAAGGACAGTTGTGGTTCTGCTGTTTGCCTGGCTGATGGTTCTTGTCACAGGAGCCTGGACTGCAGACACACATATCAGCGGTAAGACACTTCTCTTTCTGATCTTCTCCGGCCTTGCAACCGGAGCATCCTGGCTGTGTTATTTCAGGGCGCTGCAGAAAGGGGATATCAACAAGGTCGTTCCCATAGACAAATCAAGCACCGTGCTCACGATTCTGCTTGCCCTCATATTCCTACATGAGGGGATCACCTGGGTTAAGGGTATCTCAATAGTTATGATAGGTGTGGGCACCATGCTTATGATCACCAAAAAGAAAACTGCAGATGATCAGGAGCTGTCAGGGAAAGATGTCGAACATATGTCAACAGACGGTGGCAGTGTGGCACAGAAACAGTGGGAAATGGGACTTTTGCATGGCAGCTGGCTGCTGTACGCGGTGCTCTCAGCTGTCTTTGCCAGTTTGACAGCGATACTCGGCAAGGTAGGGATATCGGATATCAACTCAAATCTGGGCACGGCGATCAGGACAACGGTGGTTCTTGTCATGGCTTGGCTTATGGTGTTTGTGTCAGGAAAACAGCATGAGATAAAGGGCATAGAGAAGAAGGAGCTGCTGTTTATTGCGCTCTCCGGAATAGCCACGGGAGCATCCTGGCTGTGTTATTACAGGGCACTTCAGGACGGACCGGCAAGCGTGGTAGTACCGATAGACAAGCTGAGCATGCTCATCACCATTGCATTTTCAGGAATCGTGTTCCACGAAAAGCTGACCAAGAAAGCGGCTGTTGGCGTGGTATGCATCACTGCTGGAACTCTCTTAATTGCCATGAATTTCTGAATATTTTACGGTCTATTTAGAAAGTATTTATAGTTTCTTCCTGTGGATTTTATATCTATCGTTTACACTATATACAACGAAAAAGATATAGAGGATACATTTGTACATGAGAAGCTTATCAAGCTGTGCTTGATGGCAGAACAGGCAGGAGGCGTTAAATATGAGAACAGCAGACCACATGAATCTGAGTAGATATATTATGGATCACATGGATGCCGGCGCATCTAAGCTGCAGAAGGCGGCGTTCATATTTGGCAGCATAGAGCCGGATATCAATATGCTGACTTATTTCAGGGGCAGCATCCGTGGCGAGGAGAAACTTAGAGGACACAATTACGAAAATGTCATGAAGTATATGGAAAAACTCACAAAGAAACTTGAGAAAGGCGGAATGGGAACTGTCAGACAGAGCTTTCTTCTCGGAAAGCTTGTTCACTATGTGGCGGATTCATTCACATATCCGCACAACACTATATTTCCTGGGAATCTTAGAGAACACTGCCAGTACGAGACAGAGCTGCATGACTATGTGAATCAGATGATATCATCCGATAATGTAAAATTAGATAGTATTGATGATGGAATAGATATAGTTGAATATCTTGAGGAAATTCATTACAGGTATGTCAGTGAGGCTCTGGGATGCGAGAATGATTACAGACATATCACACATGCAATATCCGTGGTTACAGAGCGGTTCTGGCAGACAGAGAGTGTGTCAGTGCCATCCATGCGTGATGTTGCAATTGCATGTAAGGAACATATACCGGTTACGGCAAATGTAAGTATGGCAGCAGCTGGACAGACTGGAATGGACGCACATACAAGGGTGGCGTAGGACTAGCACGCCGTAAAAAATCTGATATGTCTAAATTGAGTGCACGATAAAGATTTGGTTAAGAAACTTTACAGAAACAACAAAATAGCTTGTGAAAAACAATTTAAAATTACCTCTTGCATTATTTTCTGAAGTCTGCTATTATAAATCACGACAAAGGCGTCAAATGAATCGAAAAGATTCGTTTGGCGCCTTTTTTGTTTCGACAATGGGGACGGAGGGGACAGGTACCTCCGTCCCCATGGGAGAATGAGATATCGCGTTCCCCAGATGAGTATAATTAAGGAGGAAGAAACTATGAATACGGGAGATACTGGTTTTATTATGATCTGTGCGGCTCTGGTGTTCTTCATGACACCCGGACTTGCATTCTTCTACGGAGGCCTCGTCAGGAGGAAAAATGTTGTAAATACCATCATGGCATGTACGGCCATCATGGGACTTTCAGTTGTCATGTGGGTGTTGTTCGGTTACTCACTCTCATTTGGCACTAATCACGGAGGTGTTATAGGAGATCTCAAGTGGTTTGCGCTTAACGGGATAAAGATGGATGAGGCTGGTCCTTATGCGGATAATATACCTCATCTTGTATACGTTGCATTTCAGATGATGTTCGCCATGATCACACCGGCGCTTATCACCGGTTCACTGGTCGGACGTGTGAAGTTCAAGGCGTTGTTCTTCTTCATCATGCTCTGGTCGATCATCGTTTATTATCCGATGGCTCACATGGTATGGGGCCAGGGTGGTTTCCTCGGAGAGATCGGTTCAGTTGATTTCGCGGGAGGAAATGTAGTACATATAAGCTCAGGTGTGAGCGCTCTTGTATTCTCTATCATCCTTGGAAGAAGAAAGGGATATGAGAACACAGCATACAGAGTTCACAACATTCCATTTGTAGCACTCGGTGCATTCATCCTTTGGTTTGGATGGTTCGGTTTCAATGCCGGAAGTGCCCTCGGCGCAAATGGTCTTGCAGCACATGCATTCATGACAACGGCAATTGCCAGTGCCAGCGCAATGCTCTCATGGATGATAATAGATGTGATAAAGGATGGAAAGCCTACCCTGGTCGGTGCATCGACAGGTCTTGTAGTTGGTCTTGTGGCTATAACACCTGGTGCAGGATTCGTACCGATCTGGTCATCATTCATCATCGGTGCACTTGTCAGCCCGATCTGCTGCTTTACAATATCATTCCTTAAGGGTAAGCTGAAGATAGACGATGCACTTGATGCATTTGGATGTCATGGTATCGGTGGTATCTGGGGAGGCATCGCAACAGGTTTATTTGCAAAGAGCTCGATCAACAGTGTAGCTCGTTGGGATGGCTTGGTATTCGGAGATGTACATTTGTTCCTGATGCAGCTTGTTGGCATTGTGGTTACGATCGCAGTTGCCGTAGTCGGAACACTTATCTGTCTTGGAATTGTGAGACTTTTCACACCGCTCCGTGTAACAGACAGAGAAGAAAAGGTAGGTCTGGATATCTCAGAGCACGGCGAGAGTGCATATCCAACATTCAATGGACTTGATTCGTAGGACGGCAAAGATATAGGAAGGAGAGATCTATTATGATGATAAAGGTTGAGGCTATCGTGCGCGAGGAGGTCTTTGAGGACGTCAAAGAAGCGTTGAATGCCATAGATGTAAATGGAATCACAGTGTCTCAGGTTATGGGATGCGGGGCACAGAGAGGATATAAGAAACTTGTCCGTGGTACGGAGGTAGATGTGGTGATGCAGCCGAAGATCAAGTTTGAGATAGTTGTGTCATCTGAGGAATGGGAGAAGAAGACCATCGAGGCTATCCAGAAGGCGGCATATACAGGCGAGGTTGGAGACGGCAAGATATTCAGTTACGAGATCCGCACTGCAACTAAGATCCGTACAAAGGAGAGCGGATATGATGCGCTGAATTAAAAATTTATAAATTCTTTACCAAATACTAGCCGGGAATCCTTTGACAATCAAAGGGTTCCTGTGTTATTATGTCGAAAATATCAGGGAGTAGTTCACATCGGTTATAAGATGTTGTGCGATCTCGTCATCACGTTTTCTGGCTGGGACATACCTGTGCAGGGAACCGGGACGCACGCTTTCGTAGTGTATATAGAACTTGAAAGGAACGAGACTTTTATTGTGTGTTTATCATGCAATGAAGGTCTCGTTCCTTTGTTGTATGTAAGAAAAAGAGATAGCTGAATACACAACAGACTTTTCTTTGCGTGATAAGCATATAAGATCAGATGATATTATGTTTGATGCATAGATAATATTGCTGATCTGGGAAATAGGAAAATGGATCCCGGGCATGTGCCAGGTATCCGAAAATAAGAAGAAAAGGAGTCTGGTGTGTATGACAAAGAAGAATTTTTGGAACTGTTCCGGTGATGAATTACTGAAAGAATTCAAGACAGACAGCCGCGGCCTGTCAACGGAGAGGGCAGAGGAGATCCGCAATGAGAAGGGAGAAAATGTTCTCCAGGAAGGTAAGAGAAAGAGTACATTACAGGTGTTCCTCAGTCAGTTTTGTGACCTGCTGGTGATCATACTGATCATAGCAGCGGTTATTTCTATGTTTTCTGACAATATCGAGAGTACCATAGTAATCTTGGCGGTACTCGTCATGAACGCTGTGCTGGGAACAGTGCAGCATGTGAAAGCTGAGCGTTCGCTTGACAGTCTGAAACAGCTTTCATCCCCAAATGCAAAAGTTATGAGAGATGGTGTGAAGCAGGAGCTTCCGTCCCGCGAGATAGTTCCGGGTGATATCGTGCTGCTCGAGGCGGGCGATATGATAGTTGCCGACGGAAGGATACTCAGGAACTTCTCACTTCAGGTAAATGAGAGTTCACTTACCGGAGAATCGACAAATGTGGAAAAGAATGATGCAATAATAGAAGGTTCCGTGCCACTTGCAGACAGGACAAATATGGTGTATTCAGGAAGTCTTGTTACATACGGACGAGCAGAGGTGCTTGTGACCGGAACAGGAATGGACACGGAGCTCGGCAAGATCGCAGGACTTATGAATGCGGCAAAGGAGAGAAAGACTCCGCTTCAGGAAAGCCTTGATAAGTTCAGTGCAAGACTTGCGGCATTCATCATGATTGTGTGTGCTCTGGTATTTATTCTTTGTATCTACAGGAAGATGGCGGTGCTTGATTCCATGATGTTCGCAGTCGCCCTTGCGGTTGCAGCTATACCTGAGGCTCTAGGTTCGATAGTCACCATCGTGCAGGCATTTGGCACCCAGAAGATGGCGAAGGAGAATGCGATCATCAAGAACCTCAAGGCGGTTGAGAGCCTTGGATGCGTGTCAGTCATCTGTTCAGACAAGACAGGAACACTTACACAGAACAAGATGACCGTGCAGGAGATATATCTGGATGGAAAACTTTACAAGCCGGAGGAGCTTGATTCTCATAACCAGCTCCACAGGTATCTGCTATATGATGCGATTCTCACCAATGATTCCAGCATAGTGGATGGTAAAGGAATAGGAGATCCGACGGAATATGCATTGCTTGAAATGTTCCGCCAAGTCCACATGATGCCAGGCATGGGGACGGAGGGGACAGGTATCTCCGTCCCCGCAGACAGTCAAATGGGTACAGGTACCTCCGTCACCGTGGAGTGGAGTCTGAAGGAGGATGTACTCAGGGACTGTATGGACAGAATGGAGGAGGTTCCGTTCGACTCGGACAGAAAGCTTATGAGTACAAAGTATCTGCTTCATGGGGTGCCGACCATACTCACCAAGGGTGCTGTGGATGTGCTGCTTGACAGATGCGTGAGCGTGAGATACAGCGATGGCGTAAAGCCTATGACGGATGAAGAAAAAGCGAAGATCAAGGCTCAGAACAAGGCATTCTCGGAGAATGGCCTCCGTGTACTGTCATTTGCATATAAGGAAAGTGACGAGGTACTGGGTGTTGATACAGAGTATGGATTTACATTTCTTGGACTTGTGTCCATGGTGGATCCGCCACGCCCGGAGTCTATGGCAGCGGTTGCCGATGCAAGGCGTGCGGGCATAAAGCCGGTCATGATAACCGGAGATCACAAGATCACAGCGGTTGCCATAGCGAAGCAGATCGGAATATACGAAGATGGGGACATGGCACTCACGGGAGAGGAGCTTGACGCTCTGTCTGATGAGGAGCTTGCACGTGACATAACAAAGATATCTGTATATGCCAGGGTGTCACCGGAGAATAAGATAAGAATAGTCGATGCATGGCAGAAGAACGGCAATATAGTAGCCATGACAGGCGATGGTGTCAATGATGCCCCTGCACTCAAGAAGGCAGACATAGGTGTTGCCATGGGAATAACCGGCACGGAGGTGTCCAAGGATGCGGCGGCTATGATACTCTCAGATGACAACTTTGCAACCATCATCAAGGCTGTGTCAAATGGACGAAATGTATACAGGAACATAAAGAATGCGATACTTTTCCTGTTGTCAGGAAACACAGCCGGAATACTGGCGGTGCTTTACACCTCGATAGCCGCCCTGCCTGTTCCGTTTGCACCGGTACATCTGTTGTTCATCAACCTGCTCACAGATTCTCTTCCTGCGCTCGCGATAGGAATGGAGCCGGCTGATCCATCGCTGCTCTCAGAAAAACCGAGGGATCCTAAGAAGGGAATCCTGACATCTGACTTTATGGCAAAGATGCTCTCGGAGGGCCTTCTCATCGCTGTAGCAACCATGACAGCATTCCATCTTGGACTGCCGGTGAGTCCGGCAAAAGCCACTACCATGGCATTTGCAACACTGACACTCGCCAGACTGTTCCACGGTTTTAACTGCAGAAGTGAGGAATCGATGTTTAAGCTTGGATTTAGATCAAATAAATATAGCGTATATGCATTCTTAGCCGGTGTGGCATTTCTGGCTGCGGTCCTGTTCATACCGGGACTTCACAGTCTGTTCAGCGTGGTAAGTCTTGGAGCGGCGGATGTGCTGAAGATAGCGGGACTTGCATTTGCACCAACTGCGATAATACAGATCATTAAGGTCATACAGGACAAGAGGAGATAGATTGTATGTGGAGAATATGCATAGACTGTACGGTGAGAGTGACCTTAGGACTGTGGTCGTGTGGAAAAACATATATGCCTGCATAGAGAACTGTATGGATGTGTGCGAGCATGCGGCGGATATTGTGAACACAGTGATCATGAAAAATTCGTAGGATGAGATTATTGTAAGTATAATAGCGGATAGAAACATTTACGAAAAATTTTCAGATTGAATTAAAAAATTTGTTATATTTATCAAAATTTAGAAAATGCAGAATATTCTATTGAATAAAATCTGAGTGAGAATATAATAATCAAAGGGTTAAAGGGTGGTTTGAATATACAGAGTAATTATATCTGTGTATCGAACCTCCTTTTTTGTGAAAAAGACCCGATATGTGGAGACTGTATACAGGCATGTATACCAAAGTTATGAATCGTTGCTCCATATGTGCATGATAAATATATAGAAGGAAGACAAAAAAGATGAAATATTTGAAGCAGTTTCTTATAATCCTCGCCATCTCATTTATTGGTGAGATACTCAAGTATATAGTTCCGCTACCGATTCCGGCAAGTATATATGGTATGGTTATCATGTTTATCTGCCTACAGACCAAGTTCCTCAAGCTGGACGATGTGAAGAGTGTGGGCAAGTTTCTCATAGAGATCATGCCGGTCATGTTCATACCAGCCGGTGTGGGCCTTATGTCGTCATGGGGAACGCTTAAGCCTGTGCTTGTGCCAGTCAGCGTCATAACGGTGGTCGTCATCATAACGGTCATGCTTGCTTCAGGCTGGGTATCACAGCTTATAATAAGGAGAGACAAGAAGAAGGAGACTGAAAATGAGTGATCTGTTTGAATCGTCCATATTTGCAGGGGTGACTATAAGCCTTCTGGCATATATGTTTGGAAGTGTACTTAAAAAGAAACTTAAGATAGCTATACTTAACCCACTGCTGGTGTCCATCATAGTGACTATAGTGGTGCTGGTTGTGGCTGATGTGGATTACGATGTGTACAATGAAGGCGCAAAGTATCTGAGCTGGTTCCTCACACCAGCTACAGTGTGTCTTGCAATCCCACTCTATGAGCAGTGGGAGCTTTTAAAGCACAATTATAAGGCTGTGCTCGGAGGTATAGTTGCCGGAGTAATAACGAGTCTGACTACAGTCCTTGTGTTGTGCAAGGTCATGGGACTTTCCCATAAAGATTACGTGACACTTCTTCCGAAGTCCATAACCACGGCTATCGGAATGGGTGTTTCGGAAGAACTTGGTGGATATGTGACGATCACGGTTGCAGTCATAGTTGTGACCGGAGTGATCGGCAATATAATCGGAGAGATCGTGTTCAAGATATTCCGTATCAAAGAACCTATATCAAAGGGACTTGCCCTGGGATCATCAGCCCATGCCATCGGAACTGCCAAGGCGATGGAGATCGGCGAGGTTGAAGGAGCCATGAGTAGTCTGTCGATTGCAGTTACGGGAATACTCACGGTCATACTCGCGTCGGTGTATGCACATTTTATGTAATAGATATAATTGGAGAGAGTTATACTTTTTGTATCTCTCTGAGCTTATACGCAGCCATGAGCTGGAATCTGACCTCCGCATTGGAGAGATCATATTCCAGCTCTTCTTTTATTATCCGGAGCCTGTAATTTATCGTATTCCTGTGGCAGAACATTTTCTCAGAGATGTGCTGAACACTGCCGCTGCACTTAAGATATTCGTACAGAGTGTCCGTCAGAGCTGAGTGATGGGTTTTGTCGTACTCTATGACCCCGCCGAGCTGCTCTGCGATAAATGAGTGTATGAGCTGGGCATCATTAACTTCCAGAAGGATACGCAGGAATCCGAGACTGTTGTAATCACAGTATATGTTGTCTGCAGCAAATTCCCTTGCGGAAACTGCACGGCGGTAACTTTGGGGGAGTTCTGTCAGGGACAAAACCGTGCTTCCGGAACCCATATGTATGTTATAGTCTGGGAATCTTGCCGCCAGAGCCTCTGCGATGTCGTTGCATTTGTCTGCGATGGATCCGGAGGAAGGGCACTTCAGGATGGCTATCGGACTGCCATCATATACAAATGCATGAAAGACAAGATCTGTATTGTTACAGATCTTCTGCAGGATATACATGAACTCATCTGTTGCTTCTGTATCGATGGACAGAACGTTGTAGCAGCCATTGTTGAATCCGGAGCCTTTTATTGTGTCAGTCTGCTCGTCGGTCAGGTAATTCCCCATGAGGATATTCTGGAATGCTGCGGTCATGTTGCCGTCATCCCTGGAGTCTTCAAATATCCTGTTGTAGTAGTCGTGGGTGATATCGAATATCCTTGTGTCCCATGGCATGGTGAACAGCGGGAACGAATATCGGTGACACAGCCTGACGATCTCATCGGTTATGTCCTCCTCAAATATATATCTGCCGGTATTCAGAATAAGTCCGCAGGTTCCCCTCTTTATGAGCTCTTTGATAAATGCCCTGAGCCAGTCCTCGCGTTCACCGGAGGTCACGCCGGTTGTGATGATGAGTTCCCCTCCGTTCAAGAATGTGGATGTGGATATATCCTCTGATATGTATACCCAGCTTACGATGTTCTCCATTCCCTTTCCGCCGGATATCAGGTTGAGGTTGTATTTTCGCTTGGTATCATAGTACAGATCTCTCAGAAAAATAGCCATGTCAGTGTCCCTCCCTGTATTATACGCACATATATAGTCTCATAAAAAGCATATTATATGTTATTATCACTACATATTAGACCTGTGTCAATGGTGAAAAATGTGCTGTGAGCACAAATGTGTTCTAATATTTTGTGCCTGGGGAATATGGCATAACACCTCCGGTTGTGCGATTCTATATGCATAGTTAAAAAGACAGCTGGTGTTACAGAAAGAAACCATGACTCGGAAATGACACCAAATGGGGTCAGACCCCATTTAATACGTTGATGTGGCAAAGAGGGTCAGACCCCCGATGTGGCTTTCTTGATGCGCAGGCTGCTGGTTGGAAAATAAAGGAGGACAAAATTATGCTTAGAACAGATATGCCAGAGATAATAACAGAGACTCTGCCGGGACCAAAGGCAGCGGAGGTTATAAAGAGAAGAGAGAAGGCTGTGCCATCAGCCATCAGATGTGCGTACCCTGTCGTTATAGATAAAGGTGAGGGAGCTATGATACAGGATGTGGATGGCAACAAGTTCCTCGACTGGATAGGTGGTGTCGGAGTCCTGAATATCGGATTTTCACAGCCGGAGATCGTTGAGGCTGTCAAGGCACAGGCTGACAAATATTTCCACGGCATGTTCAATGTGGTAACCCATGAGGGATATGTGGCACTTGCTGAGAAGCTTGCGTCCATCGCACCGGTAAAGGGCGACGAGAGGAAAGTGTTCTTTGCAAACAGTGGAGCTGAGGCTGATGAGAATGCTGTAAAGGTCGCAAAGAGCTTTACAAAGAGACCAAATATCATCGTATTTTCAGGAGCTTTCCATGGCAGAACACATTATACGATGGCAATGACATCCAAGAAGACTTATGCAAAGGGTATGGGTGAGCTTGCAAATGGAGTGTTCAGGGCACAGTTTCCATATTATTACAGGAATCCTGAGGGAATGCCACAGGAGGCAGCTCTTGCTTATTATATGAATTCGCTCACAGATGTATTTGAACAGTGCGCAGCGGCAGATACCATTGCGGCAGTTGTTGTTGAACCTCTTCAGGGAGAGGGTGGATTCATACCTGCGCCTATAGAGTGGGTAAAGGCTGTCAGAAAGCTCTGTGATGACAATGGAATCCTTCTTATCGCAGATGAGGTACAGAGCGGTTTCTGCAGAACAGGAAGAATATTTGCCAGTGTATATTGGCAGGAGGCAGGCGTACAGCCTGATATCATAGCAACAGCCAAGTCTATAGCGGCAGGTGTTCCGCTGTCAGCCATTATCGCAAGATCAGAGATCATGGAGGCTGTCGCTCCTGGAACAATAGGCGGTACATACTGTGGAAATCCACTTGCCTGTGCAGCAGCCCTCAAGACTATCGAGATCATGGAGAGAGACAATCTTGCAGGACGTTCATGCGAGATCGGTGAGAAGGTTGTGGCAAGATACAATGAGCTCAAAGCGAAGTATGAGTGTGTTGGCGATGTCAGAGGACTCGGTGGAATGGTAGGAATAGAGTTTGTCAAGGATAAGAAGACCAAGGAGCCTGCCCCTGAGCTTACCTCTGCAGTCATCACCGAGTGTTGGAAGCGCGGCCTGCTGGTTGAGGGCGCCGGAACCTACAACAATGTCATAAGATTCCTTGCACCGCTTGTTATCACAGATGAGCAGCTTGCCGCCGGCCTTGATATCTTCGAGGCAGCAGTGGAGGCAGCGGCTAAGTAGACGCTTGAAAAATCAGATTATATACGACATAATATATCACAAGGAGGACCCGCGAAAGCGGGAGATGCCTTGTGATAACGCGGGCGCCACACGGAGTGCATAGGAATGCGCTCGCTCAATAATATATCACAAGGAGGACCCGCGAAAGTGGGAAATGCCTTGTGATAATGTTAAGCGGGAGGAGTGCTATGGATTATTTATCTCATAATGTTGCTGTGAATCTGAATAGGATGAGGACCTCCAAAGGTATGAGCCTGGATGTGCTCTCTGAGCAGACGGGTGTCAGCAAGAGCATGCTGGCGCAGATTGAGAAGGGCACTGCTAATCCGTCTCTGGGTGTCATGGGCAAGATAGCCAGCGGCCTCAGAGTTGAGTTTCATGAACTTATTGATCCGCCGCCCATGGAGGCTTGTCTTGTGGATCCTGAGAAGCTTGTTCCGATCAAGGAGGCGAAGGGACAATACAAGGTGTGGGCGTGCTTTCCATATGAGGACAGCCATGAGGTGGAGATATATCGTATAGACATTGAGCCGGGAGGCGCGTATGTCAGCGGCTCCCATGGTGAGAAGACGAGAGAATACCTGTCGGTTACAGAGGGTGTTCTGACTGTTGAGGCAGGTGATACAAAACAGAAGGTTGGTAAGAACCAGATATACAGGTTCGAGACCGACAAGGTCCATGTGTACAGCAACGATGGGAATGAAAAGGTGAGCTGTATATGCGTATTCCTAGACTATCACTAACATGGAAGCATGAGTGGTATTAAGTGCAAAATATTGCACATAAAAGACAACTGCAAAGAATTATCTTTGTTCGATATATTGTACAATATGTTCAATAAAATAACGTTGAAAAGAAAACAATTATATAAACAAAGCCAGATAATAAGCCAATCTTAAGAAAATTAAGAAAAGGTGTTGACATGTATTATATTGAGTGGTATCTTAAGTGTGTCAAATATAAAGAACAAGAATTTAAGGCAAAGGAGCCTGGACGAATACTCGTCCACTGTCTCCTTTGCCTTTTTTGATGCTTGGGGACAAAAGCTATCCGGCACCATGATTCTTCTAAATTTTACAAATGTAGTGGAGGTAAGGATTATGAAATTAAAAGACACAGGATTAACATTTCAGGACATCAAGGACAAGGTAGACAAGTACATGATCGAGACATATGAGCGTTTCGATTTCCTCGCTGAGACAGCAAAGGACATGTACATATATGATGAGAATGGCAACGGATATCTTGATTTCTATGCCGGAATCGCAGTAAACAGCGCAGGTAACTGCAACGAGAAGGTTGTTGAGGCTGTCAAGGATCAGGTCGGTGACATCATGCACACATTCAACTATCCTTACACAATTCCACAGGCACTGCTCGCTGAGAAGGTTTGTACAACAATCGGAATGGACAAGATATTCTTCCAGAACTCAGGAACAGAGGCCAATGAGGCTATGATCAAGATGGCCCGTAAGTATGGTATTGAGAAGTATGGTCCAAACCGTTACCATATCGTAACTGCAAAGCAGGGCTTCCATGGAAGAACATTTGGCGCCATGTCAGCAACAGGTCAGCCGGGAAATGGCTGCCAGGTGGGATTTGGTCCTATGACATACGGCTTCTCATATGCACCTTACAATGACCTTCAGGCATTCAAGGATGCATGTACAGAGAACACGATAGCGATCATGGTTGAGCCTGTACAGGGCGAGGGCGGTGTACATCCCGCAACAATGGAATTTATGAAAGGACTCAGAGAGTTCTGTGATGAGAATGACATGCTTCTCCTTATAGATGAGGTTCAGACAGGTTGGTGCAGAACAGGAAATATCATGTCATACATGAATTACGGAATCAAGCCGGATATCGTATCCATGGCAAAGGCTCTCGGCGGCGGAATGCCGATTGGAGCTATATGTGCAACCGCTGAGGTTGCAAAGGCATTTACACCTGGTTCACATGGAACAACATTTGGTGGACATCCTGTATCATGTGCAGCAGCACTTGCAGAGGTAAATGAGCTGCTTGACAGAGATCTTGCAGGAAATGCAAAGAAGATGGGAGATTACTTCGCAGCAAAGCTTGAGAAGATCCCACATGTAAAGGAAGTAAGACATCAGGGACTCCTGGTTGGCGTTGAGTTTGATGATACGATCGGCGGCGTGGATGTAAAGCATGGATGTCTTGACAGAAAGCTTCTGATCACAGCCATCGGAGCTCATATAATCCGTATGATCCCACCACTTATCGTGAACGAAGAGCAGTGTGATAAGGCTGTTGAGATCATCACAGATGCAGTGGCAGAATTAAGTAAATAGGGGAAATGCGAAGCCCCTGGAAGGAGCGATGTAGATGAAACATTTTGTTGTGACCGTTGGATGCGAATACGGCAGCGGTGGAATAGAGATTGGCAAGATGGTAGCGAAATCTCTAGGAGTTGAGTATTACGACAGAGATCTGATAGATAAGGTCGTTGAGGAGATTGGCGTTGACAGAGATCTTGTCAAGAAGGCGGATCAGGGCGAGACAGTCAAGTATGAATTTGATACAAGCTTTGGCCCGAGATATGCAAACCTCACAAACAGGGTTATTTATAAGCAGTTTGAGGTTATCAATAAATTTGCAGAGAAATCTTCCTGTATCATCATAGGACGGTGCAGTAATTATATACTCAAGGACAGAGACGACTGTCTGAATGTATTCATATATGCACCTACAGAAAAGAGAATACAGTATGTCATGGAGAAGAAGGGCCTTGATCATGACAAGGCGGCTGAACTTGTCAAGTACAACGATGGAATGCTCAGTTCCAGATATAACTACATGACAGGTGGAGATATGAGAGACTGCAGCATGCGAGACATGATGATAGATTCCAGTGTGCTTGGCCTTGAGAAAACTGCAAAGTACATACTTCAGATGATAGATCTGAGATTTGAGGATTAAGCAAAAAAGAAATTGTGAATTAAGAGATATATGCAATTCCAACTACATCGCGAATATAGAAAATGACAATGGCGTCAGATGAACACGGAAAGTGTGATTTCTGACGCTATTTTTTTTAACATTTTAACAAAACTGCGGATGGTGTGCTTGGATGTATTAGAAAGGATGATATTATGGCAGGAAAAAAATCAGAATTTGATAAAGTATTTTCTGCCTGGGACATACTGGTGATAGCCTTTGGAGCCATGATCGGCTGGGGCTGGGTAGTATCCTCAGGCGACTGGATCACGAGAGGTGGAGTAATAGGAGCGGCAATCGGATTTGCACTTGGCGGTGTGATGGTATTCTTCGTTGGACTCACATATGCAGAGCTTACAGCAGCCATGCCTCAGTGCGGCGGCGAGCATGTGTTCAGCTATAAGGCTATGGGACCGATAGGTTCTTACATATGTACATGGGCTATCGTACTTGGATATGTCAGTGTTGTATGTTTCGAGGCGTGTGCACTTCCAACCATCATCACTTATATATATCCAAAGTTCCTTCAGGGTTACTTATATACTGTGGCAGGATTTGATATCTACGCATCATGGCTTGCGGTTGCAATAATAGTTGCGATATTTATAACATATATCAATATCAAGGGCGCGAAGACAGCAGCACTTCTGCAGACCATACTTACAGTTGTAATCGGTGGTGTTGGTATTCTTCTCATAGTTGCATCAGTTGTGACAGGAGATGCTTCAAACCTTGACGGACAGATGTTCAACGGAGACTCCACAGGGGAGGTATTTAAGACTATCCTCAGAGTTGCTGTTACCACACCATTCTTCTTCATTGGATTCGACGTAATCCCACAGGCTGCAGAGGAGATCAATGTACCTCTCAAGAAGATCGGTAAGATCATGATACTCTCAATTGTTCTTGCGGTTGCATTCTATGCACTTATCATCATAGGTGTAGGTTATGTCATGAATTCATCTGAGGTAGCTGCATCCATGGATGGATCAGGTCTTGTTACAGCGGATGCCATGGCAAAGGCGTTCAACAGCAGTATTATGTCAAAGGTTCTTATTGTAGGAGGCATGTGCGGTATCGTTACTAGCTGGAACTCATTCCTCATCGGAGGAAGCCGTGCAATGTACTCAATGGCAGAGTCATACATGATCCCGAAGACATTTGCAAAGCTTCACAAGAAGCACAAGACACCTGTAAATGCACTTTACCTCATCGGTTTCCTCTCAGTTCTTGCACCTCTTGCAGGCCGTAAGATGCTGGTATGGATAGTTGACGCAGGTAACTTTGGATGCTGTCTTGCATATTGCATGGTATCCCTTTCATTCCTGATACTCAGGAAGAAGGCACCGGATATGAAGAGACCATATAAGGTTAAGTATTATAAGATCGTTGGTGTGCTGGCAGTTCTCATGTCTGGTTTTATGGTTGTGATGTACATAGTTCCAAATTCAGGAAGTGCACTCGTATGGCAGGAATGGGCTATGGCAGGTGGCTGGTCACTTCTTGGTGTGGTATTCTTCATAATATGTAAGCTTAAATATAAAGAAAAATTCGCTTCACATGTCGATGTCCTCATTGATGATGAGATCGTAGATGAGGAAGAGAACAGAGAGGAAGAGGTCAAGGCTGCTATCGAGCTTGTTATGGCTGAGGAGGATGAGACAAAATTTGTTCAGCCTATTGCCTTCAACTACAATCTTCCTGTAAATATTGCATTTGGTACCGGAAAGGTTGCTCAGACCGGTGAACTCACTAAGCCGTATGGTAAGAAAGCACTTATTGTCACAGGCCGCAGCAGCGCAAAGAAGTCTGGTCTGTACGACAAGGTAAATGACAGCCTGAAAGCAGCAGGGCTTGAGACTGCACTGTTTGATAAGGTTGCACAGAATCCGCTCACTACAACAGCTATGGAAGGTGCAGAATTTGCCAAGGCAAATGGCTGTGATGTGGTCGTTGCCATAGGTGGTGGAAGCATCATGGATTGTGCAAAGGCTATAGCGTTCCTGGCACTCAATGATGGGGATGTCAACGATTATATATTCGGCAGAAAGACTGGTGATACAGCACTTCCGCTAGTACTTATTCCTACAACCTGCGGAACAGGTTCAGAGGGAAATGGATTTGCGGTTCTCACAAATCCGGAAAATGGCGACAAGAAGTCACTCAGATGCAATGCCATCGTGGCAAAGGTATCCATCGTGGATCCGGATTGCATGAAGACCATGCCAAAGCACGTGCTTGCAGCAGTTGGATTCGATGCACTGTGCCACTGCATGGAGGCATACACATCAAAGATCTCACAGCCATTTACAGATGCACTTGCACTGTATGCGATTGATCTTATCGCCCACAATCTTGTGGATGTATATAAGGGCAGAGGAACCCAGGAGAGCTGGGAGAAGATAACACTGGCCAGCACCATAGGTGGTATGGTCATCAACACAGCCGGAGTTACACTGGCTCACGGAATGGAGCATCCGGCCAGCGGACTTAAGGATATAGTTCACGGCAAGGGACTTGCAGCTCTGACACCTGTTATCATCGAGGCATCCTACAAGGGAGATCACTTCAAGTTTGCGAAGATCGCCAGAATATTTGGTGGTATCACGGCGGATGATCTGGCACCGAAGATCAGAACTCTTCTGAGGAATCTTGATCTGGATGTCAAGCTTTCAGACCTTGGAATCGAGGAGAAGGATATTCCTTGGATGGCTGAGAACTGCATGAAGGTTTCAGCGGCCAGTATAGCAAACACCCCTGTGGTATTCACACAGGAGGAGATCGCTGAGATATATAAGAAGGCGATGTAGAGTATAGATAACATTTTATAAAAAAACGCTGTTTCTGGGGACAGGTACCTCCGTCCCCAGAAACAGCGTTTTTGACGTGAAAACGGGACATGAGCCAAAAGGGGACAGGTACCTCCGTCCCCACTCTATACTCATTTCAAAAAAAATTTCACAAAATCTCAGTAGATCAGACATCTGTATGCGTTAAACAGACAACGCTGCATACAGTTATTAGAAAAAACATAGAAAAGTGTATAAAGAGCTTCAATTTATATACATTTGCTAAAAAAAGTTGTATAATTTCACCATAGTTATTTGATTTTAAATTACGTTTTTTAAGAGAGGAGAGATATGTATGAGAAAAAATTCAACAAGAATGCTGGCACTTGCGTTGTCAGTGGTTACGGCAGTTAGCAGTCTCACCGGATTTGGCGGTGATGTCAAGGCTTATGCTGCGGAGAATCCATCGGCGGTTGTGGCTGAGGTGGACGAGGACGAGGTGGCAACAGCTACGGATGCAGAGGGATTTAGTGCAAAGGTATTGTACACATCGGCGGATTATTACGGAGGTTCGATAAGACCTAGTGTAGAAATTGAAAATGAAAAGGGTGAGAAGCTGGAGGAAGGCACGGATTATACACTCTCATACCAAGATAATGTTCTGCCGGGAACTGCAAAGGTAATTATCACATATAAAGGTGATTATAAAGGAAGCTGTGAAAAAACATTTACCATAAAGCAGGCGTCTATTGATTCATTTAAGGCCACAAGTATCTCGCAGACATCTATAGATTTTACTTGGAAAGATCCGAATATAACCATGAGTAGATATGTTGTTATGCAGCTTAAGAATGGCAAATGGCAGGCTGTATATACGTGTGATAGTGAATTAGAATTAGAGGTAGATAAGCTTATTCAGAATACAGCATATAGATTTTATGTAAAGGGACAGAGGAAATTAAAGTCTGGAAAATATGTAGACGTGGCAAAGTCATCAGCAATTACGGTCCGGACAAAGCCGTACAGTTATCTGTATACAGAGGTAAAGCTGAGTAAGACATCATTTGTATACGATGGAACTGCAAAGACTCCTTCGTTCAAGGTTGTAGGACCAATAGGGGATAAGAATGCTGTATTGGATTCGAAAACGGAGTATACGTATAAATTTGAGAACAATATTTATCCTGGAACTGCAACATTAAAAGTTACATTTGGCAATAAATTTACAGGTTCAAGAACTGAGAAGTTTAAGATAACTCCCGCAAAGATAACAGGAATAAAGAGTAGTCATACAGCGAACAGCGTCACGATTAAATGCCCTGCAGTGAAAGGAGCAACAGAGTATCGGGTATATAAATATACTGATAAACCAACGCTTCTTGCAAAAAGCAATACCACAACCATAAATGTTAAAAAGCTTAAGCAGAATACAGAATATACATTTCAGATCAGGGCTTACACAGTTAAGAACGGGAAGAGTATAATGCTAGCTGAGTCAGAAGGCTATGAGACATATACAGATCCTGAGAAAGTCACCGGTACAGTGGCTGGAGTGTTCGACAAGAAGGATAAAAATCTTGTGGTTGATTCTAGTGGTAAAGATTGGGTGTGTATTGGTTGGACTCCGGTTGCTGGTGTTGATGGATATTATATTTACAGATATGATACAAAAAGCAAAAAATGGGTAAAGTGTTCAGACACACAAGGCAGTTCGATTGTGCCTGTTAAAGGTGATCGAAAAAAGATATACTGGGATATATCTGGATTAAAGAGTGGCACGGGCTATTGTTTTAAAGTTGCGGCATATAAAACACGCTGGCTGACGTTAAAGAAAAGCGTGACTCTTGTTGGAGCCAAGTCTGATACTATAAAAGCTGCTACGCTGCTTGCTCCGGTGTATGGCTACGATGAATGTTATGTTTCTCAGGAGGCTCCTGCTCCGGTATACATTAAGCGTTCCAAATTTTTCCGTGTGGAGCTTACTGGATGTTCTAAGAATAAGGGATATTATATAATTATACAAAAGAGAGTAAATGGTAAATCTTCGGTTTATAAAAAGACAAGAACAAATAAGAGCGTAGTTGACATTGCAGTACCTGAAAATTCGCCAAGCTGTAGTTATGGAGTAAAAATTGTACCGTACACTATCTATGGAGGCAAGATATTCACTTCACAAGATGTTTATAATATTCCAGCGTATGGCAATGCAAAAACAAAAATTTCAAAAATGTCCGGCGTATCAAAAAGAAGTTTGAAATGCAACTATGTATATTTTATAGACAAGGATGCGAAGGGGAAAATTACAGGATATAGGATCCAGATAAATCAGATGAAAAAAAAGACTGCACATATGTATGAAGCAGTGGTAACTATTACCAAGAAATATAACACACGTGGTGTATATCTTGGAATGGAAAAGTCAATAGTGAGTAAAGACATAGTATATTATTATAATGCCAAGAATAAACTTGTTAAAATTGTGAAGCAAATAATTGAAAGACAGGGAAAGAATTTGGTTTACAAAGGTTATAATGTATATAATGGAAATGGCAGACTTGTTGAATATCAGAGATATGCATATGCAGACGATGGATACACAATTATAGGCACTATAGTGTATGACGGCAATGGAAATGTAAAGCGCAAAACTATTTGGTAGATAAAACAACGTGGAAATCCAGAGAGATGTTAATATGAAGTAGTAAAGCAGGACGCAGTAGTTATATTTGTAACGCTGCGTCTTGTTTTGCGCTTGAAACTGATACCTGCACTTGAAAAAATTTTTATCTGTGGTATCTTATGGAGATGAAACGTTAAAACGACAGACAGAAAAAAGGATGGAAGATATGCAAAGAAAGACTCATGAACTCAGACAGACATCCGAGACCTTCCTGCTCAGTGCCATACTTGCACTTTCGGGAGGATTTCAGGATGCGTATACATACAATGCCAGAGATGAGGTGTTCTCCAATGCCCAGACGGGAAATGTGGTTCTGATGAGCCAGCATCTTATGATGGGTGATTTTAAGATCGCGATCAGATACTTTTTCCCAATAATTGCATTTGCGATGGGGGTTCTGGTGGCGGAGAGGATAAGCCACAGATACAAGAGCGCTTCCCGTATCCACTGGAGACAGATAGTTGTGCTGATGGAGATAGTGATATTGTTCGTGGTTGGATTTATCCAGGTGAGATTCAATCTGCTTGCCACCATGCTTGTTTCATTTGCGTGCTCAATGCAGGTTCAGACCTTCAGGAAGGTGAATGGCTACGGATATGCCAGTACGATGTGCATAGGAAATCTTCGAAGTGGTACGGAGAGTCTTTCGGTATATCTCAGAGATAGAGAGCCGGGGGCGCTCAGAAAGGCTATGCATTATTACGGAATCATCATTATATTTGCAATTGGTGCTGGCGCGGGCGGCGTGTGTACACTACACCTTGGGCTCAAATCAATATGGATATCAAGTGCGTTGCTGATGATGGCGCATCTCATGATGTATAAAGAAAAGAGATAAACTGAGAGGTCAGCTAAACTGCAGCTAAATACGTACACCTTGAATAACATATAGTTTTTGCTAAGATGCACGATATGATGGTGAAAAGGGATAAAATTATCCTAAAGTGGCAAAAAAGAGGCTCGAAGATACAAGATTGAATATTTTTGTATCTTTTAGCCTCTTTTTATATCGTAAAGGAAAAAATTTTCCTTCCTGACTCTGAAAACGGCAGTTTAGGGAAAACGCGATATCCTGCTACACAGAAAAACGCGACATCCTGCTACGCAGAAAAAATGTGCCCCCACAATGGGTCAAGTTGTCATATTGGTGCATCAACCGGTTTGTCAATAAATGCCTATCTGCAGTTGTTGCTGAGCTGCGACACAGTATCGACTTGGAATCACATTCTTCCCTCATATATCGCTTCATTTGTGAATTCGATTCCAAGTTTCTTGAATGTGTTCATATCAACAGCCGACAATATCGCGGAAGTATGCAGCTGGCATCCGGCAAGTTTTGGAAGCTGCTGTAGAGCAAGCTTTGCATTTGGATCTGATACAGCACACATTGAAAGGGCAATGAGAACCTCGTCTGTGTGAAGTCTTGGATTCTTGCTGCCAAGGTACTGGGTCTTCAGTTTCTGTATAGGCTCGATAAATGTCCTTGAGATCAGATGAGTCTTCTTATCAATGCCTCCAAGTATCTTGATGGCATTCAGGAGGACTGCTGATGAAGGTCCGAGAAGGTCTGAGGTAGAACCTGTAACTATGGTTCCGTCTGGCAGCTCAAGTGCTGCAGCGGCAGAGCCTGTCTCCTCGGCAAGCTTGTTGGCAACAGGGACAACGGCGCGGTCGTCTACAGTGATCTTTGCCTGTTTCATGATGAGCTCCTGCTTGTAGACCTCATCCTTTGTAGCCTCATCTCTGACAAATCTGTTCACAGACTGATAGTATCTTCTGATAATCTCCTGCTTTGAAGCCTCCTGGCATGCCTCGTCGTCAACGATACAGTTTCCTGCCATGTTGACACCCATGTCTGTAGGGGATTTGTATGGGCAGTATCCATAGATGCCCTCAAACATAGCCGCAAGAACTGGATAGATTTCTATGTCACGGTTGTAGTTGACTGTGGTCTCTCCATACGCCTCCAGATGGAACGGATCGATCATGTTCACATCGTTGAGGTCTGCTGTTGCTGCCTCATAAGCAAGATTGACAGGGTGCTTGAGAGGTATATTCCAGATTGGAAATGTCTCGAACTTTGCATAGCCCGCCTTCACACCGCGCTTGTTCTCATGGTAGAGCTGAGAAAGGCATGTTGCCATTTTGCCGCTTCCAGGTCCCGGTGCAGTGACGATGACGAGAGGTCTTGTGGTTTCGACATATTCGTTCCTGCCGTATCCATCGTCGCTGACGATCTTTTCCACATTGTTCGGATAGCCGTCTATTGAGTAATGGTGGTAAACCTTGATTCCTATTGCCTCTAGCTTTTTCTGGAATACATCTGCAGAAGGCTGTCCGGCGTATCTTGTAATGACAACACTACTCACATACAGTCCTTTTTCTTTGTATACACCGATCAGTCTGATGACATCCTGATCATAAGTTATGCCGAGGTCATGTCTGATCTTGTTGCGCTCTATATCGGCAGCATTGATGGAAATGATCATCTCAGCCTGATCTGCAAGCTGGAGAAGCATCTGCAGCTTACTGTCCGGTGCAAATCCCGGAAGGACTCTGGATGCGTGGTAGTCATCGAATAACTTTCCACCAAATTCCAGATACAGCTTGTCTCCGAACTGTCCGATTCTCTCTCTGATATGCTCAGACTGCATGGACAGATATTTGTCATTGTCAAAGCCAATTTTTCTCATTTTGTGAATCTCCTTAAACTATAATTGAGCAGGCACATGAATTGCCTGCGTATCTCTTTATGAAAAATTATCCTGTCCCCGAAACTAAATGATAGATAGAGCTTGCTCTGGCTGGGACGGAAACATTTTACAAAATAATGTAAAATAATGTAAATAAGAAATAATACTTAAAATTATAAAGCATTCTATAAGAGAATACCACACAGATGGGAGAAAAAACAGAGGAAAGTTCGGCAAATTTGCAAATGTAATAATGTAGTAAAATTTTTCTGTATTGTCATGTTTTGTATTGAAAATAATGGGCAGATTGGGTAGAGTAAGGATGTAAGGGTAACACTTACAAATGGTAGAACGTAGAAGAATCGTTGCCTGAAAGAACGCGACGTTTTTAGAAAAACAAGCCGGTCTTGCGTGGTCGTATTGACCGTATTGGAATTAAAGAAGAAATGATAAAATTGCAGGAACAGGAGGTACAGACATGAGTGCAGATTACATCACAATGACCATACCAAAGCAGAAAAGGATAGCTCTTATCGCCCATGATGCGAAGAAGGAAGAGCTCATCAGATGGTGCGAGGATAACAAAGACATACTAAGCCAGCATGAGCTGTGCGGAACGGGAACAACGGCCCGCATGATAACAGACAGGACAAATCTTCAGGTGAAAGGTTACAACAGCGGCCCGCTTGGAGGAGACCAGCAGATCGGTGCGAAGATTGTCGAGGGAAGGATAGATTTTGTAGTTTTCTTCTCTGATCCCCTCACGGCAGCTCCACACGATCCGGATGTGAAGGCTCTGCTCCGTATCGCCCAGGTGTACGACATACCTATGGCGAACAACAAAGCCACAGCGGACTTTATGATCCAGTCGAAGCTGATGGATGAGCCTTATGACCACAAGGTCATCAATTTCCAGAAGAATATCGACAACAGGGCGAATACGCTGGGAAAATAATTATATAATGATAATGAACTTTAAAGATTCACAGGATGTCTGGCAATGCCGGATGTCCTGTGGATCTTTTTTATGTCAGTTTTGGATATGTTGGTTTTCTAGTTTATATGCATTAATTTATTGAGGTGTGTTCAGTGGACATGATATACTTCTATAGAGTGGTTTATAAGTGCGTTTCGAGGGTGTGGCGCGTTAAATTCACAAAAAATTGGAGAATGAAAAGGAGAGAGGCTTATGAGAAAAATGAAACGACTTATGGCATTTGCACTGTCGGCGGTTGTGATGCTGACAACGGTGAATATGCCGATGGTGACTGCAAGAGCGCAGTCTGAGTGAACATACGATATCGGTAACTGGCTCTGATGGAACTGTATATGGACAGACAAAGTTCAATTTTGGAAAAATTGATGCTTATGAGTATGATAAGCTAGATGCCGCCGGAACAGAGATAGATTCGTACAAATATTATGAGTTTACTGTTGAACATATATCTAAGGTGAATTGGAGTGTTGAGGGGGTTGAAAATCCAGATAATGTAGTACGAGTATATAAAAATAAAGAGTATGCTACTGGTTCATATATAAGTATGGACAGAGGTGCTTCGTTGTTTTACCCAGGGCGTACATATTATATGATGGCATCATTGGGTAAAAACAGCACAGGAGATGGTTTTGTTGACAAATACAAGGTATCTTTGGATATCGATGTTCAGAAGCTGACAGCACAGAAAGAGGGAATCCATATAGTTCCTTCAGAAGCTGGAGAAACTTATTGCTTTTCATTTTATCCGCCGAGTATGGGAAGTTATGAGTTTTGGCTTTTGGATTCAAACAAGAAAGAGATAATTGGAGATTTTGATTATTATTATTCGAATGTTACAGACATGGATGGAAATTATATCAGCGGATGGAGCTGGACGAGTTCGCAGTCCGTGGTTAATCTTAAGACGAATGTTCCATATGTTGTCAGTTTCGCTGATCTTAACCCCGATAAAACTTACTATGTTAGAATTACGAAACTGATGGAGCCGGATAGTGTTGTCATAACACCGAGTAAGACTGATTTTGTAGTTGGAATGGAAGCTAATTATTTCAAAGATGCACATATTGAATTTACAGATATTTATGGAGAAAAGACTATATTTGACGATCTTACAGGTTATAGTCTCGATGAAGATGCTTATAGGGATATATATATTTATTATTCTATGAATGGCAGCGATAGGAAATCACTGGATTCAACAAAGCCAATGGATACAGTAGGTGTTATGACAATTTCTTTGATGTATAATAACAATGTGATTGGCAGCTTTGATCTGAATATAAAGCCTTTTGATCAGGTGGATATTCCTGAGGTTAAAAGCGGCGGAAATCCAAATATGCCGTTGTATCGCTTGTATAAGTTTATTTCGCCGGTTGAGGGGACAGTTGATATTACATCAGATGCTGAGAATGTTTATTTTGACATTTATAAATTTGAAAATGGAAGTCTTGTAGAGTTGGAGGCCGATAGTAAGCTGGAAGCCGGAGAAACATATTATTGCAAGGATGTGCATCGTCAAGGTCGGAAACCATATGAAGCAAATATAAATCTCACATTTGACGGTAAAGCGAAGCTGATGGGTGTAAAGATCACAGACTTTGACAAGACACTGTATGATCTTGACACAGCCATGCTGACAGATGACCGCCTGGATAAGATGAAGAGTGCTATCCGTTACAAGCTTGTATATAGTGATGGCAGCGAGGTGGATGATAGCAATGTCCCTGCCGATGTCGATGTGTCAGTGAAACTTGAAAAGGACGAAAAGAGTGGACTTATAGCCAAGGTTAGCTGCGGTGATCTGAGCGATGAGCTGAAGATCGCATTTAAGGCTCCGTCTGATGCACCTGTTGTTACATTCAGTGGCAATAAGGTTCGTCTAGGTATTACAGGTGAAGGTCAGCATGTTTACCAGTTTAAGGCTCCGGTGACAGGATATTACGGTCTTGAGATGAGAATGACCGGTGGATATTATGGATGCTATAGCAGTTTCTACAGCAGTTCAGAGCTTGTGGACCAGCCGGACGTTGATATGAACCGGAGATTGGTTAAGGCTGGAGAGACTTATTATGTGTGTATATTTGCTCCGGGCAGGCTAACAAATGTAAAACTTGTGTGTACGCCGCAGCTGACGTGTGCGACTACCACAACCGACGGATCTATTGCTGTTTCAAAGCAAGTCGGTACAGGTGAAGATGCATATTATCAGATAGAAGAGGAGAAGATCGCAAGGATCAAGAGTGTGACTCTGGCGGCCACATCCTATACATATGACGCAAAGGCAAAGGAGCCGGCAGTCACAGTGAAGGATTCCGATGGCGAGGTCATAGCAGAATCGAATTACACAGTGACATACATCAACAATACAAACGTAGGAAAAGCTACAGCAAAGATCACATTCAAGGGCAATTACGCAGGAACGGTAAATAAGACATTTGCGATCAAGAAGTTTGCAGCCCCTGCTACACCTAGGATAACAAAGCTTGAGAACACTGAAAGGGGAATTACAGCAACATGGACAGTTTCGGCGAATTCAACCAGCTATGAGATATACAGAAGCGTGAACGGCGGCAAGTTTGTCAAAGCAGACACACTGTATATCAAGGGCGCGAATAAACAGCAGACACTCGGATATGTTGATTTCAAAGTAAAGACAAATGGCGGTAAGTATGTATATAAGATAATTGCAGTCAGAACACTTGGCAATGTGACGGTTAAATCAGCAGCAAGTGCGGGCGCTACTTCATACTATATGGCAATCCCATCAGGTATCAAGATGGCAAACAGTGCTAAGAGGACAGTCAGGATAGTATATGCGGCAAATGCAAGAGCTACAGGCTATCAGATAAGATACTCACTTAAGAGCAACATGTCCGGAGCAAAAGTGATAAAGATGGCAGGCAGCAAGAGCGCGGCGAAGAATATCACAGGTCTCACAAAGGGAAAGAAGTACTATGTGAGCGTCAGAAGTTACAAGACCGTTGGCAAGAAAACTTACTATTCGGTATGGAGCACTCCAAAGAGCGTTGCGGTGAATAAGTAACAATAAAATACTACTTATGATGAACATAAGTTTAAACATCGTCCTCGGACACAGAAATGTGTTCCGGGGGCGTTTTTTATATAGACCACTACGGGGGGACGGAGGGGACAGGTACCTCCGTCCCCAATCTGCGTATGGGGTCAGGTACCTCCGTCCCCAAAGGGAGTTTGCATTACAGCCGTTTTGTATATATAATGGAAAAGAACGGAGGTATGGATATTGAAAGCAGCCAAATGGATAATGCGTGCTATAATAGTTCTTGTTGTATGCGCTATAGCAGGTATAACAGTGACTTCGGCGGTGCTTGGATATAAAGCAGGCAGGGAGGTAAAAGAAGAAAAAAAGGCGAATGCAAAGAGTTCATATGAGGAAAAGAAGGCTGATATAAAAGAGCTGTTTAACAATATAAGTATACAGGCGGCAAATGATATGGATGTGAATCTTCAGTCGTCATCAGATGGAAAATGTCATGTATATTATTATGATTCAGATCAGGTGACACATTCAGTGTATGTTGAGGATGATATCCTGGTGATAACTTGTGATGATGAGAGAACATTTGGCTCGGATATAGGATTTGGGGAAGATCCCTATATAACTGTTGAACTGCCGTCAAGGCAATATGATCAAATAAGTGTGGTGTCTGGTTCAGGCCAGATTTCGGCGAGTCAGTCGCTCAGATGTCAGAACCTGGAGGTGACCGAAAGAACAGGAAATCTCTATCTTGTTAATGTCGAGGCGGACACTGTGAGGCTTGCCAGTGAGTCTGGCGATGTGAGTCTTGCAACAATGAGCGTGAGAAATCTCTATTATGATGGAAATAGTGGGGATCTTTCAGTTATAAATGTCGCAGCGGACAATCTTCGGTTCAGCGTTGGTGATGGAAAGTTTGAGGGATATAACCTGTTTGCAAACAGTACATCTGCTTACAAATCTCAAAAAGGAGACATATATGTGGAGGGCTGTGACAGTCCGACATTTGTGTTCGATTCGATAAAGGGAGACATAAACGCTACACTTTTATCGTCCAAAAGGATTGCTGCACGCACGCAGAGCGGAGACATAAATATACCTGAGATATCAGAAAATTATAATGGAAATTGTGTTGTAACCACAGATTCCGGAGACATCACGATCAAGTATGTAGAGGAATAAAAATGAAACTGGAATTTATAAATGCAGAAAAATATAAGAAGCAGGTCAGACAGTTGTTTATTTCAGCGTTTCCAAGGGAAGAGAGACCGCCGATGTGGATGCTGATAAGAAGATGCCGACAGGGGAAAGCTCAGTTCTGTGCGGTGCTTGATGGAGATAGATTTGTTGGACTTATCTATGTGATAGGAAATGACAGGGTGAAGACTTTGATGTTTCTTGCGATAGCAGAAGATGCCAGAGATGGTGGCTATGGCTCAGAGATACTCAGATGTGTGCATCAAAAATATAAAAATACAAAAATGTTTCTTAATATAGAGCCCCTTGATAAAGACGCTCCAAACTATGATCAAAGATGTAGGAGAAAGGCGTTTTACAACAGGAATGGTATGGATTTGCTTGATTATCGGGTGAGGGAGGCTGGCGTCACATATGAAATGCTCACATATGGAGAATATGTTACTAAGCAGGAATATGAGGAAGTCATGACAGAAATGTATGGCTCTCTTCTATATAAAATAATAAAACGCATGTGATGAATGAGAATGGAAAAGAGGAAGATATAATGAAGGTAAAAATAGTACAGAAAAAGGACGAGTATTCAATGGAGTACAATGTGGGAGATATTCTTGAAGTTGACAGTACATGGTATGGTGGCGTGACAGTGCTTGGAAAGACGGGAGTTCCGGTGTCTATCGACAAGGACGAGTACGAGGAGATTCAGTCGGCTGAAGCAACTGCACAGAATGCGGCAGAAAAAGTGGATAGGGCAGAACAGGAAGAGTCTTATGAAGGTGGTATGAAACCGAAAGGTGCAGGAGTTTCAACTGAGAAGTTTGGACATCTGGTAGAGATAGAACAAGAGGTTCGTGGTGCGGTCCGAGATCTCATGGCTGTGGCGAATCTTGAGCCTGGAGATGTGCTTGTAGTTGGCTGTTCATCCAGCGAAGTTGCAAATATGAGGATAGGTTCATTTTCTAGTGAGGAGATTGGCAAATGCATAGCATCTGCGATACTTGATGAACTGGCTGGAACAGGAATATACATGGCAGCTCAGTGTTGTGAGCATCTGAATAGAGCGATAATAATCGAGAAAGAATATGCGAAGGAGAATAGGATCCCTATAGTGAATGTCGTGCCGCAGCTAAAAGCGGGAGGTTCATTTGCAACAGCAGCATATGCAGATATGAAAGCCCCTGTTGCGATCGAACATATACAGGCTCAGGCTGGAATTGATATCGGAGATACTCTGATAGGTATGCATCTTGCACCGGTGGCTGTTCCGGTTAGAACAGAGCACAGCATGGTTGGCGAAGCGCATGTGGTCATGGCGAGAACCAGAGCAAAGTATATAGGTGGAATAAGAGCAGAATACAGAGAAGATATATAATAAAAACATGTAGAGCCCAGACACCTGTGCTTGAAAGAGATTTATATTTATATAAGGAGAGACAGCATGTACGATAACATAATATTTGACCTATACGGAACACTTATAGACATACATACAGATGAGGAAGATATAGCGGTATGGAAGCAAATGTGTGAATTTTACGCCCGGTATGGCGTTAAGTATAATCCGGCGGGACTCAGATCCAGATATAAGAGACAGGTGAGGCGTGCTGAACAAGCCATGGCAAAGAAAAAATATAAATTCCCAGAGATACAGATCCTTGACGTGTTTGAGCAATTGACAAAAAAGAAAGATCAGGATGCTGATGAATGTGCTGAACTTACAGTGAAAGCTGCGCAGGAGTTCAGACGGATATCCACGGAGTATATAAGGCTTTATCCTGGAGTAAAGGAAATGCTTGAAAAGCTTCGCGATGCTGGAAAAAAACTATATGTCCTTTCCAATGCTCAGAGAGTGTTCACACTGCCTGAGATTCAGAAACTTGGAATAGAAGGATACTTTACAGACATATCGCTGTCTTCAGACTTTGGCGCAATGAAGCCGGATGCGACATTTTATCAGCAGATGCTTGACAGAAACCACATCAATCCGAACAGAACAATAATGGTTGGAAATGATGCGGTATGTGATATCATGGCGGCGAGACAGGCGAGACTTCATACTTGTTATATCCATTCAAATATCTCTCCAGTGGATGATGTAGAAAGAAACATAAAGGCTGACATCATGTTGGAAAAATCTGATATGGCAGAGCTTTGCGAAAAGCTGTTGGGCAGTGGACAGGAATGATGGAACGGATACTTTGTGTTTAATTGAACAGTTCACCGTGCTTTTCGTAATCAGTTATTCTGGATATGGAATTGTCGTCATTCACGAAAACTACCTTTGGAGTGTGGCTTTTGGCTTCCTCAGGGGTCATAGACGCATAGCACATGAGGATTATGTGGTCACCAAGCTGAACCTGTCTGGCTGCTGCTCCATTCAGACACATAACGCCAGATCCTGGCTCGCCAGCAATGGTGTATGTTTCAAAACGATTGCCGTTTTCTATATCTACTATCTGAACAAGCTCATATTCAAGAATTCCCGCAGCTTTCAGAAGCTCAGAATCTACGGTAATACTTCCAACATAGTTAAGCTCGGCCTGAGTTACAACAGCTCTGTGAATTTTGCTCTTTAACATTGTGATATTCATTAGTTTTGCCTTTCTGCTGCCACCTGAAACGAACCTGGCAGTCTGGTCCATTTTATTTGCTATTATTAATGAAGATAACTTGTTTATAAAATAAAAAAGGGTATTAGCTTAATGATCAAAATATCTTATATACCCTAGTGTTTGTCGCAATTATAATATCATAAATTGACGATATTGCAACAGGAAATAAAATCATTTCTTGATTATGTAGGGCACATGTGTAAAAATAATTGCAGGAGAATGCAGGCCGCAATGTCTGGTGATAGAGGGAAAGGTGTGTAATGGGAAGTCAGAATTATTTAAGCATGGCATTTGAAAAACTGGGGCATATCATGCTTGATGACGTGAGGATGAAAGCTTCAGATATATATAAATTGTCGATAAAAAAACAGAATAAGCAAGACTATAACCCTCCGGCATACAACGAGAATAAGATAAATATCCGT
This sequence comes from uncultured Coprococcus sp., assembly GCA_902461735.1. Taxonomy (GTDB): domain Bacteria; phylum Bacillota; class Clostridia; order Lachnospirales; family Lachnospiraceae; genus Coprococcus. Next base: position 30,827 of record CABPYV010000021.1, read on the forward strand.
TCGGTATTTGAAAAAGGTGGGATGTGTTTTTATGTGACTCCGAAGACACAGAACGCAAAAAAAGTGAAAGAATATTTTTTCTATCTGCATGGTGGTGGGTTCGTTTCGCAGATAAGTCACAATGAGTGGAGATTTGTTCTTGATACAGTTGAAAGCACAGGGTATGGTGCGGTTGTACCGATATATCCGATCGCACCGGAGCACTCCGTAAAAGAGGCTGTGGATATGCTGTCGGGAGCATATGAGAAGCTTTGCGAGAAAGAGGCAACGGACAGAATAGTGTTACTCGGCAATTCATCGGGGGCATGTCTGGCATTGTCTACGGCAATCCGGTTATGGCAAAACGGAATCAGAAGACCCGACAAGCTTGTTCTTTGCTCGCCAGTGCTCGACACAGAGTTTACGGACACGGAGCTGGAGAGGGAGATGAGCGACCGCCACAGATTTGTATATGGCTACTATTATACGGCGGAGATAAGAAGCTTCCTGAGACAGTACTGGGTGAAAGAATCAAAAGGATGTATGGATCTGACGAGCCCTGTATATTCGGATCTGACCGATATATGTGACGAGATGACGATATTTACAGTGGACGGAGATATGCTTAATTGCTATGCAAGAAAACTGTATGATAACGTAAAAAGGACGAGTACTAAGGTCAATTTTTATCAGTATTATTCAGTTGTACATGATTACTTTGAGCATCCGCACATACCTGAGTGCAAGGCTATAATGAAGAAGGTAGTTGAGAGCGTAAAAGGAGACTCTGATTTTGTGCCTGCGGATATCGAGAACGATATATGGTGCAGGGCGATGATGGCAGAGCGTTATCCAAAGCTTTACGAGGATATGGAATCTATCAGGCTGGCTGACAAGATTGGGATTGAACACAAGAACAGAAATTCCCAGTATACATTCTATGACAGAATAGTTATCATGGAGAGGCTGGTTGCTATGGACAGGCGCGTGAGGAATTTTATCAATAGATATGCAGATGGGATAGTGGTCAATGTGGGTTCGGAACTTGATACGATGTTCAGCCGAATGGATAATGGGCGCATAAAATGGTTTAATGTGGATTTGCCAGAGAGAATCGAACTCCGCAGAAAATATATGGATACGCGTGACAGGGAGATCAATATCGGCGATAACATATTTGATTACAGATGGCTTGATCAGATATCAAAACCGATGGATACTGCGATATTATTTGTTCTATATGATATGACAAAGTATTTTAACAAGGAGAGATTCAGAGAATTCCTTGATGCGATATGGCACAAATATCCTGGTGCAGAGGTGGTATTTGATGCAAAAAATTCAGTGGCAAAACACATGTGGAACAGAAGTGTGTTTATGGGAAGAAATAAAGGTACAATGTTGAGATTCAGTATAGATAACTGTACAAGTCTTATGTATGATTGGAATATAAAATATAAAATATTGTACGACAGCACTATATTTAACGGTGACGATCTGGAAAGAATGATATCATCCAGGGAAGCCGGAAAGTTCAGACATTCGATCAAGCATAAATATGACAAGATTGTACATCTGCGTCTGGGAACGGAACACTTTCTTTTCTGAGATTCTTTGGCGTAGCTGACCTGCGACCGGCTGTGTAAGCTTGAAAACAAGAGAATGCCGTGGTTATGTGAGACTGCCTGATATATGTCAGGAAAATTAATACGACTATCGTTCTTTATGATGGTACAATAATAGCGCAATAGCTGCAAGCGCGGCAGAGAGCATACAAATACAGACTCGGCAAATATAGACTCAGACAGAAAATATATCAACAAAGCATATAAAGAAGATATATAAAGAAAACGCATAGAGAAAACACATAGAGAAGACCCATAGAGAAGACACATAAAGAGAGTACATAAAGAAAGTACATAAAGAAAATATACAAAGACACAAAAGCTAGACAGAAAGAGACGGTATTATTATGGATAGAACTCAGGTGATAAAGTTTACCAGAAACTGGTGCGTTCTGGTTGGCATTGTATGCCTGATAGCAGGAATCATCATAGGAATATTAATAGGTCGATCGTGGGGGTTTACCACTTCAAAGGCCTCTCCGGACGCGGCGTATGAATCCGGTTATACAATAGATGATTCAGATATAACAAGCAGTATTTATGAGAATTACTGGAATTATATTCCTACAGCATATATCAATGTCGGTGATCTTGGACCGGATGCGCTGTTGTATAAGATAAGTGACAAAGTGGAGAGGAATAATCTTGACACGGAACGCTTTTACACAGGTGATGACGGCTATATGCATTACAGTGATGACAATATAAAAGACACACTTGTCGGAGTTGATCTATCAACATTTCAGGGGGATATAGACTGGGAGACATTATCAGCCAATAAAGATATAGATTTTGTTATGCTGCGTGTCGGATTTCGCGGATATACGGAGGGCGGTCTTATGCTTGACTCAAGCTTTGAGACCAACAAAGAGGCAGTGATCAAATATAAAGTACCGACAGGATTGTATTTTTTCACCCAGGCAATAACATATGACGAAGGCGTGGAGGAAGCAAAGTTTGTACTTAAGCAGATAGGCAAGATGAAGGTTACATACCCGATAGTTATAGATTCGGAGCTTATAGGCGATGATGAGGCGCGGGGCGATAACGCTGATAATGATCAGAGAACAGATGGAATAGTAGGGTTCTGCGAGACGATAAAGGCAGCGGGATATACGCCTATGATATATGCCAGCCGAAATATGTTTGCACAGTGCCTTGACATGGACAGACTTGGAGACTATGAGCTGTGGCTTGCCCACTATGCGAATGTTCCCAATTTTCCATACAAATATACAGGATGGCAGTATACGGAATCGGGAAGTGTCGATGGCATATATGGAGATGTCGATTTGAATCTCTGGTTCAAAGACTGATAAAAACAAATATAAATCCGGCAGATAAGCCATAAGTTCTTGAATTGCAAGTTCTTGAATCAAAAGCCGTTACATAATATATAGAAAAAATGGAATATATATTATGGCATTAAAGATCATGATAGACGCAGGACATGGCGGTTATGACAACGGCGCTTCATATGAGGGCAGGTTGGAAAAGAATGATAATCTTAATCTTGCCCTTGCACTAGGAGATGAGCTTGAGCGCAGAGGATATGATGTAGATTATACCAGAACAACAGATGTGTATGATTCACCTGCGAGGAAAGCCCAGATAGGGAATGAAAGCGGTGCGGATTATTTCATATCACTTCACAGGAATTCATCTTCAGAACCTAACACATATAATGGAGTGCAGACTTTGGTATATGATAAAAATGGCGTAAAGTATGAGCTTGCACAAAATATCAACAGGAAATTGGAAAAACTCGGATTCCGAAATATAAATGTCGAGGAACGTCCCGGACTTGCGGTACTCAGAAGAACAAATATGCCGGCGGTGCTCATAGAGACAGGATTTATAAACAACGACTACGACAATTACTTATATGATTACAATTTTGAAGCTATCGCGTCAGCTATTGCGGATGCTGTTGAAGAGACACTTTGACAGGGTGGGGATAGCCAGACCGAGATAATCCACATAGAGTGCGTATAGAGGCAGGAATAAATGATGTTTTGTAGAAATGTTGCTTCGTTCTGTGGGGATGCTTCGAAAAAATAATATAAAAGGGAAAAAGAAAATTTAAAAATATAGTTGACATTGCAATTGCAGTGTGTTATATTAAACGACGATGAACTGCCGAAGACAGTAGGTGCCGGAAGGCGTAAGATGAAATATCACCTACCGAGGAAAGATATCGTTAATTGACTTAACAATCTACTCTCAGGTCTTAGGGCTTTGAGAGTTTTTTTATATCTTGAATGTGCAGTCATTAGTAAAATAAGGAGGCGCATTATGGCAAAGGTAGAGTTAAAGAAGCCAATAGTAGATGAGATCAAGGCAAATCTTGAAGGCGCTGCTACTGCAGTGGTTGTAGACTATCGTGGTCTTACAGTTGAGCAGGATACACAGCTCCGTAAGAATTTAAGAGAAGCTGGTGTTGTATACAAGGTATACAAGAACACAATGGTCAACTTCGCTATCGAGGGAACAGAGTTCGAAGGCCTTAAGGATTGTTTAGAGGGACCAACTGGTCTTGCAATCTGCAAGGAAGATGCTACAGCAGCTGCAAGAGTGCTTGCAGATTTCGCAAAGAATGCCCCAGCTCTTGAGCTTAAGGGTGGCGTTGTAGAAGGAACATTCTATGATGCAGAGGGAATCCAGGTTATCGCAAAGATCCCTTCAAGAGAGACTCTTATTTCCAAGTTCCTTGGAAGTATCCAGTCACCTATCGCAAACTTCGCTCGTGTTATCAAGCAGATCGCAGAGCAGAAGGAAGCTTAATAGAGACTACTTGGCAGTCGGATTATTATTTAATAAGAAGGCTGACAGAAGGTCTGATGAGAAACTTGACGAGCATTCTTGTAAAGATGCTTATAAAGTGGAAGAATGTCTATATTATGGACAAAGGGTATCCGCATGAGACGAGGATGATGTGTGGATGCATTACAAAATAACAAATCATATTATATGGAGGAAAACATAATGACAACTCAGGAAATTATTGAAGTAATCAAAGGTTTATCAGTATTAGAGTTAAACGACTTAGTTAAGGCTTGCGAAGAGGAGTTCGGTGTATCAGCAGCAGCAGGTGTTGTAGTTGCAGCAGCAGGCGCTGACGGTGCAGCAGCAGCTGAGGAGAAGGATTCATTCGATGTAGAACTTACAGAGGTTGGTCCTAACAAGGTTAAGGTTATCAAGGTTGTTCGTGAGCTTACAGGCTTAGGTCTTAAGGAAGCTAAGGACGCTGTTGATGGCGCACCTAAGGTTATCAAGGAAGGCGCTACTAAGGAAGAGGCTGAGGAAGCTAAGACAAAGCTCGAGGCTGAGGGCGCTAAGTGTACATTAAAGTAATTTGATTGCTTAATAGTATATTCCAAATAAACATTATTCGGTCTGGCGGTACATCCGAGTACCGTCAGACCGGTTTTTTCTATAAAATTTCTATATTCAATGTCTGTGCAGATCACATATATAAGAGTATTAGGACTAGCGATAATGTGCCAGGTATGTCATGAAGGGTATAGACCAACCTATAAATTGAATATGTGGATGTGTAGTATTCTTATAAATAAATTAAAAAAATCCAAAAACTAGTTGACAAATATTGCATTTGCTGATAGTATAGTATACTGTCACTATTATGGGTTCGTGTGCGAATACCCCATGATAGCCTGATAAATGGCTTTGAAACACTTATATAACTTAAGGTTGTCCTAAAAGCATAAAAATAAATTCCAAGGGGTGAATGTGTCGATGGAAAAGAACAGAATTAGTCCTGTCAAGTCTGGAAAAGGCTACAGAATGAGCTATGCGAAACAGAAGGACGTCCTGGATATGCCTAACTTCATTGAGGTTCAGAAGAATTCATATAATTGGTTCTTGACTGACGGTTTGAAGGAAGCGTTCAGGGACATTTCTCCAATCACTGATTACTCTGGTCAGTATAGTCTTGAATTTGTAGATTTTCAGTTCTGCAAGAATGACTTGAAGTACAGTATCGAGGAATGCAAGGAGAGGGATGCAACATATGCAGCTCCGCTCAGAGTTAAGGTCAGACTCAGAATGAAGGATGCTCCGGAGATGTCGGAACATGAGATCTTCATGGGTGATCTTCCACTTATGACAGAGACAGGAACATTCGTTATCAATGGTGCAGAGAGAGTTATAGTCAGCCAGTTGGTTCGTTCACCTGGTATTTACTATGATATAACTCATGATAAGGTTGGTAAGAAACTGTATGCATGTACAGTTATCCCTAACAGAGGTGCATGGCTGGAGTACGAGACGGATTCCAACGATGTATTCTATGTACGTGTTGATAGAACCCGAAAAGTACCGGTAACTGTTCTTATCCGTGCACTTGGTCTTGGAACAGATCAGGAGATCATAGATTTATTTGGCGAGGAGCCAAAGATCATGGAAAGTCTTAATAAGGATCCGGCAAAGTCATACTCAGAGGGTGTGGTTGAGCTTTACAAGAAGATCAGACCAGATGAGCCGTCTGTTGTTGAGAATGCGGAGAGCCTTATCAACGCCATGTTCTTTGATGCAAGAAGATATGATCTTGCAAAAGTTGGACGTTACAAGTTCAACAAGAAACTTGCACTCAAAGCCCGCATAGCAGGACATGTGCTGGCTGAGGATGCGATCGATCCTAGCACAGGAGAGGTTATAGCTGAGGCTGGTACGGTTGTGTCAGAAGAACTCGCTGACACGATTCAGGATGCCGCAGTTCCATATGTAATGATCCAGACTGAGGAGAGAAATGTAAAGGTTCTTTCTAATATGATGGTTAATATAGCAAATTATGTCGACTTTGACCCTGCTGAGCTGGGCATAGTTGAGCGTGTATATTATCCTGTTCTTGAAGGACTTCTTGAGGAATACGGAGACGATACAGAGAAACTCAAGGCTGCAGTTGAGAGAGATATGTCAGACCTTGTGCCAAAGCACATCACAAAGGAAGATATATTTGCGTCTATCAACTACAATATTCATCTTGAGTATGGAATTGGTTTTGATGATGATATCGACCATCTGGGAAACAGACGTATCAGAGCGGTTGGAGAACTTCTTCAGAACCAGTACAGAATCGGTCTTTCAAGACTTGAAAGAGTTGTAAGAGAGAGAATGACAACACAGGATGCTGAGTCTATCACACCTCAGTCCCTTATAAATATTAAGCCTGTCACAGCTGCAGTTAAGGAGTTCTTCGGAAGTTCACAGCTGTCACAGTTTATGGATCAGAATAACCCTCTGTCAGAACTGACTCACAAGAGAAGACTTTCAGCTCTTGGTCCAGGTGGACTTTCACGAGACAGAGCCGGATTCGAGGTTCGAGATGTACACTATACACATTATGGTAGAATGTGTCCTATCGAGACCCCTGAGGGTCCTAATATCGGACTTATCAACTCGCTGGCTACATATGCGCGTATCAACGAGTATGGTTTTGTTGAGGCTCCATATAGAAAGCTTGACAAGACAGATCCTTCAAACCCTATAGTAACTGATGAGGTAGTATATCTCACAGCTGACGAGGAAGATAGATATAGAGTAGTACAGGCTAATGAGCCTATAGATGCCGACGGACATTTTGTGAGAAACAATGTATCAGGTAGATTCAGAGCTGATACAACTGAGTTCCCTAAGTCCAAGGTAGACCTTATGGATGTATCACCTAAGATGGTATTCTCAGTTGCTACATCTATGATTCCTTTCCTGCAGAATGATGATGCTAACCGTGCCCTCATGGGATCTAACATGCAGCGTCAGGCTGTTCCTCTTATGATGACAGAGTCAGCAGTAGTTGGAACAGGAATGGAGGCAAAGGCAGCTGTTGATTCAGGTGTCTGCGTAGTTGCCAAGAGAGACGGTGTTGTCGAGTATTCAAACAGCACAGAGATCTGCGTAAGAGCAGATGAGGATGGCAAAAAGGATATATACCATGTTATCAAGTTTGCGCGAAGCAATCAGGGTAACTGTATGAACCAGAGACCGATCGTGTTCAAGGGTGATCATGTCAAGGCTGGAGAGGTTATAGCAGATGGCCCTTCAACATCAGGTGGAGAGATCGCACTTGGTAAAAACCCTCTTATCGGATTTATGACATGGGAAGGTTACAACTACGAGGATGCGGTTCTTCTCAGCGAGAGACTTGTACGTGATGATGTGTATACATCTATCCATATCGAGAAGTATGAGTGCGAGGCTCGTGATACAAAGCTTGGTAAAGAAGAGATCACAAGAGATCTTGCAGGACTTTCAAATGATGTTCTCAAGGATCTTGATGAGAATGGTATCATCAGAATCGGTGCTGAGGTTCGTGCCGGTGATATCCTTGTCGGCAAGGTAACACCAAAGGGTGAGACAGAGCTTACAGCAGAGGAGAGACTTCTTCGTGCAATCTTTGGTGAGAAGGCAAGAGAGGTAAGAGATACATCACTGAAGGTTCCACACGGAGCGTTCGGTATAGTTATAGATGCAAAGGTATTTACACGTGCTGACGGAGATGATCTTCCAGCAGGTGTAGACAAGAAGGTTCGTGTTTATATAGCACAGAAGAGAAAAATCCAGGTCGGAGATAAGATGGCTGGTCGTCATGGTAACAAGGGTGTAGTTTCGCGAGTACTCCCTGTTGAGGATATGCCGTTCCTTCCAAATGGACGTCCTCTTGATATCGTGCTTAACCCACTGGGCGTTCCTTCACGAATGAATATAGGACAGGTCCTTGAGATTCATCTTGGACTTGCGTCACAGGTTCTTGGATTCAAGGTATCCACCCCTGTATTCAACGGTGCAACAGAGTTTGACATCATGGATACACTGGAGATGGCAAATGACTATGCGAATGGTACATGGGAAGACTTTGAGGCTAAGTACAAAGATACAGTAAAACCGGATGTCATGGAATTCCTGTACAATAATAGAGATCACAGAGCAGAGTGGAAGGGCGTGCCTATCAACAGAACAGGTAAGGTTCAGCTTCGTGATGGTAGAACAGGTGAGAACTTTGATGCTCCTGTAACTATCGGCTACATGCATTATCTTAAGCTGCACCATCTGGTTGATGATAAGATCCATGCTCGTTCAACTGGTCCGTACTCACTCGTAACACAGCAGCCACTGGGTGGTAAAGCTCAGTTTGGTGGACAGCGTTTTGGAGAGATGGAGGTTTGGGCTCTTGAGGCTTATGGTGCATCATATACACTTCAGGAGATCCTGACAGTTAAGTCTGATGATGTCATTGGACGTGTTAAGACATATGAGGCGATCATCAAAGGCGAGAACATACCTGCACCGGGTGTACCTGAGTCGTTTAAGGTTCTTCTCAAGGAGTTCCAGGCACTCGGACTTGATGTCAGAGTTGTCAGAGAAGAAGATGATGAAGATGGTAACAAGAAAATGGTAGAAGTAGATCTCAGTGAGACTATGGAGGCTTATGATTACAACCCAACTATCAAGAGACTTCTCAGCGACAGATCATCTGATAGAGATGATTCCGATGAGACAGATGCACCTGAGATATTCAGAGGCGATGATGCAGCTGAACTTCAGGAAAGTGGATTCTCAGAAGTTGATGAGAATGATGATATGGGTGAAGACATCGATTCAGATTTTGTGGATGATGAGGAATAAGAAAGGAGCTTTGTAAGATGCCAGAATACAATGTAGACAATACAGAACAGGAAAAGTCATTGAACTTTGACGCAATAAAAATCGGACTTGCATCTCCTGAAAAGATAAGAGAATGGTCTCATGGCGAGGTAAAACGCCCTGAGACTATCAACTACAGAACTCTCAAGCCTGAGAAGGATGGTTTGTTCTGCGAGAAGATTTTTGGACCACAGAAGGATTGGGAATGTAACTGTGGAAAGTATAAGAAGATCAGATTTAAGGGTGTCGTATGTGACAAGTGTGGCGTAGAGGTTACGAAGTCCAGCGTTCGAAGAGAGCGTATGGGACATATCGAGCTTGCTGCTCCGGTTTCACATATCTGGTATTTCAAGGGTATACCTAGCCGTATGGGTCTTATACTGGATATTTCTCCAAGAGTTCTTGAGAAGGTACTATACTTCTCATCATATATAGTAACAGATCCTAAGGATACACCTCTTGCCTATAAGCAGATACTTAATGAGCAGGAGTATAGGGATGCGGAGAAGGAGTATGGCTATGGCTCATTTGTTGCGGAAATGGGAGCTGAGGCTATACAGAAGCTTCTTATGGCTATAGATCTGGATACAGAGAGCGAAGAGCTCAAGAAGGAACTTGAGACCTGCAGTGGTCAGAAGAGAACCAGAATAATAAAGAGACTGGAGGTTATGGAAGCTTTCAGAACATCTGAGAACAAGCCAGAGTGGATGATCATGAACGTGATCCCTGTTATCCCACCAGATATCAGACCAATGGTACAGCTCGAGGGTGGTAGATTTGCAACTTCAGACCTCAATGATCTCTATAGGAGAATAATCAATAGAAACAATCGTCTCAGAAGACTCCTTGATCTTGGAGCTCCAGAGATAATTGTGAGAAATGAGAAGAGAATGCTGCAGGAGGCTGTGGACGCTCTTATAGATAATGGTAGACGTGGACGTGCGGTAACCGGTCCTGGAAACAGAGCACTCAAGTCACTTTCAGAGATGCTCAAAGGTAAGCAGGGACGTTTCCGTCAGAACCTTCTCGGTAAGCGTGTTGACTACTCAGGACGTTCAGTTATCGTAGTTGGACCAGAACTTAAGATTTATCAGTGCGGTTTGCCTAAGGAGATGGCAATAGAGCTGTTCAAGCCATTTGTTATGAAGGAGCTTACAGCTACAGGCAAGGCAAACAATATCAAGCAGGCCAAGAAGATGGTGGAGAAGCTTGAGCCACAGGTTTGGGATATCCTTGAGGATGTCATTAAGGAGCATCCGGTTATGCTTAACCGTGCACCTACACTTCACAGACTTGGAATTCAGGCATTTGAGCCAGTGCTTGTAGGTGGTAAGGCAATAAAACTTCATCCACTTGTGTGTACAGCGTTCAACGCCGATTTCGATGGAGACCAGATGGCTGTCCATCTTCCACTTACAGTAGAGGCTCAGGCAGAGTGTAGATTCCTTCTGCTCTCACCTAACAACCTGCTGAAACCTTCTGATGGTGCGACAGTTGCGGTTCCTTCACAGGATATGATCCTTGGTATCTATTATCTTACATTGGATAAAGATGGAGAGATTGGTGAGGGTAAGTACTTCAAGTCAGAGAATGAAGCTCTTCTTGCATATGAGAATAAAGTAATTACTCTTCACAGTAAGATACATGTCAGAAGAACAGTTGAGTACCAGGGACAGGAGATAACAGGTGTTATACAGACTACATTGGGTAAGATGCTGTTCAATGAGATTATTCCACAGGATCTTGGATTTGTGGACAGAAGCACTCCGGAGAATGCTCTTCGTCTGGAGATAGAGAAGACTGTAGGTAAGAAGCAGCTTAAGCCGATTCTTGACAAGTGTATCAATACACATGGCGCAACAAAGACCGCAGAAGTACTTGACGATGTTAAGGCTATCGGATATAAATTCTCAACAAGAGGTGCTATTTCAGTTTCAATTTCTGATATGAAGGTGCCTGATGAGAAGAAGGAAATTCTTGATGATGCTCAGGAACTTGTTGATAAGATAACAAAGAAGTTCAGACGTGGTATGGGTACCGAGGAAGAGAGATACCAGGCAGTAATAAAAGTCTGGGAGGCTGCAGATAAGCACCTTCAGGAACTCCTGTTCGCAGGTCTTGACAAATACAACAATATATTCATGATGGCTGATTCGGGAGCCCGTGGTTCTAATCAGCAGATCAAGCAGCTTGCAGGTATGCGAGGACTTATGGCTGATACAACAGGTAGAACCATCGAACTGCCAATCAAGTCAAACTTCCGTGAGGGACTTGACGTTCTGGAGTACTTCATTTCAGCTCATGGAGCTCGTAAGGGTCTTTCAGATACAGCCCTCCGTACAGCCGATTCAGGATATCTGACAAGACGTCTTGTTGATGTATCACAGGATCTTATAATCAGAGAGCCTGATTGTAGTATAGGAAGAAAAGAAATTCCTGGTATGGTCATAGAAGCCTTCAGAGAAGGAAAGGAAATGATCGAGGAATTCCAGGAGAGAATCACTGGAAGATATCTCGCTGAGTCAGTATATGACGCAGAGGGAAATATGCTCGTCAAGGTCAACCATATGGTTACAGCAAAGAGAGCAGAGCTCATTGTAAACAAGGGTGTAGATTCAAACGGTGTTCCATTTACAGTTACTGATGAGGATGGCAACAGAACAGTAAGACTTGATGCTAAACTTAAGATCAGAACAGCTCTTACATGTAAGTCACATCTCGGTGTGTGTGCTAAATGTTACGGTGCGAACATGGCAACAGGACTTCCTGTTCAGGTTGGTGAGTCTGTAGGAATCATAGCAGCTCAGTCAATCGGTGAGCCTGGTACACAGCTTACAATGAGAACATTCCATACAGGTG
>CABPYV010000022.1:0-36902 GCA_902461735.1 uncultured Coprococcus sp.
ATTCTTGTTTGGAATTTCAGGGTTGTCATGTTGTTAATTTTTCAAGGTTCTTTGTGTTCTCGCCTCTCAGCGACAACTTCTATATGTTATCACATCTGAAGTTCTTTGTCAACAACTTTTTTATCTTTTTTTCAAGATCATTTCGGTTGATGATGTCTGACCTCTTCGGCGACAACTTCTAAATATTACCACACCGGAGTGTGTATGTCAACAACTTTTTTCATTTTCTTTATCTTTCAATCAAGATGATAAATCTTTGAATCAGCTGTTTTTTGTGCCGGTTTCAACCAGCAAGTGACACTATACTAGATATTACCCAATATGTCAACAACTATTTTCATAAAAACATTTTTCTTATATACAAATGTTAAAATACTACTATCATCTATCATTTTCATCATATCAGCTCCCCAGGAGAATACTGAGAAAAACGTAATCACAAGCATCAGCATCCACACAATGAACGCCGCCTGTGCAAATCCAAATACAATACCGCCGAATTTATCTATCCCTCCTACTATAGGAATCTCTCTTACAATTCCAGAAAGTGCGAGGGCTATCAAGACAAACAGTAGGACAAGAACAACCGTAACCGCATATGCAATCCCACTTATAACCATATCCGTCAAATAGTCAACAATCATCCGTACGTATCCATCAAGAGTATCCTGCCCCTTTCTTATTGAACTGTTGCTTCGTATATAGTTCTTTACTATCTCAGGAAGATCCGTCTTCTCAAGATACTCTTCTTTATTGTATACTGAATCCTTATCATTGATTTTTTCCACATTCAGTCCGATCTCTATCCTTTGCTGAACATATTCCCTAGTTCCTGTATGATCACTAATAAAGGCTTTCACATACGGATTCAGTATATTTGCAAGAATGATAGCCCCAACTATGCCTATAGCACTTAATGCACTCTTGAATAAACCTCTATGGTATCCCAAAAGCACACACAGCAGTACTATCGAACAGAATGCAAGCAGCATTAAATTCATATAACCTCCTACTTCAATATGCAGTACCTCAATATACCGCCCCAATATGTAATGCCATCACATACACTTATGCGCACTTCATAAACCAATTTATTTCAAAGCAATTATCTGAGTCTCGCTTTCAGATATAACAACATACTCATCTTTATTTGCATCCGGCACAACATTGACAAGTTTTTTATCAAAAGAGTTTTTGAACTTTGTACTTCCATTCAATCTAAATATACTGCAATCCATATCTCCCACGACTATGATCTCGTCCTGGGATGCATACATTTTGTTATAAGAGTCGGAATAGTCTATAACCGCTTTTTGTGATCCATTGTTTCCATAAACATATATCTGATATTTTGCTCCCGATTCAGAATTGGCAAGGGCTATATATCCGACACACGAAGAATTATAGAATACCCCCTGCATCTCCCGGCCTTCTAGATCTATAACAGCCTTCTCCTTTGGTTCCTCCACCATAGTGTAAATTCTTATGTCCTTATCTCCAAAACACGCTATTGTATCATTGTCAATAAATTTTACAATTGGGTACACCGAATCATCAACAGCAAACGAATCCATAAGTCTGTCTGCATTTTTATTCTGTCCAACCGATCCAAAGTTATATGCCGAAAGCACAGTTTCCGACTTAACACCATTAACCCTTAAATAACTGACAATAAGTTTCACGCCATCATTCGATATATCCACATCCAATGGATAACCATCCTTGTCTATCGAAGCTTTTTTTTCATATATTTTCTTACTATCTTTATCATAACCAGTTATATATGAGCCATCTTCACCTGCAAGCACCAGACAATACACGCCCTGCTCAGCAATATCTACATTCGAAATGTCATAACTTAGGGTCTGACGACTCACCTCACCTTCCGTTGTAAATATATATACATCTTTGCCGTTCATATCTGCCACTATTGCATATTCCCCGCAGACTTCAGCCTTTGGCATCTTCATAGCATAGCTTACGTCCCACTTTACTAACCCGTTTTCATCTATATATGAAGCCCCATCTTTTGTCACTTTAAGTACATTTCCCGCGAACACAAAATAATCTGCTATATTATCACCGGATGTTTCAACTGTCTTAACAGTATCAAAGTCTTCATATGTCTTTATTGCACTATATCTCCAATATGCAGATATCAGGCCTACAACTATAAGCACTATCGCTGCGCCCAACACGCAGCGTCCTTTTTTACCCATTGTGCGCCTAACCTCTATCACATTATCTTTTGATATATCTTTTCCCAAACCGTCACTATCATCTAACACTTTTTCCACATATGCCACATCCGCTTCATTTCTATCCAATTTGTCATCATCCATATTTAGCAGCGTATCTTTTTCATCATAGGTTCTTTCTTTTTTTATTTTGCCGTTTTCTATTTTGTTTTTTATCATTTCGTTTTCTTCTTTTCTGTCAATATTTCTTCTCAAAAAGCTCATAATCCTTATCCTTTGAACAAAAATCTATCTGTAAAAAACACGCTCATTATAGCATTTTTACTGTATATATGGAATAATTATTTTCTGACCTTCATATATCGGAGTCTCCATATCCAGACCGTTCACTTCCGCAATATATTCCGCCCTTGACTGATCTCCATACATTTGTATCGCGATGCTAACCAAAGTATCTCCAGCTTCGACTTCATAAGTAAAACTCTGAGTTCCTGGCTCCAGCAGTCCCGACATTTCTCCCGCCTGCACATTTTCATTTGTACCTATATTCTGTTCATCCACTTTTGATGATTGCGAATTTTCCGACATATCCGTTGAAGTTTCGTCCACTGTTCCTGTCAGTTTCAACGTATTTTGTTCCGTGTTCTTTAAATCTTCATTCACATTCCCCGCCTTACTCTCCGAGCCGTTCTGCGTAATCGAATCCTTTTCTCCCATTTTCCAGTTTGCATCATCCGAGTTATTCATAAATACCTGTATCTCTCCACCACTCCTTCGAAATACCGCATCTTTCACATTGTCAAATGTAGACGGAGATATGTACCATAACGCGCCCAAAGATACGGCACATACAGCTCCAACGCTCGCAGCAGTACGCAGCCATACGTTTTTTTTATTATCTTTTTCTTTTGAGCGTTTTGACTCTTTTTCTCTAAATGTCTCTACAACAGTCTTGTCCTTTATTATCACAGCATCTCTATTAGTCTCTGCTTCTCCATTTTTCCTGCTTATTATGTAATTTTGCATTTTTTCATTTCTTACGTAATATATGTAATAGCCTTTCTCCCTGACCATGCTGCCGTTTTCATAGTAGTAAAATGCTTCATCACACTCAAGAGAATCCATGAGAAACAGCACCTTATCATCTCCAGGGAAATTATCCCGATGCAGTATTTTCATCTGTTCATTTATATTTGTCGAAAAACCCATTCTTGATAAAAACCAGCCAACAATTGTCAGATCATCAAAATATTTATTTATCTCCGAATATAAGCTGCTCCACACACTATCATTAAAACTAATCATCGAAATGTCAAACTCCATATTTTGAGCATCAACTGCTCCGCTTATAAATAATACCTTTTCTCCATTTTGATGGTACACTTTTCCCAAAAGTATCGCGCCTCTGCATATCATATTTCCCGGTGCAGCAACCTTCCTAAGATACGTCATCACATAATCTTCCACATATATTTTGTAGTTTCCAGGGGCATTTCCCACCTGTCTTATGTTCTTTGGGAGTTCATAATTTTTTCTCTGTTCCGCGTTAATTTTGCTTCTATCTTCATCATACACGATCTCTATCATACCCTTCCTACCTCCTATGCTTATTTATGGGGCTTATGATATTTGGCAGCCTGTATGATAGCATTCCACACTACCTGTTTTTTAGGAAATCGTGTCACAGGAGACTATCTTTTTTATATATTTTCTCTGATTCTACGACAATTATCACTGTATATGTGCTGTATATAATTTAAAGATGTGTAAACTTTGAAATGTTTGGAAATAATCTAATATTATAGAATCAAGGCAGGTCCAGATCATGAATATAACAGGTCATAAAAGAATATTAAACAGAACTGAATATTACAGTCCCTCGAGTCCAGGCTCCGCCCAGGATATGACTGCAAAAATATGCGGTATTTTAAAAGGTCTGCACTGCGAAAAAAGAGACATCATCGTTCTCTGCATAGGTACAGACCGCGCTACAGGCGATGCCTTGGGCCCCCTTGTAGGAAGCCGGCTCACCACAACAATATGTAATTATAAAGTGTTCGGAACCTTGCAACATCCTGTCCATGCGCTCAATCTCTCCGATACAATTAAACACATTTACACACACTACGCCCAGCCCATTATAATCGCAATAGATGCTTCACTAGGTCAAAAATCAGATGTCGGCATGGTCACACTTAGCAAATCCCCACTTTTTCCGGGAATTGGAGTAAATAAAAAGCTCCCGGCAATAGGCGATTTGTCTATTACCGGGATAGTCAATCTTTCCGGGAAACCCGGACTCAGCCTGCTGCAAAGTACAAGATTGTACACCGTCAGCAACATGGCTGATTATATTGCAGATGTCATAACACAATCATGTCTTGTAGTGCAATCCAAATGATAAAATACTTAAATGTCTTCTAATCTGGTCTTCTAATCTTCACCCTTGTATACTTCTATCGCACCCGACACAGTGCTCGCTGTTCCCTCTTCCATAATGGATATGAGATCGGTGAGCTTTTCTTCTGTGCACAGATCCTTGCCAAGGAAAGTAACATAACTGTCAGTCAATAGTCCTCGCATATCTGCCAATTTACTTTCCATGGCAGCCATCTTCTCTTCTGTAGACTTCAGTTCTTCTTTGAGAGAATCTATCTTAGGCTGTCTACGACCTGTTATCTCAGAAACAATAACCTCTTTTGTCTCATTCTCAAATACTTTTATTGCCTCCATCTTTCGATTACTTATATCTTCTCTCTCAGTCTCAAGCTGTTTTAATTTCTCATCATACTTGCCAAGATTGTATACACTTTCGTCCTTGTCCTTTGTAATGGAATTCTTGATAGCTCTTATCTGCTTATCATTTGCTCTGACTTTATCGCGAATGCTTCGCCCTTCTCTTACAACATCCAGATTTTTGACCTTGGCAGCGTTAAACACCACAAAATATATAACAAACTCGAACAGAACAATCGACAATCCAATCACAGCATATATAAGTTTATTGACATCCCCTGTAAACACAGTGTATGACAATATGATTGACACTACCGCAGGTATTCCCAGGCAAAACAGACAAGTCAGCCCAATAAGTTTAATTATTTCTACAACCCCGCTTGGTGCAAACATGCAATAAAAAAAACTGCTATTACAAAAAGCCGAAACATGGTTTTGCTTGAATAACTCCTTCGCCTCCAGCTTCAATTGTCTATTACTTTCATTCAAAGAAGCCGTCTCACTCTCTATCCTATTACCCATCCGTTCATTTTTCTTTTTATCTTTCTGGGACTGAAACTGTCTGATCTTTGCTCCATTTTCCGACAATCTGGCATCATATCCATCTTCTATTTCATTCTTCCTGTTCTTCAATGTTGAACTGATCTCGTCCGAAAGCCCCTTTTCCTCCTGAGACAGACTCCTGGCTATCTTCTTCTGCATCGTCTTAGTCTGGTCTAGTTCTTCCTCCATATCATCTATGGATGTAACTAATTCCCTCGCTTTTATAAGATATTCCTGGTTTTCCTGGAAAACATTCTCTGTACCCATATCCACGCAGTCCTCCTCGTGTCTTTCCCCCGCAAATGCAGGACTCTTTTATTTCGCTTAAAGCAATAAATTGTGCATACATTTTTATAATATCAAATAGCCCCATATTTAACAACAGCTTTTTACAAATTCAGACACATCCCCAATATTAAATACTTTATTCTGAAAACTACATCACAATATAAAATATGTATATATGTATAATTTGATTTCATTATCATTATTTACATTCTTCACACTTTGTTCAATTGAACTTCCATCGAATATACCATATAATTGAATAGGGGTTTTATTTTTATTATCAGCACTAAGGAGATTTAATATGAACATTTTATTTTTTTTGACGCCCAAAAGCGAGGTCGCATATATTGAAGACAATAATTCATTGAGACAGATATTGGAAAAAATGGAAATCCACCGCTATTCAGCTATCCCTATATTATCAAGCAACGGAGAATATGTGGGTACAATAACCGAAGGTGACATTCTATGGTATTGCAAGAAGAATTCTATGAGTGCCCTCAAGACAGCCGAGAATATTTTTCTTAATGATATCCCAAAGAAATTTGAATATGCATCAGTTTCAATCAGCTCCAATATGGAAGACCTTATCGCACGTGCTATGGCTCAGAATTTTGTCCCGGTTGTAGATGATCAGAATAAGTTCATCGGCATTGTAACCAGAAAAGATATCATAGGCTACTGTTACAAAAAGCTAAAAAATATCCAACCTGAATAGCAGGGAGCTAAAAGCATTTGCCTATCGTCTAAGGCCATTCCATATAATTTCACATAAAACAAGTACCGTATTATCCAGATGCTGCGCATCAAGCGAATACGGTACTTGTTATTACTCATTATTTTTGTTTCAATATTTATATCTTTATTATATCTTTCCAGTTCTATTGACGGCACTTACAAGAGCATGTACTGACGCATCTATGATATCATCCTTGATGCCTGCCCCCCAGACAACATTGCCATTTTCAGTCTCAACTCCGACATAGGCGACAGCCTGTGAGTTAGACCCTGTCTGAAGAGAATGCTCCTCATAACAAACAACCTTAAACTTTATATCAAAATGTTTCTTAATTGCATTGCTTACCGCATCAAGTCGTCCATTTCCCTTTCCATGGTAAACCTTCTTCTCTCCATCTCTAAGAATAGTTATCTCTGCGGATATTCCATCCCCCTGAACGAAATGATTCTCAAGCATCTTTATCGGCACCTCAACATTGACATATGTACTCTGGAATATATCAAGGACTTCCTTAGGACTAAGCTCCTTGTGCTCCTTGTCTGATACATCTTTTACTGTGTATCCGAGATCCTCTCTAAACTTTGCAGGAAGATCAAATCCATACTTGGTCTGCAGTATAAATCCAATTCCACCCTTTCCAGACTGGCTATTTATTCTTATTACATCTCCATCATACTTTCTTCCAATGTCCTCAGGATTAAGCGGCAGATATGGACAAGTCCACATTCCATCCCCCTGCTCCTTTCTAAACTTCATTCCCTTTGCTATGGCATCCTGATGTGAACCTGAGAACGCAGCGAACACAAGTTTTCCTGTATACGGTGAACGATCATAAACCTTCATGCCTGTAACTCTCTCATAAAGCTCTGTAAGCTTTGGAATATCACTAAGATCCAGTTCAGGATCAACCCCATGTGTGAACATATTCATGCACAGTGTGATTATATCTACATTTCCTGTTCTCTCGCCATTGCCAAACAGAGTTCCCTCTATTCTATCTGCTCCTGCAAGTATACCAAGCTCCGCATCGGCAACTCCACAGCCTCTGTCATTGTGCGGATGAAGTGATAACACAACATTCTCCCTGTCATGGAGATTCTTGCTCATGTACTCTATCTGACTAGCATATACGTGTGGCAGAGACATCTCAACTGTTGCAGGAAGATTGATTATAACTTTTCTCTCTGCAGTTGGTTTCCACACATCAATAACTGCGTTGCACACTTCAAGAGCATAATCCATCTCTGTTCCTGTAAAGCTCTCCGGTGAATATTCAAACTGATATGGCACTCCATACTCTTCTGCCATCTTATTAAGAAGTTCCGCACCATCTACAGCGATCTTGAGGATCTCCTCTTTCGACTTTCTGAACACCTGCTGCCTCTGTGCGAAAGATGTGGAGTTATACAAATGTACTATGACATTGCTGCATCCCTCTATAGCCTTGAATGTCTTCTCGATAATATGTGGTCTCGCCTGTGTAAGTACCTGTATCGTTACATCATCAGGTATGAGATTCTTCTCTATAAGTGTTCTGCAGAATTCATACTCTGTCTCAGATGCTGCCGGGAATCCAATCTCAATCTCCTTGAATCCAATTCTCACAAGTTCCTGGAAAAATTCAAGTTTTTCATCAAGGCTCATCGGAACAATAAGTGCCTGATTTCCATCTCTCAGGTCAACGCTGCACCACGCAGGGGCTTTGTCTATATATTCCTTCTTTACCCAATCCGTGCACTCAACAGGTGGCATAAAATATCCACGCTTGTAATTCTGATAATTCTTCATTGATAAATCCTCCTACTTTAAAACCATCATATAAATATTCTCAGTATTCTGTAACGTCATCTGATATCGTTTTCCTAAAAATAAAAAAAACTCACATCTCATATTCTATAGAGACGTAAGTTACGCGGTACCACTCTATTTCACACTTGCAAAAGTATGCTCTCGTTACAGATACAGACATGCACACTCTACAACCAGATCATCATCTAAACGCCTGATTATAATTATAACACATCTTATATCTTCCTGCTATAACGGTCAGCTTCCGTCTCATCCTACTCGACACACTAATAAATCTTTTAGAGAGCTGCTCCAAGGCGAGTTCAAATCCTTTCAACCACTGTCTCACACCAACCGACAGCTCTCTGAAAATATCCAGGATCCTACTACTCCTTTTCATCGCATTTACTAGGTTGACTCTAACACATTACAAAGTCAGATGTCAACCCTTTTTATGCCTTCTTTTTTACTTTCTTTTTTTACTTTCTTTTTTTACTTTCTTTTCACTTTAGTTCTCAGTTATTATTTATCAAAATATAGGCAAACATCCATCCCGAACTATGATCACCATACTATAAATCTCTTATTCTTGAGGGATTTGCCACCTGCTGTAAGCATGAGTATACCAACAACAAGACCTGTGACTATAGTTATAACCCCAAGCGCAATATTAAGTGCGCCTACATGCTTCATAGTATTATATGCCTTCTCCATACATATATGCTCCTTTCGAATATCTTCAACGTGTATATCTTCTTAAATGTGCACTCCAATACATACTTTAATGTATAATTCAATGTGTGCTCCATTATATATTCCACCGTTTGCTCTTCAATTGCGTATTGTTTTATGCACGTCAATGCGCTTCATATTATATCATGTCAGAAAATTTCTTACAACTCAAAAAACCATTAAAAGTCAGCAAAATAAGTAAATCCAAATAAGTAAAAGCCAAATAAGTAAACGTCCATACATTCAATACTTCACCATCATACCATTTACTGCGCGGTGAATTTTACTTTATCTTTCTACTGTGCTAGAATGATAATCGTAATTCAAGCATTATTTTCTATAAAAACTAAACACAAGGAGATAATTATAATATGCCCGCTATCACAAATGACTGGGCCGAGTATCTAAAGCCCGAATACAGCAAAGAATACTACAGAAATCTTTTTAATTTCGTAGGTCAGGCGTACGCCACCCAGACCGTTTATCCACCAGCCAACGACATTTTCAACGCATTCCATAACACGCCACTTTCCAAGGTGAAATGCGTCATCATAGGCCAGGATCCGTACCATGAACCGGGACAGGCGCACGGTCTAAGTTTCAGTGTAAAACCAGGAGTTGCAATACCTCCATCTCTGGTAAATATTTATCAGGAGCTACATGACGACCTTGGCTGCAAGATACCAAACAATGGCTATCTTGAGAAATGGGCTGATCAGGGTGTTCTGATGCTCAATGCTGTTCTGACAGTTCAGGCGCACAAAGCCGGTTCTCACCAAGGCAAAGGGTGGGAGAAATTTACCGACGCCGCTATCCGCGTGTTAAACGAGCAGGACAGACCTATAGTATTTATCTTATGGGGAGCATACGCTCAGAAAAAGGCAGCATTTCTGAATAATCCACATCATCTGATACTGAAGTCAGCCCACCCAAGTCCACTCTCCGTATACAGAGGATTCTGGGGCAGCCGTCCATTCAGCAAGACAAACGATTTTCTCACCGCCCACGGCGTTGAACCTATCGACTGGCAGATTGAAGACATTTAAGTATTTTATACCAAACATAATAACGGAGATTACAAAATGGAAATATATATAGTACGACACGGTGAAACCATATGGAATGAAAAGAAACTACTTCAGGGAAGAACTGATATTGAACTGAACGAAAACGGTCGAAGACTGGCAATCATAACCGGAAAGAATCTCAGGGACACTCATTTTGACATAGTGTTCTCAAGCCCTTTGAAGAGAGCACACGAGACAGCCCGCCTTATAGTCGGAGACAGAGACATACCTATAGTGACCAACGATCTCATCAAGGAGATGTGTTTCGGTGACTGGGAGGGACAGAACATGTCTGAACTGTTAAAGGATCCGAGCCAGGATTTTCAATATTTTTTCAAACATCCCGAACTTTATCACCCTATAGGATGCGGAGAATCATTCCAGGCACTATGCGAAAGAGCCTCGAAATTCATGACAGAATACATCGAGCCTCTCGCAAAAACAGATACAAGAGTTATGATAGTTGCCCACGGAGCCATTAATAAAGCACTGATGATGCACGTCAAGAAACATGATCTCAAGGACTTCTGGTCCGGCGGACTGCAGCAGAACTGCAATGTTATAATACTTGACTACTCAGATGAAAAATACAAGATAATTGACGAAACCAGAATATTTTACTGATTTACATGCTGAGTTCTATGCTGATTTTTATATGAATTTCTATATTGACATTATGCTTGAACCTTCTTTATCTCCATAATCTCTAATATATCTGGATTTTTTAACATAAAATCCTGTTGCTATGTATGCCAGACCGCTGATCAGCGATACCGGCGATAATAACAGCAGGATTTTTTATATTATATTTTCAGTTTTAATTCTCTTTGCACCGTAAGTATCTGTTCCTCTATCATGTCCGCCAGCATACTTATCTTATCTTTATACGGACTATCTATTCTCTTCATCGCCTCATGCAACGGATTAAGTATGTCCTTATAGGACTGTTTTATCTTCTTCTGTATCCAGTTTGTATCAGGCATATATGAGATGGTTCTCAGATTGTGAAGTCTGTCTGCCAGCTTTACAAGTATGGTCTTGTCCGTACCGTTTGCAAACAATCTCCTTGCATACACAGAAAATGGCTCGCCTTCTATTCTGGTGAGCAGCCTCACATGCTCACGGATCTCAGATCCAAATGCCTTTTCTATATCTTCCAAAGTGCACGATGTATCTTCCACCGTATCATGAAGGAGTGCAGTCACAAGGATTTCCTCGTCTTCTATCTGACACTCGTCTTTCAATATGTTATACACCCCTAGGATATGCTCGTCATAATAAGGAACAAATCCGCCTTTCCCCCGGCGATTCTGCCCTTCATGATACATCTTTGCCATATTCTTTGCTCTCTGAACGGAATCTGTCACATCCATATTATTTGCTGCTTTATCTGCAATCTCTGTCATATTCAGGATCCCCAACCTTGTTTATCTTTTTCAGTAGTTCCCAACTAAGCAGAGTATAACATAGCAGTCTTGAATATTCCACGTATTTTTTATATACTTTACAGATGTGCCGCTATCATATTTTACTTTATGATGATATATTTATAATTTGGCACTAGACATTTGTACAAAGGAGTTTATACATGGATATAATCAAAAAAATCTCCGAGGAGATCGGATGCCGCACCTCACAGACTGAGGCGGCTGTAAAACTCATAGACGAAGGCAACACCATTCCTTTCATCGCCCGATACAGAAAAGAGGCAACTGGCGCGCTCAATGACGAACAGCTCAGGACACTTCACGAGCGACTTACATACCTGAGAAATCTCGAGGATAAAAAAGCCCAGGTTATCGCAAGCATTGAAGAGCAGGGAAAACTTACTCCAGAGCTGCGTGCTGAGATAGAAGCAGCCGAGACCATGGTGCTGGTGGACGACCTGTACAGGCCTTACAGACCTAAGAGAAAGACCAGAGCCACAGTAGCAAAGGACAAGGGACTTGAGGGACTTGCAAATATAATATCACTTCAGATGACTTCCACCCCGATAAGTACAGAGGCTGAAAAATATGTGTCAACTGAAAAGGGCGTGGAGACTGTGGACGACGCCATCTCCGGAGCCATGGACATCATCGCTGAAAACATATCTGATACAGCAGATTACAGAACAAAGATCCGTGACCTCACGACTAAAAAAGGGTTTATCAACACGACCGCCAAGGATCCTGATGCTGAATCTGTATATGAAATGTATTACAATTTCTCCGCCCCGATATCCAAGATGACCGGATATCGCACGCTTGCAGTAAACAGAGGCGAGAAAGAAAAATTCATAACCGTGAAGATCGAGGCTCCTGTGGACGAGATAATCTCTTACCTAAGAAAGAAGATCATCGCAAGGGATAACTCTGACACATCAGAGATTCTGGATAATGTCATAGACGACAGCTACTCCAGACTTATCGCACCTGCCATAGAGCGAGAGATTCGAAACTCCCTTACCGAAAGCGCCGAGGATGGTGCCATAAAGGTATTCGCATCCAATCTCCAGCAGCTGCTCATGCAGCCTCCTATCGCAGGTAAAACTGTACTTGGATGGGATCCGGCATTCAGAACCGGATGTAAGCTTGCAGTGGTGGATCCAACCGGCAAGGTTCTTGACACTGTGGTCATATTCCCTACCGCCCCACAGAACAAGGTCGCCGAGGCAAAAAAGACTGTGAAAGCTCTCATCAAAAAGTACGGCATCTCTCTGATATCCGTCGGAAACGGAACAGCATCCAGAGAGTCTGAGATGGTGATTGCGGAGCTTATCAGCGAGCTGGACACGCCTGTACAGTACGTGATAACCAATGAAGCAGGAGCATCGGTATACTCCGCAAGTAAGCTCGCAACCGAGGAGTTCCCTAATTTTGATGTAGGGCAGAGAAGTGCCGCCTCCATCGCCAGACGAGTTCAGGATCCTCTCGCAGAGCTTGTAAAAATAGACCCGAAGGCTATAGGCGTCGGACAGTATCAGCATGACATGAATCAGAAAAAACTCGCTGAGGCTCTTGATGCCGTTGTTGAAGATTCTGTAAACAAGGTCGGTGTCGACCTCAATACAGCTTCAGCGCCACTCATGGAACACATTTCAGGAATCAACAAGACTCTTGCAAAGAATATCGTGGATTATAGAGAGGCAAATGGTCGTTTCACCACAAGAAAAGAACTTCTCAAGGTTGCGAAACTCGGTCCTAAGGCATTTGAACAGTGCGCAGGATTCATGAGAATCAGCGATGGAAAAAATCCGCTTGATGCGACATCTGTCCATCCAGAAAGTTACGACATAGCCACCGCCCTTCTGGAACACCTCGGCTACAGCTCAGATGATATCTCAAAGGGCAACCTTAAGGAGCTTTCCAAAGCCGCAGGCAATGTCAAGAAACTTGCCGAAGAACTGGGAACAGGAATCATAACTCTCACAGACATTATCAAGGAGCTTGAGAAACCCGCCAGGGATCCGCGTGATGAGATGCCTAAACCTATCTTGAGGGGCGATGTACTCGAGATGAAAGATCTCACCGAGGGAATGATCCTCAAGGGAACCGTCAGAAACGTTATTGATTTCGGTGCATTTGTGGATATCGGAGTACATCAGGACGGACTTGTACATATCTCTGAGATGTCCAACAAATTTATCAAGCACCCTCTCGATGTCGTGAGTGTCGGAGATATAGTTCAGGTCAAAGTCATCGGCATTGATCTGAACAAAAAGCGTATACAGTTATCTATGAAAGGAATAAATTAAGCTGTCACACCAGCTCTCCCACAGCATACTCTATACAGAGAATGTTATATCTGGAGGCTTTTGTGGAAGCAAACAGAAACTGCACCCGTGGCAGCCAGGGGCGCTGCTATTACAACAACCAGGGCACCACGGTCAAATACACCAATCAGGCTGGCGGATGCCGCCTTGCAAAAGATGAACCAAAACCATGCCCGGAGGATTCGAAAAGACGTCCTGTGGGCATGACTTATATTCCGGAACAACCATTCGAAAATCTATATGACGCCAAGTGCGGTCTTCAGGAAGGCACCATGTTCAAGGATCTCAATCTCATATTCTGCGGTGTAAGGGGGAAACAGTCATGAACAAAATGAACAAGAAACAGCTCATGCGTTTTATAACAGAAGTATCTTTTGCCATGGACGACATCGCCCTCTACCTTGATCTGCACCCATCATGCAAACACGCACTATCCAGCTATGAAAACTACCAGAGCATGAGACAGCAGGCTGTGAAGGATTACATCAGTCTGTATGGCCCGCTCAACAAATATCAGGTAAACGATGACAATTATTTCACATGGGTTAACGACCCATGGCCATGGGAAAGGGAGGGTAACTGCTGATGTGGATTTATGAAAAAAGACTACAGTTTCCTGTTAATATAAAGGAAACAAATGCAAAACTTGCCCAGGATATAATCAGTCAGTACGGCGGTCCTGACGGCGAGTTGAGTGCATCCATGAGATATCTCTCGCAAAGATATTCAATGACCGACAACAAAGTCAAGGCTGCACTCACCGACATCGGTACTGAGGAACTCGGCCACTTGGAGATGATCGGGTCCATCATATACCAGCTCACCCGAGATCTGAGCATGGAAGAGATAAAGGCATCTGGCTTTGATAAATACTATATCGATCATACTACAGGCATCTGGCCACAGGCCGCCGGCGGCATTCCATTCAATGCATGTGAATTTCAGTGCAAAGGGGATCCTATAACAGATCTCTTCGAGGATATGGCTGCGGAGCAGAAGGCGCGATCAACCTACGACAATATTCTCCGCCTTTGCAAAGATCACCCGGATGTTGCTGAACCGATAAAA
This sequence comes from uncultured Coprococcus sp., assembly GCA_902461735.1. Classification (GTDB taxonomy): domain Bacteria; phylum Bacillota; class Clostridia; order Lachnospirales; family Lachnospiraceae; genus Coprococcus. Next base: position 14,914 of record CABPYV010000022.1, read on the forward strand.
TTCCTTAGAGAACGTGAGATTGTTCATTTTCAGCGTTTTGGTGAGTGTCTGGAAAACGTGAAGGATAACCTTGATTTCAAGAATTTTTATGCCTTCAATCCTTCATTTGACACTAAGGCTCCATGTCTGAAGAACAGTTGAAATAATGCCGGATCAATGCTAAAATAATGGCACTTTTACTAGAAGGAGTAATGCTATGACTAATACACAAACTGCTCATTCACAAAAATTCGGGATCATACTGGTGCTTTCATGCGGAATCATGTGGGGAATCAGCGGAGTTTTGGGGCAATATATTTTTCAGGCATCTGATGTGAATTCAATCCAGTTATCCATCATTCGCCAGTTTATATCCGGTATAGTATTACTCTTTATCTCTGCATTAAAAAAAGATAAAAAGGCTTTGTCCATATGGGCAAAGCCTAAAAGTGTTATATCTCTGTTTTTTTTCTCCCTCACCGGAGTGATGGGCGTACAATTCACCTACTTTGCTTCAATCGAGCATTCAAATGCAGCCACAGGCACAGTCATCCAGTTTACATATATCATTATGATCTTGCTATACACTGCTATATTCATGCATAAAAAGCCCCAAAATTACGAGACCATATCCGTAATATGTGCATTTGCCGGAATTTTTCTGATTGCAACACACGGCAGACTTAATTCTCTTGCCATATCATTCCCAGCTCTTTTCTGGGGGCTTATATCTGCCGTTTGCTTTACTATATATTGTCTTTATCCGCAGAAAATGTACAATTCGTATGGGCTTGTCAACGTTATAGGATGGGCTTCTCTATTCGCTTCCATCATCCTGTTACTTGTAACCAGGACGTTCACCTTTCCTCATATGAACATACAGATACTCACAGCTTCCCTTGCAGTTGCGGTTGTCGGTTCACTCATTCCATTTACTATATACGGCATAGGAATCGGTATACTTGGCAGCGTCAAAGCGAGTCTGTTTGTCACAGTCGAACCTGTCACGAGTGCTCTTCTGACATGGCTGGTTCTCGGAACGAAATTTTCCGGCATGGATCTGGCTGGTTTTCTGCTTATACTCGGTTCAATTCAAATGGTAGCCATTCAGACATTCAGAAATGAAAAGAACATCATACAGGCGGAGCAGACTAGGCTGCCCTAAGCACCAATTATAATCTTCATTCACAGATCACGTCCAACGCAGATTTCATGAGCCGGAGCTTTCGTAGTTTCACATCCAGTTTTTTCTCCCTGTCATTCATGCTTTCATACATATTTCTTCTACGTCCATCAAGCATCTGCAGCTCTGTCCTTTTTTTGTGAATTGCATCACGGTCTGCACACAGGACATTTAAACATGTCTGATTGTGTTCAAGTTCATCATGTAATCTGGCTCTGTCGCCTTTTTTTATTATTCCCCAGTATTTAGCAACTACATATCCCGCACAATAAAATGCTCCAATGACCAGCATCATAAATATTAAGATATACACCAATCTGCCATTAGGAAACAGATCTCCTGTCTTTTTCAGTGTGGCAGACAAGAATATTATTGACAAGATTCCCATTGTCATCATAGGTATAACTGTCGCTCTGATTCCCATAAGGATCCATTCTCTTCGGTATTTTCGAGGCAGCTCTTCTGCTCTTTTTCTAAGTGTTGTGATCTCCAGCTCCATCGCCCTTTCTTTTGCCCATACAAGATTGAGTTGTTCTAAAACATCAGGACTGACGGTATAATCATTTCTAATTTCAAGATATTCCTTAATATCGCTTTGATTTTCATAGGCATGATATTCTATTTCCAACAAGTTTCTTACCTGCCTTTTCATTTCGTGAAATATATCATTTCCCATTTTCTTATTATTTTTAGAATAGAGCATAGACATATCTATCATCATATCCACAACCAGTTTGGCTCCACTGCTGCGATCTATATCTGAATCGTTCAACTTCTCCAGCATTTCCCCAAATTCCGTGTTTCTATTAGCTCTTATATACTCACTATAATCCGTCCTCTCAAATCGCTCTCCGTCCAATGCCAGAACCCGGTATTTTGCCAGCATTCCAGAGATATCAAAACTTTTCTCGCAGCCTCCATCGCGCACTATATTTATGGTATATATGTTCCCATTGCCCTCCACATCAAGAAGCCTCGCTATGGCCTCGCCGAGTTCGCTGTCCTTTGTATGGTTATCCACATGATAATTGATCTGCTTATATTCCCTTACCGCCACCGGTACAAACTCCGTCCTCAATCCATCTGATCCGATCTCTCCACATATATACCCATGTGGACCGGTGGATTTCGCAGATACAGACTCAGGGCTGCCAGAATAATAAACCTTACCAGGTATTTCCACCGAATATTTCTGTCGTCCCCCCATAGCTATATAATCAAAACCGCTGTCACGCAGACCATTCCAATCAATCGGCATCCTACGTCTGCCACCGCCACAAGCCACAAGCACATTGTGCACAGCACAGTCATCCGGCTCCATTTCATCAATAGCATGCGCATCCATCCTGCCATCGAAATAGCTCACCCCATACACGTCCATGTTCTTTTCAGGAAAATGCAGATGATCCATCGCCATCGTTGCCTGTTCATCCCTAAAAACCGTCATATTCTCCAATGAGTCCTCTTTAAACAGTGGGGTTCCAAGCACGTACACCCGAGATGAAAATCTATATGTCATCAGAGCTGCCTCACCACCAAGGTTATCGCAAAAGCCAGCAGAATATATGACCTCAGTGCGCTTTAACCTGCCAAGCATTTCATCCAGCCACGAAAGTTCTTCCACGGATGGCTGGTGATCAAACAGATTTCCCGATATGAACACAAAATCCACATCCGTGCGATCCGCGCGATCTATTATTTTTTCAAATGTTCCATATATCTCTTTTTTTCTTTCATCCGCCCAAGGCATGTCACTGTCCACATTTGTTCCCAGGAGCACATCAGATATATGTATAAATCTTATCTTTTTCATTGACATCCACCTTCGACACCACTCACTACAGTGTGATGCCACAGTCATATTTTTTTTATGATAACACAGTTGCATTAGATTATCACGTATTTGCCTTTAAAAACATTTGATTCATTTGCCCGCGCATTATTTTATCAAGTTCAATTTCTTTTTAACTTGTCTTTCTCAATTGACTTTTGAATATGGCTTGCATATAATATGTTAATGTAGTTTTTGAAGTTTTTATGGAGGATAAAATTATGGCAGTCAAGTATGTGTTTGTCACTGGTGGTGTTGTGTCTGGACTCGGTAAAGGTATCACTGCTGCATCCCTTGGTCGTCTTCTCAAAATGAGAGGCTACAAGGTAACCAGTCAGAAATTCGATCCGTATATCAACATCGATCCCGGAACAATGAACCCTATCCAGCATGGGGAGGTGTTTGTAACGGATGATGGAGCCGAGACAGATCTGGATCTCGGACACTATGAGCGTTTTATTGATGAGAGTCTCAACAAGAATTCAAATGTAACGACAGGAAAAGTTTACTGGAGTATTCTTCAAAAGGAGAGACACGGTGATTTCGGTGGACACACCGTTCAGGTCGTTCCTCATATCACCAACGAGATCAAAGACAGATTCTACAGGAATCCTGACGCAAAGGACACAGAAGTTGCCATTATCGAAATAGGTGGCACTGTCGGTGATATCGAAAGTCAGCCTTTCCTTGAGGCGATCAGACAGTTTCAGCATGAGGTTGGACCTAAAAACTGTATCATGATCCACGTAACCCTCATCCCTTATCTCCGCGCATCAGGCGAAATCAAGACAAAGCCTACTCAGGCAAGTGTAAAGAACCTGCAGGGAATGGGTATACAGCCTGACATACTTGTATGTCGTTCTGACCTTCCTCTTGATCAGGGTATAAAGGACAAAATCGCTCTGTTCTGCAATGTTCCAAGCAGGAATGTTATACAGAATCTTGACGTCGACGTATTGTACGAAGTACCTCTCGCCATGGAGAAGGAACACCTCGCCGATGTCGTCTGCGAGTGTCTCAGCATGGAATGTCCTCCACCAGAGGAACACGCATGGCAGGAATGGACAGACATGATAGATGCATGGAAGCATCCGACCACCACAGTAAAGGTAGCTCTTGTCGGCAAATATGTGTCTCTCCACGATGCTTATATCTCTGTGGTTGAGGCTCTCAAGCACGCCGGTGTTGCCAACAGATCCGACGTGGAGATCAAGTGGATAGATTCTGAACTTGTCACAGAGGAAAACGTTTCAGATATGCTTGGCGATGTAGACGGAATACTTGTACCAGGCGGATTTGGCGACAGAGGTATAGAAGGTATGATCACTGCCATCAACTACGCGCGTACCAACAAAGTCCCATACCTTGGTCTCTGTCTCGGTATGCAGCTCACTATAGTTGAATTTGCAAGAAATGTACTTGGTTACTCAGATGCACACAGCTCTGAGTTCAATCCAAACTCTTTCCATCAGGTCATACATATCATGCCTAACCAGCACGATGTGACTGATCTTGGAGGAACACTGAGACTTGGCTCTTATCCTTGTGTACTTGCAAAGGATTCAAAGTCATACCAGCTGTACGGAACAGAATACATACATGAGCGTCACAGACACAGATATGAAGTCAACAACGACTACAGGCAGGCACTTTCAGACAACGGTATGGAGCTTGTCGGACTTTCACCTGACGGACACATAGTAGAGATGGTTGAGATTCCTGATCACCCATGGTTTATCGGAACCCAGGCTCATCCCGAATTCAAGTCGAGGCCAAACAAGCCACACCCTCTGTTCAAGGGGTTTGTAGCAGCAGCCCTTGAGCATATGAACAAATAATTTTATCCATTACAAATACAAATTAAAAACCAGACAGTGCCACATCTTAATGTGTTCTGTCTGGTTTTTTACGCATCCTGCAAATAAGATTTTCCGGCTGCATGAGAACATATGACCGCCGCTGTATCCACGCCGGCCTGTAACACTTTCTACTCGACAACATCCAAAAGATCTTCAAACTTTTGTATAGCCGCATCCTTATCATCAACCTTGCCAAATCCATAGGCTGCATGTATGAACTTTATGCCTGCATATCTTGCACTGTCACAGTCACCCTGAATATCTCCAACATATGCAGCATCTTTTATGTCGTTCTTATCCATAATGATCTTTATACTCTCTCCTTTTGACACCTTCGTGTCTCCCCAGCACAATATGTCTTTAAAATACTTTCCAAATCCATAGTGCTCTAGAAAAGCTTCAATATATCCACTCTGACAGTTGCTCACAATATAAAGTCTGTGATTTTCAGAAAGTTTCGCCAGCGTATCCTCAACGCCATCATACAGTTTTCCTCCATGCTGTCTGAGATAGTTGTTTTCAAAATCACCGCAGGCATCAATAAGTTCCTCCTGCCGCTTCTCCGGGTACTCTCCAAACATCTTTCTCGCTATAGCATCCATAGGCATGCCCATAATAGCTTTTATATCAGCCTCCGTCACTACCATGTCCACATCCGGCTGTTCCTTAAGCACCGCTGTCCAGGATTCTGCCACCTTCTCTGCACTATCCCACAGAGTTCCATCCATATCAAATATAAGTGATTCAACTTTCATCGAAATACCTCGCTAAATTTGTATATTTTTATTCCAGAATATGATCTACTCCCTGTTTTATGATCGTAACCACATGTTCATCTGCCAGTTCATATATAATATTCTTACCTGATCTCCTGCTTTTTATAAGCTTTGCCTGCTTTAACACTCTAAGCTGATGTGATATAGCAGATGCATTCATTCCCAATTTATCTGCAATCTCACCAACACTCAACTCCTGTTTCAGAAGTGCAAACATGATCGATATCCTTGTCGAATCCCCAAACACCTTGAACAGCTCTGCAAGATCTAAAAGATCCGAGCTTTCAAGTTCATACTGGTCAAAATCTATCATAATCTCATCTCGTCCTTTCCGTATACGAATGCAAACGCCCTTTCTGAGCAAAACAGTCAAAGCGTTATACCTGTGCCAATTGAACAATTATTCAAATGTAAATGTACTACAGCCACACTCAAGTGTCAAGTGAGTCTAAGCTGCACACGAACTTCCGGTTCAAAACTCCATGTAACAATTCTGGTATAAAATTATTATTTAGAGTACATACTTACATTATAGAAATATATAAATGCGTCGTTTTGTGGCGCAGGTAAATTTGGGAGGTCATCAATGAGAACACTTAACTGCATCTGCCTTACTCTGACCATCATAGGTGCTATTGTTTGGGGCATCATAGGTCTGTTCAGCTATAATATCATAGATGGTATTTTTGGTGTTGGGACAGCTTTCTCCAGGATCATTTATACACTGGTCGGAGTAGCCGGATTATACACCATATCATTCTACTGGTTTCTCGACAGAGATTAATACTAATAGTCATTAACATACAGAAAATGCCCACAGATACATTAATTATCTGCAGGCATTTTTTGTTGTAGAACTACATATACTCAAACGTTTCTTTAACTTTATTTTTGACAGCGTTATTTTTGACAGCGTTATTTTTAACAGCGTTATTTTTGACATGTGACTATAAAACTTCACCGATTATCATAACCCCTATGCATACAGCCAATGAAATCACAAGAGGGATTGATATTATTCTTGGCTTCTTTATCTCTGAACCGTCATCTGCAAATCTCCTTTGCCTTCGGAACATCCCTAAGATCTCTTCTTTCCTGCCGTTTATGACGGCAAGTGCATAGAGAAGCGCGAACGCTACACAAAGCCCACCGACCGCAAACGGTGTCAGACTGACTATTGTGATAATAAGCTCTTTTGTCGATACCGTATTTTTCGCTGCTGAATCCACAACATTCTTTAACGTGCTGTTGTGATATACAAAATAGCTTATACAAACCGAAATCTCGTTAAAACAAAAATGCGCCAGCATCGTTGGGAGTATGCTTCCCGTAACCTCCGCCAGAAGTCCGAGCATCATTCCAAGAACCACTGCATACGCCATCTGGTTAAAATTCATGTGCATCGCACCGAACAGCACTCCAGAAATAACAATTGCCCATATACGGCTGCTGTATCTGTAACTTCCTAGAATAACGCCCCTATACGCCAATTCCTCAACTATGCACGGCGTGAATGCCATAAGAGCTGTCGATACCCAGAAAGGGTATTTTGCCACCAGATCAGTTGCAAGCTCCGCTGTAGCACTGTCCACCCACAACAAACTTATGGAATTGATGACCGACATTACCGGCTCCAGCGCCAACACGAAAATCGGCACAATAAAGATCGCCGACCAATGGGTTTTTCTTATCCTGAGAGTTCCCTTTATATCACACCTTGTTATAATTATAAAGATCAAAGTTGGCACAAATATCATTCCCTGACTGATAAGCAGATTCTGAACCATTGAGATCTTATTTCCCAGTCCACTCAACATGAGTACCACAACGACTATGATATAAGTCACTATAAGCGATGCAAAGAACCATGTGGCTCCACGGATCTTTTTCCTTGTCTCTAGCATATCCATATATTTATTCAACCACCGCTATGGCTTCTATCTCTATCAGCACATCCTTTGGAAGTCTTGCAACTTCCACGCATGAACGAGCAGGGAAATCATTTGTAAAAAATTCCTTGTATATATCGTTTATCTTTCCAAAGTCATTCATGTTCTTTATGAACACTGTCGTCTTTACAACTTTGTCCATGGCTGAACCTGATGCCTCTATAAGATTCTTGAGATTACCTATTGCCTGTCTTGCCTGAACCTCAACATCCCCCTGAACCAATGTATTTGTCTCTGGGTCAATAGGTATAACGCCTGATGTGAACAGCATCCCGTTCACAAGAACTGCCTGTGAATATGGACCTATTGCTGCAGGTGCTTTAGCTGTACTTATTATTGTCTTCATAGTAATATCCTCCTAATACTATCTTATATTTTATCTTTTATTTTATTTTTTTACTCTTTTCTCTTATTTTTATCTTTTATCATTATACGGATTATATCATCACTACTTATCGCCATTATCCCCGGAGTTCTCAGAATCGTGTCGTTCCGCTTTTTGCTCTGCAACCATTGCCTGCCAGTTGTTTCTACGTCCACCATCACTTCTTGTAAACTTGACTTTGCCACTCTTTAGCATTTTCCCGGTTGCAGTCTTGCCCTTATTCTCCTGTTTATTCTGTTTCTCTGTCCTGTTCCTGAATCTATGTTTTTCCTCGAATTCATCCTGAACAACTGGTTTTCTGATCTTTTTACGTACAATTACATCATCCTTCTTTGTTCCTTTTGAGGCAAATGTTTTTTTCTCTTCCTCTGTGATCAATTCTATACTGTCCTCAGTTATACGGATGCATCCTTCTTTAAGCAGTTTGCCCACAGCCATTTTAAAGGCTCTCTTACTTATGCCAAATTCTTTTTCTATGACTGTTGTGTCGGCTTTATCATTAAATGGAAGAACGCCATTATAAGACTCTATAATGTTCACTATCATCTCTGCGTTCTCGCGCGTCTGAACCTTTGCCGGTTTCTGCAGAGTGAGATTCAGCTTACCATCTTCCCTCACATCCGCAACTCTTCCCTCGATTTTATCTCCAGGATATATTGCACTGTGGATCTCCTTTCCCGGTATAAGTGCAGCATATTTGTTATCCACTGCTACAAACGCCCCAAACTCTGACTTATACTCTATTACTATACCTGATATCTCATCACCTTGTTTGTATGGGGACTCACAGCTAAGGAAATCATATACCTTCATGGAGACACAAAGCCTATCCGACTTGTCAGCGTACATTCTCACAAGATACTCTCGGCCTTCTCTGACCGGACCGGTTTGTTCTTTGAATGGAAGCAGAATATCCTTTTCCAGTCCCCAGTCCATAAAAGCTCCTATCTTTGTTGTTCCCACACATCTGAGCACAGCAAGCTTTCCCATCGTTATAAACGGTACCTTAACCGTTGCTATTATTCTGTCATCTGAATCTCTGTATATAAAAACATTTATGTGTTCGCCTATCTTTGCTCCATTTGGCACCTGTTTTCTTGGTAAGAGTACTTCTCTGTCATCACCAGTCTCCCCCAGATACACACCGAAATCTTTTTCTCTCTTAATTACAAGATCGTTCCATTCACCTATTCTTATCATCGTTATACCGTCCTATTATTTCATCTCGAATTGGACAACACACTTCACGTTGTCTTTATCATCACACAAAAGCACCTGTATATATCTGTCTTTGGCTGCTTTCTTTACTACTATAACATCATCTTTAACATATTGCATCTTATATTCTGCCCTGACTGCTATTATATCTGATATATCTTCCACATATTCCTGGGCAAGTGCTATATATGCTTCGTTATTCATATGGTTATTGGAATCTATCTGATACGCCATAACTTTCCGCGTATCCACTGTGTCATAACCGTCCCACAACCTTATCTTACGCGGCGCATATTCCATATCTATAGCCGGTTCCATAGGATATGCCGCTGATACATCCGGGTCAATTTTGACAGGACGCATAGTATCAATGTCCACATAACTCCATATTGATGCAGCTCTTACTATTCTGCAGTTATTCTCGTCCAATATATCTATATTTCTAAATCCCAAAGATGCTTTAAAATCATATGCCCATGTTCGTACCTTTATCTTCTCTCCCAGCTTCGGATACCTCTCTACTTCTATCTGCCATGATATCAGAAACCAAGCCCGCTTATTGCACGCAAGGTCATCCAACCCGTTGCCGACTTCCTCTGCTTGCAGTATCGCACAATCCTGAAAGTAATTGGCAATAGTCGCTATACTTGCCGACTTTCTTCCTCCCGTTTCACTATATCTGACTATTGCATCATATGAATACATTGGCATTGCCTCCTATTGTCTTTTTCTATATATTTTATACCCCATTTCGCCACACGTAGCAAGAAAAACCGACTAATCATACACGTACATAGTTTCCAAAAACAAAATGAAAATCACACTGTATCCCGTCTCCAAAAGGTTCAAAAAAATTTTTATATTTTTTTCAAAAAAACACTTGCATTTTTTTTGTAATTGATATATACTACCATTTGTTGAGGTAATGGGCTATCGCCAAATGGTAAGGCACTGGACTCTGACTCCAGCATTTTCAAGGTTCGAATCCTTGTAGCCCAGCTATCTAAGAGCTTGAAATCATAAGATTTCAAGCTTTTTTTGTGCGATAAATCCGTATACCTACACAAGCACAGACTCTTGATCACTTCATGCATAAAAAATAAAGATATGTCGGAAGGCATCGACATATCTTTATTTTTCTCAACTAGTATATGATTCATTTTAAAGAATCGTTCTTATGTTTTTTTGTGAAAATCATTCTTGTAATAAAAATGTAACATATTATTAAATCATTTGCAATAGTATTTTTGCATTTATCCTTTTTTGGTCCAATTAGCCTATAGATTGAGAAGTCCAGCCGCATTCTCACCCATGATTTTTCTCTTCTCATCCTCTGCAAGTCTCAGTCCATCTATGTCTGCAATCGACTCAGACTGATCAGACCACGGACTGTCCGTTCCAAATAAAATCTTATCCGCTCCATGTCTGTTTATTATCGCACGAAACATATCACCGTCCATAAGCTTCCATCTGTGATCTACACCTTCTTTATATTGAATCTGTCCGTATGAGAATGCCGTATCCAGATATACATTCCTTCCACACAAACGATCCAGCACATCCTGCCACATCTGCCAGCCTCCCATATGTGCCAGGACAAGCTTATCAGGCTTGACATCATCCAGGACTTCCTCAGCCATAGCCGGAGTACAATGTACAATATCAGGTAAACCTATATCCTGTCCCGCATGAGTCACGACAATAAGTCCCAGCTCTGACGCATAGCTTATTATTCTCTTATATCTTATGTCATTGAAAAAAGTCCCCTGGTAATCCGGGTGAAGTTTTATACCTTTCAGGCCCTTATCACTTATGTCTCTCAGGATCTCCTTATAATTATCATTCTCAGGATGTATCCCGCCAAACGACCACACATGTGTATCTTTAAACATCTCGTTTTCTACCTGTGCCACTTCATTGATACGTTTATACTGTTTAGGAGATGTGGCAACCGGGAGAACCACCGACATATCAACATGACGCTGCTGCATGTTCTCCTCAAGTCCCTCCAGTGTTCCATCTGAATGAGGAACCGTTCCAGATCTTCCTGCAAGAAGCTCAACCGTCCTCGCCGCTATTTTTTCTGGATACGTGTGTGTATGGAAATCTATTATCATTTGAACACTTCCTTTATCTATTGACATTCATTTTTACCGCACCAATTATAACATTTTCATCAAGATTTTGTACAGGGTTGAAAAATATCGAATTATCATATATTTTATTACGTGGTAGGTAAAATGAATACGAGGTATAAAATGAGTAAACGTAAGAAAAAGATGACAGTCAAGCAGCTTCGGGCGCTTGTAACATTTTTGGTTATCATAAACATTGTTCTCCTGCTCAGCGTTCTTGTTCTTGGCATATTTCTCGCAAGAGCAAATATGGGAAAAAGCAAACAACAGACTGTCAAGTTAAAAAAAGCAAATGACACATATACCGTATGCGTGGATGCCGGTCACGGGGGAAGCGATGTCGGTGCCGTGGGACTTGACGGAAGCTACGAGAAGGATGACAATCTCCGACTTGCTCTCAAGGTTAAGGAGGCACTTGAAAAGAGTGGCGTCAACGTCATTATGACAAGATCCGATGACAGCGATACACAACTTGACTCCAGATCCGTAATTGCCAACAAGGCTAAAGCTGATCTATTTGTATCTTTACACCGAAATTCAACTGTTAAAGCCAACACGACCAAAGGAATAGAAATCTGGATACATAGTTCCGGATCGGAAAGAAGCTATGCAGCAGCAGATGACATTCTCTCCAGCCTGGAAAAAGTCGGTATATCTGACAACCGTGGAGTTCGAATCGGCACCCAGGGAGATAGTGATGATGACTATGCCGTGATACGCGACACTGACATGACAAGCATGATCATAGAAATGGGATTTATGACCAGTCAGGATGATCTGGATTACTTTAACGAGAATCTCGACAACTATGCCAAGGCCATATCTAACGGAGCCGTAGAATGGCTTAATGAATATGTTGAATAACTTCAAGGACAAAAAATACCGGCATCATACTTCTTAAATGATACCGGTATTTTTCTCTATCATCATCTGTTTTATGTTACTCACTTATAACAGTTCTGTTTCTTCCTGACTCCTTTGCCTGATAAAGTGCCGAATCCGCTCTGTTAAACCAAGCTTTAGAACTTTCGCCCTTTATATACTCTGCAACTCCGCAGCTGCATGTGATTCCATCTTTATTCATAAAATGGAAGTAATAGCATCTGAACTCTGTTCTTATATCCTCCACAACATTCATGACCTTCGAGAGTTCAACATCATGGAACAGTATCACAAACTCCTCTCCACCATATCTGAACGCAAGCCCCATATCCTTGGACTTCTCTTTCATCATCTTACACAGAGCCTTGATGACTATATCACCATTGCTGTGTCCATATGTATCATTGACCTCTTTGAAATGATCAATATCAAATATGGTAACATATGATTTGACGCCTGTCTGTTCAACACTCTCTATCTCTTTTTCAAGACTTTCCTCAAATGATCGTCTGTTATAAAGACCTGTCATCGGATCTATCATAAGCTCACTCATGAGTGTGACCTGTCTGTTGTAGCTGCCCATTATGGAACTCATAAGTGCTTTTGTATGTGTGTTGACTATAACCACCATAACGCATAAAAGAATGATCAACAAAAGAAATATGCTGAGCGCTCCGACCCAGTTAAGCCCCGCCACCCTGTCCGTGTACTCAAAATGATACCTCACCATATCAATTGCAGTAAGTATCGCCACCGCAACGCCAGACCATACTGTGAGTGACTGATCCGCAAACAATGCCGTGGCAACTATGGTTAAGCTTGGCAACATGATGAGTGGCAAAATAGAATAATATGTGAATGATATAACGCCTATGGACACGAATATCAATCCTATGACCACATAATTTTTCTTCTCATTGGATATGTTGTCCGCTTTGATCATAAAGTAACATACTACCAATATAATAATCTGTATGGCCATCGGAATAAATATATATTCCAGCATATAAAGACCGCTGCCTATATTCTTTTCTACCCTGTGAACCCCAAACAATATCCACGAAAGTGCAAATGTAACACCACATATAGCAATGACCGTCCGCCATACAAGCAGCTGCCATCTAGCTTCTATATCTTCTTTGTACATATCATTCATGTCTTTGATACCCCATACAAGTAAATTTGTATACATTTTACCATACATGGTTTCATTTTTCCATCATTAATACATAAAATGGCGGGGGTTTTTAATAACTAATTAATAAATCCCCGCCATCTTATTATTTTATTGTTATCGTTTACAGATTATATCCTACCTCAAATGCCTCAAGGTTCTTCTCAACTGTCTTAGGTGGAACTGTGTTCTTTATAACTTCAACCCATGCATCATGCGAGAAGTCCATATGCTGAGCTGCGATACCAATGATAACCGTGTTGAATACCTTGTTATTTCCAAGTTTCTTTGCCTCATCCATGGCATCCACCGATATCACCTTATGCTCCTTGCTGAGTTTATCTATGATTCCGTCAGGATACTGAGCTGCACCTGTTACCACAGTGATCGGATCTATTCTCTGATCATTGACTATGATGACACCGTCTTTCTTCAGAAAATGTGCGTATCTGAGTGCCTCAAGTCTCTCAAATGCTATCAGAACATCTGCACAGCCTTCCTCCACGATTGGCTCATTTACTTTCTCGCCGTATCTTACATATGTTACAACGCTTCCGCCTCTCTGGCTCATTCCGTGAACCTCTGACAACTTTACATCATAGCCTGCTGCTGTTGTGATTCCACCAAGTATACGGCTTGTGAGAAGGGTTCCCTGTCCGCCTACGCCGACGATCATTATATTCTTTGTCTCCATTCCAGTACTCATGATTAGAACTCCTCCCTTTCTATAGCATCAAACTTACAACGTTTCATACAAAGTCCACAGCCTGTACAGAGTGTGTCATCTATACGGATGGTTCCATCCTCCTGCCTGATAACCGCAGGACATCCTGGTTTTAAGCACATACCACACTTCTTGCACTTCTCTGGTATAGCTTTACATCTTCCTGTGATCTTGGTTGTCTTAAGAAGTACACAAGGAGACTTTGTGATGATGACTGATAACTCATCCTTCGCAGTCTCTTCCTTGATCAGTTTCTTAAGTCCTTCTATGTCAAATGCATTTATCTCATTAACATTCTGAACACCAAGTGCTTTGCAGAGATTGTAGATATCAATGGCATATGTAGGATCGCCCATCAAGGTCTTACCTGTCGCTGCGTGATCCTGATGTCCTGTCATACCTGTTGTTGAATTGTCAAGTATGATGACTGTTCCTGTGCTCTGGTTGTATACCATGTTCATGAGTGAGTTCACTCCTGTGTGAAGGAATGTTGAATCACCGATGACTGCCACCCAATTCTTTATGTAATCCTTACCCTTTGCTTTCTCCATTCCGTGAAGGGTTGAGATAGATGAACCCATACAGACCGTTGTATCTATAACGCTGAGCGGTGCAACAGCTCCAAGTGTGTAACATCCGATATCTCCTGCTGCGTGAATCTTCAGCTCCGAGAGAACAGAGAATACGCTTCTATGTGGGCAGCCCGGACAAAGGATAGGTGGTCTTGCCGGAACCTGAGCAGCATCAGCTGTCTCAACCTTCTCGCCGAGAAGTTTCTCTCTGAGCATATTTGCACTGTACTCGCCCTGAACTGTGAGCAGCTCCTTGCCGACTGCATCTATACCCCATGCTCTAACCTGTGTCTCGATGTGTGGCTCCAGCTCCTCGATGACATATACCTTGTCAACCTGAGCGCAGAAGTCCTCGATCATCTTTCTTGGAAGTGGATTTACCATACCAAGCTTTAAGACTGATGCATTTGGCATAGCCTCTCTGACATACTGATAAGGAATACCGCTGGTGATGACACCCACGCTCTTGTCCCTCATCTCAACTCTGTTGATCGGCATGTCAGCACCGTCTGCTGCCATATCCTTAAGTCTTTGCTCTACGAATACATGACGTGGTATAGCGTTGCCAGGCATCATGACATATTTCTTTATATTTCTCTCATATGGCTTGTCAGGAATCTCCTGTCTGTCACAAAGCTCTACAACACCCTGTGAGTGTGAAAGTCTTGTGGTCGTACGGAGCATTACCGGAGTATCATACTTCTCGCTCAGCTCAAATGCATACTTTGTGAAATCCTTTGCCTCCTGGCTGTCTGAAGGCTCAACTACTGGTATCATAGCTGTTCTTGCAACAAGTCTTGAATCCTGCTCATTCTGTGATGAGTACATTCCAGGATCATCTGCTGCCACCAGTACCATACCTCCGTTCACGCCTGTATATGCAGCGGTGAACAGTGGATCTGATGCCACATTAACACCTACATGTTTCATTGAAACTATGGATCTTACACCTGAAAACGATGCTCCTATAGCTACCTCTGTGGCAACTTTCTCATTTGGTGACCACTCTGAATATATGTCCCCCTTGTACTGCACCATATTCTCACTGATCTCTGTACTTGGTGTTCCAGGATATGCCGCTGACACCTTGACACCTGCCTCATAACAGCCTCTTGCAATGGCTGCGTTACCAAGCATAATCTTTTTCTCGCCCATGAATCTTATCCTTCCTGCTTATTGATATTCGTAACTGTTCAAAACAGTTTTGTCTTATTCGACACTCTAATTTGTTATTATACAAGAATTATCAATAAAAAAAAAGAGGTAATTGTCTGCACTCTTACTCCTGTGCTCTATCTTCTATTATTTATAAATTTGAATATAACAATACTAAAGCCCCGCACGTTATCACCTAATGATCAACGTGTGGAGCTTTTCTCTAACTACTTATAAATAATTTTATCTGTATGCACCGTCACTGTCAGGGGACAATTCTACATAATCTTCACCATCAGTTACATACACGATTACCTCCGCTTCGTTGAGATCAACACGAAAAGCAAATTTATCATAATCCTCATAGCCTGAACTCCTATATTTGGGTTTATACTCCTCAATGTCACCCAGAATAGATGTCAATTCTTCACCAAAATAAGGTATGCTGTCAATTGAATCCTCCGTAACCAACACATACTTTCCATCATTCCCTGACTCTACAAATCAATCGAATGCATCCGGGGTGCCGTAGCCGGATTGCTGTCCTCCATTGTCTTTTCCCATACCTGTACTCTCCTCTGCATCATTAGTATTATCAGTAAACATGATAACCTGACATCATCCTTTGATATTACCACATTTTCCCGTATAGGATATAATATTTTTATGAACAAAGCTTTCTGGTTCTCTCAACTAAGTTCTCAAAATCCTGCCATTGCTTTGCGGTTATATCTACTCCTATGCCTTTATTCTCAGCCTTTCCTCTTCCATATGGCATTGTCTTTATTTCTTTAAGTTTACTTTCTAACTGAGTCATTACCATATTCAAATCTGCATCGCCCTTGTATTCACTGTCCTTCAATATCATACCATAAGCTGCTACAGCGCTCGCAGCACTCATATCCGCGGACATCTCACTGCTATAACTGTCAGTATTTACCACATAACTCACCAGACTGCTCTTATCCCCATCTGGCTCTTTATATCTTATGTTAATCGTCGCAAGTTCACCGGAATAGTCCTCTGCGCCATCTCCATTATCCGTACTGGTATGTGATACAGCCCCCAACATATCTACCTGTCCGGATTTTTCTCCGTATTTGCGTTCAGCCGAAGGCACTTCAAAGTCAGAATCCGCAGGCACTATCTCATAGAGTGCCGTCACCATATGTCCCGCACCTATCTCACCGCCGTCCACCGCATCATTTGCAAAATCCGCATCCGCAAGAGCGCGGTTCTCATAGCCTATCTGTCTGTATCCCTTTACATTTGTCGGGTTGAACTCTATCTGAAACTTCACGTCCTTGGCAACGGTGTTCAGTGTGCCGCCCATCTCGTCCACCAGCACCTTCTTCGCCTCATACGCGGAATCTATAAATGCATAGCTTCCATCGCCGTTATCCGCCAGTGCCTCAAGTTTATTATCCTTCAGATTGTCCGTTCCAAAACCGAGAACACTGAGGAAGATATTATTTTTCTTCTTCTCCTCCGTTATCAGATCCACAAGGTCACTCTCACTTGTAAGGCCCACATTCAGATCCCCATCGGTTGCAAGTATGACTCGGTTGTTTCCACCATCTATGAAGTTCTTCTCCGCCAGCTCATAAGCTGTGATGATGGCATCGCCGCCGTTGGTGCAGCCCTCAGCGGTCATATTTGAAAGAGCTTCACTTATAGTATACTGCTCTGAACCTGATGTACCCGAGAGCACCACAGTATCCTCTCCCGCATAAGTGACTATGCTAACCCTGTCATTTTCATCCAGATTCTCCGCGAGCATAGCAAATGACTGCTGCACAAGCGGGAGCTTATTGTCGTCATACATGGATCCCGAGGTGTCGATCAGAAACACCAGATTTGAAGGCTTTTTGTCATTGAAATCTATCTCATCTGTGTTGATCCCTACCATCATAAGCTTTGTATCCTTATTCCATGGGCAATCAGAATACTCTGTGTATATAGCGAACTTCTCTCCGCAATCCGGCTTTTTCCTATAATCATAGGTGAAATAGTTCAGCATCTCCTCTATTCTCACCGCTCCTTCAGGCGGCAGACATCCCGACTCTATATAAGACCTGATGTTGCTGTAGGATGCCGTATCCCTGTCTGCAGCAAATGTGGAGAGTGGTCTGTCTGCTGTGGACACAAATCCATTCTCTGTCATGCTGTCATATTCTCTCGTATCGTAGGCGATTTCTGAGTACATATCATTTGAAGTATCTCCCACCGACGCCGTCTCCCCAACGATGTTCACCTCATCACAATATTCTTCCACATACATACCAGAATCTGACTCACAGCCAAATAGACCATTCACGCCATTATCCCACCGCGACTTCTTCATCTGCTGGCTCTCTTTTTCCCTGTACTTTTCAGCTATACTTTCTGTGTCATCCGTTCTATCACCGTCATCTTGTTTATGTGTACTCTGTGTCTTCGCACTTTGATCTCTGTCATCTGTCCCCTTATGTGTACAGCCGACTACTCCACCGGCTGCAAGTGCAAAAGCCGTACATAAGCAGACTATCTTTTTCCCTTTAACCATAAAAAATGCCCTCCTTTTGGAATGTACTAAGCTCGCAATCGCATTTCTATGCGCTGTGTGCGGTATCTGCGTGCTTCACTTCTGATATCCAATATACGGATGGGCATTTACATTTTATGGTATTTTTTAATTATTTTCAAAGACCCACATATCCGCGGATTCATCATAGCCGATCAATCTTACGGTTATCAAATCTCCTATGGACGCACCCCAATCTCCAGCTTCCGGACAGATCGATATCCTGCTGCCTGTATGCAGTGTGTCTGTGCCATCTTCACCTAATATGCTCTTTATTTCTACTGTGTAGAATGTAGCTGATACTCTGGTGCTATATACAGTATCTACAACCTCTGCTTCGATCACTATGTCGATCTTCGCATCAGAATCCGCAGAATTGTTCACTGTATCCACCGACACAGAATCAGACGACATATCATTTTCAGGCTCAGCAGCCGCTGAAGCATCATTCTGAGATGTTTCAGCGCATTCAGCCTGCTCCTCCTGATAACTTGAGGCCATGTCATCAGCCATCTCCGCAGGATATGCCTCATTGCCACTTTCCGTACTTTGGATATCTTGTCTGTATACAGCCGAATCCGACGCTGTTCTTGAGTTCATAGACCTGTTTGTCGTGAGTCTGTTCATGATCGGCATCGCGATCAAAACCGCCGCAATGGCCGCCGCCACCAGAGAGCCGGATATGATCCTGACCATTCTGACACGCTTGTTGTTCTTTTTTCTTCTTTTCGAGTCCTCCATCATCATCATGAGGATCTCGGCATCCGCATTTCCCGATCTGTGCTTATCCACCTGATCTGCTCCAGCTTCTATGCGTGACCACAGATCCGGTACATCTGCATCTAGATTTTTAAGGTATGCATCAACTATATCGTCATCGTTTTCATTTGCTGCATCATCTGGTATCTCTGATATGTTTTCATTTTCTTCGTCGTATACATTGTCCTGCTTCATATCTTCCGCTCTCACAGTCTGCACCTCCTCATTTTTTTAATCGCTTCACTGTATAGCCACGTCACGGTTCCCATGGGGCGTCCGGTCATCTCTGAAATTTCTTTGAACGTAAACCCTCCAACCGTCTTCAGATCAAGCACCTCCCGTTCATCGGGCTTTAGTATTTTCACAGCCTGCTGCAATGTCATTCTGTTCACAATCTCATCTTCATGACTTTCCCTGTTGTTATCCGGAGATTCAGGGATTTCGTCCACCAGAGCCTCTCTGCCAAGCTTCCGGACTCTGTCCACAGCCATATTCTTTGCTATCGTGACCATCCATCTCTTATGTCCATTTCCCGGTCTATAGCTTGCAGAAATACTGTACATCTTTATAAAGAATTCTGACGTTATATCCTCCGCTTCCTCCCGCTGTCCTATAACGTCATACACAACCGCATATATCAGCCTCAGATATTCTTCATATATGAAACGCAGACTTTCCCTGTCGCCTTTAGCCATTGCAGACATACACCTTGTAAAATCACTGTCTGTCATATATTTCTCCCTTCTTCTCAATTATACGTATCAGATCAACATATTTATGGCTTAACTTATCTGATCTTTTCCATAGTCACAAATCCCATAACATAGTTCTTTTTCCCGGAAACCGTATCAAATGGCCATACCATATACTTATTATCTACTATATCCACATCACATCCTCTGTGCAGTGAGATATCCTTCATAAGCTGGCCAACCCCTTCTATATGAGATGCAGATTTCATAGTCTCCATATCTCCCGCATTAAGCCTTTCAGCAATTCTGCCTGCCTCTGTATAATCCGTGACCGCATATACTTCATATCCGTATATCTGTCTTTCTGATGTTGTATGGTACATATAATCATTGAGTTTCTCCACCGCAGACTCATTAAGCCCCGATATGGCACTGCTTATAAGTCTCAGATCCTCATCATGATAATTTTCCCTATAATGATAAAGGAGCGCCGCAAATCTTGAATTGAGCTGGCTGTGAAGTCCAACAGCCACGCTATAGTCAAATATATCAAGGTATCTGTCAGCATCAAAATCACACGTTTCAAGTAGGGTCTTTCCTATATATTTGCCAGAATTCTGTCTGGCGATACCTTCTAGAAACTCTAATATGTGATCCAGATCTGCGCCATCTTCCAGCAGGGCATCAAACAGCCTGTACTGATCATCATCCACTCTCCAGAACGGAATATCCGCAATCACATACTCAGACTCCGTGAGTCCATACACCTGCGCTGCCTCACGCACAGCCTGCTCATCCCTGTCTATGAGTACAAGCTTATAACCCGCTGCAAGCCTGCCTATATCTATATCTCCTGCCTGCCCTATACCCCAAAGCGCAAGGACAGGTTTTCTTCCATCTCCGTTTCTTTTATCCGGACAGTTCCTCTCTATATAATCCGTAACCATCTGCCTGTACGCGGCCCAATGTTCACAGGAATCAGGTATATGCTCCCTAGCAATCATATCATCAAAATAACTCATTGGTTTCTCCTGTCTCTGCAATCCGACAGATACCTAAAACATTTCATGTCTGTCTGCATTCATTGATCTTTAACATGTATTTTATAAAATTTTATTTTTAAGCACAAGTAGAATGTAGTATAATACACATAGTTGTGCAACAGTGTACACAATAGTTATACTGGAGCAAAAATTTTTCATGTAAGTTTTTACGTTCCAGTTTTACATTTGGAGGAATTATGGAATCAATACAGACAAATGCTCTGAACAGCAAATACATCAATTCCCTTCTGCGCCCGGAGGAAAATCCATTCATGCAGGAGATGCAAAGCTTTGAGGAGATCATGATGATGTATTCATGTGCCATCAGAGAGGTAAAGACAAAATTCGAAGTGCTGAACGATGATTTCAGTGTAAGATATAAAAGAAATCCTATAGAATTCATACAGTCAAGGATCAAAAAGCCCGTCAGTATAGCAAAAAAGCTTGCAAACAAAGGCTGTCCGGTGACATGCGCAAGCATACTGAACAATCTGGATGACGTTGCTGGAATAAGAGTCATCTGCCCGTTCATTGATGATATATACATGGTAGCAGAAAAGCTCATAAGTCAGGACGACATCACACTGATCGAGGCAAAGGACTATATATCTCATCCAAAGCCAAATGGCTACCGCAGTCTACACGTCATAGTCGAGATTCCTGTGTTCTTCGCAGATCACACAAGGAATATGCGTGTGGAGGTTCAGATCAGGACAATCGCGATGGACTTCTGGGCGAGCCTGGATCACCAGCTCAGATACAAGAAGGATATACCAAACGTGGACATGATATCCGCGAGACTTAAGAAATGTGCAGACGTAATATCCGCAACAGACCTTGAGATGCAGTCCATCAAGAACAGCATATACGGTCAGCGGTATATTCCTGAATTAAAAAGGAAATCACCGGAGGAGTGATTATTGCTGTTTATCCATTGCCAATATTTTTATATTGGCCACAGGTAGAACGAAAAAGTTGAATTATTTGTAACTTTTTATTTGACATTTGCTCAAATCTGTTGTAGTATAACTGATGTTGTTAATCAACATGTGTGCATAGCTCAGCTGGATAGAGCACTTGGCTACGGACCAAGGTGTCGGGGGTTCGAAT
>CABPYV010000023.1:0-35195 GCA_902461735.1 uncultured Coprococcus sp.
ATGCGAAGTGGCTCACTATAGAGGAACTTGATTCGGTCGATTGGCTGCCGGCGGATGTGACACTGGTGGATAAGATAAAGGGTAAGCAAATGTAAAAACAGATTCAAAAGCGAGGTTATAAGCAAGAAAGAGCAGGAGATATTTCAAGAAAAAAGATTAGGGGTTACACCACAAGGAGCACACCGAATGGAAGACAAACGAAAGAACGCAGTCCTGGAAATCTTAAACTACTGGAAAATCACAGAATTTCTAGGTCAGACCGACATTCCACAGGAAAGTACAGAGAACAAAAAGCTAATTAAGAATATTAAGAATGGCAAAGAGGTTAAGGCAGAGAAGATCGAGGTCTTCTTTGATTTGCCAGTTTTGTCATCTCCTGATATTGATCTGGAAATGATCCTGGAAAATGACAGGGACGGCTATGCGAAGTTTCCTTCGGTTGGTGATGAGATCCATTTTTGTCTGGGGAAGGTAGAGCGGAATACAGTAGTTGATTATCTTGAGAAGTTTATAGAGGATAAATCCGATAATCCTGAGATAGCTTATTCCAAAAAGAGCGCGATCGCATGGTGCTCATTCAAGACAGATACGAAAGGGGAGTATCTTCAGAACAGTTTTCAGTTGTCGACGATATTGTGGGCAGTTGCAAAGTGGGACGAGGCAAGAGCACATAATAGTCATGACTTTGCTCTCGATACTAACGAATATAAAGAACTTGTTGGAGAGATCGATGAGGAACTGCAGGACCAGAATGTCGATGAGTTCCTGTCAACCATATACGAAAAGATTTTTAACGAGTATGTGAAACACAGATTCTCAGATGATTCTCAGGAATCGATGGGAACTGCTGAGTATAACAGGTATGTGGACGAGCATGCCAGAGATGCGGACGAGGATGCGTTTGACTATGCGGATCTAGGTAAAAGCTTTTTTTTGAATGACATTATCCAGTTGACAGAGTTGGTGCAGAACGGGAACTTTGGCGAGGAAAATGAATATGAGAAGAAAGTGATCGAGTACATTCTGGCAGGGTACGAAAAGTCGAAAGGCCCAGACGATTTACCGAGAACGATCATCTCGCCGGATGCGGGAAAAAGTGAGATGAAGCTGTTCTTTGACAGAATTCTTAACGTTACAAATTCGCCAAGGGGAAAATGGCCGGCCAAATATATGCCGGCGTTGATGCAGCAGGTTGCGGTCAATATAGCAATCAGACAGGACGGGGATGCTCCCGTTTTTTCTGTAAACGGACCTCCTGGAACGGGAAAGACTACATTGCTCAAGGAGATAGTGGCAAGCAATATCGTTGAGCGTGCCAGACTCCTCGTTGAGAACGCAGAAGATCCGGATTCTATATTCGAAATGCATTCATTTTCTCATGGCCCGCTTGAGGTAAATGCGAATGCCTATTACCAGTATGCGCCTCATTATTATTCGATAAATGTTGATGAGATCAACAACTATAGTATGCTGGTCGCGTCATGTAACAATGCGGCGGTGGAAAATATTACGATAGACCTTCCGAAGGCGAAGGATATACTTGATAGTCTGGAGTCGTCTGGGGATGACGAAGAGGAGATCCGCTGCGGCCTGGATGAGGTTCATGATTTGTTTGATATCAATAAGTCAGGTGATGTGGAGACTGTAACCAGATATGGCAAGAGCCATGAAGAGAAGGATATTTATTTTACGCGTTATGCGGATAAACTTTTAGGCGGAGCTGACTGCTGGGGATTGATATCCGCTCCGTTTGGCAGAAAAGCAAATATCCGTAAGTATTGCAATTCGGTCCTGAAGCCATTTGTGGAGGACTATAGATCAAATGGTGTCAGAGAGCAACATAAGGCAAAATATCTAGAGGTAAGAAAAAAGTTTTTATCTCAGTATAAATTTGTTGAAAAATTACGAAAAGCATTAGGGCAGATCTGTGCTCTGGCAGGTTCGGTTCCTATGGAGCTGCAGGAAAATGCACCAGAGAATTTGTCATGCGAAATAAGTGATGTGGAAAGAAAGCGGCAGATGCTCGAGCGTCAGTTATTTGCTGAACAAAAAGAGCTGATCGAGCTTGAGGAAAGCAGACCGAAGGGATTGTTCGCAAGGCGTAAGGATACATCCGCAAGAGATATATTCATTCAGGAGAAGAAAGCGACAATATCAAAACTTAATGGAGAGATAACTTCTTTGAACAACAGGATATCTGGCCTGCAGAATCTTCAGGAATACCAGCGGTGTATTTCAAAATACTCGCATGGGCAGATGAAGATGACCCCGGTGGACGCTGTATTTATGGAACGTTATGTATCCGAGGACGACAGGCTGTCAACAAAAGCACAGATAACCAATCCATGGTTTACCGCCCAGTACAATAGAGAGCGTGAAAAGCTATTCCTGTATGCATGTAAGCTGCACAAAGAATTTGTCATTTCTTCAAAATGCATGCGGCATAATATCATCAACCTGATGATTGCGTGGAATGTGTTTGATGATTGTGGTGAGAGGATGAAGCTTGCAGACAGAGAAGAAGCCATGCCGTACATGCTTCAGAGCATTTTCCTGCTCACCCCTGTAATATCCACAACATTTGCTTCTGCGCAGACATTTCTGGGGGATGTGAAGAAAAGCGGTGTGCTAGGAACTCTTATCGTCGATGAGGCAGGACAGGCACAGATGGCAGTTGGTGCGATGTTTAGGTGTAGAAAGGCGATCATAGTCGGAGATCCAAAGCAGATCGAGCCTGTGGTTACCGCAGAGACTGACATGATAAAACAGTTGCTTACCGCAGAGATATTGGCAAATTACAAGGATAAGAAAATCTCTGTTCAGGCTTTTGCTGACTACATAAATCCATATGGAACTTATCTTGGAAAAGATGAGGAGAAAGAGTGGGTAGGCTGCCCGCTGGTAGTTCATAGGCGCTGCATTGACCCGATGTACACAATTTCAAATGTGCTTTCATATGATGGAACTATGAAGCAGCAGACGGCAACACCTAAGGCTGATAGGGCAAAGACATTTATTTTGGACAAGAGCTGTTGGATAGATGTAGCCGGTGCTGAGAATTCGGGCAAGAAAGATCACTTTGTCAAGGCGCAGGGTGAGCTTGTTCTGAAACTACTGGAGAGAAAATTTGAACGGGATTCCTGTGATATCCCTAGGTTGTTTATCATCACACCATTTACATCGGTGAAAGAGGGAATGCTGGAGATGATAAAAAAATCGGAGTTATACGGAAAAGAGCCAAGAGTCAGAAAATGGCTTAATGCAAATAACATTGGAACAGTGCACACTTTCCAGGGGCAGGGAACGGATGAGGTTATATTCCTGCTCGGATGCGACAGCAAATCTATGGGAGCCGTCAACTGGGTGAACAATAATATTGTAAATGTCGCAGCGACAAGGGCAAAATTCAGATTCTACATGATAGGAGATAAGTCGGTATGGATGTGCAAACCGGTGAGGGTTGCGAGAGAATGCACAGCAGAGATACTAACAGATAAAGAGGTTGCTGAGCTGCTTGGCGATAAGACCGAAGAGGTTAAGTCTGCATCTTTAAAGATGTCTATGATATGTCCGGGATGCGGGAAAAAGTTGGTTGAGAGATCGGGGAAATTCGGCAAATTCATAGGCTGTTCGGGCTTCCCGAAATGCCGGTTTACGCAGTCAGTATAGGAACAGAGCAACACTCAGTTGCTTTCCCCAATCCCCGCAATCTGTTATGTTATATATAACGGAGGTGAGCACAATGGAGACAAAGGACATAATATTAGAACTTCGAACAAAAAGGGGATTATCCCAGGATGACCTTGCTGGCAAGGTCATGGTCACAAGGCAGGCGGTGTCACGCTGGGAAAACGGCGATACAGTGCCGAATACAGATACGTTGAAACTGCTCTCAAAGGAATTTGATGTATCGATAAACACTCTGCTTGGTGAGCCTAGGAAACTGATATGTCAGTGCTGCGGAATGCCCATTGAGGACGATAACATTATGGGACGTGACAGCGACGGTTCACTGAACGAGGATTACTGCAAATGGTGTTACGCCGACGGCACATATACCTACAGCAATATGGATGATCTGATCGATGTATGTGTGAAGAACATGGTGGGGGAGAATTTCACTGAGGAGCAGGCGAGAACATACATGAAAGAACTATTGCCAAAACTTGATTACTGGAAACGATATGAGTCACTCAGCGATGGCGGACAGTTTGAGGTATTTAAGAGGCAGCTTATAGATGAGATAAATGCCCTTCAGATAGAGGGGATGCCCCGTCTTGAAAGACTCAATGCGCTTGTTGGCAAATATGTGAATCTCGAGTATCGTTTGCCAAATGGCATGAATGTCAGATTCCTTGATGATGAGAAGACATATCTGGGAAATCAGCTGGAATGCGAATTTGGCGGAGACAGATGCTTTGGAGTTCTGGCGGATATGGATTTTATTTTGATATCGACATATGAGGCGGAAGGTACAAATCAGGAAGGTACAAATCAGAAAGTTACAAATCCGGAACTGGTTCTTTATAAAAAGAGGTAGTATAATGAGTTAGGTTATTTCGTCAATAATCTTTCACAATTTATATTACAGGGGGAAATACATATGATACAATGTGCCGGATGTGGCAGCAATCTGGTATATGATATAGCAAGAAAGAAAATGTACTGCAAAGCATGTGGAAATGAATACGAGCCGGAGAGTGTCGACAAGGATGAGGACAGCGAGGAACGCAAGCTTATGGAGCTTACTGTATTCATTTGTCCGCAGTGTGGTGGGGAGATATACAGTACAGATGAATCAGCGACGGGATTCTGCAGTTACTGCGGGGCAGCAACTATGCTTTCCAGCCGGCTGAAAAGTGAGAGAAGACCGGACTATGTGATACCGTTTGCAGTGACGAAGGACATGTGCAAGGCATCATATGCCACAGTCATGAAGAGGGCGATATACGCTCCGAACAGGCTGAAACACAGACGAAATGTGCAGGAGTTTCGTGGAATCTACATGCCGTATTGGCTGTGTGATGTTGACCAGAAAGGTAAAACCACTGTCAGGGCGACGGACAGCTATACTTCAGGGGTTGATACAGTCAGTCATACGTATAATGTAAGATGCTTTGCGGATAATCATTACGAGAATATAACCATGGACGCATCATCGCTGTTTCCAGATGATCTCAGCAGCAAGGTGGCACCATTTGACTCGGCGGATATGAAGCCATTTTCCATGGGATATCTGAGCGGATTCTATGCGGATCTGCCGGATGTGGATTATAAGGTTTACAGGGATAAGATAGCGCAGGTGACAGGAGGTATGGCACATGATGTGATGATGAGGAAGATAAAGCATCATCTATGTACATATGATGCTATCGGTGAACCGGAGGAGCCATTGTCAGAAACGATGGATATAAAGATCACTGGAGCAAAAACCGGGTTGTTTCCTGTGTGGCTTTTGTCGTACAAGAACGGAAAGCGTATTGCATATGCAGCGGTGAATGGCAGCACGGGAAAAGTGGCTGCGGACATACCGCTTGACATCGGAAAGTTCCTGCTTGGATGCCTGATAGGAGTGATCCCACTATACTTTTTGCTGAACTTATTTCTTACGGTGAGGCCTGGCGTGCTACTGGCATTTGTATCTGCGATAGGTGCGCTTGTGACCATGATATATTGCGATGAGATGGAGAAGATAGCAGATGTAGAGACACATGAAAATGATGTGGGATTCTTCGCAAGGCACACACTCAATGCAAAGAAAAGTGGAGGCAAGAAGAAAAAGCTACAAACAAAAAAGCTGCAAACAAAAAAGCCACAAAAAGACACAAAAAGAAAAATAAAAAATAAGATAACTTCATTTGTGAAGTTTTCCTGTTTTCTGGAAGTTATACAGCTGATAGTGTGCATAATAGTATTATTCTGCCTGAAGTTTGATATAAATCCATTTCTTTTTAACTGGGATATTATGGGAAAGGCCAGTTATGTTGTGGCGTGCATCTCGTGTCTGGTAGCCATTTATGGGGCAGTAAAAGGCATAGTAAACGTGAGAAGAGTAAAAAGAAAAAGTGGCGTCATGGGATTATTTGTTGCATTTGCCACCATTCTGTCTGTAGCGGTCGTGTTGATAAAACCTGTTATGGACAAGTATTATTATGGATGCGTGCTTCTGGTGTGTGCTGCAACCATTCTGACACTCATAGATCTGGTTATCAGCCACAACCGGATGTCCACAAGACCACTTCCACAGTTTGAGTATAAGGGAGGTGATCATCGTGCCTAGATCGGTAATTGACAGAGTGATGATCACTGTAATGATCATGCTACTGTTTCTGGTTGTGGGGGCTGATTGTGCAGTACCTGTTCACGCATCTGAGAAGGATCAGGATGATTCGTATAGTCACCAGCATGAAGTGGTAATCAAAGATGATGCAGATGTGCTGACTGAAAGTCAGGAGGCACAATTGACGGAGACTATGAAGGAGACTGCCCGTTATTGCAATGTATTGTGTGTGACATCGAACCTTATGTACAAATCTACGGCATACCATGCGGAATCTGCCTATAAAAGAGAATTTGGCACCCGGGATGGTGTTATGTTTTTAATTGATATGAGGAATAGACAGATATACATCTATTCTTATGGCGAACCGTATAAGATCATCACCAAGACAAATGCGTATACGATAACAGACAATGTCTATGAATATGCAAGCGAAGAGAAATATTTTGAGTGCGCAAATGAGGCATTCAAGCAGATAAATATGCTGCTGGTAGGAGAGCAGATAAGCCGTCCAATGAAGCATATCAGCAACATACTCCTTGCAATAATATTTTCTATATTGCTTAATTATCTTCTGATGAAAAAGACCTCGAAGGTTTATGACATGGGTTCAAAAAATCTGCTTACCGGTACAAATGCTTCATATAATATGAATCATAAATATGATATGATCAGTGAAACGAGAAGTACAAGATCTGGATCCGGCGGTCATGGCGGAATCGGCGGTGGCGGATTCGGAGGCGGAGGCATCGGCGGTGGCGGTGGAGGCCACAGCTTCTAGTCAAAGAGAAGAAAATCTGACAAAATATAAACGATGAAAAATGCTGTGAATAATTTCAAAATTCACAGCATTTTTTATTTTTTTGTAGCGTTTTTCAATTATACTGGTCTTATATGTGAAGGGAGGTAAAAAACTTGGCGTCAGGAAAAGAAAAAAATGGAATAGAAGAAATATACGAAAAGTACTACAAAGACGTATATCGTTTTGTGCTGGCATTGTCTAAGAATCCCCACATAGCCGAAGACATAACACAGGAGGCCAGACTCTCTGGGAGGAGAACCAGAATCTGCCGATCCTGAACAGTGAAAAATAGAATGTGTTTGCCACATAAAACTCACATTACAAATAATTAAAGTAAAAACCACCTTTTTTTGCCATTTAATTGAATGATCCATGATATACTAGCATTGTGCATGAAGTTCGCACTGTATTTACAGGGGAATTGCCCCGGATATGAAAAAGGATAGTAAGTTAAATGGAAAATAAGAAAAAAATGGTGTTCAACGTATTGTTCCTGGTTCTCATATTTGCCGGAACTGTATATGGAGTGTTTCACGGCGAGGATATAGGACAGATATCTGATATACTTCAGACGGTGAATCCTTGGTGGCTCGTACCGGGAGTGGCATGTGTCGTGGTATTTATATGGGGAGAATCAATTATCATACACTATATGATGCGGAATCTTGGCGTGAAGGTAGACAGGGGAACCTGTTTCCTGTTCTCGTCGGTTGGATTCTTTTTCAGCTGCATCACACCCTCTGCGTCGGGGGGACAGCCGGCTCAGATATATTATATGAAGAAAAAGAAGATACCAATCCCTGTCTCCACACAGGTGCTGCTCATAGTGACGATCACTTACAAGCTGGTGCTGGTGCTTCTGGGACTTGGAATAGCCATATTTGGACAGAGTTTTATACATACATATATAGATGATGTGCAGTGGGTATTTTACCTTGGGCTTGTACTTAACGTTGTGTGCGTGGCTGGTATGGTGCTGTTTGCGTTCCACCCATCGCTTGCAAAGGCATTTGTGGTGAAAGGCAGTAGACTTCTTGAGCGGATGAAGTTTTTAAGACACAAGAAGTCCCGTGAGGAAAAGCTCGCGGCATCAATGGAAAAGTATAACCAGACTGCGGATTACATGGTAGGACATTTCGGGATGCTGGTGGTAGTGTTCATTATAACAGTTGTGCAAAGATTATCACTATTTGCAGCTACATGGTTTGTGTACAAGGCATTTGAACTTTCAGGATCATCAGCATGGCTTATCATTCTCATGCAGGGTGCCATAGCAGTTGCGGTGGATATGCTTCCCCTTCCGGGTGGTATGGGAATCAGTGAAAAACTCTTTATGGAGATGTTCCTGCCGATATTTGGCAGCACATTGCTCCTGCCGGGCATGATACTCAGCAGAGGGCTGGGATACTATACTGAGCTGATAATCAGTGCAATATTTACAGTGGTGGCAAGCTTTGTGATAGGAAGGAGATCTGAATGAAACCGAGATCAGAGATGAGCATGGAACTTTATGATATGATGCTTGACCGGGGGTATCCGGAGGAGTTCTGCGACCTCATAACAAAGAATCTGAATACCGACTTCACTGCCGGAAGGATGATAGGATATTTGTCTCACTATCAGGAACTGCCACTTGAGGAGATTGTGGATGAGATGCTTTCCATCCTCGCAGATAGGAACAGGATCATGCAGAAGAAAAAACTTGAGAGCAATAATGCCGAGTGGAACAGGTTCCTGGAAGAGGGATTTGGACTTTCGGATGATGAATAAACGAACATATCTGAGTGCTGAATAACAAAAAATAAGAAAAGCAGTCTGCGTACATCACCAATGTTATACATGGTGATGATCCGTCAGGCTGCTTTTATATGTTTAGCCGATACCTCCGAGCAGGATACCAAGTATCAATACGAGAAGACATACAGGACAGTAGATGTATTTGCAGATAGGAACGAACTTCTCCGTGAATTTCTTTTCTCTTCCTGTGTTGACCTGCTCCTCAACATATTTTTTGCCACATACCCAGAAAAATATGATTCCGGCAAGCCCTGCGCCGAGCGGGCAGATGTAGATGGACAGGACATCCATCCAGTCTGACACGATACCCTGGATGCAGATTGACACGACAACTGCAATGGCACCAATGATGGCGCATGCGGGTTTTCTGCCGACGCTCAATTTTTCCTGAACAGTTGCAATCGGTGCTTCATATAGATTTATAAGTGATGACAGTCCAGCCATAAACACAGCCACAAAGAAGATGATAGCTATGATATATCCTCCCGGCATTGATTTGAACAGACAAGGCAGGAAGATGAACAGCAATCCGGGACCTCCCTGATCGAGCTGAGCTCCGGCAGTCGCCATGGCAGGTATGATGACAAGCGCTGCAAGCATGGCAGCAATGGTATCGAAGAGGGCCACGCGTCCGGCAGCTTCCGGAATGTCCTCGCTGTCGGGAAGGTAGGAGCCGTATATCAGAGTTCCGTTTCCCGCTACAGACAGTGAGAAGAATGCCTGTCCCAGGGCAAATATCCATGTCTTTGGATCCGCGAGAACCTTTGGTTCTATGCGGAATATGTATTTGTATCCATCTATTGCACCCGGCTGGCATGCCGCGTATATAGCCAGAATGATGAATAACACAAAGAATGCAGGCATCAGGATCTTATTTGCCTTTTCGATGCCATTCCCTACTCCAAACATGAGGATGACGATTCCTATGACGAGGGCTATAATCTGCCACATATTATTGCCAAATGCAGAGGCCATGCCGCCAAATTCAGCACTGAATCCGTCTATGTCAGCCGGAGACAGCGTGCTTCCGGTGAAAGCACCGATCATATACTTGAGTATCCATCCCATGACTACGGTGTAACCGATCGCCATTGCAAGGGCACCGAACACAGGTATTCCGCCGAGCAGCTCTCCAAGTTTTCGTTTCCCTTTTCGTTCCATAGCGATTCCAAATGCGTCGATTGGTCCAGACCTTGTAGCCCGGCCAAAACTCATCTCGCCAATGACTCCGGTAAATCCTATAAGTACTACAAATATAAAATAGGGGATGAGATAAGATCCGCCCCCGTACATGGAGACCCTTGTGGGAAACATCCAGATGTTGCCCATTCCCACGGCTGATCCGATGCAGGCAAGGATGAACCCCCATTTGTTGTTAAAAGATTCTCTGGTTTTCATGTAATATTCCCTCCAAATATGTTTGTCCCCGCACCGCGCCAGATCTCCTTAATATCGTGAGTATCGTGCGAAAATGCGTTAACTTTATTAATATACATGAATTTGTTTTGGATGTAAATTAAATTGTTTCCTGCGCATTACCCTCTTGTGCATTACCTCTTGCGCATTACCCTTGCGTATTACCAACATGCAGATTACAATATATTAGGCAAAAAAGGTTGTGTATTAAAAATGAGTCTGAATTTATTATGGATAGATGTACAACAAGGGAGGCAGAATTATGGGATTACAGAACACAAAATCACAAAAATATGAGCATATAGTACATCCATTTCCTCCGCTTTATGATGATGATTCGGAGATTCTTATATTGGGAAGTCTGCCATCAGTGAAGTCCAGAGA
This sequence comes from uncultured Coprococcus sp., assembly GCA_902461735.1. Lineage (GTDB taxonomy): Bacteria > Bacillota > Clostridia > Lachnospirales > Lachnospiraceae > Coprococcus. The sequence continues at coordinate 10,680 of CABPYV010000023.1, forward strand.
GCAGATGTTCTTTTATGGACATCCCCAGAACAGATTCTGGAAGGTTATGAGCAGGGTGCTGGGGGAAGAACTCCCAACCACCATTGATGAGAAGAAGATCATGCTTCATGCACATCACATTGCACTCTGGGATGCTATATACAGCTGTGACATCATAGGGTCAAGTGACAGCAGCATAAAAAATGTAATCCCTACAGATCTTGGGAAAATAATCAGTTCATCAAAGGTGACAAAGGTCATATGTAATGGAAAGACATCCGGGAAGTATTTTTCAAAATACCAGCAGAAAGAACTTGATATAGAACCGGTGATACTTCCATCCACAAGTCCTGCAAATGCAGCATTTTCTGTGGATAAGCTGGTTGAGATCTGGGGGACGGCCATTCCGGATAGCTGTAAATCTCTTGAAACTTTTCAAAAGACGGGTGGTAAAAGCCCAATATAACTGCTCAAATGTAGATATAATGTAAGCAGAATCTCAACATTTTCTAAAGCTTAAAAAAGAATGATGTACAATGTAGCAGAATATGTTATTATAAAGGACGCAGCCGGCTGACACTGACAATTCAGATACAATGATACAAAAGGCTGTAGCAAGGTAATCAGAAATTAAGGTCGGATCAAAAGGAGAGAAAAAATGGCACTTAGTTTTATTGAGATACTTAAGGTAGTGTTCCTTGGTATCGTTGAGGGAATCACAGAGTGGCTGCCTATCAGCAGTACAGGTCATATGCTTTTGGTGGATGAGTTTATCACGCTCGATGCCAGCGACAGTTTTAAGGATATGTTCTTTGTCATCATACAGCTTGGCGCAATACTTGCGGTAGTAACTATTTTTTGGAACAAGATGTGGCCGTTCCAGATGAAAGATAAGACGCAGTCGGTATTCAAGAAGGATACATGGAGCATGTGGTTTAAGACGGTTGTTGCCTGTATACCGGGAGCCGTAGTTACGTTATTGTTTGATGATTTTATTGAGGCTCATCTGCACACCGCAGTGGTCATATCGATAGCTCTTATATTTTATGGAATTGCATTTATAGTGATCGAGAACTGGAATAAGACCAGGACACCTAAGGTTGAGACGCTGAATGATATTACATACAAAACCGCTTTTTTCATAGGAATGTTCCAAGTGCTTTCGATCATCCCGGGAACTTCACGTTCAGGTGCGACCATCATAGGTGCATTGCTTTTGGGCGTATCCAGAGTGGCAGCTGCGGAATTCACATTTTTCCTGGCAGTTCCAGTCATGTTTGGTCTCAGTGCACTTAAGCTCATAAAGTTTGGACTTTCATTTACCAGTGCAGAGTTTGCTATACTTATAATAGGATGTGTAGTAGCATATCTTGTTTCTATTGTGGTGATCAAATTCCTTATGGGCTACATCAAGAAACATGATTTCAAGATATTTGGATGGTACAGAATAGTTCTTGGAGTTATAGTTCTTTTGTATTTTGCTTTCTTTGCGTAGAATTTTAAATGATGCGATATAAAAATTGGATAAAAATATAACAAACACCCCATAATTTCATTTGTAAATGAGATTATGGGGTGTTTGTGTGTATAGTTTCCGGTTTAGAACAGGTTCATAGCTCCGATGATACCCTGGTTGCCTTCAAGCTTTGCAGGTACAATATACGTGTCCGGATTCTTTACCTGTGGCATATCAATGTATCCGGAGAGAAGTTCGGTGTAATATTTGCGGATCATAGGAAACAGAAATTCATTGGACATGACGCCGCCCCCAAGGACTATCCTCTCAACAGAGTAGCACATGGTATAGTTTACAAGAGCTTCTGCTATATAGTATGCTTCCAGATCCCATACAGGTGAGTCGGCGGGGATGTCTTTGCCCTTCATCCCGGTTCTTCGCTCCAGCATAGGCCCCGCAGCCAGACCTTCAGCACAATTCTGATGAAAACGGCATGAACATGGCGTGTCATCGCCATCACGTCTAGGTATGAGGATATGACCGGTTTCCGGATGCATCATGCCGTGGATGAGATGTCCGTCAGCTATCACGCCGCCACCTATACCGGTGCCTATGGTGAGATACATTCCAGAGCGAAGTCCTTTTAATGCGCCGAATAGGAATTCGCCCCATGCAGCTGCATTTACGTCTGTATCCACAACCACCAGACACTTAAGAGCCTCACTGAATGTTTTATAGAAATTGAATCCCTCCCATGCTTTCTTGGGACTCTTTAAAATGGTTCCATATGATGGGGAATTCTGGTTTACATTTGCCGGTCCGAATGTTCCTATGCCAAGTGCTGATATGTTGTGTTTCTTAAAATAGTCTATCATTACAGGAACAGATTGATCAGGCGTATCTGTTGGAATAGATATTCTGTCTATTATGTTCTTGTTTTCATCGCCTATTGCGCATACCATCTTGGTACCGCCGGCTTCGAGCGCTCCGTAGTACATATTTCCTCCTCATTGCTGCAGTAAGACAGCATAAAATAATATAAAAAAGTTATATTTATTATAATATGAAGCCCGATACATGTCACGCATAATGACGCAAAAAAACAGTAACATGATGTACATTTTTTTGGACACTTGACAAAGTAAGATAGAGCCATATTAGGGAGTGCAGGAGCGGAATGCATTCTAAAAAACGTTTTGTAGATACAGTTCAAAAGAGTGAACAGGAGGCGGGATTATGTTAAAAGGTTATTTCGTGTCAGAGGGTTATATGGGATATGTGGACGGTCAGTATCAGTTATTTGCTGATGAGAGTGATTATATCGACTATATTGAGAACTAAAAGCAATGTAACTTGAGTTTATTAGCTAATTAGCTGTTGCTCATTATTATATATGTGTTATGATGCTGTAACGGGTTAGCAGATAAGAGGGTTATATATGCATGTATTAGAATATGTGCATTATTTGTATTGTATAAAGAAGATACTGCGAGACTATGTATGGGTGAATGATCAGAAAGAATAAGACGTAATATATGAATGTCAGAGGAGAACATAGTGGAGAAAGTATTGAACAGTACAGTATCAGAGAAACAATTAAATAGAAAAGAACATGTGATGGATATGACAGAAGGGAACAGTCTGAAACTTATCATGAAGTTCTCGATTCCTTTGCTCATAGGTAACCTGTTTCAGCAGGTCTACAGTGTGGTAGATTCAGTGGTTGTCGGAAGGCATCTCGGGGCAAATGCCCTTGGAGGAGTCGGTTCGGTTGGAATGATAAGTTTCCTGTTCTTTTCTTTGTGTAGTGGGATGGCATCTGGGATAGGTGTTGTCATAGCGAAGTATTTTGGTGCAAAGCGTGATGATCTTGTGCGAAAAGCCATAGCAAATTCCGTTTACGTGATATTGGGAGTTGGCTTGCTCATGAGTGTGCTGGGGGTCTGCCTTACGGGGCCACTCATCAGGCTTATGAACACGCCTGCGGAGGCAGTTCCATACGCGTATACATATATGAAGATAACCTGTGCCTTTACGGTGGCAGTTGCGGTATATAATGGAATATCTTCGATACTGCGGGCTCTTGGTGATTCGAGAACTCCGCTGATATTCCTAATGATCGCATCAGTTATAAATGCAGTGCTGGACATAATATTTGTGGTATATCTGGATATGGGAGTTGCCGGAGCTGCGTATGCAACTGTATTCAGTCAGATTGTCTCGGGAATAGGCTCGATAATATATGCAGTGAAAACCAATTCATATTTCAAACTCAGACGAGAAGACTTTAGGGTAGATCACAGTATATTAAAAGCAGATTTCAAGATAGGACTTCCGATGGCAGTCCAGACTTCTATGATATCCATATCGTGCTCACTTCTTCAGGCGCTTATAAATGGATATGGTCCTGCGGTCATGGCAGCTTACACTGCAACCGGAAAGGTGGAGGGGATAGTATTCCAGCCGTTTTCGTCGCTTGGGCTTGCACTTTCGACATTTGCCGGACAGAACATTGGAGCAGAGCAATATGACAGAATAAAAAAGGCTGTATGGCAGGCGGAATGCATAACAATAGGTTTGAGCGCTGTACTCTTTGCTGCAATACTGCTTTTCAGAGAAAACATCATTCATTTCTTCGTGACGGATCAGGAGGTTATCCGCCTTGGCGCAAAGGGCATGGTGATATCGGGCAGCATGTATGTTGCACTTGGAACTATCTATACGTTGAGAGGTGCCTTAAACGGCATGGGTGATGTGCTATTCTCCATGATAAATGGTTTCCTGGAGGTCGGCGGCAGGGTTGTGTTTGCGCTGATCCTCATGTATGCTTTGGATATGGGATTCTGGGGAATCTGGTATACGAATATATTCACGTGGATAGTCATAGCACTGACAGCTGCGGTGAGACTGATCGTGTATCTGAAAAAGGCACAAAGAAATACTAACCAGATGTAATTATAAAATAATGATGATTAATGAAAAAAAGACCGGACATGCTTAGGTATGACCGGTCTTTTATATTTTGACAAAAATCCAGTGCTATATTATTTTAGATATATAACAAATGGGAGATGCAGATCATATGTCAAATGAGATAACAGGAAATACTGCAAAAGAGAAAAGTCTGGATAGTACACACATAAGGAGCATAGTTTTACTTGCTATGTTCAGTTTCGTATTTCTGGGGACAGAGTTTTTCTATGACAATCGTGCTGCGGAAGTGGTGGATGCAAGGAAAGTTCTTCTTTATCAGAGCGTGATATTGCTTGCAAGCGTAGTGGGGGTATTCATGTATGCCCTGATCCAGAAAAAGGCAGGTGACAATATCGTAAAAAAAGTGCTTATAGCCTCGAATTTTGTGGGCGTATTTGCACTTGCAGGGATAATGTTCGGAGATGAAAGCATAATATTGTTGTATGGCATAGTGTTCTTCATTATCTGGGGTATGACAGGATGCTGCACATATCATGTTGTGGCTGGTGCATATACGGATAGAAAGCATCTCACTGTGACGGTTGGCATATCATATGCTGCGGGGCTGTTTTTACAGTATATTAATTATAATGTCATAGGAAGCATGACGATACGGCTTGTGGTGTTCATATTGGCTGCCGTGGTAATTGTGACAATATTTATGGTATATAGTGATACAGCGTACGCACCAGAGAAGATAGGGGATGCGGAGCAGAGTGCCAGCAGCAAGTCTATAGCATTTGCGTTCGTGATCGTAATATTGCTCATGACTTTCATATTTTCAGAACTTGACAATATTGTGACACTTGTACATGCAGAGGGCGGTGCGGATATAGGTCAGTGGCCAAGACTTTTCCTGGCGATCAGCGGTATAGCAGCGGGATTGCTGTTTGATATAAAGGATCAGAGATTTATGAACCAGATGATGTACTGTGTAACAGTGCTGTCTGTAATTGCAATGTTGGTCATAGAATTTGGGGGAGCGTTCCTCATAGGACTCATTGTATTTTATCTAGCAGCAGGATTTTTTGTTGTTTATTTCACCACAGGATTTATAAATGTCTCATATACCATGAAATGGCAGTCATTTTGGGCGGGTGCAGGCAGGACGATAAATAATATTGGTGCAGGTATTGTGGGAGTTATATCATATGTGATCGTTAAAACGCCGGGGATCATGACGATGAGCGTCACAGTTATACTGTTACTGGTTTTCATAAGTATAGCAGTGTTTGTGCTTGAGAGTCTTCAAAAGAAACAATATAGACAATATGATGAGGAAAAAGTGATGAGATCATCGAAGAGTTTAAGTGAAAGAACTGAGGTGGACTTTGAACGATTTGCAGACATGCACGGTCTCACTGGACGTGAACGGGAGGTTTTGCAAAAACTCCTTATATCTGACGAAAGTATACAGAAGATAGCGGATGAACTATATATATCCAGGGCATCATTATACAGACATATATCATCCATGAATGAAAAGACAGGGACTAAGTCAAGGGTAGGTCTGATACAGTATTATTACAGTTGGCACGAGGAATGACACTATAGACGGGAAAGTGTTGGATGACCAGCCGTGTCAGGAAACTTAAAATGACATTATTGATTAAAAAAATGAGATGAGACTGCTCAAAATTGAATATGAGACATATGTAACGTTACGAAAACGGCAGCAAATGACTATAATCTATGATATGAAACAGATGGGTGGAAGATGCATTTCACCTGTATTCAAGAACTATCAAACTATCATAGAAAGGGGAATGACTATGAAACATTTCAGAAGACTAACATTTTTGCTGTCGTTTATTTTAATTCTGACAGCGGGCGGCGTTGTGGCGTTGGCAGCGAACAATGGACCGTGTGAAGATGAGGAGAGGAGCTTTGCATATGTTCAGTTCTACAATTCGGAGAAAGATGACATTATATATGTGTATAGTTTCAGAACTCCGCAGGAAGGAACGGCGACAAGTGTCAAAGGTGCAGTTTATGACAAAAGTACAAATACACTGACACTCACTAATTGTAACATGCCGGATTATCGTCTCACCACAAATATGATGGGAGACAACTTCAAGATAAAATTGGTAGGAACAAGCCATATAGGTATGTTGAGTGCCTGGGGAGATTTTTATGGCGGTTCAGTTGAAATCATTGGTGATGGCAAATTATATGTCAATGAGCAGCAGAAGATGTCGTCTGCAGTATTATTGCAGCCGGAGGGAACAAAGTCATACTTTAAGATAAGCGGAAACGCAGAAGTGCATGTATTTGCTCCGAAGACGGATGGAGATTTGGTCATAGCCATGAACACGGCAGTGACAGACTGCTTTGTGGTGAATGGTCTTTCAGACTTCACTAAAGTACAGGCTACAAGAATGAATTACGAGGAAATACAGAGTATACAGATAGACTTGAGTGATACCGGCAGTGTCTGTCATGTGTACAAGAAACCTGATGATGAGAATATGTACACCGTGACCGAGGGACTGTGGACATTATATAACCCGGACGGAACAATAAAAGCTGAGGATGTGCGAAGATATACAGAATACAGACTTCTGCCTATACCGGGATGTGATGGTAAGTACTATATGTATGAATTAAAAACTACAGACGGTACATTTGATGCGGAGGAGTGTGGATACACGGATATCAATGAAACTGTTGTCGGATACACATCCATATCAAGTAGTCCGGCATATGTGTACATGGATCAGCAGTTCGGTAATAAATGCATATTCTTGTTTGATTCTATAGATGAGAACTATACGGACTATGCATACTTCAAGTATGACATAGCAGGCGTGCTTGGAGACGTGACTGATGAATATGGAAATGTAAAACCATATTGTCTGGTGGAAAAGTCAGATGATAACATATCATTTACAAGAGAGCAGTATAGCAGTGACCAGTATATGATGTCACAGGGCTATAAGTTATCCGGCGAAATAGAATACCTGAACGGTATATATGTGGTGTACAGCAATGTCAAGTCCGCTGTTCTCACAGCAAAGACAAAACCTGCATGTAAGCATGCGGCAAAGGTAAGCACAGTGACAACAAAGGCAACCATGTCGAGGGATGGAGTCATCACCACGACTTGTAAGTCCTGCGGAAAAAAGCTTTCGACATCGAAGATATCTAAGGTGTCTGCAGTCAGATTAAATGCTGCCTCATGTGTATATAATGGCAAAGTCAGAACACCAGTTGCAATAGTAAAGGATGCAGCAGGGAAGACTCTGACAAATAAGAAAGATTACAAGGTCACCTACAGTGCTGGAAGAAAAAATGTAGGAAAATATGCTGTCAAGGTCACCTTGTGCGGAAATAAATACAAAGATTCCAAAACGATGTATCTTATTATTTCTCCAAAGGGAACATCCATTGTAAAGAAATCAGCAGGAAAGAACTGCCTGGCTGTAAAATGGAATGCTCAGAAGATACAGACCTCTGGTTATCAGATACAGTACTCGACGGATAAAACATTTAAAAAATCTAGTAAAGTATTAAATATCGGAAAGAATACAGCGACATACTACAAGGTATCAAAACTTAGAAGAGGCAGTGTTTATTATGTCAGGATCAGGACATATAAGAATGTAAAAATAAGCGGAAAAGTTGTAAAGATCTATTCAGCGTGGAGTAAATCCGTGGCTGTAAGAGCAAAATAGGTATATTGATAAACGGCACAGTCTGCTGCGGGCATTTTATGTAATATGAGATGTCCGCAGTTTTTATGTATAAGATATGGAAAAAACACTGAGAGGTATTATAATATAGGGTGAAATTTGTATAGAGATTAGGCTGTTAAACGCTGGTGAGATTAATGAGTCGTATATATACAGATACTATGACTGTACAGAATGGAGACCAATATGAAAAAAATACTCGTGGCTGTGGATTCGTTTAAAGGAAGTATGACTTCCATTGAGGCAGGAAAAGCAATAGAAAATGGAATAAAGGCAGTATTGCCGGATGCATGCATCAGAGTGCGCCCGGTGGCTGATGGCGGTGAGGGCACTACGGAGGCGCTTATATATGGAAGAGACAATGCACATCGTGAAGAATGTGAGGTGACCGGACCGCTCGGTGAGAGACGTACAGCGGCATATGTGACATATGATTCAGCTGATGGGAAAACGGCGGTTATGGAGATGGCAGCTGTGGCGGGGCTGCCGCTTGTTCCAGAGGACCGGAGAGATCCGATGCATACGACGACATATGGTGTCGGAGAGATGATGAGAGATGCGGTCACAAAAGGTTGTGAAAGATTTATTATAGGAATCGGAGGAAGTGCAACAAATGATGGAGGCATCGGGATGCTTCAGGCTCTTGGATTTTCGTGCCTTGACGCGCATGGAAGAGAGGTGCCATATGGGGCAGAGGGGCTTGGTGTTCTGGACCGTATCATCATTCCGGATGTGATGTCAGTCTGTGAAAACTTGCCCGATTTGACTCATGATGGAGTTGCCCATAGTAGTGCTGCCGATATATCAAAAGCAAGTACTGTCGATACGTCAGGTGTCGAAGGTGCAGAATTTGCCTCCAGATTATCCAGGTGTTCCTTCCAGATCGCCTGTGATGTGACGAATCCACTTGTAGGTGAGCTTGGATGCAGCCGTGTATTTGCACCGCAAAAAGGTGCGGATGCGGAGACTGTTGAGCTTATGGATGTATATATGAAGCATTATGCCGATGTAGTGGAAAGATCCGTTGAAGGAAAATCTGACAGATACACCCCAGGTTCCGGCGCTGCGGGTGGTCTCGGATATGCATTTCTCATGTTCCTTGGCGGAAAACTTATTCCGGGAATAGACATAGTGCTTTCGGAGACAGGAATTGAGTCGGATGTAGAGTGGGCGGATACAGTCATAACAGGTGAGGGCATGATAGACTCCCAGACCATGATGGGTAAGACCCCATCCGGAGTGGCAAGGCTTGCAAAGAAACACGGTAAATATGTGATCGCCATAGGAGGATGTCTCGGAGATGGTGCAGAGGCTTGCATCAAAGAAGGCGTGTTCAATGAGTGCTATGCGGTAAACAATGTGCTTGGTATAGATGACAGTGATCCGGAGCAGGTGAGAACGGCGATGAAGCCTGAAAATGCTGCGGCGAATCTGACGATGTGTGCCGCAAGGATCACAGAACTTAAGGAGCGGATGTCGGCGCGTGTGTGCAGACCTGCACGGCTTAGATAGATATGGTATTTTAAGGAGAATTCAATAAGCATGACAGTCGAACAATTAGAAAAAGCGGATTGAATTTGTTTGAAACAGAATCAGAGACGTGTGAATTTTTTCTGCAAAAAATGAAGAGATATGCAAGGAAATAAATTTACTACTATATAATGCGAGGAGGATAAAAAGATGACAAGAGAAGAGGCGTGGGAATTACTCACAGAGTACAACAAGAACGAGTTTAGGACATTCAGACCATGATCCGGGGTATAAAGAAAATCGGAGAATTTGTCCGCAAAGAGACAGTGCTAAGTGTGGCACTTTTTCTGGCAGTGATATCGGCATTTGTTGTGCCTCCGGACAGCGCGTATGTGGACTACATAGATTTCAGGACACTTGCGATACTTTTCTGTCTTATGACGGTGGTTGCGGGATTTTCACAGCAGGGGATTTTTAACATCGTAGCAAAGGGCATGATAAATCGTATGGGGTCACTCATGGCGGTGACATTTGTGCTTACATTTATGTGTTTCTTTTTCAGTATGTTCATCACAAATGATGTGTCGCTCATAACATTTGTACCGATGACACTTACGGTCCTTGGTATGGCAGGCGAGGAAGTACTCACCAGATGGATGGTGCCGGTGATAACCCTCCAGACCATAGCTGCGAACCTTGGAAGCATGCTGACACCTATAGGCAACCCGCAGAATCTGTACTTGTATGGACTTGCCGGAATCAGTGCAGGCAGGTTTGTATTGCTTATGCTGCCATATACAGTGGCATCGGCAGCGCTTCTTGTGATATGGATCATAGTATGTATGAAAGGAAAAAACAGGCAGCTTGAGATCAGACTCTCGGACGGAGATGTACAGGTTGACAGGAAGCTTGTCGGAATTTACTGCATACTTTTTGTGTTGTCATTGCTCACCGTGGCGCGGATCGTCCCATACTGGGTGACATTTGCGGTAGTGCTTGTGGTTGTTCTTATATGCCAGAGAAGATTACTGCTGAAGGTAGACTATTCGCTGATATTCACATTTGTGGGATTCTTCGTATTTATAGGAAATATGGGAAGAATCGATGGCTTTAGGATATTTGTAGAGAATGTGCTTGGCGGGCATGAGATGATCACCTCTGTCATTACCAGCCAGGTCATAAGCAATGTTCCGGCTGCAGTATTGTTGTCAGGATTTACGGACAATTACACAGATCTGATAATCGGCACCAATCTAGGAGGACTTGGAACTCTGATAGCGTCCATGGCAAGCCTGATCTCATTCAAATACGTGGCGAGACAGGACAAGGGCGCCAGAGGAAGATATCTGGCATACTTCACATTTGCAAATGTGCTGTTCCTGGTGGTGCTTATATGCATGTGGAATATAATAAAATAAACGTGCCTTACGATGAACAATATTCACTGCAGTCGTACATTGTGTAAGACTATTTTAGCCAAAAAATTATTGCCCTTAGATGGCAGTAGTCATAAAATAGAAGGGTAAGTTTCTTCAAATTAAGGAGGCAGATAATATGAGTAAGAATCTTGGTGCAAAACCTATGCTGGTGCCACAGCCGGTAATGATGATCGGAACATACGATGCCGATGGCAATGCAAATGTCATGAATGCGGCATGGGGCGGAATAGTCGGAGCAAATGAGATCATATTTGACCTTGGAAGTCATAAGACTACCGAGAATATAAAGCTGAACAAAGCGTTCACAGTTGCCATTGCTGATGCAGAGCATGTGGCAGCCTGTGACTATGTGGGAATCGTGTCAGCAAATGACGAGCCAGACAAGATGAAGAAGGCTGGTTTTACAACCAGAAAGAGCGAGTTTGTAAATGCTCCAGTCATCAACGAGCTTTCACTGACAATGGAGTGCAAGCTCAAGGAGATCATAGACGGGGACAAGTTCCTCGGCGAGATTGTAAATGTTGTTGCAGACGACCGTATCCTGGGCGATGACGGCGAGATCACATATGAAGAGTTCCATCCGATCGTGTTTGACACCATCGGACATGGATATTTTGCACTCGGCGACAGGGTTGGCGATGCTTTCTCAGAGGGTAATAAGTTGAAGTAGACAAGCTTGTAACTTGGGAAAATCATCAAATTGTACATTGTAACATGAAAAAATTAGCTGTTTTCGGAAGAAAAACCTTAATTTTTCAAGCAAATGTTCAATATACATATGGAAAAAGGCGAAATAATGTGATATAACAGACACATATAAAAAAGCACAAGCTAAAGTGAAAGGAAGATTTAGATATGGATAAGAAGAATATCGATTGGGCAAACCTTGGATTTGGCTATGTTCAGACAGATAAGAGATTTGTAGCAAATTATAAGGACGGAGCATGGGATGAGGGTACACTCACAGAGGATCCTAACGTAGTATTAAACGAGTGCGCAGGTGTTCTTCAGTACGCTCAGACAGTTTTCGAGGGAATGAAGGCTTACAGAACAGAGGATGGACGTGTTGTATGTTTCCGTCCTGACCTGAACGCAAGCAGAATGGCAGACTCAGCAAGAAGACTTGAGATGCCACCTTTCCCAGAGGATAGATTTGTTCAGGCAATAGTAGATACAGTAAAGGCAAACATAGATTATGTACCACCTTACGGATCAGGTGCTACATTATATATCAGACCATATATGTTCGGTTCAAACCCTGTTATAGGTGTAAAGCCGGCAGATGAATATCAGTTCAGAATCCTCACAACACCAGTTGGTCCTTACTTCAAGGGCGGTGCAAAGCCTATCACAATCAAGGTTTCAGATTTCGATAGAGCAGCACCTCACGGAACAGGACACATCAAGGCTGGTCTTAACTATGCAATGAGCCTTCATGCAATAGTTACAGCACACAAAGAGGGATTCGATGAGAATATGTATCTCGATGCAGCTACAAGAACAAAGGTTGAGGAGACAGGTGGAGCAAACTTCATCTTCGTTACAAAGGACGGCAAGGTAGTTACACCTAAGTCAAACAGTATCCTCCCATCGATCACAAGACGTTCACTGATGGTAGTTGCAAAGGATATCCTTGGACTTGAGGCTGAGGAGAGAGAAGTATACTTCGATGAGGTTAAGGATTTTGCAGAGTGCGGTCTGTGCGGTACAGCAGCAGTTATCTCACCTGTAGGCAAGATCAACGACCACGGCAAGGAGATCTGTTTCCCAAGCGGTATGGAGAAAATGGGACCAGTTATCCAGAAGCTGTATGATACCCTTACAGGAATCCAGATGGGCAGAATCGAAGGTCCAGAGGGATGGCTCAAGGTAATCGAGTAATGATCGAGTAATTCGATGTGAGATAATAATTATTGAGAACATTATACCCCACAGATGTCAGATGGTAAGTCGGATGTCGGTGGGGTTTTTGTATATCCAAGTTAGTTTGGTGTAAGAAAGATTAGCCCCATATACTAACAATTAGAATTGACTTGCACCGACCATGAAGAGTTATAATTGTGTAGACAATAGAAGAAACGAAAGACAAATTGCATATCGGATAGTGCATTGAAACATAATATAATTCATTAAAACAATTATTTTGAAGGGGTGGTTACTATGATGTCATTATCAGATGCAGTAAACGGTTTCTCAGGAGAGGTAGCCTGGAACTGTGCGGACAGATCACTGTTCGGCGCATGCCAGCTTGAGGCCGGAGATCAGGTGCAGGTCGTATCGTCTTACTTTGGTAATGTGATAATCAAGGTAAAGGGAAAAAGACTAGCGATAACAAGGGACGCGGCGGAGCGGATAAAGCTGGCTTAGATTGAAAGCGGAAGAAACAGAAAAAACGGCAGTTGCTGGATAACAGCGGCTGCCGTTTTTTTGTCATAAAAATTATTAAATCTTTATAGATATTTAATTGACTGAGAATATATGCAATGATAAACTTTCAAAGATATTCAAATAAAGTAAGAATACGCTTGGAAATGTAAAGGGGAAAACAACGTCAGCTAAAGCATGGCATTTTCTCCGTCAGAAGAAAGCGTAGATATCAGATGAATGTATCTCTGCATAATGTACATAGAAAGACTAGAGGGGGATACATTCATCTGATTAATAATTGTTCAAGGAGGAAATGACATGCAGATATTCAGAAATCTGAAGCCGTATTGGAAGTCGGTCATTATCATAGCCCTTCTTCTCGTTCTGCAGGCATACTGTGATCTGTCACTTCCGGACTACACTTCAAAGCTCATAGATACCGGTATACAGAACTACGGTATAGAGAACTGTAGCCCAAAACAGATCCCGGAGAAAGCCTACAACGTGATAGACGGATTTATGGATGACGATGAGAAAGCCGTATGGGAGAAATATTATAAAGACGGTTCTGATGGTTATTATTATCTGACAGAAGACGGCGAGGAACACATAGAAGAAGTGGATAGTGCCTGTATGAAGGGGCTTATGATGTATTACTATCCATATCAGATGGTGAACTCTGACGAGGACAATGCAATTAAGGCAGGACTCGATAAGATGGGAATCACCCTTGATGAGATGCCGGAGGAGATGTGGGCGCAGATCGGTGAACAGATGAAGCCTACGGTTGACGGCATGCTCGACAGCATGGGTGAAGACTATATGGAATCCACAGCCATAGCATGTACAAGGATATGCTACGACAGCTTTGGTTACGATTATAAGGCAGGACAGATGTCATATCTGAAGTGGGCAGCGGTGAAGATGCTTGGGATGTCACTTCTCATGGCTGCAGCTGCGGTCCTCATAGGACTTGTGGCGTCGAGGGTTGCGGCAAGCGTTGCCTGCGGACTCAGAGAGAAGGTGTTCAACAAGGTTATCGCATTTTCGGATGCTGAGATCAACAAGTTCTCAACAGCATCCCTTATAACGAGATCTACAAATGATGTCCAGCAGATACAGATGGTCACTGTTATGATGCTCAGAATGGTTCTATATGCACCGATACTTTCTATTGGAGGCATCGTCAAGGTTGTTGAGAATGGAGCCGGAATGGGCTGGGTAATATTCATTGGCATAGCAGCAGTTGTGATTCTCATGGGAACGCTTATGGTCATTGCCATGCCAAAGTTTAAAGTTATGCAGACGCTGGTGGATAGAGTAAACCTTGTGTCAAGAGAGATACTTACAGGTATCCCGGTCATCAGGGCATTTGGCAGAGAGGAACGCGAGGAAGAGAGATTCGATGAGGCAAATAAAGACCTGACGAAGAACACATTGTTCGTCAACAGAGTCATGACATTTGCAATGCCTATACTCATGTTCATCATGTATGCAATAAGCATACTTATAGAGTGGGTGGCAGCCCACAAGATTGATGCGGGTGTCCTTCAGGTAGGATCAATGACTGCATTTATTACATATACAATGCTTATCATCATGTCGTTCCTTATGCTCAGCATGATGTCAGTCATGCTCCCTCGTGCCAGCGTGGCAGCAGACAGAATACAGGAGATCATAGATACGGATGTGACAGTTCAGGACGCAGCCGGGGCAAAGAAGCTTGAAGCACCAAGGGGTGTCGTAAAGTATGACAATGTCGCATTTGCATATCCGGGTGCAGATGAGAATGTACTTGAGAATATCTCATTTGAGGCCAAGCCTGGACAGACTACGGCGATCATAGGAAGTACCGGTTGTGGTAAGAGTACACTGGTTCAGCTCCTCCCAAGATTCTATGATGTTACGGAGGGTTCGATAACGATAGACGGACAGGATATAAGAGACCTCACCATGGAGAGTGTGAGACAGAATATCGGTTTTGTCCCGCAGAAGGGAATCCTGTTCTCAGGAACGATTGCATCCAATATAAGATTCGGTGCGCCGGATGCATCTGATGAAGATGTCAAGCTTGCGGCTAAGATTGCTCAGGCATCCGACTTTATAGATGAGAAGGAACATGGTTACGACAGTGCGGTTGCCCAGGGCGGCGGAAATGTGTCTGGCGGTCAGAAACAGCGTCTTGCAATAGCCAGGGCCATAGCGAGAAAGCCGAAGATCCTGATATTTGACGACAGCTTTTCGGCGCTTGATTTCAAGACGGACGTGGCAGTCAGAAAGGCGCTTGGCGAGCATGTAAATGACAGTACAGTATTTATCGTTGCACAGCGTGTAAGCACTATACTCTCAGCAGATCAGATACTTGTGCTTGACGAGGGTACGATAGTCGGCAAGGGAACTCACAAGGAACTCATGCAGACCTGTGAGGAGTACAGGCAGATAGCTGAGTCACAGCTTTCTCCATCGGAGATAGCGGCCAGTCTTGGAACAACACCAGAGGAAAAAGCACTTGGAGAGGTTGATCTGACCGGTACAGACCTGATAAAAGACGAGTCCGTTGACACTGACTCAGAAAGGCAGGTGTAGGACATGGCAGAACAGAATCAGACAAATAATCAGAGAAGTTTCAGAGGCCCTAGAAGAGGCCACGGTCCTATGATGGGCGGCGAGAAAGCCAAGGACTTCAAGGGAACGATAGGAAAGTTATTCAGATATATAGGCAAGTACAAGGCAGCGGTTGTTGTCGTTGCTATATTTGCAATTGGAAGTACAATATTCAACGTAGTATGTCCGAAGGTACTCGGCAAGGCGACAACAGCCCTGTCCGAGGGGATCATGAACAAGATAACAGGCAACGGCGGAATTGATTTCACGTATATCGGTAAGATATTGCTGTTCTGTCTCGGTTTGTATGTGCTAAGTGTGACATTTAGCTTTGTTCAGGGCTTCATCATGACCGGTATCACCCAGAAGGTGTGCTACAGGATGAGACGTGAGGTATCCGAGAAGATCAACAGGATGCCGATGAGCTACTTTGAGAGCAGAACCTATGGCGAGGTACTTTCAAGAATCACAAATGATATAGACACCATGGGAAACGGTCTGAACCAGAGTATCACACAGCTCATTACATCGGTTAGTACGGTCATCGGTGTGATCGTGATGATGCTCACGATCAGCCCGCTTATGACACTTATATCAGTGCTGATACTTCCGATAAGTATCATGCTCATGATGTTTGTCATCAAGAAATCCCAGAGATTCTTCAAGCAGCAACAGGAATACGTGGGACACATAAACGGTCAGGTTGAAGAGGTGTATGGCGGACACAATGTCATAAAAGCGTTCAATAAGGAGAACGACGTTAGAAGAGAGTTCCATGAGACAAATGAGACTCTGTACAAGTCAGCATGGAAGTCACAGTTCTTCTCAGGACTGATGCAGCCTATT
This sequence comes from uncultured Coprococcus sp., assembly GCA_902461735.1. Classification (GTDB taxonomy): domain Bacteria; phylum Bacillota; class Clostridia; order Lachnospirales; family Lachnospiraceae; genus Coprococcus. The sequence continues at coordinate 27,509 of CABPYV010000023.1, forward strand.
ATGATGTTTGTCGGCAATCTGGGTTATGTGGCAGTTGCCATATCAGGCGCAGCTCTGGCAATCAGAGGAACTATCCAGATCGGTGATATCCAGGCATTTATACAGTATGTAAAGAACCTCACACAGCCTGTTCAGCAGGTTGCTCAGGTTACAAATATGATGCAGCAGATGGCAGCCGCCGCTGAGCGAGTATTTGAACTTCTTGAAGAGAAAGAAGAGGAGCAGATAGTAGAGAATCCTGTATCCACAGAGGGAATCAAGGGTGAAGTTACATTTGAACATGTAAAGTTTGGCTATAATCCGGATCAGATCATCATCAAGGATTTCTCAGCCCATGTAAAACCGGGACAGCAGGTAGCCATAGTCGGACCTACCGGAGCGGGCAAGACCACCATGGTCAAGCTGCTTATGAGATTCTATGACGTGAATGGCGGTGCTATACTTCTGGACGGACACAATATTAAGGACTTCAACAGGCGTGAACTCAGGGATGTATTTGGCATGGTGCTTCAGGACACATGGCTGTTCAAGGGCACTATCATGGAGAATATCAGATACGGAAGACTGGATGCCACGGATGAGGAAGTCATCGCAGCGGCAAAGGCAGCCCATGCACACAGATTTATCTCGGCACTTCCGGGTGGATACAACATGGAGCTCAATGAGGAGATAACAAATATCTCCCAGGGACAAAAGCAGCTCTTAACTATCGCAAGAGCCATTCTTGCTGACAATCCGGTTCTGATCCTCGATGAGGCTACATCGTCAGTCGATACGAGAACGGAACACAGGATTCAGAGAGCTATGGACAATCTGATGAAGGGCAGGACAAGCTTTGTCATAGCCCACAGACTGTCAACCATCAAGAATGCAGACATCATCCTTGTTATGAAGGACGGTGACATCATAGAGCAGGGTAACCATGATGAGCTCATGGCTCAGAACGGCTTCTATGCGGATCTGTATAACTCTCAGTGGAGTTAGGGAAAAATAAAACATCTGAATAATAGGAAGTGAAAGCCTGTATAAGCCTATATGAAATCATATTTGACGATTGTCATTGTGGATGATTTCATATAGGGATTATGCAGGCTTTTTGTTATAGATTTGGCGGTTTATAGAATTTTAAGCATTGATAGTGTAGTACTCTTATCATATTCCATAGTTTAAAGCTATGACGAGCCTCAAAATAATAGTATTTTTCATGGACAGCCTATCCTGCTAGAATATCCTCAAGTTAAGAAAACGAGAAAACACTACGGAGGATAAAGACACATGAGCAAATTACAGACACCTTTCAGATACGATTTTGTAGGAAGCTTCCTGAGACCACAGGTACTCAAGGATGCGAAGGCAGCATATAGGGACGGAAAGATCTCCAAGGAGGAGTTCGATAAAGTTGTTGATGAGGAGATCATCAAGGTCGTTGCAAAGCAGAAGGAACTTGGATTCCATGCGATCACAGATGGCGAGTTCAGAAGAACATTCTGGCATCTTGACTTTATGTGGGGACTTGATGGCGTTGCCCATGAGAACACTGGAAATGGTGTGAAATTCGATGCAGAGCTTGCGGTCCTTGATGATACGTATCTTGTAGGTAAGATAAAGGCAAAGGCTCACCCATTTGTTGAATATTTCAAGTTCTTAAAGCAGTTCGAGGATGAGAATACTGTTGCAAAGTATACGATACCGGCTCCTGCACAGACATTTCAGCAGATGATAGTACCTGACAATATTGCAAACACAAGGAAGTTCTATCCTGCAAATGAGGAGCTTATCCAGGACATTGGAAAGGCTTATCAGGATGTAATTAAGCAGTTTTATGATGCAGGCTGTCGAAATCTTCAGCTTGACGATTGTACATGGGGCGCCATAGTGGGGGATGCCGCAAAGCAGAGATATAAGGCACTTGGAATATCACTTGAGGATGTCAAGAAAGAGCTGCTTGCAGTGAACAACCTTGCATTGGAGGGAAAGCCGGAGGATATGGTTATTACATCACATATCTGCAGAGGAAATTATCACTCAACATTCTTCACCAGCGGTCCTTATGACACAGTTGCAGATTACGTATTTGCAAATGAGAATGTGGATGCGCTGTTCCTTGAGTATGATGATGAGAGATCAGGCGGATTTGCACCTCTTGCAAAGGTTTCAGAGAACAAGAAGGTCGTGCTCGGACTCATCACAACAAAGTCTCCGGTTCTTGAGGATAAGGAGAAGGTCATTGCAAGGATCCACGAGGCAGCAAAGTATGTACCGCTTGACAGACTGTGTCTGAGCCCTCAGTGCGGTTTTGCATCATGTGAGATCGGAAACAAGCTTACAGAGGATGAGCAGTGGGCAAAGCTCAAGCTCGTTAAGGAGATAGCAGAGGAAGTCTGGTCATAAATATAGAATATTATAGAAGTGAAGTGGCGGCGAACAGAAGCAAGAATCTGTTCGCCGCTTTTTTGTGTTATGAAATCTGTTATATACAAGCCTGATCGATATATGATACTATTAAGAAACGCGGAATCCTTGCGGGAGTGATATTTCCGGTGATTTTGCTCGTGGGGATACCTCTTCTTCGAAAGAAGAATACTAAAGAAGATGTATGTTAAAAAGCAGAAATATAGATATAGTTAGGAGTTAGATTCATGAAAAAGATTGTAGAGATGTGGAATAGGGTGTCGCTGATCGCGAAGATATTGGTTGGAATAGTGATCGGTGCGGTGCTGGGACTTCTGGTGCCGGGGGCAACGGGAATAGGCCTGATCGGAACCATGTTCGTCAGGGCGCTCAAGGCAATTGCGCCGATATTGGTGTTTGCCCTTGTCATCAGCTCAATTGCAAATGCAGGAAAGGGAAATGGCCAGCAGTTCCGTATGGTGACGATCATGTATATGCTCAGCACGCTATGCGCAGCGGTAGTAGCGGTGAGCGCAAGTTTTATTTTCCCTGTAACCATGACACTGGACCTTGAATCATATCAGGCGGATGTCGTCCCATCGGGAATCATGGAGGTCCTCCAGAATCTTTTGCTCAACATCACCGATAATCCCGTAAATGCGATACTCAACGCAAATTATCTCTGCATACTTGCATGGGCACTTTTGTTTGGACTTGCCATGCGACGGACAAGCAAGTCTGTAAAATCTGCACTTGTATTCATATCGGATGCGGTATCAACCGTCGTGAGGTGGATCATCGGATGCGCACCATTTGGAATCATGGGACTTGTGTTCACGACAGTATCGGAGAGTGGATTGTCGATATTCAAGGAATATGGCAGATTGCTACTTGTGCTTGTGGGTGCCATGCTCACGGTTGCATTGATCGTAGATCCGCTCCTTGCGACTATCGTCTTAAGGAGAAATGCATATCCACTTGCGTGGAGATGCCTCAGAGAGTCAGGTGTGACGGCGTTCTTCACCAGAAGTTCTGCGGCAAATATCCCTGTGAACATGTCACTTTGCAAAAGACTTGGACTTGACCCGGATGTGTATTCGGTATCCATACCGCTTGGCGCGACCATCAATATGGATGGTGCCGCCATCACTATAACTATAATGGCGCTTTCCGTTGCAAATACCATGGGAGTGTCGGTTGACGTTCCGACAGCACTCATGCTCAGTCTTATGGCAACCCTTGGCGCGTGCGGTGCCTCAGGTGTTGCGGGAGGTTCGTTGTTGCTCATTCCTATGGCATGCTCACTGTTTGGAATCCCACAGGATATATCCATGCAGGCTGTTGCTGTCGGAATGATCATCGGAGTGGTCCAGGATTCACTTGAGACGGCAATCAACTCATCGGGAGATGTACTCTTTGCCGCTACAGCGGAGTACAGACAGTGGCAAAAGGACGGCAGAGAGTTTAAGATAGGCGCCATCGTGAATCAAGATGAGTAGGATATTCCCATATAAAAAATAACCGGGCATGTTCAGGAAGAAACATACCCGGTTATTTTATGTACTATTCTATATCGAGAAAACTTATGATTCTCTCTTATTCTCATAATAAGTTTCAATCTTTTTATAAATAACCAAATCTACAGGCACAAAAATCGCCAAAAAGATCAGTGTCATTATCAAAGCCCATACAAATGACTTATCAAAAATTATCTCGTAATAAATTGTGCGATGGTAATAGCAATGACAGAAGTAATAATATTAACAATACTCTTCATCAATTTGCAGTTCTTGGTGTTCTTATCTACCTTATATCCCATTTCGTCTCCTAAAACAGAAATATGTTGATTTTCTGCAATAGGAAAATAATAATTTAGAGAAATTCTTATATTCCTCGTATCCCTGATTCTACAATTCCCTTTGAATCTTTAGAGATTCCCTCAAGAACATGCGGAATTACCAACATATCCGTTCCGCATTTAGGACATATTGCAATTTCCAGCAGTTCGTTGGTGCTTTCCAAACGATATTCAGACTGATATTCGATACCGTTTTTCTTCCACATAAAAATATGTCCGCATTTGAAACACTTAACTTCCCTGAATGTATTCCCCATAATAAATAACAACCTCCGTTGTAGTTTAGTCGTATTTTTAGTTTAACTCATCGTTATTAATAATGGAAGAAACTACGGGTTTTATCTTGCATTAAATGCAAATAGATCATCCAGTGGATTTTCGGCTGTCACTATCATGTCTGCATATTTGCCCTTTTCGATGGAGCCGGTGAGTTGTCCGATCCCAGCAAGCTCCGCACTCCGCTTTGTCGCTGTGTACAGTGCAAATGAGTTGGATACCCCGACATATTTGTGGAAGTAGTACAGCTCACGCCAGAAGTCATACTGTGTGATCCATGGACAGCCGACGTCATTTCCCAGAACAACAGGAATGTCATTTGCCAAGGCTGCCTTTGAGCAGTCAATGATTCACTTAAATATACAATATCCTAAACATGGTTTGCAACAGATGAAGAACTTTTATATAATTATAGACAGTATGAGGAAACTGGAAACGAAGATAACATGTGGGAATTGAAAGAAAAACGGAAAAACGAACACTATGAAGAATGAGCCATTGTCTGGCAGATCAAAGCCAGATACAGAGAATAACAAAACAGAATACAAGGCACATTACCATCTGCCCGGACTTTTTGAATTCTACGAGCTGTACAAGGTATTCCTGCCGTTATACCGTGGGCACAGGGAATATTTTTATGACTGGTGTGATATCGGTTCAGTGTATGGCGCACCGGGTGACTGCCTCTGGGGCGGCGGCAGAGTGGGATATGGTGACAGCGATGTCGGAGATGTGCTGGAACTTATGAGTGATTATGGAATATCGGCGAGACTGACCTTCAGCAACTCACTACTGAGACCGGAACACCTTGCTGATAAGCGGTGTAATTACTTGTGCAGAGTATTTGAGGATGGCGGGGCAGTTGCATATGACACCCAAAGCGAAAGTGTCATGCTAAGACTTAACCAGTCAGAAGATAAGGCATATGTTCAAAATGGCGTCATAGTCCATTCGGAGTTGCTGCTTGACTATCTGCAGGAGAATTATCCGGGACTATATCTGGTTTCATCGACAACAAAGGTCATCACGGACTTTGATCTGTTTTCAGCAGAGCTTGACCGGGATGAATTCAGGTATGTTGTGCCGGATTTCCGGCTGAACAAAGCATTTGACAGGCTAAGAGCGCTTTCGCAAAAACAGAAAGACAAGGTGGAATTCCTGTGCAACGAATGTTGTTCGTTCTCCTGCCAGGACAGGAAAGCCTGCTATGAGGATGTGAGCCGTATGGCTCTCGGTGAGAGATCAATTCACCGCTGTACATCGCCGAACGCAGCAGACGGCTATCGTTTTTCAAAGGCGATGGAGAATCCCGGATTTATAGGTATAGATGATATAAGGAACATTTACCTGCCGATGGGATTTTCCAATTTCAAGATAGAGGGGAGAAGTCTTGGGAGTGCCATAGTGCTGGAATTTCTGCTATACTATATGACAAAGCCAGAGTATCATCTCAAGGTTAGAGAAGAAATATATCTTGACAATACGCTGGATCTGTTCTAGCCGGGTGGATGTGACAGCAGATGATACTGGCGGTAACTAGGTACTATTCGAAAGTTGCGGAGTATGATCCTGGTAATTCATGAAGATAACGTATAAAAATTGATGAGCGAAAGGAAAAAGGGGTATGGAAAGAATTAAAAATTTATCAAAGACACAGAAGGTTTTAATGGTCATTATTGCAGTAATGATCGTGGCATTTTCTATAATCTATCCTGTTATAATGTCCATAAAGGGAATTGAATTCAGGAGAGACTTCCTGACGAAAAAAGAAGGTCAGGGAGATGTGACATATACAGATGGATATACAAGTATCACAGTATATGATGACCAGAGGATAGAATTTAAATGTTATCACCGATTTACAGGAGATGGGTATAAAGACATAATATACGGACCATATAGCTGGACGGAGGATCCTTCTGCCATACCGGTAGGGACAGAGAATGGCATGTTATCATCTGATGATTATATCGGAGTAAAGATCATGGAGGGTGATAAGGTGTTTTTTAGAGGCGCTGTCTCAAAAGCTGGCTACATGGTATACAATGCGGACGGCACGATGGCAAATGATTTTGATGTGGTTTTAGGAGATTATTATGCAAATCCGCCGGATATTTATGAAATAGTTAAGTTTATTAATGGTCCGCAGGCAACAAACAGAGGAAATATAATATTATATATATTGGGAATCATTATATGCATCATTGCGGTCGTAAGTATGCTGTTCCCGGATGAACTTTTCAGATTGGCTATGTGGCCCAGAGTGAGAAATCTGTACGATGTTGAACCGTCGGACTGGGAGCTTACAGCCCGTGTTATTGGGTGGTATGTGTTTACGATCGGTGCGTTTGTGGTATTCGTGGTGGGACTTACGATGGTGGCGTAACGTGATGGAATCGGACGTGTGAATTACAAAATAATTTAGCACATAGATCATAGACAAATAGACGAAAGGACAGCTAGAACAACATGGCATACACACCGAATGATATATATGATTATATAATTGAGAATGACAGGGAATCAGAATTCCTGCAGGCGATAACTCTCCATAAACAGAACTTTTCCATAGGGGAGATAACGGACAGGCGTTTTCTCATAAAGGAAGACAAGACTGTAAAGTTCATATCAAAGATGTATAAGATAAACATAGAGATCGCCGATGACGACATCATAACAGCGGTCATGAACGGTCTCTATGTGAGTGCATTTATCTCAAGACAGGGCGATGCCTACAATGTGCATTTTCTGGTACATGCCTATCCGGAAAATATGAAGTCGCAGTTTGAGAATGAGATATTAAAGGAAGTGCTGGGGTACATGATCATGATGACTATTGTGCGTCTGAGACTGAATACGCCTGATAAGGTGGAGGAATATCTGGGAAGCGGCGACGTCGACTCATGTAAATAAGGCATATAGCCGCAAAACTTATGTATACAGAAAGCCAGTGTATGATCTAGGTAGATTTGTACACTGGCTCATTTATTTCTGAAAAAATATTCAACTGACGGAAAGTTATTTTGATAAAATAAAAACCAGAAAGTGATTTTCATAAAATAAAAAAGCTGCCTGAAACAATTCAGACAGCTTTTATCACGTGCGCAAGAGGATTCGAACCCCCGACACCTTGGTCCGTAGCCAAGTGCTCTATCCAGCTGA
>CABPYV010000024.1:0-35045 GCA_902461735.1 uncultured Coprococcus sp.
ACCGCCGGTTTTAAGGCATTCTTTATCGAGTCGATGATCAGTTTGGTTGTATAGGTGCTGTCGCCAGAAGGTGTGATGTCATCCACAGACGATATGTAATGAAGCTGTGTGTTGATGTCTTCCAGTGAGGATTCGAGCAATGGATACATGGTTGTTATGGCTTCATCCATCTGCTTGAAAGACACGTCTGTGATCTGACTGTCATCTACAGTTACCATAACGGAAAGAGTATTTTCTCCGAGAACAAGGGGGGCTGTGTATGTTCCGGGAGTATAACGTGTCTCATATATGCCGTCTCCCGGATTTGATGACATTGGGGCAGAGGCAGTTTTGGTGGCATCATCGCCGGCACTGCCATGTGTATCGCTGCGTTTGAACATAGTTATGATGATTATTATAAATACAACTATCAGAGCTACAAGAATTGCGGTGTATATAAGTTCTTTTGACTTTAATACTATAAGTTTAGTTGATGACATTATTTTCTCTCCCTGCTATTTATTAATATAATTTATTCACAAGGGAGAGGTTTTATTCCAATTTTCATAAGGAGGAGGGGCGTACATGGGTGTACAGTTTGTGTTGGGACCAGCCGGTTCCGGTAAGACCGAATACATAATCAAAAAGTTGATAGACGAATCAATGGAGCATGTTGACTTGAACTATCTGTATATAGTTCCGGAGCAGTTCAGCATGGAGGCACAGAGAGATATAGTGACAAGGCATCCAAGGCATGGTTCCATGAACATTGATGCCATCGGACTCAACAGGCTTGCATATAGGGTGTTTGATGAGCTATCTATGAATCCCGGACAGGTGTTGGAGGATTTTGGAAAGAGCATGCTTGTCAAGAAGATACTGATGGATAATAAGCAGGATCTGTTGGTGTATGGAAGCTATATGGACAAGATGGGCTTTGTGGACGAGATGAAGTCCATGATGTCAGAGCTGTTTCAGTATGCTGTTGACAGAGAGGATATTGACCATGCCATGGAAAATATGGATGAGGACAGCTCTACATACAGAAAGCTTCATGATATTCGCCTTATATACGAGAAGTTCGAAGAGCGCAATGCCAAGGATAGTTATATTGTTGCGGAACAGTTGTCAGAACTGCTCGCTGACAATGTGGGGAGGTCCAGATTTCTTGCGGACAGCTATCTTTATTTTGATGGATTTACAGGATTTACCCCAGTGCAGATGAAGCTTGTGTCTAAACTCATGAGTCATACGCGAGGCGTGATATTTGCATTTGATATAGATGCAGATCAGATAGGTCTGTCAAAGCCGAAGGAATACGAGTTGTTCAGACTTACAAAGGAGACCGTTGCAGCGATATGTAAGGCTGCGGCAGAAGCACATGTTGACATAGAGGAGAATGTGGTTTTGTGCCGGAAAAATGAGGTGCCATATCGTTTTAGGACAAATGAAAGTCTGGCAGCGTTTGAGCGCAATATCTTCAGATATCCACACCAGAGGATAAGTGGCCCGGTGGATAGCATAAAGCTGGTGAGAACTGACAGATCCAGGGACGAGGCATTATTTGTGGCATCGAAGATCAGAGATCTGGTTGAAAATCAAGGGTACAGATATAAGGATATAGCTGTAGTGGCGGGAGATCTTCACGATGTTGCCGGATACTACAAGGAAGCTATGGACGAGTACAAGATACCGGTATTCATAGATGAGAACACCGCACTCAGAGGTGATCCGTGTTCAGACACAATCCGCGCATTCCTTGCGCTTATGACAGATAATTTTTCATTTAACAGTGTATTCAGACTTCTGAAGTCCGGTATGACGGGTGTGGATCAGATGGATGTGGAGCGTATAGAGAATTATGTCTTGGGACGTAACCTGAGGGGATACAAGTCTTGGCAGAAAGAGATCTGTGATAAGAAAGGAAGCAGCTATGCGGATGAGATGAATTCCATACGCAGACAGATCATGAGTATATTCAGTGAAGAGTGCATAAGCGTGTATAAGCCGTCCAGCCCTAATTCCAAGAATACAGTCAGAAATTATACCAGTGAATTGTATAGATTTCTTGATGATCTTAACGTATGGAGGAAACTGGAAAAACACAAAGAAGTCCTTTATGGCGAGGGAAGGATTGATGAAGGTGACGCATATGGACAGATATTTACCAAGATAGTCAGCCTGTTTGATAAAGTTGTCTCTATACTTGGTGATGAGGAGATGACGGTAAGAGAGTATGCAGGGGTTCTGGATGCCGGTATTTCTGACATGGAGATAGGGATTGTCCCGCCGACCATAGACAGGGTGGTTGTGGGAGATATAACGAGATCCAGACTTAATCACGTGAAAGTACTCTTCTTTACAGGGGTAAATGAAGGAATCATTCCGAAACCGGCAAAAAAAGGTAAGATCCTCTCAAATGGAGACAGACAGAATCTGGAAAACTGCGGAGTTACACTGGCTCCATCCGACAGAACCAATGCTTATATAGAACAGTTTTATATCTATACATGCCTTACAAAGCCGTCTGACAAGATGTACATTGTATTCAGAAAGAATGGAGAGGATGCCAATGCATTCAATCCATCGTATCTTGTCGACAGGATAAGAAACATATTTCCTGATCTGGAAATTACAGATTTTGACTTGGACAGTAAGGTACCGGAGACAATAAATGGTGCCTTGAGATACCTTGTGAACAGATATGATATGGTAGAAAACGATGTAACTCTCCAGGCTGTCAAGCGACTTATAGAAGAACAGGACTGCGATGTATCTGATTATAGAAAATGGCTCGACGCCATGAGGAAAGGACATGTATATACCAACACAGCACGGCAGCTGTCCCCAGAGACTGTCAGTCTGCTATATGGCAATGAACTTACAGAGAGTGTTTCAAAGCTTGAAAAGTATGCAGAGTGCCAGTTTAAGTATTTTCTCCAATACGGACTTGGACTAATGGACAGGGAGACTTATCAGCTGAATTCTGCAAATGTTGGAACCATACTTCATGAATCCATGGAGAAGATGTTCAAGTACGTTAAGGCGGTGTGGGGCAACGACTGGGGGAAAATGTCAGATGACGAATTGGCTGCCAAAGCGGTGGAATTCGTGGACGCATCGGCTGACGATGAGGCAGAGGAGTTTTTCCTTGACTCAAGCAGATCAGCTTACGTGAAGAAGTTTCTGGAGGACATTGCGGTGAGAACTGCAAAGACACTGAGGACATTTGTGTTATGTTCTGACATGAGACCGGAGAATTTTGAGAAGCGTTTTAACACTGCAGAAAATGAAGATAATTTGTCAGACTACGTATTCAATCTAAAAAATGGAATAAAGATGAATATCAAGGGCGTCATAGACAGACTTGACGAATACATGGATGACAATGATGTGTATTTTAAGATAATAGATTATAAATCATCAGAGCAGAAGATAGATAAGGCAAGAGTTCTGGCTGGCTTACAGATGCAGCTGGTTACATATGGAGCCATTGCATATGAGCTGGAAAAGAGACGGATGGAGAAGATCGAACGGTCAAAGGATGACGTTCATGTAGGTGGACTTCTGTATTATGCGTTTAGTGATCCGATTGCAGATATGACTGACTTCGATGGAGATATAAGGTTTGATGAGAACCGTCACGAGATGGTGACCGATGAGATGAGGATGTTTGGAAAGCTTAAGGTTGGAGCCGTAGAGGATGTGGTTCTTGATTCATCAAAATATTCAGGAATATACAATGGAAGCAGCAGGGCTGTTCAGGTGATGGATAGTTCAAAGGCAACTCTTGCGGAGAATCAGGCCATGGATGAGGTTATGATAGAAGAACTCATGGAGGCCAACAGGAGAAATATAGAGAGACTTGGAAACTGTATTGCGGATGGTGAGATAAAGATAAATCCTGTGAAGAGTGGTAAGAGCAGTGCCTGCACATATTGTACATACAGACCGATATGCATGTTCGACAGCAAATATGGCGGCAATAGATATTCCCGTATGTATTCTAAAGAACAGGATAAATATGATGCCAAGGAGTCTGATATTAAAGCAGTCAGGAAGCAGATAGCTGAAAGTGAAAAGAAGATTGACTCCGCCAACAAAAAATACGAAAAGGCAAGAGCCAAATTCGATGCAGCGGAGGAAAAGGTTACAAGCCGAGGAGACAGGGCGACCGACAAGATGCGGGAGAACCTTGAGACAGCGAGAAGCGCTCTGGCGGAGGCTGAGAATGCTGTTGCCGATATAAAAGAAGAGACAGAAAGGCTTCGAGAGAAGGCTGCGGAACTTGGAATTGAGATTTAACATGTGTGCTTATTAGATGAAGGAGGGTATACATATGGGAGATAAAGCGGTAACCTGGACAAAACAGCAGGCCCATGTCATAGATACGAGATGTGGGAATCTGCTCGTTGCAGCTGCGGCTGGATCTGGAAAGACTGCGGTTCTGGTAGAGCGTATTATAGAGATGGTCATGGGTGTTGATTCGGCTGGAAATAAGCTGCCAGACAAAGATCGTGTCAATGTGGATGAATTGCTGGTTGTAACCTTTACCAATGCAGCGGCATCACAGATGAAGGAAAAGATACGCGCTGCACTTCAGAAAAAGATAGATGACTATATGGCGAAGGGTATATATGATGAACATCTCATAAAACAGATGACGCTTATCAATCATGCTGAGATATGCACCATAGACAGTTTCTGCCTGCATATAGTAAAGGAATATTTTTCGAAGGTACAGCTTGATTCAGCTTTTGATATCGGGGATAAGGCTGAGATGGAGATCATTAAGAAAGATGTGCTTGACCAGGTTATGGAGAGTTGTTATGCAGATGAGAATCTTGTGCCGGGGTTTATCAGACTGGTGAGGACATTTGCTGTGAAGGAACGTGATACAGCGGTTCCGGAGCTGGTGAATCACCTCATGCTGGTGATATCCAGTTATCCGGACAGACATAGCTGGATACAGGATGCAAGGATGGCACTTGATGTTTCTGTGGATGAGAAAACATCATATGAGGACAAATGCAGAGTTATTACAAAGCTTCCACTGGTAAGACTGTTTGCTGAGCGTGCGTGCAACACCATTGTAACAGCACATAACATGGCTCTGGAATGTCAGAAATATGCCACCGAGGAAAATAACCTGGAAAATTACGGTGAGAGGATAGACCGGGATGTAGATATGTTAACCCACATGGTGAAGCTGTGTGACAAGGCGGGAGATTCACCGGTGAATCTTTTCGACATAAAAAATTTGTATACAGACTCTTTGAGACCTGAAAATCAGAGAGTGACAGAGGATGCGGAAGGCAGAAAGATATACTATGCATTTGACAGACTTGCGACAGCGAAAAAGGATGCGGATCCGGAACTTGCACAGTTTATCAAAAACAGCCGGAGCGTATACAAGAAAATGATAACAGATCTCATGTCGGTTATAATAGACGTGGACGATGTCATCGGGCAGATAAAACTTGTAGCCCCTGTCCTGAATGCTCTTCTTGACCTCACAGAACTTTACATGGATGAACTGATGAAAGTAAAACGTGATAAGAATCTGTTTGAATTTCATGATATAGAGGAATTCGCATTCAGAATACTCTGTGATGGAGTGCAGAAAGATGATGATACACATACAAGTAAGTTTATCCCTTCAAAGTGTGGAATAGAAGTCTCACGGAGATACAGAGAGATATTCATAGATGAATATCAGGACAGTAATTTTATACAGGAATATATACTTGGAAGTGTGTCTGGTCATGGAGAAGGGATAAATAACATTTTCATGGTCGGAGATGTAAAACAGAGTATATATAAGTTCAGAATGGCAAGACCAGATCTGTTCCTTGGAAAATATGATCTTTATAAGAGACTTGAAAATGATGAGCAGGCGTCTGCGGATACCCCGGGTAACTGCATTGTGCTGACAAGAAATTTTAGAAGTGAGATAAATGTGCTGAAGACAGTCAATGCGCTGTTCGAGCAGCTCATGAGAAAAGATGTCGGCGGAATAGAGTATGATGAGGCTGCAAAGCTCAATTCAAGATATGCCGTGGAGGCTGCAGAGGGACATATGTATGAGCCTGATGATGTAGATCAAGGTCCCAAGTCGGAACTCATAATGATAGACGCAGATGTCATAGAAACAGATATTGATGAGGATTATGGCTGTTCACAGATCGAGGCGAAGTATATTGCAGACAAGATACATCAGCTTGTGGATGGCGAAGATCCATTGTATATCACAGACAGCGATACCCACGAAAGAAGGAAAGCAGAGTATAGCGATATAGTTATACTTATGAGAAGCGTGTCGACGAATTCGGTCATATATGACAGCGTGTTTGAAGATGCAGGTATTCCTATATATATTCAGAGTGAGAGTGGCTATTTCGGTGCAGTTGAGGTGAGCTGTGTTGTGAGCATGCTTTCAGTGATAGATAACAGCTATGTGGATAGCGATCTGGCTGCAGTGCTGCGATCCCCTATGGTTGGTCTTGATGAGGAGGAGCTTGCTCGGATCGTAGGTGAATATAGGATCAAATATGAGCTGAGCGGCAGAGATTATAATGCCAGACTTTATGACAAGCTCATAGACTATATGGAGACTCATGAGTATGAAACGCACAGTGATGAAGCCGTATCAGATAAGACGGACAAAACCGGAGATGATCGTACGCTGGACAAGATTAGCTCATTTGTTGAAATGCTGGATTATCTCAAGGAGAACAAGAGCTACATGTCTATAAGTGACATTATAAGATATGTGCTTGATCGTACCGGCTTCTACTGGTTCATAGGCGCAAGACCTATGGGAAAGCGCAGACAGGCCAATATAGATATGCTCATAAAAAAGGCTGATGATTTTGAACAGAACAGTAAGGGCGTGTTTAACTTTATCAGATATGTAAATGAATTGAAGACACACTCCCTCGATTTTGCAGAGGCTGATATGGTCGGCGATAAGGATAATGTAGTCAGGGTTATGACTATGCACAAGAGCAAGGGATTGGAATTCCCGGTATTGTTTGTCGCAGGACTTGGGACAGGATTCAACAACAAAGATCTGCAGAAGAAGGTGTTGGTACACCAGAAATATTATCTGACAACGCAGGCTATAGACGCGGATGCCAGAGTAAAGAGGGATTCATTTCTCAGGCGGGTTATGTCGGCGGAGATGAAGACTGAGAATTATGCGGAGGAGCTCAGGGTCCTCTATGTTGCACTGACAAGGGCAAAAGAAAAGCTGTATATGACAGGCTGCGTAAAGTCATTGGACAAATACAAAGAAAAGTTGGATGTGTATGCGGTTGGTTCAGGCATGAGCAGTGCGGCTCTGATGAGAGGCGGCAGATTCCTTGACTGGATATACACAGCGCTTCACTTTATAGATTACAGGGATTTCCTTGAGGTTCATGAGGTGAAGTCGACAGACTTTATAAGCAGTGCGGAGACAGAACCTGAATATACTGAAGAAATTGTAACTAAAGAAACTGAAATCAAAGAAACTGGAATCAAAGAAACTGGAATCAAAGAAGCTGGAATCAAAGAAACTGAAATCAAAGAAAACAGAATTGATTCGCTTGGGGCTGACTCTGTCGAATTCGGTGATCCAGAGAAGGAGCAAGCAGAAGATATCTATAATCAGATAAAAAAAGGAATTGAATTCAGATATGGCCATGGTTCATCCGGGCTCAAGAGTAAGATGTCCATAACTGAGATAAAAAAGCTTCAGGCTATGGGAGAAAATGACAGTTTTCAGATGCCGGGAAAGGAAAGGATATATGTAGAAAAAGACAAGGCTCCGATCCCTGAATTTCTGAGCGGTGAAAAGATCATCGGTGGCAATGATGTGGGAACTGTATACCATAAGATAATGGAACTCGCGGACTTCCAGCAGGTTTCGGACAGTGGAATAGAAGCTGATGTAGAAAGGATATTTGATCTGGGAATATTTGGAGATATCTACAGAACCAAGATACATCCAAACAAGATTGTCAATATGATAAAAAGCAGTCTGGGACAGAGAATGGCAGCTGCTGACAAAAACGGCGAGCTTTTCAGGGAGAGACAGTTTTACATGATGATGACACCGGAGGAGATACTTGGCAGCAGAGCAGATATAGATCCCGATAACGATGAGACAATAGTTGTTCAGGGAATAATCGATGCGTATTTCATAGAAGATGGGGAGATAGTACTGATGGACTATAAAACCGACACAGTCAAAAAAGCGGAAGACCTTGTACAAAAATACCATGTGCAGCTGGACAAATACGCAGATGTTCTTGAGCAGCTGACAGGACTTAAGGTTAAAGAAAAAATAATATATTCATTTTGTCTTGATACCACTGTAAACTTGTAAACCTTATAATGAATTGATATAATAGCTGTATGTGTGCTGGTATATTGTACCAGCATATATACAGCTTTTTGTTGGTGTAGTGAAAGGATTATTATATATGATAAAAGCGCAGAATTTGAAGAAGGTATATGGAGGCGATTTTGTTTCAGTCGATGATCTGAGCTTTCATATAAATAAAGGTGAGATAGTTGGTTTTGTCGGACAGAATGGAGCTGGTAAGACTACCACTATAAAGATGCTGACGGGCATACTCATGCCGACAGAGGGAAGCGTTATCATAAATGGATATGATATGAGAGAGAAACCTATGGAAGCTAAATTATCCATGGGATATATAGCAGATAATCCGGACATTTTTCTAAGGCTTACAGGCCTTGAGTATGTAAATTTTATAGCTGACATATATGGGGTATCTACATCAGATAGAAAGACCCGAATAGAACAGATGGCGGAGCGATTTGGAATGGAGGATAGCCTGACCAGACAGATGGTCAGCTATTCCCATGGAATGAGACAAAAGATGATGGTCATAGCTGCTCTGGTTCATAATCCGCCAGTGTGGATATTGGACGAACCGATGACGGGACTTGATCCGAATGCTGCATATGAATTGAAGAAGATGATGAGAGAGCATGCGGATGCAGGCAATTGTGTATTTTTCTCGACCCATGTATTGGAGGTAGCGGAGAAACTGTGTGACAAGATCATTATGATCAGAAAAGGTAAAGATATATATCAGGGGACTCTGGAGAAGCTGGAGGCTCAGCATAAGAACAAATCCCTTGAAGAGATTTTTGTGGAGATGACACATGAAGAATTTTAGGACCTTGCTCAAAATGATAAGCCGGAACAATGATATGGAGATGCCGGAACATGGTGAGAAAGCAAAAGGATATAAAATCATGGGAATTATAGCTATGTGCTGTATCATGATACCTTGCTGCCTTATTGTGGGATTCATAGTATATATAATGACTGCGGCACTTATTGAGGCTGGTGGTATGACAGAGGGACTTAATCTTGTGATACAGCTTATGTCTGTATTCGGGGTTATTTTCAGCATTATGGTCATATTCAATCTTCTGTATTTTTCATCAGATCTCGATCACCTGCTTCCGCTTCCTGTAAAGCCGGCGGAGCTTGTCGCTGCAAAGTTTACTCATGCATATTTTGCCGAGAGTGTCATGGAATTCATGGTATTGTTTTGTGGGTTTATAGGCTATTTTGTTGCGGCACAGATAAGACCTGTTTCTGTTATGACATCAATAATAGGAGTGTTTCTTCTCCCGGTACTTCCACTTGTGTACTGTGGGGTTTTTTCACTTATTGTTATGGCATTTTTTAGCAAGGCAAAGCTGTTGAAAAATGTAGATTTTATGGTGGGACTTGCAGTCCTTGTATTCGCCGGGCTTTTTGTATGGTCATTTGCCCAAATGGATGCGGTAAATATAAATAATTACATAGATAGCCTGAGAAATGGTGACAATATATTTATCAATATAATGAATAAGATATTTTTCACTGTACCATTGTTTTTGAAAGCACTGCAGGGGAACAGCATCTTGTACATGCTGATATTTATACTTGTAAATGCGGCGTGTATAGTAGTACTGCTCATTCTTGGAAATGCATTGTATCTCAGAGGCGTGTACCTCGTATCATCATCAGGAAAATCCGGGAAAAGACGTGATAAGAGGGAGAGAGTAGAGAATTTTGCGATCAGAACTCCGTTTAGGGCATATCTTGACAAAGAATGCAAGATACTTGTGAGAACCCCGGCATACAGAAAATATTGTGTGGTCGTGAACCTGATCTGGCCGATACTCATAGCTGCCCTGTTTAACATACCGGCAACTGCCGATTCGATCAGGTCGTTCAGAGATACATTTGAAAAAGGCTATTTTCTGTCGGATGTCATCATGCTGGTTGCGGTTACATCGATCGCTTTCTTTGCCACGGCTATGAACAGCATAGCATCTACAGCATTCACAAGAGAGGGCAGTCATATTTCATTTGTGAAGCATATACCTATGGCGTACAGGACACAGATACGTGTTAAGGTATGGATAAGCATGATATTCAGTGGAGTTACGATTGTGCTCAGCACGATCATACTGAGTATCTATATGGATTGCAGTTTTATAGATAGTGTTTATTATGTGTTGATTGGAGTGTTGTGTGTAGGTATATGCACATACACTGGTGTTTTGCTGGATTCCACCCATCCAAAGATAGACTGGGAGGATGAGTATGGTGCACTGAGAGGCAACCTGAATGCATTTTTCAATATGGCAATAGCAATCGTCATAGCGATTGTACTTTGCGGTATAGGATATCTGTTGTTTAGATTTACATGGATTCAATCCTATGCAGTATATATAATTTATTTAATGATCCTAGGAGTGATGCTCATCATTTTTCGCAGATATACGATGAAAATGAGCGCAAAAAATATCGACACTGACGTGTACAGTGAGTAGACTATGTCTGACATAAAAGGCATCGTGGTCTTAAAATAATTAAGTTTAATATACGTTGATGTTCAAATATCAGGAGGTAAGGAAAATGACAAAAAAGAATGCATGGAGCAAGTATAAGAAGGAAGATATAAAGAATCTTGAGCGCTTGTGCAAAGACTACAGGGATTTTCTTGACAACGGCAAGACCGAGAGAGAATGTGTGAAAGAGATTGTAAGACAGGCTGAAGATAAGGGCTACAGAGACCTGACGAAAGTTATAAAGAATAAAGAGAAGCTTACAGCCGGAGACAAAGTATATGCAGTGTGGATGAACAAGACAGTTGCCATGTTCAATATAGGAAAGAAGAAGCTTGAAAAGGGAATGAATATTCTCGGAGCACATATAGATTCTCCGCGTATGGATGTAAAGCAGAATCCATTGTATGAGAAAGGTGGATTTGCTTATCTTGACACCCATTATTATGGTGGGATCAAAAAGTATCAGTGGGTTACACTTCCGCTTGCAATACACGGAGTGGTTGCCAAGACAAATGGAGATGTCGTCACCGTAAGCATAGGTGAGGATAAGAATGATCCGGTGTTCTGTGTTACAGACCTTCTGATCCATCTTTCACAGGAACAGCTCAAGAAGAGAGCGGATTCAGTTATAGAAGGGGAACAACTCGATATACTATTTGCAAGCAAGCCGATAGAAGGAGATGAAAAGGAAAAGGAAGCTGTGAAGGCTGCTGTCCTAGAGCTCCTTGAGAAGAAGTATGACATGAAAGAGGAGGACTTCCTCTCTGCAGAGCTTGAGATCGTACCTGCAGGAAGAGCTAGAAACTGTGGTATAGATGAGAGTATGATCATGGCTTACGGTCAGGATGACAGGGTATGTGCTTACACATCTCTTGTTGCCATGCTCGAGACAGAGGAACCGGAGAAGACTACGTGTTGTCTGCTTACAGACAAGGAGGAGATAGGAAGTGTAGGCGCAACAGGAATGCAGTCACATTTCTTTGAAAATACGGTTGCAGAGATCATGAATGCCATGGGCGTATTCTCTGAGATATCACTCAGAAGATGTCTTGCTTCTTCAAGAATGCTTTCTTCAGATGTGTCAGCAGGCTTCGATCCTTCATTTGAGTCTGCATTTGACAAGAAGAATGCTGCGGTATTCGGTGAAGGAATGGTGTTCAACAAGTTTACGGGCGCAAGGGGAAAGTCAGGTTCGAATGATGCGAATGCTGAGTATATGGCAGCCATAAGAAAGATCATGGATGATGATGAGATAACATATCAGACTGCAGAACTTGGAAAAGTTGATGTTGGAGGCGGCGGAACAATAGCGTATATTCTTTCACTGTATGGAATGGAAGTAATAGATTGTGGTGTTGCGGTGCTCAATATGCATGCGCCATGGGAGATCACATCCAAGGCAGATATATATGAGACCAAGAAGGGATATGTCGCATTTCTGAAAAATGCATAGAACTGCATGAGGCAGAGAGATCCCATATGATTTCCGGAGGAATAAATGAAAGATCGGATTAACGGAAGAATTAATCAAAAACTAATAAGGATAATCGCTATTTTAATAATCGTAGCAGTGATGCTGCTGCCACGTCAAACAGTTTATGCTGACAGCAATTTCACGTCGTATTACAGCCAGCATACATTTGCCGGTGACGAGGGATTCGACAGTGGTGAAGCGAATTGCGTATGCCAATCCACAAGTGGTTATATATGGATAGGAACAGATAATGGAATATACAGATATGATGGAAGTGAATTTACTCTGTTTCCGTTGGATAGTAATGAAGACGGAACAAAGTATTCCATAAACTGTATATATCACACAAGCGATGATAAGCTGTATGTCGGAACAGATAATTACGGTCTGTATGTGTATGACAATGGTTCGTTCCAAAGAGTGTCAGAGACCTATAATCTTGGCGTATCCACCATAAATGCGATGTATGAGGATGAGGAAAATCAGTTGTGGCTGGCATCTTCATCCGGGATATACCGTCTTACATCTGATGGTGTTCAGATTGTGGATGATGAGGGAATATCAGGATATAATATTGGCAATATATCAGGCTATAAGGGAACAATATATGCAATAGCAAACAATGATGTTCTGATAAGAGTAGAAGACGGGGACGAGGTTACGGTCACTTCAAAAGCCAATTATGGCATAGACGATATCAATTCGCTCTACGTGGATTCTGATGGTACAAGATATTACGGCTCGGCAGGATATAGTATTCTGATGGTGACCAACAGAGGTAAAGTCAGTGTTATCAACACGGGAAGTCTTCATGGTATCAATAAAATATACAATGATGGAGATAAGATATGGATACTGGCGGACGACGGCGTGGGCTATATCACTTCGGAAAAGAAGATCGTGAATGTAGAAAGCCTCAGATTCAATGAGTCAATGAGTGATATGATAAAGGATTTTGAGGGGAATTACTGGTTCACATCATACAGAAAAGGATTGCTTTTCTTAGAGCAGAGCAAATTCCAGAATGTAACCATGAAATATGGTATAGACAGTTCGATAGTCAACTGCGTGACAAGCTATAACGGCAATATCTTTATTGGTACAGATGAAGGCTTGTACGTGGTTGATTCCAATGGAAGACTTGTATCAGGCAGTGATAATGAGCTTGTATCCAAGCTGTATGGAATAAGTATAAGAGATCTGTATGTGGATTCCGGCGATAAGCTATGGATTGCAACATATAAGATATACGGCGTGATCAGGGTTGACAGAAACTGGCAATATAAAAGCTTTAGCAGGGGTGAGTCATCCCTAGCAAGCAATTCGGTCAATTGCATAACTGAGATCAGTCCGGGAAGTGTGGCGGTTGGCACTGAATATGGAATATCCATTATTGCTTCAGATGAGGTTGTAAAAAATATTACTAGAATGGATGGACTTGATAATCCTGATATAGTCAGTCTGTATTCGTCTGAAGATGGAGAGATATATGCTGGCTCAAATGGAGCAGGCATGTATATTATCAGCATAGATTACAAAGTGTCTGGAATGACACTTGATGGCAATCAGAAGATGAGTGTAGTCACGACCATGGTCAGAGGAAGTAGTGGACTGTGGATAGGAACTGATAATGGACTGTACTACAAAGAAGGTGCGGTCAGACAGATAACAACTGTAGACAATACCAACAGTATATATGATATGGTACTCGATTCAGCCGGTTATTTGTGGATATTCGGATCTAAAGGTTTGTACAGATACTACGAAAAAGATATACTCAGCAGTGCATCACCTGAATATATATGTTTTACGAAAAATGATGGAATAATTTCGGGCATAACAGAGAAATCAACGAACTATGTTTCTTCATCGGGAACAGTGTACGTGTGCTGTGATGAGGGCTTGTGCAAGATAAATCTGGATGACGAGTATGTAAATGAGATTGCACCGAAGGTACGTGTTGCAGCGGTTGAGGTGGATGGAAAAGATTACCCTGTCTCGGATCTGGATGGCCAGATCGATGTGCCAAAGAACATGAACAGAATTACAATACGATTTTCCGTATTGAGTTATGTAAATAGAGCAGATATAAACGTTGACTATTATCTGGAAGGATTTGAGAGCGAGAAGAGGACCTTATCGGGAACGGATAAGATGGAGGTTGAGTACACCAATCTCGAGGGCGGAACATATAAATTTGTCCTTACGGCAAGAAATGCAGATGGAGTGGAATGCGAACAGCCTCTTACATTTGTAATTGATAAGGAACTTGGATTCTTTGAAACGAATCTGGCAAAAATGCTCGTTGTTATTCTTATCTTACTGTTTATACTGATATGTATAGTGGTTGCGAGAAGTATCTTCAGGACACTGAGAAAGCAGAATGAACAGGTGGAGGAGCTCAGCAAGAAGAGTGAGGAAGCGGAGAAATCTAACCAGGCAAAAAATGATTATGTAAACTATCTCAATCATGAGATACGAACACCGCTTAACAATATAATATCTATATCTGAGCTAGCCATGCGTGGATGTCAGGATACACAGAGTGATGAATACATACAGTACAGCAGGCTTTATTCGGCCGGAAGAGAGATACTTGATATGTCAGATGGTATATCAAGGCTTTCCAATCTGAAAGATGATATCATAGAGCCGGAGTTCAAGCAGTATTTTGCATCTGATCTCATAGAGGAGCTGTCAGATGAGTTTAAGGGACTGATCAACAGAGATCTTATAGCTCTGAAAGTAAGTATAGAGGATAAGATACCCAATGGTCTCATAGGAGACATGCAGGCAATACGTGAGATCATGGAGAATGTGTTTGCGTGGTCTGCCAATACCACCAAGGAAGGATACATCAGTATAGATGTAGACTGGCATATGGCGAGGAAGGCGGAGAGTGATGCACACGAACAAGATAGCGATGTAGAAGACCATGTAGAGTATGCAGAGTATATCGATGAGCCTGAGACGGAGATATCCAGAATATTTGACAGTGATCACGATGAGATATATCTTGATTTCAAACTGTCAGATACAGGCCTGGGTGTAAAAGAAGAGAGACTTGATACGATGTTTGAATTGGATGATTCCTATGAGAGATCTGATATAGGAATGTTCAGAGTAAGTCTTGGACTGGCCATAGCCAAAGAGCTGGTCAGACTTCTCGATGGTGACATCAGTGTTGAGAGTATATATGGAGCGGGAACTACGATAAGATTCAGCGTCAGACAGTCAGTGTTTGATTATAGTTATGTCAACTACAATGAGAGAAAGCGAAAAGAAATGGCCAGAAGAAATGCCAATTCGCATCTGTGGCTGCCTGATGTAAAAATACTCATAGTAGATGATTCGGAGATCGGACTTCAGGTTGAAAAGACTATATTTGACACATATGGTCTCAGCTGCGATACAGCGACCTCAGGATTTGATGCACTTGATAAGGTTATGGTCAACAGCTATGATATGGTGTTTATAGATACCGTGATGCCGGTAATGGACGGTATAGATACAGTGCGCGAGATAAGAAATCTGGATGGAGAAGAATTTAAAAAGATGCCTATCGTTGCGCTTTCTGCCAACACAGTAGATACTTCAAGGGAAGAGATCCTTACATCGGGATTCAATGATATCATAGTCAAGCCGATAGAACTTGATCAGGCCGAGTCTATGCTTAGAACGTACGTATCGGATGATAAGGTAAAAGAGAAAAATACTGCTATATCACAGACTGAAGATGACATCAGTTATATGGAAGATGCGGTTATTCTCAGAAGATTTATCGCAGTTGAGGACACTGTGAGAGTGATGGGCGGAAGCTTTAGAACGTTCAACACATTCGTGAGAAACTACAAAGAAGAATATCAGGATGAGGTGCAGATGCTGAGGACGTACATCGATGATGATGTCCGCAGATATAAGAATATTATCCATGATATAAAGAGCAGCAGTGCCAATATAGGCGCGTACGGTATTGAGAGAAAGGCTGCAAATCTGGAGTCGGCGATCAATATAGGCAATCAGCAGTATGCCAGAGACAACACGCGCGATTTCGTGGCGATGATGAATGATTTCTTTAAGCAGATAGAAAAATATATGTCCAAGATAAATCATGAGGATGTGGTCGTTGAAAAAGAGTACCGGGATGGTATCAACAAGGGAAAACTTAAAGAAATACGTGCATTTCTGCGGGCTGGAGACAGAGAACCTGTGGAAAGCCTTATGAGCGAGCTGGACAGATATCAGTATGGAGACATAGATACAGAGTTCTTCACTGCACTAAAGGAGTTTGTAGCCTCAGGCGATTATCAGACATCAAGTGAGATGATAGACCAATATCTGAACAGCCAATAACAGAGAGCCGGCAACGGATAACCGGCAGCAGACATAGTCAATAGTAGATATAGTCAGTAACAGATACGGGCAGGGCGATGAACCGGGATTCGAACACCGGGTAACGGGCCCTGCGGTATCTGTGCAAATATAAAAAGAAAAGAGGAAAAAGAAAGATGAGAGCAGCAATAATCATGGGATCAACAAGTGATCTTCCAAAGGTAGAGCCGGCAGTAGCGATATTAAAAGACTATGGAGTAGAGGTGGATGTGAGATGCCTTTCAGCCCATAGAGCGCATGCGGGACTTTCTGAATTTATAGAGGAAGCAAATAACAATGGCACAGAGGTTATCATTGCCGCAGCAGGAATGGCAGCAGCACTTCCAGGCGTGGTTGCATCTCAGACGGTTCTTCCTGTAATTGGTGTACCACTTTCAGGAGCGACACTTGACGGCATGGATGCGTTGTTGTCAATAGTGCAGATGCCTTCAGGTATTCCAGTTGCAACAGTTGCAATAAACGGAAGCAAGAATGCAGCTTACCTTGCCCTTCAGATCATAGGAGTGAACAATGAATCTGTAAAACTCAGACTTCTTCAGGAGCGCAAGGACATGGAGAGGGCTGCCATGAAGGCAAATGAGGAAGTAATAGAGAAGTTCAAATAAAATATACAGAAAATGCTGACATGAATGATCAGTATAGGCTGATATCATGTAAGATATTATTTCTTTACATTTAAAATGTGTAATGTTAGTATGTGGAATGGATGGTATTCGAAAGAAACCGTACCTGGATTTTATCCACCAGACAGAGATTCACATATACAGCAGGAGCAGACGTAAGCAGGTGAAATTGTATGAGGATTGGATTTATAGGAGCTGGAAAAGTTGGCTTTACATTTGGAAAATATATAGCTTCAAAGATGCCACTCAGGACAGAGCCGGATGCATCATCGAAGATGCCGCTTAGGACAGAGTCAGATGCATCATCGAAGATGGATCAGGATAAAAATATACCTGAGGACATACAGCTTGAGATAGGAGGCTATTATAGTGCCAGTTGTGAAAGTGCCAGAGCAGCGGCCGAATTTACCGATACCGTGGTATACAACAGCTTAGAAGAGCTTTGCAGAGAGTGTGAGATCATCTTTCTGACCGTCCCTGATGGACAGATAGAGAGCGTTTGGAGGAGAATAAAAGATCTTGACATACGTGGCAGGATTATTTGTCATGCCAGTGGAGCTATGACATCAGACATTTTCTCAGGTATAACGGAGGCTGGAGCCTTTGGTTATTCGATTCATCCTATGTATGCAATAAGTTCAAAGTACGAATCCTATAAAGAACTGGACAATTCATTTTTTACAGTTGAAGGGGATGACAGATATGCGCAGCGCATATGTTCTGTCATAGAATCCTTCGGCAACAGGTGTGTGCGCATAGACGGACGAGACAAGGTGAAGTATCACGGAGCAGCTGTGTTTGCAAGCAATCTGGTAACAGGTCTGCTTGCGGTCTCACAGGACCTGCTCAGACAATGCGGGTTTTCCGAAGATGAGGCAGAATGCGCCATAATGCCGCTGTTTCTTGGAAATGCAAGGGCGGCAGCAGAAAAGGGACCTGTGAGTAGTCTGACAGGACCGGTGGAGAGATGTGATGTTGATACGATACGAAAGCATATGGATGCGCTCACAGGAGATGAGCGTCAGGCATATGCGGCGGTTTCGAAATGCCTGGTACAGGTTGCCGTTCAAAAGCATCCGGACAGGGATTACAGGGATTTGTTACGGGTTTTGGACGGAATAGGAGAATTATAATTATGAAGAACACAACGACGACACTTATGCAGATGAAGGGAACAGACAAGAAGATTTCCATGATCACGGCATACGACTACACCACTGCAAAGATTCTTGATGAATGTGGTGTCAACACGATCCTGGTAGGAGATTCTCTGGGCAACACTATTCTTGGCTATGAGGATACTATATCGGTCACAGTTGATGATATGATCCACCACAGCGCAGCGGTTGCAAGAGGTGCAAAGAACGCTCTGGTTGTAACAGATATGCCATTTATGTCATATCAGGCTAGCGTATATGATGCGGTGGTCAATGCGGGAAGGATCATGAAGGAGGGCCGTGCGGGAGCAGTAAAGCTTGAGGGTGGCCAGGACATGTGCCCACAGATAAGTGCCATAGTAAAGGCAAGTATACCTGTATGTGCCCATCTTGGACTCACACCACAGTCGATCAATGCATTTGGCGGATTTAAAGTGCAGGGCAAGACTGAGGCTGCTGCAAAGAAGCTCATAGAGGATGCAAAGGCAGTTGAGGCTGCGGGTGCATATATGCTGGTGCTCGAGTGCGTGCCTGAAAAGCTTGCAAAGATAGTTACAGAGAGTATAAGTATTCCAACTATAGGAATAGGTGCAGGAAGATATTGTGACGGACAGGTGCTTGTCAATCAGGATATGTTCGGCATGTTCTCTGACTTTGTTCCGAAGTTTGTCAAGCAGTTTGCAAATGTGGGCGATGCCATGCGCGGAGCTGTGAAGGAATATATCAGTGAGATAAATGCTGGAACCTTCCCGGGACCTGAGCACACCTATAAGATAGATGATGATATAATAGAAAAGTTATATTAAGATGCAGATAATTCATAATAGAACAGGAGAAAAGTCATGGTTATTTTAAAGAAGATAGATGAAGTGAGAGCACAGGTAAAGGAATGGAAGAAGCAGGGACTGACAGTTGGTCTTGTCCCAACAATGGGATATCTTCATGAGGGACATCAGAGTCTTATAAAGAAGTCTGTAGAGCAGAACGATAGAACAGTTGTGAGTGTATTCGTCAATCCTATACAGTTTGGACCAAATGAGGATCTGGAGAGCTATCCAAGAGATCTTGAGGCGGATGCAAAGCTGTGTGAGGCTACAGGTGCAGATATAATATTTAATCCGGAACCAGAGGAGATGTATGCCGATGGATTTGTCTCATTCATTAATATGACAGGTCTTCCAAATGCACTCTGTGGTCTGACAAGACCTATTCATTTCAAGGGTGTCTGTACAGTTGTAGGTAAGCTTTTCAACATAGTAACTCCGGATAGAGCATATTTTGGACAGAAGGATGCTCAGCAGCTCGCGATCATCATGAGAATGGTGAAGGATCTGAACTTTGACATAGAGATAGTTGGCTGCCCTATAATCAGGGAGTCTGACGGACTCGCAAAGAGTTCAAGAAACATATATCTGACAGCCGAAGAGCGAAAAGCTGCAGTTGTTCTCAGCAAGGCAGTAAAGCTTGGACAGCAGATGATAGCAGATGGTGAGCGCGATGCATCAAAGATCGTTGGCGCCATGAAGGAGTTAATATCAGCAGAACCTCTTGCAACGATAGATTACGTGGAGATGGTCAATATGGATACCATGCAGTCTATTGAGAAGGCTGAGGGACATGTACTCTGTGCTATGGCTGTAAAGTTTGGCAAGGCGAGACTTATCGATAATTTTATAGCTGAGTTATAATGGCAGAGTTTATAATTATTTATCATATAAGAATTATTTCAGACATGGCATACCGGAGAATCAGATTCAGCAGATTCTCACTGGTATGCTGTGTCAAAGTTTTCTTTAAAGAAAGGATACAGCATATAGTATGTTAAAAGGGAAAACAGTTGTACTTGGAGTTACAGGAAGTATAGCAGCATATAAGATAGCAGATCTGGCCAGTATGCTTGTGAAAAAGCATGCTGACGTTCATGTTATAATGACAGAGAATGCAACTAATTTTATCAATCCGATCACATTCGAGACTTTGACTGGAAACAAGTGTCTTGTGGACACATTTGACAGGAACTTTCAGTTCAATGTGGAACATGTTGCTCTCGCAAAGCGTGCGGATGTGTTCATGGTTGCACCTGCATCGGCCAATATCATCGGTAAGATAGCAGGAGGGATAGCAGATGATATGCTCAGTACAACCATCATGCCGGCTAAGTGTCCAAAGATCATAGCACCTGCCATGAATACAGGTATGATAGAGAATCCTATCGTTCAGGACAACATAAAGAAGCTTGAGCACTATGGATATGAGATCATAGAGTCGGACTGCGGCTATCTTGCTTGTGGAGATACAGGCAAGGGCAAACTTCCGGCACCGGAGGTCCTTCAGGATTACATATTGAAAGCCATTGCAAAAGAGAAAGATATGGCAGGCATTAAACTTCTTGTAACAGCTGGACCGACAAGGGAAGCTATAGATCCGGTGAGATATATAACGAATCATTCAACAGGCAAGATGGGATACGCCATAGCCAGACAGGCGATGCTCAGAGGCGCGGATGTGACCCTTGTCACAGGAAAAGTTGATATAGCACCGCCTAGATTTGTCAATGTGGTTGACATAACATCTGCACAGGATATGTATGATGCGGTTATGTCAAGAAGCAGGGGACAGGATATCATTATCAAGGCTGCTGCTGTTGCAGATTATAGACCTGTAGAGATTGCAGAGCATAAGATAAAGAAAAGTGACGGCGATATGAGTATACCACTTTCAAGAACAAAGGATATACTTCTGGCACTTGGAAATCAGAGAATTGAAGAGGGGATAAAGGATCAGATTATCTGTGGATTTTCAATGGAGACGAGGGATCTCATTGAGAACTCCAGAAAAAAAATCAACTCTAAACATATAGATTTGATAGCGGCAAATAATTTAAAGGTCGCGGGAGCGGGATTTGGTGTAGATACCAATGTTCTCACTCTTATTACGGATGACGAGATCAGAGAACTTCCAATGATGTCGAAGGAAGAGTGTGCTGACATGCTTCTGGACAGGATAATGGAGATGCACGCTGATTAAGTCATAGTGGGAGCGTTATCTTGAAGCAAATAGATAGAAAGAAATTCAGGACTATATGTTCTGTGTTATTTGTGCTTTATATAGTCTGTATAGTTTATTTCCTTATTTTCAGTGATATGTTTGGAAGAGGCGGATATGAAGAACGAAGATACAATCTTCATCCGTTACAGGAGATAGAAAGATTTATTATCTACAGGGATCAGATGTCGGGATGGAGCGTGTTCCTTAACCTGTATGGTAATATAATAGCATTTGTGCCATTTGGCGTGCTGCTCAGATGGGCAAGAAACAAAAAAACGACATTCTGGCAGGCTGTACTTTATTCGTTTTTGTTTACGCTTGCCATTGAGGTCTCGCAGTATATAACTAAGCTTGGGGTATTTGATATAGATGATATCATCATGAATACGCTGGGTGGAATAATGGGTTATTGTATATATTATGTCACAGCAAAGCTGGTTAGGAGGTATCATGCAAAGAAGTAAAGAGTTCAGGGTGTCGACACCGGGAATGCCGACAGATACTATCATTGGATACTTTCTCGGAGGCTTTGGAGGTTTATTTATTATTATTTCCATAATCAAGTCTATCCTGACCCAGGGAAAGGTCCAGAGGGTGTATGGAGTCCTTATGGTCAGTGCATTGATAATGGCATTCACAGGTATTGTTTTTTCTGTGATTGGATATAGGGCAGACAATGGTGGAATAACCAGCAAGAAGATGGCGATCATATTGAATGGAATAGTACTTGGTGTTTCTGTAATATTCCTTTTGATGGGATTGTGATAATAGTAAATGATATTAGAAGCGATATTCAAATGTGAAAGAGAGGACATAGATGAATTATTACAATAATTTTGTAGAAGAATTCGATGATATAGAGGAACGATATGAACTCGTGCTGGGAAGAATAAGACAGATAGCGCATGAATCTGTGGTGAAGCAGCCGTACAACGATTATTTTGTACATGTTGCCGGATTTATAACCCGTATAGGTGACGTGCTTGAGCTGGTGAGAAAAGACGCCATATCAGATAGAAATCTGTCACAGCTTGAGGCAATGAACCATGGACTCTACAATGATATATTGGGTGATAATTATAATAAGAGCTATGCAAATTATAGATATATTACGGATCAGTTCATGAAGGATTATTCAAGAGACAAAGCAGAGGTCAGGAAGATATCCCAGCTTCTTGGATTTGTGTACAATGAGATAAGAGGAATGACAGTTTATGCATTTGAAGGCAGAGTTGTAGATATAACTATTCTCGCTGAACTGTTTGTACAGATATATTTTATGTTTCAGGATGACTTCACTGCGAAGGATCTGGAGACAATTGTTTATTACTTTGAGAATGATTATGCAGAGTTCTTTATGTCGTATAGAATAAGAGAACAGCTGAGCCCTGATCTTGCATTTGCGACTGATATAATTATGAATAGTGATCTTGAAGATGTAACTTATCTCTATAGATATGGAGAGTACATTGGCAAGAATGAAATAGATACAGCGATATACCTAAGCACTTTCAGTGATGAAGAGATAGATGCCATGGCCGGGACATTTACCGAGGGCTACAGACTTGGATTTGAGGCTGCAAAGATCGACCTTTCGGCGAAGAAGACGGTCAATATCAGATATTTTCTTGGTCAGGAGAGAATTGTCAGGGCTGCTATAAAGCAGTTCAGGGATATGGGACTGGAGCCGATATGTTATAGGTATGCAGTGCCGAGGATAAATAGAAGACTGATCAGCAGGGTGGGATATTCATCTACCGTTCCAAATAAACAGTTGGAATATGATCACAGAATGGATGAAGCTCTGTTCCTTGACAAGAAGCTCATGGAGAGAAAACTGGAGATCCTCAGGCAGACATACAAGAATCTTGCCCGTGAGGCATCTGTGTACGCAGGACCTGCGGTTATAGAGGTGTTTGGAGAGAATCCGTTTGAGCCAGAGTCCAGTGATGTCAATCCGGTTCTGGATAAAAGACAGCAGGAAATTCAAGTAGAGTATAGAACTGAGAGCGCACAGATCGTCAATGAGTATATTGCACAGGATAAATGCAGCTTCACTATAATCGCATATCCTATACCAGAGATAGGTGCCAGATATCGTGATATATTTAAGGACACAGTTATGATAAATACACTTGATAACAATGTGTTCAGAGCGATACAACAACATATCATAGATGAACTTGACAGGGCAAAGTATGTGAGAGTTATTGGCAAGGATAACAAGGGATTTAAAAACGCAACAGATATGTATGTCATGCTTCATGAACTTAAGAATACGGATGCAGAGACAAACTTTGAAAACTGCGTTGCCGATGTAAATATTCCGGTGGGTGAGGTGTTCACCTCACCGAAGCTTACAGGAACACATGGACTACTCAATGTGAGTGAAGTGTATCTGGACGGCTTGAAATATGTAAATCTTAAGCTCAGGTTTGAGGATGGAAAGATCGCAGAATATGACTGCGATAATTACAATGACCATGAGATGAATCAGAAATTTATAAAAGAAAATCTTCTTGGAGGAAGAGATACCCTTCCAATCGGAGAATTTGCAATAGGAACAAACACGACAGCGTATGTCATGGCTAATAAATATGATATAGTCTACAAGCTGCCAATCCTTATAGTAGAGAAGATGGGACCTCATTTTGCAGTCGGAGACACATGCTACAGCTGGAGTGAGGAAAACAGATTGTATAATCCAGACGGCAAGGAGATAGTTGCAAAAGATAATGAATTTTCAATTCTCAGAAAGACGGATATTTCAAAGGCGTATTTCAACTGCCATACAGATATAACCATTCCGTATGATGAGATAGGCGGTATATACTCAGTGCATCCAGATGGCACAGAGACTGCGATTATTGAGAACGGAAGATTTGTTCTCCCAGGAACAGAAAAGCTTAACGAGCCACTGGAACAGTGATAGAAGATGTGATAGAAAATAATAGAAGAGATACTGTGATACTCTAAAGAAAAATCCGATTCGGTGTGGAGATAACACGAAGATATTCTGTGAATATCCGGGTTATCCATGCCGAGTCGGATTTTTATGTATTCAATATATTTCAGATTTTGGTAAAACATTAATAAATATATATATTGCTGCTTTTTAAGAGCTACTTGAGAATGGACATCCTCTTGTAACGTTTGTTAGAGTAAAGGGCACTGTCAGCCTGAGATAGGAGGTCCTCGATGGTCTGTTCACCATCACAGGTGAATTCAGTGACACCGACGCTCATCTCGATGAAGTATGGCTTGCCGCAAGTTGCATTGAGTTCGGCTGAATACTGTTTGATTCTTTCCTGAACCTGAGTGACATAGGAGGGATCATCAGTAAATGCAAAGCAGACAAATTCATCGCCACCGATTCGACCGATGACATCGTGCGGCCCGAAGCTCATTGAGAGAATGTTAGCGATATTTTTGAGGGCAAAGTCACCATCCTTATGGCCAAATTTATCATTGACAACCTTGAGTGAGTCCATATCTGCAAAAAGTAGTATAGCCTTTAGTCCGTGATTAGACGGAATACTTATATAGTATTCAACACGTTCCATGAAACCACGACGATTATATATACCGGTAAGCTCATCAGATGTAGACAGATGATTTAAAAGCTCATTTTTCTCGTGAATCTCATTGAGAGAAAGTTTTAGCTGTTCCTGTGTTATGGTCTGTTCACGGAGAAGTGCCATATACTTAAGCGCAGCTCCAAGCTGTAAACTGGTTGAATATATAGTGCTGAAATCGGAGACATCTGTATTGCAGATGAACAAACCGTGATGGTCTTCATTTGTAAAGATAGGCACGATCACAGATGTAAATCTCTGCTCATAGTAGGTGTACTCGTTGTCAAAAATCTCAGTGGACGGTAGCCTTCTTGATTCGCCGAACAAAACCTGTGTATTGTTAGGGTTGTAGTATGCCTGCAGGAACAATGATCTCGGAACTATCCAGCTTCCTGAATCTGTTATCCTTATCTCATCATCATATGTATAAATATATGCGCCGGTGTAATTGAGTGCTTTAAGCTTATCCAAAATAGAAGAGTAGGTCTTGTCAATATCATCACCGTAGGTAAGAGTATCTCTGGTGATATAGATGGATGACCACCCAAGTATCCTGTTTGTCTGCATCTTGCTGTACAAGCTGTTTGAAAGAAACAGAGACAGAGCATTGGTTATCACAGCATTCAAATTGTAAAATTCAAGCCTCTTTGCCGGACTCAGATCACAGCTGGCACAGATAGATGCAAGCTCTCTGAACATATATATGATCTTTTGAACGGGATAAAAATCAGTGATATCTGATTCGAGCCTTGTCTTGATCTTGTCTATGATAATGCGGTGAAGAAACTTGGATTCATAATCGTCGGCAACATTACACTTCATCACTTTTATCATGTCTAAAAATATATCGTTAAATGCCTCTATGACTCTATGTGCAAAAAAGGAGTATTTAATCTCGTCAAAAAGTGTACAGTCAAGAATTTTCAATATTTCATCATCCTCAAGTGAAAATAGTCCTTTTCTGACATTGCTGTTGCTGGCGTATATATCACTTTCGCTGCATAATCTGCAGCCACATGACAATCTTTTTATAAAATGAGAATTCAGAATCTCGGAATTGACTGTGCCGCTTTGAGCCAAATGGGCAGCTCCATACACGGCGCGATAACCGAGTTCACTGGAGTTTATATTAACAGTTGTGAGAGGAGGATCCATGTTGACTGATGACGTTGAATCGTCAAAGCCGATCACAGAAATATCCTCGCCTATGCGCAATCCTCTTTTCTGAAGTTCAGTATATCCGGCGATGGCCATCTGGTCATTGGCAAAAACTAAAGCATCCATATCAGGATTGTTATCGATCAGAGTTCCGATTTCTGCTCCGCAATATTCGGAAAAATCGCCGTGTGCTATCATATTGTCTGTCGCTTTATAGCCATGTTCAGCGAGCACATCAAGATATATGCCAAGACGCTGGGCACTGTCTGCATTGCCCTCTTTGCCTGCAACAAAGCATATATGCTTTCGGTTATGCTTATGAATGAGATGCTCTATGGCAACTCTCATCCCCTCTGAATTATCAGTCATGATACACGGATATCCGTCAATCTTTTCTTCCAGAGTCAGGATTGGGATTCCCTCAAAATGTGAGAGAAATGCGCTTAGATCTTTCTCTGATAAAAATGATGAGATTGTTCCAACGGAAACTATGAGTGCGTCAAGACATTCTGGGTTGGCATAGTAAAAAATAGAATTGTATTGATAATCGTACAGCTGGTTGGCTGGATCGTTGAAAGAAGCATTTAGAAACATTCCGGGAAAGATAATGAGATTGCAGTCCAGTTCTTTGGCAGCAAATTCTGCACCTTTGCACACCTCAACCGCATAATCATTATCTATATGGCATGTAAATATTCCTATGTTTAGTCTGTTGTTTGTCATGTATGTGCTCCTTTAAATATAATTGATTACAGCCTATTGCGATTATATCACAACCTATTGTTATTGGCAATTTTTTATGAAAAAAGGGTGGTGTAGGGGACATATTTGGATAAATGTGTCAACTGAATATCAAAAAGATAATCTTCCTTTACAAAGTATCAGATATAATCTATAATTTATTGGAATATTTGAAATTGGACAGTGGATGAGAGTCTTTATTCATAAAGAGTCATTGAACAAAAGAGTATAGAAGTTGTCCGCCGTCTGTAGCAGATATAGTTCATAACGGACAAATAGGAGGAAAAGAAATTGGATTACAAGAATGCCGGAGTAGATATTGAAGCAGGATACAAGTCAGTGGAGCTTATGAAGAAACATATCAAAACTACCATGAGACCTGAGGTGCTTGGTGGAATTGGTGGATTCGCAGGTGCCTTCAGCCTTGCTAAGATCAAAGATATGGAAGAGCCTATACTTCTGTCTGGAACGGACGGATGTGGAACAAAGGTTCAGCTGGCTTATATTATGGATAAGCATGATACGATCGGAATCGATGCAGTTGCAATGTGTGTGAATGATATCGCATGTTCTGGTGGAGAGCCACTTTTCTTCCTCGATTATATAGCATGTGGTAAGAATTATCCTGAGAAGATCGCTACCATAGTAAGTGGTGTTGCAGAGGGATGCAACCAGTCAGGAGCTGCCCTTGTAGGCGGTGAGACAGCAGAGCATCCGGGACTTATGCCTGAGGATGAGTACGACCTTGCAGGATTTGCAGTAGGTGTTGTTGAGAAGAAGGAGCTTATCACAGGAGAGGATATCAAGCCGGGAGATACACTTATAGGTATCGCTTCAAGTGGAGTGCACAGCAACGGTTTCTCACTTGTAAGAAAGGTATTCGAGATGACTAAGGAATCTCTTGATACATATTACGATGAGCTTGGTAAGACGCTCGGTGAGGCACTTATTGAGCCTACAAGAATCTATGTAAAGGCTCTCAAGTCAGTGAAGGATGCAGGCGTTACGATCAAGGGATGCAGCCACATCACAGGTGGCGGATTCTATGAGAATATCCCAAGAATGCTCCCTGACGGAGTGCGTGCTCAGGTTAAGAAGGATTCATATGAGGTGCCGGCTATATTCAAGCTTCTCGCAAAGAAGGGCGATATAGATGAGCATATGATGTACAATACATACAACATGGGAGTTGGTATGTGCCTTGCTATAGATCCTGCAGACGCAGACAAGACTATTGCGGCTATAGAAGCTGCCGGCGACAAGGCATTTGTTCTCGGTACAGTTGTAGCTGGTGAAAAGGGAGTAGACTTATGCTAAAGGTTGCAGTTCTGGTGTCAGGTGGCGGAACCAATCTTCAGGCCATCATAGATGCCATAGAGAATAAAGTCATAACAGATACAGAGATAGTTGCAGTTATAAGCAACAACAGGAATGCATTTGCTCTTGAGAGAGCGAAGAAGGCAGGGATAGCAGCGGAGGTCGTAAGCCCTAAGGATTACGCAGACCGCGCAGAGTTCAACGAGGCACTTCTCGCAAAACTTCAGGAGACTGGCGCGGATCTCATAGTCCTCGCAGGATATCTTGTGGTCATACCTGAGATAGTGATAGATGCATATCCGAACAAGATAGTAAACATACACCCATCACTCATACCAGCATTCTGCGGAACAGGCTACTATGGACTTAAAGTTCATGAGGCAGCCCTCGCAAGAGGGGTAAAGGTTGTAGGTGCAACGGTTCATTTTGTAGATAAAGGTACTGACACAGGTCCTATCATCATGCAGAAGGCAGTTGCAGTACAGAATGGAGATACACCAAAGGTTCTGCAGCAGCGCGTTATGGAGCAGGCTGAGTGGAAGCTTCTGCCTGCGGTTATAGATAAGATAGCCCACGGCAAGGTTCATGTGGAAGATGGAATTGCAGTAGTGGAAGATTAGGAGGAATATCCATGAAAGTATTGGTAGTAGGAAGCGGCGGAAGAGAGCATGCTATAGTTACAAGTATTTCAAAGAGTGATAAAGTATCCAAGATATATTGTGCACCTGGCAACGCAGGCATTGCATCACTTGCAGAGTGCGTTGATATAGGTGTTATGGATTTTGATAAGCTGGTTGCATTTGCAAAGGATAATGCAGTTGATCTGGTTGTTGTTGCACCGGATGATCCGCTTGTCGCAGGTGCGGTAGATGCATTCGAGGCAGCCGGAATCAGAGCATTCGGACCTCGCGCAAATGCAGCGATCATAGAGGGATCAAAGGCGTTTTCAAAGGATCTCATGAAGAAGTATGGCATACCTACAGCAGCTTATGAGAACTTTACAGATGCCGATTCGGCGCTCAAGTACCTTGAGACAGCCACATTCCCTATAGTTTTAAAGGCTGACGGGCTTGCACTCGGCAAGGGCGTTCTCATATGTAATGACCTTGAGGAGGCAAAGGCAGGCGTCAAGGAGATCATGCTTGACAAGCACTTTGGTTCAGCAGGTAACACCATGGTCATAGAGGAGTTCATGACAGGACGTGAGGTATCAGTTCTCTGTTTCTGCGATGGAACAACTATTAAGCCTATGACTTCAGCACAGGATCACAAGAGAGCAAAGGATGGAGATCAGGGACTTAACACTGGCGGAATGGGAACATTCTCCCCAAGTCCTTTCTATACAAAAGAGATAGACGAGTATTGCATGGAGAACATCTACAAGCCAACCATGGCTGCCATGAAGGCAGAGGGCAGAGAGTTCAAGGGAGTTCTGTTCTGCGGACTCATGATGACACCAAGCGGTGTTAAGGTTCTTGAGTACAACGCAAGATTTGGCGATCCTGAGGCTCAGGTAGTTCTTCCTCGTATGAAGAATGATATTATCGATGTCATGGAGGCATGTATCGACGGAACACTTGATAAAGTTGATCTTCAGTTTGAGGACAACGCGGCAGTTTGTGTCGTTCTTGCATCAGACGGCTACCCTGTCTCATACAAGAAGGGTTATCCTATACACGGACTTGAGAAATTCGATGGCAAGGACGATTACTTTGTATTTCATGCTGGAACAAAGTTTGATGGTGATGAGATCGTGACAAATGGTGGCCGTGTCCTTGGCGTTACAGCAAAGGGTAAGGATCTCTTTGAGGCACGTGCAAATGCATATGCAGCAACAGAATGGATCACATTTGACAATAAGTATATGAGACATGATATAGGTAAAGCTATCGATGAGCAGTAGGATAACTTGTATAGTTTGAATCTGCAGGCTTGAAATTATAAACAATAATTTATACACACAAAAGAGGTTTTGAGATATAATGTTTCAAAACCTTTTTTATCTGTAATAGATGAAAAGTGTAAAGACAGAAAGTGCTATTTAAAATAAGCGAGGTGAATTACATGAGATTACCATATAGCAGCGAGTCAGAGATAGTGCTCAAAGAGGCAAACAGAGTTGCAAAAAAGCTTGGACAGAATTTTGTTGGCAGTGAGCACCTCTTGGTTGCCCTAGCTTCGGTTGCAGATACTACAGCATACAGTATACTTAATAATAATGGTCTTGATATAGTTAAGGTGACTGATGCGCTCAAGTTCATACTGGAACCGGGTGGCACAATAACAAGAGAAAAAGACAAATATACCGAAACCGCGAGAAAGATATTTGACGGTGCCCAGGCGGAGGCTGAAAGATTCGTTTCAAATGAGGTGGGTACAGAGCATCTTCTTCTGGCAATGATAAGGGAACAGAGCAGTGTAGCTGTAAAACTCATGCAGATAGAAAAGATAAATATGCAGAAGATCTATATCGACATACTTATGACCTGCGGGTTGGATCTGAATACAGCAAAGAAAGAGTATGCAGCAATAAAAAAGAAAGCAAAAACTGGGAATGCCGTATCAGCTACTCCTACACTTGACAAGTATTCAAGAGATATGACCATGGAGGCCAGACTTGGCAACATGGATCCTGTGGTAGGCAGAGAAAAAGAGATCCAAAGGGTTATGCAGATACTCAGTAGACGAATGAAGAATAATCCGTGCCTTGTGGGAGAACCAGGGGTTGGTAAGACTGCGGTGGTAGAGGGGATAGCTTATATGATAGTTCATGACAACGTTCCCGATACTGTAAAGGGGAAAAGACTATTATCTCTAGATATATCCGGAATGCTCGCGGGATCCAAATACCGTGGAGAATTCGAAGACAGGATCAAGAAGGTCATACAGGAAGTCAGATCGTCTGGCAATGTGATCCTATTTGTGGATGAACTTCATACGCTGGTTGGAGCCGGTGATGCTGAGGGTGCCATAGATGCATCTAATATATTAAAACCATCTCTGTCGCGTGGAGAGATACAGATGATCGGTGCAACAACCAGAGCTGAATACAGGAAATATATAGAAAAAGATGCTGCGCTTGAGAGAAGGTTCCAACCGGTGAATGTGGAGGAGCCGACAAGGGAAGAGGCTGTAGAGATACTCAAGGGACTGAGACCTTGCTATGAACAGCATCATGGCGTGGAAATAAGCGATGAAGCTATCGAGGCATCGGTTGACCTCTCGATAAGATATATCACGGATAGATTCCTTCCGGATAAGGCTATAGATTTGATGGATGAAGCGTGTTCTCGCAGACGTCTTGGATTTACGACCCAGCAGAGCTTAGTGGATAAAAATGCGGCAGAGTCAGCCACACTTGACAGTGACTTGGAGACGGCACTTATATCGGGTAATATCGAAGAGGCAGCACACATCAGACAGAGACAGGCAGAACTGTCTAAAAAGACAATAAGAAGCAAAACATCAGGAAAACATAAGATGATCGTGGGAGAAAACGATATAGCAGATGTTGTGTCTGTGTGGACCAAAATACCTGTAAGCAGGCTTACGGAGAAAGAATCCAGAAGACTTGAGAGACTTGAATCTGAGCTGCACAAAAGGGTTATAGGTCAGGATGAGGCTGTCACGGCAGTGGCTAAGGCTATAAAGAGAAGCAGGGTTGGCCTTAAGGATCCGAAGAGACCTATAGGTTCTTTTTTGTTCCTTGGACCTACAGGAGTTGGAAAGACAGAGTTATCCAAGGCTCTTGCAGAGA
Source organism: uncultured Coprococcus sp. (assembly GCA_902461735.1). GTDB lineage: Bacteria > Bacillota > Clostridia > Lachnospirales > Lachnospiraceae > Coprococcus. The sequence continues at coordinate 32,091 of CABPYV010000024.1, forward strand.
CTGTCTTCGGAACGGAAGATGCACTCATAAGAGTCGATATGTCAGAATATATGGAGAAGCACAGTGTATCCAAACTCATCGGCTCACCTCCGGGATATGTAGGATTTGAGGAGGGCGGACAGCTCAGTGAGAAGGTGAGGACCAACCCATATTCAGTGATACTGTTTGATGAGATAGAGAAGGCTCACAGTGATGTATTCAATATACTTCTGCAGGTGCTTGATGACGGACATATAACTGATTCGCAGGGAAGAAAAGTTGACTTCAAGAACACTATAATTATTATGACATCTAATACAGGAGCACAGGGAATTATAGATCCAAAGCAACTGGGATTTGTCACTTCTACGGATGCGGCAAAAGAACATGAAGATATGAAGAAGAATGTCATGGACGAACTCAAGAGAACATTCAAACCAGAGTTTCTCAACAGAATAGATGACATTATAGTGTTCCATGCCCTGCAAGAGAAAGATGTGCGTGAGATAGCTACACTAATGCTCAGGGAATTAAAGAACCGTGTTCAGGTACAGATGGATATAGAACTCAAGTTTACAGATCATCTAAAAAAGTATATATTCGAAAAAGGATATGATAAGAAATACGGAGCCAGACCGCTCAAGCGTGCTATCCAGACGTATGTTGAAGATGAGCTTGCGGAGGCGATATTGCGTGGTGACGTCCACAAAGGAGAACTTGTGACTGTATCAGTGAGAAAAAACAAAGACGCACATGGTGTAGTATCAGAGAAAGTAACATTATCGTCAAAAAATAAAGATGCTGAGTTACAGTGAGAAAATTAAAAAAATTTTAATATGAAAAATTGGTGAAAATGTATAATTTTGTAGAAATAAATGTAATGTTACGGTATAATAAAAAGCACTAACGGTCAGTTTATATAGAATTAATATATAACATTTTTAAATAACAGGAGGATAAGAATCAATGGCAGTAGTAAGCGAATTGATAAATGTACAGGGGGATTCTTTAGAATTTGGTAATTATGAACTTGCATCAAAGACCAAGAAAGATGGCTTTGAGTTTGAAGGAGATATATACAAGATAAAGACGTTCAACGAGATCACAAAGCTCGAGAAGAATGGAATGTTTGTATACGAGTCAGTACCAGGAACAGCAGTGCATGGCTTCAAGGCGGATGAGGAAGATGTGTCATTTGTCGTTGAGGGACCAGAGAATGCATCGATCACACTGGAGCTTGAGCCAGAGACTGAGTACAAAGTACATGTAGATGATGTGTATGTAGGTAAGAACAAGACGAACCTTGGGGGTAAGATGAGCATAAGTGTTGATCTTGAAGAGGGCAGAGCAGTTAAGGTAGATATAAAGAGAGCATTTGATTAATTGCCTGATAGGTATTGTAGGCAGTTGCATCGTGATAACATAATAGGAGATATTTATGGCAAAGGAAAAACAAGTGTTTTTTTGCCAGGAATGTGGATTTGAATCGACAAAATGGATGGGACAATGCCCGGGATGTAAGGCATGGAATTCATTTTGTGAGGAGAAGGTTACTGTAGGCGCCAAGAGCCAGTCTGGAAGAAGGACTGTCGTGGCGCCTACAAGCATTTTAGAGGTTGAGACAACTGATGAAACTAGATTCACCACAGGAATAGGCGAATTAAACAGAGTATTAGGCGGTGGAGTAGTGAGCGGTTCACTTGTGCTTGTGGGAGGAGATCCCGGCATAGGTAAGTCTACTATATTGCTTCAGATGTGCAGGAATATGTCAGAGATGGGACAGAAGATACTCTATGTGTCAGGCGAAGAGTCTCTCTCTCAGATAAAGATGCGTGCGGAACGAATAGGAGAATTTACAAAAGACATGCTCCTTCTATGCGTGAACAATCTTGAAGATGTGGAGGAGTATGTCAAAAAAGATACCCCTAAGGTTATCGTTATCGATTCCATACAGACGATAGTGACGGATGATATAGAGTCGGCACCGGGAAGTGTGTCCCAGGTAAAGGAGGTTACCGCCCGGCTTATGAGAATGGCGAAACAGACGGGAATTTCTATATTCATAGTTGGACATGTGACTAAAGAGGGGACCGTGGCAGGTCCTAGAACCCTTGAACATATGGTAGACACGGTTCTCTATTTTGAGGGTGAGCGCAATGCGGGATTCAGGGTGCTCCGTGCAGTGAAGAATAGATTTGGCTCAACAAATGAGATAGGTGTATTTGAGATGAAGGGAACAGGACTCGCAGAGGTGAAGAATCCGTCGCAGCTCATGCTGGATGGAAGACCGGACGACACTTCAGGTTCTGTGGTTGTGTGTACCATGGAGGGAACCAGACCGATACTCCTCGAGATACAGGCGCTTGTCTGTCAGTCAAGTTTTAATCTCCCAAGACGAACAAGTGTTGGACTGGATTATAACAGAGTGAACCTTCTCCTTGCTGTTTTGGAGAAGAGAGGCGGTGTTGTCATGTCTGGATGTGATGCATATGTCAATATTGCCGGTGGTATGAGGCTTGATGATCCGTCTGCGGATCTTGGAATAGTATTTGCTTTGGTATCCAGTTTTAAGAACAGAGCAATTCCATCGGATATGGTTATGTTCGGTGAGATAGGCCTTTCGGGGGAAGTCCGTGGAGTGTCAGGGGCAGAGCAGAGAGTTCGAGAAGCCTCTAAGATGGGATTTAAAATGTGTATAATACCAAAATCCAATCTGGATAATGTGAAGAAGATGAAAGACCTGGGAGATATGAAAGTGATCGGTGTGGCAAATATGCAGCAGGCATTGGAGTATATATAGATTTGTGCTGCTATTACCTCGCTATTGAAATAAGGCTATCGCAATCCCATTGTCTTTAGACGGTGGGATTGCGATAGCCCAAAGTGGAAATTTATTATATGCTTGTCAGAGGTAAATTTAGAAAAAGTGCTTGACATTGTAAAATGATGGTGGTATCTTATAAAAGCTGTCGCGTG
>CABPYV010000025.1:0-30290 GCA_902461735.1 uncultured Coprococcus sp.
AAACTGATTCTGCTGCTCTGGCTGGTTCTGCTGTCCCGGCTGCTGGAACTGGCCAGGATTATTCATATTATCATTGTTTTCCCCCTGTGCATTTGAAAATGCATATACACCAGGAGTTGTGAGAACCGTGGTTCCCTCATAATCTTCTTCGTCCGCATTACCGAACCCATTCATATTATTCTCGTCCATTTTACTCTCCTTCTGTATTTATTATCACCTAATTCATTTATGCATTACCAATATATTTCTATATAATGGTAGCATTTTATAGGTTATATGTCCAACTAAAATACACGCGAAAATGATAATAAATTTTTTTGTAAAAAAATCTCACTAATCCATTTTCCTATACCTTGAAGGCGTACAACCAACGATACTTTTGAACTGCATGATGAAGTAACGCCATGTTTTTCTATTTTATGTGTATTTTTTGTTTTGTAATACAATATTATCCTCAGTTTCTATAATATCCTGTTCCAGAGACAAGCTTTTCAATTTTTGTACTTTTGAAGCCTATTTTCAGGCTTCTTGATACAAAATTATACCTGCATATATAAAAAATGCCAGCCACCATCGTCTGCCTCTTCCGGCATAATAATGATGACTGACACCAATTTAGACAATACATTACCAATCAAATTACTCAACTAATGTATCGTATATATTTTTTAAAAATTAAGACACCAAGCTTGTATCTATATCTATTACTCTTCTTGCTTTCTCGCAAGATTACTTTCTCACAAGGTGGATCTGGTAAGCATTGTACTCACCGAACTTGAGTGGCACAGGAAGTCCTATCTGGTCAAGTCCCTGTCCGCTGTACTCAGCGCCGGTCTCCTCGTCAACATATGTGGCATCCGCATCAAGTCCCTTTACTCTGACAAAAGGTACAGGGGCATTGCAGAAGCTTTCCACCGTCACGATATTGACAAGTGTCTCTGACTTATCCCTTGCGACAAATGACCATGCAGCTACGCCTTTGCTCTTGTCTGCATCCGTCAGTCTATAGTAAAGTCCGTTGTGAAGAAGATCCCAGTATTTCTTGTAATTTTCTACCTGAGTCTTTACCTCTTCCTTCTCCTCATCGCTGACCTTGTTCAGATCAAGCTCGTAGCCAAAGCTTCCCGCCATGGCAACGACAGCTCTTGTATTGAACGGAGTCGTCCTGCCTGTCTGGTGATTCGGAACCGCTGATACATGTGAACCAACAACCGATATAGGATAGCCAAATGAAGTTCCATACTGTATGTCAAGTCTGCAAATGGCATCCGTATCATCACTGCACCATATCTGCGGTGTGTAATACATCATTCCGGCATCAAATCTTCCACCGCCACCGCTGCATCCCTCGATGAACATCTTTGGATATCTCGCCTGAAGTCTCTCCATGAAATCATACACACCGAGTACATACTTGTAAAGGATCGTTCCATTGTTCTGGATTCCCTCTGTCATAGAGTATACATTTAGGATGCTTCTGTTCATATCCATCTTTATATAATCCACATCTATCTTGTCAAGCACCGCTGTCAGCTGATTAAATATGCAGTTTACGACCTCTTTTCTTGAGAAGTCCAGATTCAGCTGGCTTCTTCCCATGACCGGCTTTCTTTCAGGTATCACAAATGCATAGTCAGGATGCTCCTTGAAAAGCTCGCTCTTCTCAGATACCATCTCCGGTTCGATCCAGATACCAAACTTCATGCCGAGAGCCTTCACTCTTTTCACAACATCAGCCATAGGACCACCCATCTTATCCTCATTTACAAACCAGTCGCCAAGTCCTGACTTGTCGTCATCTCTCACGCCAAACCAGCCGTCATCCAGAACCAGCATCTCAACGCCAAGCTCTGAAGCCTGCTTTGCTATATTTACGATGTCATCACCGTTGAAATCAAAGTATACTGCCTCCCAGCTGTTGATGAGAATAGGTCTTCTCTTTGTCTTGTACTCGCCACGGCAGATATTGTATCTGACAACATCATGCATCTTGTGTGACATGTCTGCAAATCCATCAGGTGAATAAACCATGACTACCTCGGGTGCCACAAACTCACTCTCAGGATAGAGCACATACTCAAACATCTCATCCTGAACACCCATGTTAAGTCTCACCTGATCTGTCTGATCCTTCTCAACTTCACAGTTGAAGCTTCCGCTGTAAAGAAGTGAGATTCCATAGCAGTCACCTGCATCCTCATTTGAATCCTTGCCTGCAAGTACCACAAATGGACTGTGCTGATGGCTTGATGTACCCCTTGTACTTCCGATCTTCTTCACACCATGATTTATAACTTCTCTCTCATACATACGCTCCATAGCGTGTCTTCCATGGAAGTGGATGAGATCATAATCACCTGTCACAAAATCCAGGCTCACACTTGATGCCTTTGCCACAAATATATCCGCATCGCTTATATTTCTGACTATAGCTGATCTTGTAATCAGATCCTTATCCTCTATAATTCCATACAGGAGTTCAACCTCCACTCCCACCTGAGGATCCTGAAGAACGATCTTGAGTGTCTCGCCCTTCTCGCCATCATTTGTGTAAGCTGCAGGCAGACCCTTGAGACTGTACTTTTTGTCCATAACCTCGTATGAAACATATCTGAGATCACAACCGTGGATTCCTTCTATATCCTTTACGTTGAATGCAGGTATTCTGAAATCTCCGTTGCCGTAGCAGCTGTATTCCTGTGGAATATTGTCCAGAGAGAACTCTCTGCTCTCCTGTGCCTCGTAAGGATTGCCTGAAAATCCTCTATCGTAATGAGTTATGACATATGACATATCCCCGTCCATTTTCTTTCCGTAATACAGATGAGCCAGATATCCATAATCAATCACCTTCATCTGATATGTAGTATTTTTGGTATTCAGTGTGAAAAGCTTTTTCTCTTCATTTATCAATATTGCCATGCCCAAGTCCTCCTTTTCGTGATCTCCAGTTTCTCTACAGCCAATTTTCATTTGACTGGTCTTTCTTCATAATTTATCTACAACCGGCTCCGCCGGAATGTATTCCTAGTTAAGTTTTTATTCAATTCCCTGCAATTTTTACATTTTGGGGTTCCACACAAGCTTCTTAAAAGCTATTTTCCAAGTTCCACCATATAGTCCACAAATTTCTCCACATATCCATAATCTGCCGCATATGCTGACAATCCGATATATGCCTTGCCATCTGTGTACTCAGCAAGTCCTGCCGCCTTGTATCCTTCAGATATATCTATTCCGACAGGTATCTTCTTTCCATCTTCATCCTCGTAATAAATTATCCTATCCTTATACTTATCATATATATCGCCGACCTTCTCATCCGACAGGTCTGCAAGTCTGCCGCTCTTCGCCAGACCTATGAGATTGTCATACTGGCACATAACTGCCTGGGCAGTGTCCGCTTCAAGATATGCCAGCACCTTCATATAGTAACTGTTCTTATAATCCGAGTTATTTGCCAGATTAAAAAATGCATTGTTGTCAAATGTAACCTTTCCCGGAAGATTTTCTTCCCCTGCATACGACACAAACCCCTGTGTCAGCTTGCTGTCCTCTGAAACATCATCGTAGTTGTTCACAATAACAACATCCAGTATCGGCTTGTCCTCCCTCGTTGCAAACACAACGGTGAAATACACTACAAGTCCCACTAGAACAACAGCACCGATTATCCAAAGCTTGTAATAATCCCATATATACCCTATTTTTTTGCGAGTGGAGTCCATCTCTTTGATCTTCTGTTTTTCTTCTTCCGTGATTATCGGCTTTTTCATAGACGTCCTCCTTTTGTTTCTGTGTTGAGTGGACGCATGAGAGACACTTCGCGTGGCGTCCACAGCATCGCAAGTGCTTCGCACTTACGATTTATTTTGGAGTGGACGCATGAGAGGCGCTTCGCGCGGCGTCCACGGCATCATAAATACTTCGTATTTACGATATATTTCGCAAGGGTGGCGTCAGTAAGTGACGTCACCCTGTGGTCATATATAATATCTTCTTTAACTTTCTTTAGAGCTTTCCACCTGATGTTGCGATGCCTTCTACGAACTGCTTCTGGAATATCAGGTATATAACGATCATTGGTATACATGATATAAGAGATGCAGCCATCAGCTGTGGATAGTTGGACTGATACTGTCCCTGCATTGTTGCAAGAGCTGCTGAGAGCGGCATCTTGTTTGCACTGCTGTTTACAACCAGTGGCCACATCAGATCCTTGAATGCGAACACTGCTGTGAATATACCGAGGGCAACCATCGATGATCTTGCAAGCGGAGCCATGACGAACACGAATGTCTTTGGAATGTTACATCCGTCAAGTCTCGCTGCCTCCTCGAGATCTCCAGGAAGTCCCATGTAAGCCTGCTTGAGCAGGAAAGTACCGAACGCTGTTACAATTCCCGGGAATACCAGAGCAAACATTGTATTTGTCATGCCCATCTTACTGATCATCAGGAACTGTGGGATGATGAATATCTGTGAAGGAATCATCATCTGGAAAAGTATCAGAGAGAACATAAAGTCTCTGCCTTTGAACTTAAGTCTTGCAAATGCATATCCTGCAAGTGTTGCTGTGAGACATGCACACACAACTCTGAAGAATATGAGCAATAATGTGTTCTTGTAGAGAACAAGGAAGTTCATGTTATTCCAAACAGTAGTGAACGCGTCTGTACGCCACTGTGATGGGAATATTACGAATGGACTTACCGAAGTTGCCTCTGTTACTGTCTTAAATGCTGTGAGTGTCATCCATACAAATGGCACTATCATAATGATTGAGAATATGATCAGAATGAGGTGAATCAATAATCTCTGCATTCTTCTCTTAAACTGTACGCCTCTTGTCATATCGATTCCCCCTTCCTAGTTATAGTGAACCCACTTCTTCTGACCGATCATCTGGAATACTGTAAGTACCATGATGACTGCGAGAAGAAGAACTACTATTGCTGATCCATAACCCTTGTTACCATTCTGGAACGAATACTGGTAGAACAGATATACGATGGACTCTGTCTTCTTGAGGGCCGGATTGGAAATATCCATTACCATGTATACAAGGTCGAATACCTGAAGTGCTCCGATTACTCTTGTTACGAGTACGAAGAATACTGTAGGAGAGAGAAGTGGAAGAGTAATCTTGAAGAAAGCTCTTACTCCTGATGCTCCGTCAATATCCGCTGCCTCGTAGTAATCCTTAGGTATCTCCTGAAGTCCTGCAAGGAACAGAACCATGTTGTAACCAATGATCGACCATACACCGATGATTGCAACTGAGATCCATGCGATCTTTGGATTGGATATCCACTCGATCTTTGTACCGAGGATGTGGTTTAACAGACCGAACTGTGAATTGTATAACCATCTCCATACCATGGCTACAGCTGCAGGTGCAACTACCATTGGCAGGAAGAATATTGATCTGTATATTGTTCTTCCGTGCATCTTGCGATTCAGGAATACCGCAAGTATAAGTGCGATGGCGATTGAGAATGGAACCTCAATGATCGCATACTTGAATGTATTGAGAAGTGACTGCCATACCTCAGGGTCAGCAAACATCTTCTTGTAATTTGCAAATCCTGCAAATGATGAATCTCCGAATGATCCAACCTTGCAGAATGACTGATATATTGTCTGTACTATAGGCCATAAGTTAAGTACGATGATTCCTATCATTGTTGGGAGGATGAATGCCCAGCCCCATTTGCGCTGGTTTCTTTCCCATGTTGTTGACTTCTTTTTCTTGAACTCTTTATCTTCTGCTACTGCAGGCTTAACTGTCTGTGTCTCTGTTGCCTGAATTATCTCAGCCGCTTTTTCTTCTACTTTCTTTGCCTCAGCTGCCTTTGTCTCAGCTGCCTTGGTATCAGGTTTCTTCTTGTTATCTGACATAAAATCCCTCCTCTTATTCATTTATATTGTAATTAACACCCCGCCTGTTTCTGGTAAGCAATGGGTAGGACCTCCATCCTACCCACTGTTATGTTATCTTATAAATGCTCTGTAGGATTACTTGTCTTCCTCATCGATGTACTGGTTCATCTGAACTGCGAAGTCCTTACATGACTGCTCCATCTTTGATGGATCTGCCCATGCATCTGCGAAGAATGTCTGTGCTGCCTGTGACCATACTGTTGAATTGTATGTGTAAGGTCTGAGTATAAGCTCATTTGTTACGCCTGGAACTGTTGACTCCTTTGTGATATCAAGGTAAGCGTTGAGGTTGAACTTGTCTGTGCAGTTAACCCACTTGTCTGATGTGCCTTCGTAAGCTGACATTGTTACACCGAGCTCAGCCTGCTTCTCCTGCATCTCCTTTGAACCGAACCACTCGATAAGCTTCCAGCAGTCATCTGGTCTCTTTGTGCCTGCTGATGCAGCCCATCCAAGTCCGTTACAGATAGAAGTTCTCATACCTGTTGTCTTGTCATATGGAAGAATTGCTACGTCACAGTTCTCAACGAGATACTCATTGTCAAGGAATCCTGCTGTCATCCATGAACCCTGTGTGATCATTGCTACTGTACCTGACTGGAACATAACGTCTGTACCTGTCTCTGACATTGTTGTTGCCGGTGGGCAGCAATCCTTGAGGAGCTTTCCTACATAATCCATAGCCTTGATAGTGTTGGCATCATCATATCCTGACTTTGTGTGATCGTCATTTACGATGTAACCGCCCATTGAGTAAACCATGTTGTAGTAAGTATCCTGATCGTTTGATGTGTTCATACAGAAACCGTACTGTGAACCGTCATCCTTTGTGAGTTTCTTAGCTGCATCATAGAGATCATCCCATGTCCAGTTCTCATTTGGATACTCAAGTCCTGCATCATCGAACATCTTCTTGTTGTACCAGAGAGCGATTGTGTCGTAATCCTTTGGTACTGCGTAATATGAGCCATCATATGTGTAGAGCTCTGTGATCTCTGGCATGTAGTTGCTCATATCAACTTTGTCACTCTTTTCGATGTAGTCATCAAGCTTTAAGAGCTTGTTGTTCTTCATGTACATCTGTGAGTTGTTGGAGTGCATCCAGAATACATCCGGCATATCTCCACCTGATGCTCCAGCCTCAAGAAGTGTCCAGTATGAATCCCACTCCTTAACCTGTACATCAACCTTAATTCCTGTCTCTTCTGTGAAAAGATCACATATCTGCTGCAGACCTTTCTGCTGGTTGTTATCCCAGATAACTACCTCAAGTGCATCCTTACTGCTACCCTTGCTTCCATCACCGCCGCCACATGCGCACAGTGAAAATGCTGTTGCTGCTGCAAGCCCTACTGCTACAGCTTTCTTCATTGTTCTTCTCATAAAACCTTCCTCCTTTTTACATCACCGGCAGGATTTACGACACCCACATTCTCTTTCATACCCTGAATTCTGCGTCCTGTTCTGCCGGTTCGCCTTACGGCGTTCTGTGTGCTTTCTATGATTGAATTATAAAATTTTGGTGAACATTTTTACATGGAAAAATGTCAAAATATCATGGTTTTTTGTCACAAATGTATATTTTTAAGTAGTTAAGTTCGCTCTTTTTGTGCTATTTTATGGTAAAATGTAGAATGCATATGGTAATTTGTAAAACTTGCTATATTACGGCATGTCTTTTTGTGATATAGTTAACTTATGCTAAGATGACACATTTTCCGTAGATGCAAACGCGAATGTGTCTGTTCTATATTAATATTTACATTCTATATTAGTATTTAGATCAGGAGGTTTTTTATGAACATTTTCAGTAGCGACGGCTGGTTTGCCAGAGTCTTTGGCACAATTGGCGACATTATAGTGGTGAACATTCTATTCATAATATGCAGCATCCCGATATTCACTATGGGGGCGTCAATGAGTGCCATGTACTACACGTTACTTAAGAAACAACGGACAGGTGAGAACGGAGGGATTATAAAACTATTCTTCAAGGGTTTCAAAGACAATTTCAAAAAGTCCACAATATCATGGCTCTTATTCCTGCTGATAGCCTTTGTGTTCTCACTGGACTTCAATCTCTTTGGCAAAGGTGGTCCTCAGGAAAACAAGCTCATGTATTACACCAGTGTGCTCTTCTTCATATTGATATGCTTTATCGCCATCTATCTGTTCCCAGTGATAAGCGCTTTTGATAATACATTGAAGAATCTCATACTCCAGTCCATATATATGGCGGCAAAGAATTTTATATTCACCATCATTATAATGATACTTTACACCCTGCCTGCATATTTCCTGCTTTCCAGCCCACAGGTGTTCATGGTAGGTATCTTCATACTTATAGTGTGCGGATTTGGGCTGATAGCTTACCTGTCATCATTCATGTTTATCAAGGCATTCTCCCCTTATCTTGAGGATATGACAAAACAGTACTCGGACGATGATCCGGACTCATGGATGAAACCTATAGATGCGCCAGATAAGTCATTAGAAAAAAATGACAATGAAGTACAGGAAGTCTCAGACAAGAAAGATACAGACCGAAAAGATGTAGACAAGAAAGATGCAGACAAAAAAGATGCAGATCAGAAAGATGCAGATCACGAATCTTCACATCCGGTTGATCCAAGAAAAGTAACAAAGAAACTGGAAGTCAGCAACCCGAGTAGAAAATAAAGGTATTATAGGAAATAATAATTTCCCGGATACAGAAATAACAACAAAAAAAGGATATGTATTCCCCGGTATCTTACACACGGAATATATATCCTTTTTTATGATTCTTTTTTATGATAGAGTCTGTTGTATCTCTATATTTGTAACATCTAAAGCTTAGATGCTTCATGGTCACCCTTGGCTTTACCTGTCTCAAGCTCCACTTCAAGATTTCGGAATGATTTCGGACTCATCCCAAACTTCTGCTTAAATGCCTTTGAGAATGAAAGCGAGTCCTCATAACCACACTGATATGCGATTATATTGATCTGTTCCTTTGAAGATCTAAGCAGACTTGCTGCTTTCTCCAATCGGAAATTGATCAGATATTCCTGTGGTGACACACCCATTTCTTTCTTAAAGCTTCCTGTCAGATGACTTCGGCTTATTCCTATGAAGTCCGCAATGTCATCTATCTTGATCTTGTTCATATACTTCTCAGTAATGAAATCAACTGCCGCCTTGACATATATCTTACTTGGATACTCTACATTGTCTTTCTCCTGCTGCTCGGATGTATTGTCCTCCATAATAGTAGCAAACAACATCATAAGCTCGCTCTGTCTCTTGACCTCGTTGATACGTGTAATCTGCGAATACTTAAGCATATTGTTTATGCATGTCGCACATGTATCCATCTGCTCAATCTTTATGATTGGTGAGCCCTTCTTATACCCCATTGCTTCTATGAAGTCCTCAGCTCTGTATCCATGGAATCCTACCCACATATAACTCCAAGGATCATCATCATCCGCCTTGTATATGGTTTCTTCCCCCGGCCTGATGATGAAAGCCTGTCCCGCCTCCAGCTCATAACTCTTACCGCATATAGTGAATACCCCTTTGCCTTTTTTTACGATATGGATGACGTATGACTCCCTCACATATGGTCCGAACTTCCACCCTTTGATGCAATCCTCTCTGCCACAATAGTCCAGACTGATTGCGGTACCCCACATATAGGAGTTAGACAATTGGAGATCCTCCAGGCATGCAAAACCAACACTGTCTGTTAAACCAACTTTTCTTACCATAACCCGTCCTTTCTTTACTACTTCTTTGCCACCCTGACTAAACACTATATTATTGTATCACACTGTTTAAATAATGACAAAACTTTTTGTGATAATTGAGCAAAAGTCACAAAAAGCGATGGTGCAAAATTTCTTAATCAATAAGATTTCTTTTTGCTACCATCGCCTCTTTAAATATTCTAAATCTTAACTTAACCAGTCAAGATATCCAAATACGCTTGCCGCATTTCTGAAATAGGTGAATACCTGACGTGCACAAACTTCACTATCTTTAAATACTCTCTGAGCAACATTATCAAATATAACAAGTACAAGTATTGCCATTGCTATCGCTGCAATTATCGTAAATATTTTTTTATTATCTTCAGCATCAAGCCCATCATATGCTGCATGAGCTGCAATGATTATTCCACCAAATGTTATAGCAGCAAAAATTATGTATGCAAATCCGCCTACCAGATCACTTAAAAATTCTACTTTGTGAAGGAGTCCTGATATCAGTGAGAATATGATTCCGAGAACTACCGCAACTGTCTCATAAAGTGCAAATGATCCCGTAACATTTATGGCCTTGCCAAATGTCATACCGCCTTTAAAGATAATTCCGCCAGATATAAACAATGCTGATGTTACAATAATATTAGCTATTATCATAAAGAACAGCATATAGAACCCTCTTCCTAGTGCAGGTCCAAAATCCATACCAAGAATCAGCAGGCCTATTACAGAAAATATAAATGTAACAATCGCATTTACTCCTATAAGGATTCCTCCATTCACCATATTTTCACTATCTGTCATCTCACATGCTGTATCTGATGGAGACTTAAAAAGACCTAGTATGTTCTTTAACAAACCGTTTATCATTTCACTTCCAGCGGACGATTTTGCCGGTTTATTGATCTGCATCTGTGCATACTGTTGGTTCATCTGCGGCTGTCCGTAGCCTTGCTGACCATACATCTGCTGGTTCATCTGCGGCTGTCCATAGCCCTGCTGACCATACATCTGCTGGTTCATCTGTGGCTGTCCATAGCCCTGCTGTCCATACATTCCCTGCTGGTTCATCTGTGGCTGTCCGTAACCCTGCTGTCCATACATTCCCTGCTGGTTCATCTGTGGCTGTCCATACGCTCCTGCCTGATTGTCTGTCTGTGGCTGACTGTACGTTCCTGCCTGATTGTCTGTCTGTGGCTGACTGTACGCTCCTGCCTGATTGTCTGTCTGTGACTGACTGTACACTTCCGCCTGCTGATTTGCCTGATCCTGATTCTCGTTCATTTGTTGATTTACCTCCAATTCCTTTTTCCCTATATTCTACTTGTAATATCCGTCAAAATGATTTATCCCACTCTGACTGTCATATATCGCATGATACGACAATGTCGTATAATCTATATACGAAACTTCATTCATTTCATCCTGTCCGATATTATTCGACCTCACAAGGGCTGATAAGACTATTCCTATTGTGAGAAATATTCCACATACAACACCTATAGAAACAAACACAAATACTAGTGAACCCATGTCTTATCCTGCCTTTCCTTTACATATTCTATAGTTCCCGAACTTCTGAATCTGTGAATATCAATTCTTGATCTGTGTAGCTTATTGATAGCCCTCCAGAAATATATGACACAGTTGACCACCAGAAATATATACGCGCCAACAATATACATCAGGATTTCAGAACCAAGCATCCAGATACCCATTATGAAATTTCCCATAAGTACCGAAAGCCATGTACAGAATGTAACCATTATTGTCATGAGTATACCTATGGACGCTCCAACCTTAAATCTGTTTGATGGGACATTGCCCACAACTTTTCCGGTCTGACCATTTACTGCAACTGTATAAAGTATCCCCTGATACTGAAATGTCATGAACCATACCGGAAACAACGCGTATTCTACATCTGACAATTCTATCTCTGTCTTTTCATCAGTGACATGATAATCTTTAAACCGTTTATCGTCCGGATCTCCAAGCATCTCGTTCCGAAGAGCTTTATCACTCTTCTCCTTTGCCACTGCTGCGATCTCTTTTGCAGGAACATCATATCTGTCCGTATAAAATCCCGAAAGATATTCCGGTGAAAATGCCAGTACTCTGTCAACATCATACGGCTCAAGCCTTGATGATATGTTGTCGTTCAATCTGCGTGATGCATCACCTGGTACCCTTGACACTATACATTCCGCATCCTTCATACAGTTATGTATTATTTTCTCTGTATCGTTTTTTCGGGAATTCTGGGTCACCGAATCTAACCATTTGCTATCGCCGCCTGTGCGCACTTCCCTTTTATTCTCAGTGAATATATATTTAATCTTCTTTTTTACGTGATATGATATGAGCCAGTGCGGTACATATATTCCTCGTATCTTGTCTATCTGGAAATGCTTTATCTCGTCCGGAACGAACCATCCTTTACAGAACTTATCACGGATCAGTTGTTCCGCTCTCTTCTGTGATATTGAAAATGGTATTATAAGATCCGGCTCCAGCTCCTTATCCAGCCTGTCAACCAATATCATCGGCTGTCCACAGTAGGCGCAAAAGCTTGACGTCTCTGTGGCTTTCACCATGAGCTTTGCTCCACAAGACGTACATTCATACAGATTCATCTCCATATACTTTGGAGAATCTTCATCATTTCCAAGGTTTATCTCATCCATAGTGTATATGTCATCCGGACTGTCTGTGATATACCTCTTTATCCGCGCAACCTTTCTCATGGATTTGTAGCTTCTCTTATCCACCAGTTCGCCATCTTCATTTTCAATCATAGCGGAATTTTTTGTTCCCCATGAAGCCGCCCCAAACTGATTGCCACATTGCTTGCATTCCAGCTGCCCCGTCTCCGGATTGAGAACAGTCGAACCTCCACACGTTGGACACTTCAATGTAAAACTGCCCATCTTACTTTCCCCCGTTCACTTTTTTGTCCCCTATAAACATTAAGTTATCATGTTCACTGTTAAATATAAAGTACTGAAAATCCTACCATACCTCTGTAAAACGTATGTAAATCCAGCCTAAATATTTATCAATTTATTTTGTCCACTCCGTCTTTATTCGTATCAGATATTATATAATGAGGTCTTTTCTTGACCTCAACATACGTTTTTGCAATATATTTGCCCATCATTCCTATGCACAGGAACTGCAGCCCTGCGACAAATAAAATAATGCACACAAGCGAAGGCCAGCCCGCAACCGGATCTCCCCATACAAGCTTTCTTATAAAGAAGAAAAGCAACATGGCAAATGAAAGCACTGTGCAAAATGTTCCAAAACCTGACGCGATCATCATAGGTGCCTCGGAAAAATTGATTATGCCGTCTATGGCATATCTGAACAGTTTCCAGAAACTCCACTTTGTCTCTCCGGCAACTCTCTCAACATTCTCATACTCAAGCCACTTTGTCCTATATCCTATCCAGCCAAATATTCCCTTGGAAAATCTGTTGTATTCACACATTGACACAATGGCATCCTTCATCTCCGACTTCATGAGTCTAAAATCCCTGGCACCGTCTACCACATCGGCATCGGATATTCGATTTATAAGCTTGTAAAATCTTCTAGCAAACCATGATCGGATCTTTGGCTCACCTTTTCTCGTCACCCTTCTGGTGGCTACACTGTCATATTCGCCCTGTTCCAGAATCTCAAGCATTTCTGGAAGAAGTGATGGCGGATCCTGCATGTCCGCATCCATAACCGCCACATAATCACCTGATGCATTGCAAAATCCTGCATACATTGCTGATTCTTTTCCAAAATTTCTGGAAAATGACAGATACTTGAAATACTCATATTTTGACGATACATCCTTCATGACTTTTAAAGTATCATCAGACGAGCCGTCATTTACCATGAGCACCTCAAATTCATATTGTCCAAGTCCCTGTCGCACTCGGTCAAGTTCTGCCGCAAATATCGGCAGAGCCTCCTCCTCGTTATAGCAGGGAACTATCAAACTTACTTTTTTCATTATCACATCTCCCGTATCAATTACTTCACCGTCATACGATATATCTGAACCCCACCATAACTGTAGGTTTTTTCCACTTTCTTGAACTTTGTAGCTTTGTTTATATACTTAAAATCTTTCCTGATATCATTCATGTCAAACTTCGGATCGTTTATGACCGCCACATACAGCTCTTTTCCACAATCCTTTGTCACTTCGACGATATTATTTTTTATGTCTTTTTCATACACATAACGGCAACGTCCCATCACTGAGAACGCATTTACCCCGGCATATATGTTGTTCCACATGTCATCACCATGACAGATTATCACACAGTCTTTTCCTGCCATCTCCTCAACCGCAGCCTTCTGGTCTGCATAAGTTTCATACTGCCAGTCTATCCCATTTACCTTTATACTTCCGGCACACAGGATAACACACACGATACCAATGACGATATTGGAGTGTTTTGGTACAATAACCGGCAATAACTTTGACATGCACCATACAATGAACACAGCAAATATTGGGAGAGCGGAATATATATATCTTGCGCTCACAAGCTCCGATCCCTGCACTCCAACAAAGGCAAGTATGACATCCGCTATGATGACTGCTGCAAATAAGAGCATATCTGCAGATATTATTCCTGTATATTCCCCATCTATATCTCTTCTCTCAACTTTTGCCGTACATCTTACCTTATTTTCATCGTTAAACACACTTATATGTATTATAACAAACTTTGAAATTATGTACACAGCCACAAGCACAAAAACTATCAACAGAATTATTGGCAGCAATCCTGCAAAATATGCTTTGTTTATGTATTTCACATATGACATGAATTTATTTGCGGCAAATCCTGCAAGATTCTTTGTTGCATAGGAACCTCTGTATCCAAATATGTGATCCAGAGTTGCAGGGAACACGGCAATCGCTGCTGCAAGTCCCGTCACAAGGCTGAACCCATAGGCAAACATCTCCTTTATCCTCTTTACAAACAGAAGATATATGCATACACACAGACCAAGTCCCGCCACAAAAAAGTAAAAATAGTAATGAGTCAGGCCTCCTAAAAATACAGTAAATGCCAGCATGATAAAATACGGCACGGTCATCTTTCTTTTATGTTTCAATATAAATATGTGAGCTGCCGCAAAGAGAAGGACCTCAAGTGTCTGCAAAAGATACATTCTTATGAGCATGCAGTTGCTTATTCCCACGGCAGACAATCCCCACAAAACGGCTGCAGCAAGACCTCTCCACCGGTTGCCAAGCAGATTTACCGCAACATACAGCAAAACTATATCGACAAATGCCAAAATTATGAGATTCAAAATAAGTCCCGGAACCGCTGAATAACCGGAATTCTTGAAGAATCTGCTCACCGTGTGCAGCAGCATATAGTAAAGAGGTGGATGCACATCCCTCTCCTGGTTTACATACGCCGCACTGTAATTGAAAGATTCGTCATTATAATCCATATAATCCGAAAAATAACTTCCACTTACCCAATTATCAAGAGGCTCATCATTTTCCCCCGGATGTAGAAAGGTGTGATCATTTGAATTGGCAAGCCCATAGCTGTACACCTCATCGCAGAATAAATATTCCCTCTTCATTCCATAGTGTATACAAAACGCATACTGCAAAGCCATAAACACTACACATATAACAATAAATGCCTGTTTGCTCTTTATTTTTCCTGTCACCTTTGATATCGCTGTCATATTTTTTTCCTCTCTCATCTAACCCATATTCACAAAATATAATTTTTCCTATTTTTCTTATGTTACTATATTTTTCTCAAGTATACAATTAATTATCTGTAATCTTATCTCCCCTCAACAGCATTCCGTTTCGACAATGGGGTCAGACCCCTTCTCCGAAGTGGAGAAGGGGTCTGACCCCATTGTCGAAACGGATAAAAAAGACATGCAAACTCAAATATGTGAATCTGCATGTCTTCATAGTTACTTTATATTATATTGCATATATTACTTCTCAAGTATGTCATAGATGAGATCCATGACCTTGTCACCAAATGCTGCTGACTCCTTCTGTGCCTCATCGTATGATGAACCCTTGATTCCGTAGTAGAACTTGATCTTTGGCTCAGTTCCTGAAGGTCTTACTGCAAGCCATGCATCGTTCTCAAGCTCGTAGTAGAGTACGTTTGCATTTGGGAAACCGGTAGGCTTAACCTCGCCTGTCTCAATGTTTCTTATATACTCAAGACGATAGTCGCGAACGACCTTTGTCTTGTAGCCTGCAACCTGCTCAGGTACATTTGCACGGAGGATATTCATGATATGTCCGATCTTCTTTGATCCCTCAACACCCTTGAGTGTCACGGTCTTGATGTCGTCAACATAATATCCGTACTTCTCGTACATATCCATCATAGCATCCCAGAGAGTCTTGCCCTGACCTCTGTAGTAAGCTGCTGCCTCACAGAGAGCCATAGTTGCAACAACCGCATCCTTGTCTCTTGCATGTGTTCCGATCAGACATCCGTAGCTCTCCTCAAATCCGAAGAGGTATGTTCCCTTGCCTGTCTGCTCAAATCTGAGGATCTCGCGTCCGATGTTCTTGAAACCTGTGAAACACTCGATGAGATCTGTTCCATAATACTTTGCTATAGCATCTACCATATTGGTAGTAACGATAGTCTTGACGATTGCTCCGTCTGCTGGAAGGCTGCCATTCTTCTCCTTCATCTGGCTCACCTCATACTCGCAGAGTAAGCTTCCTGACATATTTCCTGTGAATACCTTGTACTCACCTGTCTTGGAATCCTTTGCGTAGCATCCGAGTCTGTCCGCATCTGGGTCTGTTGCAAGAACGAGATCTGCGTCGACTTCCTTTGCCAGCTTAAGTGCCAGTGTAAATGCTTCCTTTGCCTCTGGGTTTGGATACTCAACAGTTGGGAACTCTCCATCCGGAAGCTCCTGCTCTGGTACCACATATACATTCTCGAAACCGATCTCCTTGAGTATTCTTCTTACTGGGATGTTACCTGTTCCGTGAAGTGGTGTGTACACTATCTTGAGATCCTTGCCATACTTGTCAATTGCATCCTGATTGAGGATGAGCTTCTTGAGCTCGCCCATGTATGCGTCATCAACCTCTGAACCGATAGTTACAAGGAGCCCCTTCTTCTTTGCCTCTACCATGTCCATAGTCTTTGTGTCTGCAAAATCTGTGATGGCCTTTACCTCAGCCATGATTCCCTGGTCATGAGGTGGTGTGATCTGTGCGCCATCCTCCCAGTATACCTTATATCCATTATACTCTGGTGGGTTGTGTGATGCTGTTACATTGATACCAGCTACACAGTCCAGATATCTGACTGCAAATGAAAGCTCAGGTGTAGGTCTGAGTGACTCAAATCTGTAAGCCTTTATACCATTTGCTGCCAAGCAGAGAGCTGCCTCCATAGAGAACTCAGGTGACATTCTTCTTGAATCATAGGCTATTGCCACTCCTTTGTCCTGCTTGCCCGCCTTGATGATGTAGTTTGCAAGACCCTGTGTAGCCTTTCGCACTACATATATGTTCATTCTGTTAGTACCAGCTCCGATGATGCCTCGAAGTCCGGCTGTTCCAAATACAAGATCACAATAGAATCTCTCTTCTATCTCTTTCTCGTCGTCCTTGATCGCTAAGAGCTCATCCTTGGTTTCCTGACCAAACAAAGGATTGTTCACCCACTGCTCATACACGTCCTTGTAGTTATAATCGCTCATCATTTTGCCTCCTGTGAAATCTATTGCTTTATGTTACCCATAGAGCATCTTACAAATGGAAAACACACACTAAAAACCATCTGCAAAATACATCACAATTCAGTATCACGTGTATAACTCAATTATTATCCACGCCCCAACATTATACTCTTAATTTGTCAGCTTGTGAAGTCCATAGGTATCGTTAATTTCACTCAAAATTTTGAGTTTTTCTTGGTCATCTTCGATAACTTTTTGAAGTTTTTCCATCAAAACCGGTGATATATAGCTTTTTCTGCTGTTCATATAGCGGTTGCTTATCTTCCAGAACTTCTCTGGAAAACTGTACATAAGATATATAAATTCATAGTCTTCCTTATCCAGATGCCTTATCTGGCTATAGGCACTCAGTATATCCCGCGCCATCTCAATGTCGTACCTGTTCTTCTCCATCGCCTTCCTCAGAAACTGATAAAGATCAACAAGCTGATATCCCACATGGAATCTGTCAAAATTGGTTGTTGCTATGTACCCATCGCAGAACATCACACTATGGTAATTGTAAGAACCGTGACAATACCCTATCCATTTTTCGTTGCATCTGAAGTTCTCCTGAAACAATTTTAGACATCTGTCCGCCTGCCCATAGAAATAATCAAACGCCCTTATATACTGGATCTCAAAATCATTCTTTTTATTTCTCCTGCTGATAAAATTGCGTATACGGCGAAGCTCTCTGACCTTCCTGTCGAGATTTCCCGGGGTCTTTTCATAGCTTCTACTTCCCTCATCCTGATAGAGTTCTCTGCCCGCCTTGTGGAACTGCGCCAGATTGATCACGGCCTTCTCCAGATCTCTGATATTTGACGCACCACATTCCCGGCCCTGAAAATACTCCCGGCACACAAATGGATTGCCATACCGATCGCATGTCACAAGCTCATCCTCAATGTTTGGGATGACCCTGTCTATGTAACAGAATCCCTTTTCATATATACTATCCTTGAACTGTTTCTCCTGCAAAAGTCTCTCATCCGTCCCGTTCAGAGAGGATACCTGCCTTATGCCCTTGTCCGTCATCAGAATGATCGCACCTCTTCCTCTACCTATCCCCTGCACTTCCATGTCATATGCCTCATATACTTCCCCCATCTTCTCAGCCAAATAAAAACCCCCTCCTACAACTGTCGCTCACTTTATAGCAATAATAACCTGCTAAATTATTGTATGAGGGGCTGTTAAGATTCATTCTTAAGTTATTATATTTTACCGGACTTTTTTACGACTGTTATCGCATCATCCAATAATTCTTTTTCATATGATATGGGAAATGCAAACTGCTCCTTACATCATTTTTGCCTGTTCAATAAGGTATTGCCTATCGTTCTTTTCAGGATCTTCTATAACCATATCCAGCAGTTTCTGAAGTATCTCACCCATCTGCGGACCCGGCTTTATCCCAAGCTTTATCAGATCTCCACCATTTATCTTGAGATCTTTGATCCTGACACAGTCATCTGATGCCATGATCTCTTCATATTTCTCCTCAAGTGCCGCAAGCTGAATCTGTCTCTCCTCCAGATTGTAATCACTTTGAGCTGCCATGTCAGCTTTTTTTATCTCGATTATATATGGGAAGAAATCTTTTCCGACTTCTCCCAAAAGTTTTCTTATACTGCCCTTTTTCGGAACACAACCCATTCCATAATCATGCCATCTGACCAGAGCACACACATCTTTGATAGTGTTATTGTCAAACTTGAGTCTTCTCAGGATGCTTTCCGCTATAGACACACCCTTCTCAGGATGATCAAAGAAATGATCTATTCCACTCTCGTCAACCGAATGGGTTGCCGGCTTACCGACATCGTGAAGAAGTGCTGCCCACCTCATGGTCACATCCGGTCTGATATTCTTGACTGCCTCTATGGAATGCACACCCACATTGTATCTGTGGTATGGATTGTTCTGTGGCTGCTCCATCATCTTATCAAACTCTGGAAGTATGTATGAAGTTATGCCTGTGACATACGCCTCAAGAAGCTTGTCCGGGTGGTCTGATACTAGGAGCTTTGTGAGTTCCACCCTGATCCTCTCCGCACTTATATTTTTCAGATACTGTGCCTGAATTATCATGGCTTTTCTCGTATCTCTCTCTATGTCAAATCCAAGCTGTCCGGCAAATCTTATCGCCCTGAGTATCCTTAGTGCATCCTCGTCAAATCTATCCCTTGCCACACCGACAGCTCTTATGACCTTGTCATTCAGATCCTGCACTCCGCCGAACATGTCAATGATTCCTTTGCTGTGACTGTACGCCATGGCATTTATCGTGAAATCTCTTCTCTTGAGATCCTCCTCAAGACTTGCTGTGAACTCCACCTGGTCAGGTCTCCTGTGGTCACTATACTCTCCATCTATCCTGTATGTTGTGACCTCATAGCCTTCCTTGCCCATCATCACTGTTACGGTTCCATGCTCTATTCCCGTATCTATGGTACGTCTGAAAATCTCCTTCACCTGCTCCGGTCTGGCAGATGTGGTGATATCCCAGTCCCCCGGCTCTCTGCCAAGTATGCTGTCTCTCACGCAGCCACCGACTATATAAGCCTCATAACCTGCTGCCTCAAGACCCTCTATTACTTTATTTGCTCCCTCTGGAATGTCTATTCTCATATATCTTCTCTCCGCATCTTTATATCTGTAATTTTCCGCATCATCTGTTCATACACTTCCATACTCATGATCACCATGTCTCCATAGCCATTTTTTGTTATATATATAGGCTCATCTGTGCCATGACACATTTCAGAAATTTCAGAAGTATTTTTTAATTCCTTTATTGGTATAATTTGTGGCATATTAATTCACTCCTTTTCTATATGTAAAAAAATAAGCTATAAACTATATTGTTGATTTATCATACCATAATTATGCCATAATACAACCATAATATCATTATAAAATATAATAACTCCCCCAGCATATCGCTGAAGGAGTTATTTTTAATTATTGTTTATCTTAATCTTAGTATGCACGTCCGAAGTATACCATCTTCTTTGCAGGCTTGCCGCAGTGTACGCATACATCTGAGAGATGCTCCTGCGCAAATGGCATACATCTTGTGGATGCTCCTGTCTCGTCCTTGATTGCCTCCTCACAAGCTGTCTCGCCGCACCACATAGCCTTCACAAAGCCCTGCTCGTTGTCGATGATGTTCTTGAACTCATCCCAGTTAAGAGCAGCGTGTGTATGTGAATCTCTGTGAGCCTTTGCTCTCTCGAACATATCCTTCTGGATAGTCTCAAGAAGCTCTCCAACCTTTGTATCTATCTCGTCAAGTGATACTGTGATCTTCTCTCTTGTGTCACGACGAACCAGAACTGCCTGATTTGCCTCGATATCCTTTGGTCCGATCTCAACTCTGATAGGGATACCTCTCATCTCCTGCTCTGAGAACTTCCAGCCTGGACTCTTGTCACTGTCATCAACCTTCACTCTGAAAGCTCCAAGCTTCTCACGGAGCTCTGCTGCCTTCTCAAGCACTCCTGCCTTCTTCTGCATGATAGGAATGATCATAACCTGAGTTGGAGCAACCTTTGGTGGAAGTACAAGACCTGAATTGTCTCCGTGAACCATGATGATGGCTCCGATAAGTCTTGTTGTCATACCCCATGATGTCTGATGAACATACTTGAGCTTGTTGTCCTTGTCTGTAAACTGTATTCCAAATGCCTTGGCAAATCCATCTCCGAAGTTGTGGCTTGTTCCTGACTGAAGTGCCTTGCCATCGTGCATAAGTGCCTCTATTGTGTATGTTGCCTCTGCTCCGGCAAACTTCTCCTTCTCTGTCTTCTGTCCACGGATAACCGGCATAGCCAGAACATCCTCACAGAAATCAGCGTACAGATTCAGCATCTGTATTGTTCTTGCCTCAGCCTCCTCGGCTGTTGCATGAGCTGTGTGTCCCTCCTGCCACAGGAATTCTCTTGAACGAAGGAAAGGTCTTGTCTCCTTCTCCCAACGCATTACTGAACACCACTGATTATATACCCTTGGCAGATCACGATATGACTGAATATCATTCTTGTAGAAATCGCAGAACAGAGTCTCTGATGTAGGTCTTACACACATACGCTCTGTAAGAGGATTGAGTCCACCATATGTAACCCATGCTACCTCCGGTGCAAATCCCTCAACGTGATCCTTCTCCTTCTCAAGAAGGCTCTCTGGAATAAGCATAGGCATGTACACATTCTCCACTCCTGTAGCCTTGAATCTCTCATCAAGCTGCTTCTGTATAAGCTCCCAGATTGCATATCCTGCGGGCTTGATAGCCATACATCCCTTCACGTTGGTATACGCGATAAGTCCTGCCTTGAGGACAACGTCTGTATACCACTGTGCAAAATCTTCATCCATGGAAGTAATAGCTTCAACCATCTTCTTATCGTTTGCCATGATCTTATATCTCCTTTTATTTAAAACATTCTATATCTGCTGCTGCAATTTCAAAGCAGCAACTCAATTAATTAGAATTGTCACTATAATTCATTCATATGAATTTCCAAATTGCATACACTCTTTAATCTACAAAATTTCAGGGCGGATGTCAACACGAAACGTGTCGGCATCCGCCCTTGAAATGTTACACATATCTTCAGTACTAAACTTCATATGTTTTTTGCACTTACTATTATTTTCTATCATTTTTTTACCATATATCGACGATAAAAAAAACATCCTTTTCATAAAAATCTCTCATACCATCATATTTATTTGTAGACTGCCAATTACAACACATCTTTTCCCTTTATATATTGCCATCCAGCAATAATTGAAAACAGAAACATAATAATTAAAATCAATATTCCATATTTAGGCGATACTCCCATCTCATCCATATATCTACTACGTATCCACATGGTAAAATTTCCAGGCAGAAAGCATGTTGTATAATATGCCGATAATATGTACATTCCACAAACTCCTGCAAAACTGACAACAGAAGATATTATAAAGCTCAAAAACATCTGTATCAGACTTATCGCTATGGTTGCTGTTATAGGAAGAATAAATACAGCCATATATATGTGTACTAATGAACTGTCTGCAGCCATCTGCCCATACCAAGACAAAGTTGCTTCATGAGTAATTTTCAGACTCATTTCTGCGTCATTTGCCCATGCAGAAATCCCTATCCCCGCATATACTGACACATAATATAAAAGTACCAACAGGATGCACCATAGACATTTACTTATCCACCATGATCCTCTTGTTTTTGCTACCACAAACAAGACTTTACCATTTTGTTTAAAATCAGAAGCGGCGTAATACGCCGTAAAATATGCTATCCCCATCTGAAATATAAACCAGTACATAGGCATCTCAAAGAAATCCTTTGGGTCAAATACATACACAGGCATTCCATACATAGCATACATAACGTAGTCTAAAAATGTTCCTTTGGAATTTACTATGCCCTGTTCAAGCAGTAGATTCAGTGATGTATGGCTCATCCCTCCTCTGACATATCCGAATATCACAGCCAGAATAACTATATACCATCTTCTGCATATCCCCTGCCGTATGTCTCTTGAAACAAACCGCATTGTTTTCATGAAGAAATCTCCTCCATTCCCACTACAGTACCATTCTTTATTTCATATATAATATCACTAAGATACTCCAACTCCTCTCTGTCATGGCAGGCAGTAATTATTATTTTTCCTTTATCTCTAAGCTTCAATAAAGTATCTTTTACCTTTTCAATAGTTTCCTCATCCAGCGCATTTATAGGTTCATCGAGTATGATTACATCAGGCTCTCCCATTATAGCGTTTGCTATTCCAAGTTTCTGCTTCATACCAAGAGAATATTTTTTGTATGTACGGGTATCATCCGGATCAAGTCCTACACTATTCATTGCTTTTATTATATTCTGATTATTTATATCTCCCGAAAGTCTTGCAAGCAGCAGCAGATTTTTGTATCCCGTGTAATTGGGTAAAAATGATGGATTTTCTATTAAAGCCCCAATGCTTCTCGGAACACGTATATCATGATTAAGACTTTCTCCATTTATAATTATATTTCCACCATCAGGTATTATGAGTCCGCACAACGCCCTCATAAGCATCGTCTTACCGCTTCCATTTTTTCCCTTTAATCCATATATTTTTCCCGGCTGCATATCCAGATTTATATCATGCAGCACAACTGTTTTCTTTATCTTTTTGTATAGATTCTTAATAATTACTTCACTCAAAGCACATCCCTCCTGCTTGAACTTAACCACATAAGAATCAGACACACAGTAATAATAGCCACATACAGCAGAAGCATATGATACCACCTTATTAAACCACCACTCTGAACTGGATTTAGCATCTGCGTCAGCGATAACACACCGCCATATTTTGTTGACATCACTTCGCCGCTTACAACATACAAAACAAACGGCATTACTATCGTAGAAAAACTGCTGTCTGTCCATCTGCACACACAGACAGACATAATGCCAAACAAACCGCCAAACAGCCCATCTATCAGAGTGAACAACAGGCTATATAACACTGGATGGGTTCCATACAATTCTGGAAACATCTGACTGTCAACAACTCCAGCAACTAAAAAAGATAGTCTTTCTGGTTTATTGTCAGGATATAATCCGGCTGCCAGAAATAAATTTAAAAGCAGCGGCGTAACCACGGAAACAAATGCAGAAGCAAATACCGTAAGAAGCTTTGCTGTCATATATCTAATTCTCGATATCTTTACAAGTATGTTTTTTTCATACCCCGAAGTTATATCTGTAAAATACGAACCCGCATATGGCATACAGGCAAAAACAGGAAGAAGTATGTAATATATCAGATTATAGGCAAACTGATAGTTTGTTCCTATCCATGCCTGCGTGAGACTTGTATTTCCATCAGTTCTGTACATACTGTGAAATAAAATAAGATCCAGTATTCCTATCATACTCCCAATTCCAACACTGATATATAACCACTTATTCTGAAACGCTCTGCTCAGTTCAAATCTAAGTACATTCACATCACTCCACCCCCTGTATATCCAGATGTATCATTTTCTTTTCCGGATTTAATGACAAAACGTAATAAAAATCCCTATCTTTCATATCATCCCATGTACTCTGTTTAAACGACACAGGAAGCATTACTGTAGAAAACCATAAAAGGCATTTTTCACCCATTTTGAGTCTCTGTGTCGATAAAACATTCATCTGCTGACCTATACCCGGATCTATGGCACTGGCCCATGTATCAGACTGAAATCCACAATCCAGCATATCCAGCACATCATCCCAGTTTTTATCTTCATCGGAGATATTAGACACTTCCAGACAAGTACAAATTATTCTTCCGTCTGTTATATATGGGATATCTATGCCATACATACGTTCAAATGTTCTCTGTGAATATATATGAGACTCTTCCTCTCTTATCTTTAAATCGTCATATATCATTTCTGTTTTTTGCTCCAGCACTATCTCCTGCTTTTTCTGGGTTTTATTGATGCTGTATATCTTTCCTGTCCAGAAAGCTGCAAAGCAAGCAAGAATCAATAATCCACAGCCTTTAAGTCTGTGGATTATTGATCTCATGTATATTTTATTTCTGATAATCCTACTCTCCTTCATTATCCTCATAATCTACTGTAAGTCCTACACGGCTTTCGTTCTGAACTACATTTACCTCCTGTCCATCCCTTGCATCAAGCATTATGAGCTGAAGAGGATATCCTGAACCATATGCATAGGCATCGGTCTCATCACTTCCCCAATCTGAACTCTCTGCGAACACATACACCGGTATGATCTCGTATGTACCTTCTCCTGTTTTTGTTCTGAAATATGTAAGGCGTACGTCATCAAAGGTTACTGTCAAATATCCTTCATATCCTTCAAAGTGCTTAGGTATAGCTTCCTGGAGACTTTCAAGAGCCTCATCCCAGGATATGAGATTTGTGACTTCATGCAGTCCATCATCGGATTTCATAGGATATGTACAGCTAAATCTGGTTATCCCCTTGTCATCGATTCCCACATAATATGTGGTTATCTCCGAATTGTAATATGCATCAACTCCGTTTCCGTCCTCATTTTTTGCTCTTAATGTATCTATTGCCGCCGTTCCCGGCTGATATACCAGCTGTCCATTTATTGCTGAAACATAATTCATTTCATATCCATACTTATCCGTTACTATCACGTTATGATCTGCATCACTGCCTTCCCTGCACACATCTGCAACTGATATCTCTTTCATGTCCCACAGATTCCACTTATCAAGGTAATCCAGTGCTTTTTGTCTGGCTTCCTCCACAGTTATTCCGCATTTATTCTCTACTTCATCCAGAGATTCTCTGTTCTTCTTTTCTTCATCACTAAGCAGTTCACTCACA
Organism: uncultured Coprococcus sp.; assembly: GCA_902461735.1. Classification (GTDB taxonomy): domain Bacteria; phylum Bacillota; class Clostridia; order Lachnospirales; family Lachnospiraceae; genus Coprococcus. The sequence goes on from CABPYV010000025.1 coordinate 25,848, forward strand.
CCATCATCCATTGGTTCCAGCGCCTCATACGAGATATTCTCAACCTGCTGCTCCTGCAGCTCCTGTGGTATCTCTCTGTATAGCTCCCACATCTGAATACCTCCTCCGCCTGCATTGTCATAGCTTATGAAGTGAATCTCAAAAATTCTTCCATCAATTCTTCCTATAAAGTCATCAGCAGAAAGATCAAGTTCATCATCAGTTCTCTTAAGTATTATATCCACATAGGACTCTGTCATCGCCGCATCTGATGGGGCATTATGAACACCTGTATCCTTATCCAGTATTGCTCTCAGTATCTTCTCCTTGTCTTCCTCATCGAATCCTACCAGAGTGTACTCCTTAGTATACAACCTGTCTGTATCCGGAACCTTTATATCTGAGGCATCTACAACAATCTTCTTGAGCTGTGTTCCATCTACTGCCAGCTCCTCATGTGCACTCTCCGGAATCTCCAGCTTCTGAGCAATTATACTTCTTGCAACACTCTGCTCTGTTGTCACTGCATCACTTTCGGTCTCCGTCATCTCTCCCGTGGAGTCATATTCTTTGACGCTGTTCCCCTCAAAATCGGACACATTGTAATCCACTTTCTTGGTGTCATTGCAGCCGGCAAGTACCAGTATGGAAGCTACCGCCAGAGCACATATACCTGTATATCTTTTTCTCATATCCGCTGTACCCCTCTGCCAATTTTATTACACAGTCATGGAGTAATCCGTATGATACGAATTACTCCACAACACAATTATTATCTTTTAGCTATTATTCTTTCGGGAAAATTGTATAATTTCTTGTTGAATCAGGGCTCCACCAGCCGGATGTAACAGTAGACGAAACTGCCGTTCTCGCCATTCTTAAACACACAAAATTATCCCCGCTTTCTTTCGCCCAGTTTGTTATTGACCCCTCTGTTCCTATTGGTATCTTTACAACATTAGATCTTTCTGACGCTTCATCACCCTTGTACTTTTTTCCCATTACTCTTGTATATATAACTCTTCCTTTAGTTGGATATACATACACCTTTGTTTTATTATTTTTTACTCTCCATTCGGAAAGGCTAGTACCTTTAACACTATTATCGTGAGAAAATTCTTTGTTTACTGTGTTTGGAATAGGATCTGTACTGTTGGCACTTGCAGATACTGCTGCACCTGTAATTCCTGAAATTGCTAATGCCCCTGATACTGCTAATACTGCTATTGTTTTTTTCATTTTCTTTATCATTTGCTATCCCCTTTCAAAAAACTCTAGTTCTTCCTTTTGTTTTTAAGCAATTCTATACTCTCTGGTTCTTTAGGTTGATACCATAGTGATCTACAACATAATGGAGTTACCGCCGCCACCATTACGGCTATAGAACAAAGTTTAGTTCCATAACTCACTATTAACTTTTCAATCACTTTCTTCATAAATTTATATCCCTCCATTCAATTAAATATAGTAATATTAAATTTATCATTTCTTTTTTGCTATATTGCTTTTTATCTACGAATGGTCAAATTTTGTCCCCGAATGATCATTCATCAATAGTTATTTCTATTTCGTCACATTATATCTTTTTTTCACTGAAATACTTTTATAATTATATAAATACTATAAGCATAGTACATTTACCCTAATTACTGTTTATATTGAAGGAGTTTTTATGATAATTTCCGAAAAGCTTTGTAAAAAAATAACTACAACTCTAGTTGAGAACAATCTCATCGACCCTTATTTATATGATGCCTATTACTATTGCTTTGATTTTTTATTAGATATTTTATTATTTGCATCTATTATTATCTTTATAGGTATTTTATCTCATAATTTTCTACTTTCTATAATATATCTTATTATTCTGATACCTCTAAAATCAATTGCAGGTGGTGCACATGCAACTACCCCTTTTTTCTGTGGCATTTTATCATATACAATAACTTTCATTTGCATATTCTTAAGCAAAATTTTACCATTTATTCCTATAATAAATCTTATTATAAGTTTTATAATCTGTATAATAATTTGTATTCTTGCGCCTATTGAACCACAGAACAAGAAATATACAATAGAAAACAGAATAAAAGCTAAAAAAATATGCATTATCTTGTCAATCTTTATATATTTGTTCTTACTAATTATGCTAATATTAAAAAAATCTTGCTTTGCCAATCTGACTATGATGTGTATTATTATTACAGTTATTAATCAGATTATAGGATTGCATCAAAGAAATGGAGGGACTAACAATGACTCTGAATATTGCCATATGCGATGATGACACTGAGATTTTAGACACTTTGGAGCATATGCTGCTTATGTACTCATTTAAAAATGATATAGAACTTTCTGTGGATATCTATACATGCGGCAATGAGCTGATTAACAGATACAACTCTTCCAATACCACCGACTATCAGCTTTTGTTGCTCGACATTGAAATGCCTGAAATTGATGGCATAAAGACCGCAGATATTATCAAACATTCCAAAGATTATGATGTGCTTATAGTTTTTATAAGCAATTATCCCGAATATATGATGGACAGTTTTTCTGTTCATCCATTTCACTTTATAAAAAAACCTATCTCATATAATGATCTTGAGCATCTGATGAAGGATATAACTGAGCATTTCGATCACAGCGTTTCCCTTATAACAATTGTGAGTGGCTCTGATCAGGAATATACACTGCGTACAAATAATATTTATTTTATCAAATGTATTGATTCAAGAAATAGACGAATCTCATTTCATTTGAAAGATTCTATACTGGAAACCAGTGGAATACTGTCTCACTGGAAAACACAGTTGGAAAATCACTCCTTTTTTCTATGTTCCAGAGACACTCTGGTCAATCTCAACCATATACACTATATAAACGGACTTGATATAATCATGGAAAATGGAGAAATCATCACTATAAGTAAACGTAACAGGAAAATATTAATGGACAAATTTCTAAATAAAGTGATTGCCCTGCACAACAAGTAACGGAGAAGCACTATGCAATATATACTCAATTTTATAACATACATCTTTGACGCTTTTATTCTTTCCTCATACCTAATAATCACCTTGAAAAACTTTAAGGAAAAATATCATATTTCATATATTCTGACTCTGATTACTTCAGAAGCAATTATATATATCAATGAGTCATTTCTCACCTACAATGATCTGTCATACTTTTTTTCGGGAATCATAACCAATATCATTAGTATCGTAACCACATTTGTTCTGTGTTATTTTTTTTCATGTTCTTTAAGAGCAAAGCTACTTGTGACTCTGATATTTCAGGTTCTGGCAACCATTGGAGAGTGGATTTTTACCACCATTGTTACCTTCATTCACCCTGAACTGCTCGATATAAGTGACACTGCTCTGCTTTATAGTGTCATGAACACAGGTTCCAAAGTAGTTTTATTTATTCTGTGTCTTATAGTTCGTCTATTGATCCGCTCTGATACAGAACGTGTATCCACCAGATATAATATACTGACTTTCACTACACCTATGGTCACATATATCATTTATCTGTGTACACCTACATATTTAATGACAGACTCAAGTGCATCCGTTTTTTGTGAGATTCTCCTTATTTGTTTGATTGTGCTTAATATTGTGAATTATATCCTTATTCAGAAAACTCAGGAGGCAGCACTTGCCAATTATGAAAATGTTCAATTACAGAGACAATTGGATTTTCAGAAGGATAAATATGAACAGCTCTGTGAATCATATCGTCAGAACAGAAGAATCATCCATGACATTAAAAAGCATTACTTTCTTATTCAGAAATATATCAATGATGGTCAATACACAGAACTTGCCAATTACACTGGCACTGCCATATCAGATATTGAGAATACATATGTAAGATATAACACCGGAAGTCTTGTCATAGATTCTTTTATCACGAACTATTCTAATCTTGCAACCACCAACAATATAGCTTTTCATGCAGAACTCAACGTTGATTACAATAGGATACCCACTACCGACTATGATCTATGTATTGTCCTTGGTAACATACTCGACAATTGTCTTAATGCCTGCTACAAATGCAGCTGCAAGGATGCCTATATTTATATTTCGATTGAAACAACTGACAATGACAAATTTGTAGTTCACTGTGAAAACCGAACGTTTCCTGATGATACTGATTATGGAGAGCATACACCAGATCACGGAATCGGTCTTAAAAATGTTCAAAACATCATAGAAAAATATTATGGTTTCCTTGTATGCAATCATACCGGTGACATATTCTATACAGACATCATGATTCCTATTATTGATGAAAAAAAGAGAATTTATGGTTAAAATCAAGGCGGATGTCAACACGAAACGTGTCGGCATCCGCCCATTATAAGGGAGTATCCCAAAGTTTGTGTAAACCTCCAAACTGATGTAAGATAAAATTACTCAGTTTGGAGGTTATTTTTATGGCAAGAAG
>CABPYV010000026.1:0-29522 GCA_902461735.1 uncultured Coprococcus sp.
CTTCTTGCCATAAAAATAACCTCCAAACTGAGTAATTTTATCTTACATCAGTTTGGAGGTTTACACAAACTTTGGGATACTCCCACATGCATATAAACTTCAGAATAAGTCATAGTCCTGAGACCTAAACGACCTGTTACTATGATATCCTTGTGTCCGTCTCCATTGATGTCATAAACATAGAATTCTGGATCATACATTATTCCTTGGGTTTTACTTTTGTAATATGTTCCGTATTGAGTTTTGGTGATTCCGTTGAGTAACCACTTGGTATATACTTTCCTTTCAGCTTGTGTCATAGTTGCGGTAGCTGCCTTGCTTTGAGTTATGGATGCAAACAGCAATACACAAGTCATAAGTAAAATACCTAATGCTTTTTTGATTTTGTTCATCTTCATGGCTATTCTCCTTTGTATTATCTTAGTGCTTTTTATTTTAGCATTCCATCTTAGCGATGCATTTTTAATTGACTAATCTGCAGATTTTAATGCTTATAGTTACATTTGAAGACTGCCGAGCTTGAAGTCGGTAAGAAGTCACCAGAGCAGCAGATTTCAATCTTACTTTGTTAAGTAATTAAGTTCTGTGTATAATTGAATATATTAAAAAGTGGCGCCTGATTCTATAAGCCACAATACAAAAGAGGAGAGGCATATAGTGCAACGATAGTGAAATTCTTGCCTTAATAAGACAAAAACTAACTACAAAAAAACGAGAAAAAGGAGAGAGCAAGTGGACAAAACCAACGAAAATTCAACAGAGACTTCAAGCAGAACTTCAACTGAAAAAACGAATGATACATCAGAAGAGATGTTAGATGCTGATGACAGAGTTTGTCAGTTTGATGAAAAAGCTTACAAGGAGAAGCAGCCAATAACATCTAGAAGTTACAAGATAAAAGCAGCAGCTATCATAGTACTGCTTTTGGCTGCATTTGTGGTAAAAGACTTTATTATATTCAAGAGAGTATCCAGTTTTAACGCTGAAGCAACCGGACATGTGCAGTTCCTGCTGTGGTGGATTAGGGATCAATGGCAGATGCTAGTCATCGGCATGGTATTTATTTTGATCCCGTGGGAACTCATGTATAAATTTTATCTTTATATTTGTAAAGAGAGAAATCCGAATCTTAGGCAATCAAGAGTGTTTTTAGTTACCATACTTGTGGTTGCCTCGCTGATTGCCATTTTTTGTTATATCCCTTATACGAAGATTAGTCGGGCAGGCTTGTACATATTTTGCGTGATTGCGTTGAGTCTTGCAGTATGTTATATATGCAGGCAATTCTTTGAGCGTGGTATTGTATGGTTGATCCTATCGGTAATTTATCTTGTTGTTATTACATACATATATGCAAACCGGATTTGTGCAAAAGCAGATATGTTATTTGAAACTTCATTATCTTCTGCCTGGCAGATGACTGGATATGCCATATGGGTTCTAATGGTGCTGTTCGGTGCAGCTGTGGAAGTGCTTATTATATATGCATTATATAATAGCGAGTCGATAGTAGAATGGCTGATTTATATAATCATTAGTGTGATGCTGGGGATAGCTTATGGCTATGTTGTACTTCCTGTATTGGTTAGATTCGAGAACGGATTGCGCAGAAATGTATCAGGTGATTATTCGTTTGTGGGCGAACCGTTGAATTCGCCAGTTGTTATATGGATGATTGCATTGCTGGCATTTATTATCGTTCTGCTGGCATGTGCTTCGAAGATAGTTGAACGTTATTCACATAAAAGAATGTGGATGCTGATATGGATAGATGTAAGTGTTTTGGGACTTCTGATATTTGGAATATGTGCAAAGGCAGGAATTGTGGACAACAGTTTCAGCAGTAATTCATTATTTGACATGGGTAGTATGATAGCAGTGTTTATAGCTGTCAGACTATTGATCATTCCCATTAAGCCACAGCCGGATCTGAAGTGCAGGTTCATAAATACTGATCAGGAGATAATCGATAGCGGGTATGATAGAAAAGTATTGGAGATTCAGATACTCAGCCTTCAGGAACAGCTTAATGCTCTAGTGAAAATGACAAGGCTGACAGATATAAAAGTAGACATGGCACACAAAGCACTGGTGATTCCTGACGGTAAAGATGAGGGTGAAGAGGAACTTCACGACTTTCTTGATTTTGTAGAAAAAGCTGATAAGCTTATGGATGAGAAAAAGGAAAAGGGAGAACCGGTAAACTATAGTGAACTTTATAGTAGACTTATAAAGATCAGAAATGAGGAGTATGAGCAGATCCACAAGATTATGGAGGCGAAATATGCTGATGAATGTGTGGACCTTGATGACCTTGGTGATTTTGATGATACAGAGGATGAAAGTGACGAGGATAGAGAAGCCACAGCGGATGAGGACGTAAAATGTGATAAGGATGAAAACTAGGAGAGTTTCGTGATTCACAGAGTAAGCAGTAAAGTTAATATGATATATCATACATTGGGTGGTGATGCAATATCGGTATTGAGAAGAATACCGGTGTTGTATCACCATTTTTGTAAAGCAGAAAAAGGGCAGATGTGAGAGGTGGCAGTCTATACTTAAAATGTTGTCAGTTTACACTAAGTATAAAATTCATTGCATACATGTCACCTATTTGGTAATATATACGTAAGTGTACAATTACATAATGTATTATGTTATAATTTACTAGAAAAAAATAGTGGGGGGCGGATTGCTATATATTTTTTGTGTATAATGTACAGTAATTCCGAAAAGAAATGGGAGATATATTCAATTTAGATAATGATATTTTTGATGATGAAGATAATCAGCTGGATGAGGTATGGTTCAAAGTTTCAAAATTACCAGACCTTACTTTGACAAAATATTCATCTTTGGAGGAAACCGGTGTCAGCGGTGTCCTTGAAAAACATATTGCCTTTTTAAGACAGTTAAACAGAAAAGGCGTAATTTCTAAAGTTTCATTTCATTTGTTCTATATGTATTTTGGCTCCGGTGATGTTGAGCAGGATCAGCCTGGAAATCGAATAGAACTTATGCTTATGGCAAGGGGGCGAAAAGCAGCACTGGGTAATGTCACTCAGATCATACAGGCCTCGCCTCTATCAGATTTCTATAATTATGAAATAATAAACTCAGACAGGCAAAATATAATACATGATATTTGTGAGAGAAGACAGGTGAAAAACCAGTCGTATAATTCGTGTAGCTTTCTTTCAAAGACGGAGACAGTTTTGAATGGAAATGACAGTGATGGACAGGAATACTACATGATAAGAGAGTGGGAGATGAATGACAACGGCCGTCTCTATAACATGACCAAGATGATGGAGTCTATAGATGAAAGCTGTCTTTACAGAGTGGATCTGTATCCGGTTGAGCGGGCAGAGAGGCTTCGCCGGATGCTTTCAAAGCCGATATCAGTACTTCGAAGCAGACAGATTTCAGATATGAGGGACAACCGCGATTACAACGGAAAGGATGTGCTCAAGAGATATGAGGATATGCTTGAAAGTTACGAGTCATCACCGCATTTTATTGCAAATGTAATGGCTTTTGCAACGAATTCTGAAACGTCGTCTACTGTTCTAGACAGTGCCGGAGCAGAGGCTCTGTTAAAGGGCAAATACAGTATAACTACATTGGGCGGACAGTTTGATGGGACAAGCTTTATAGGCGATAAAAACGTTGAACTGGAGAGCTTTGCAGATAAGATGGTCGTAAAGTCAGCTGGCAATGGTCTGATAGTGTGCAGGGAAGATAAGAGTAATCTCAATCTGAACTTTTTACCTGTCTTCTTTACCTTGGAGGAAATAGCTCCGTTTTTCAGATTTCCAGCGCTTTATGATGGTGAGGATATCCAGATGCCGAAAGAAACATCCCCGGCATCTGAAAGTAGCGTTCAAAGTCTTTATATAGGAAGAGATGAAAAGGGATATGCAGTAAATCTGCCGTTGAAGATGCTGCCTAAGCATGCATTTATCTCAGGAGTTCCGGGTTCAGGAAAAACAAATACGATGTATCATATAGTGTCATCACTGTGGAAAAAACACAGAATACCATTTCTGGTTCTGGAACCGGCAAAGAAAGAATACAGAGCTTTGCTCAATGATCCAGAAATGAGTGATGTGTATCTGTTTTCACCGAATGCAGATATGAGCTTTCCGTTACATATAAATCCTTTTGATATGCCAAAGGGGTGTATAATTTCCGAACATATCCAGACGCTGAAAGGCGTATTTGAGGGTGCGTTTACACTGGATAATCCCATGCCGTTTATTCTTGATACGGGCATAGAGTCGGTATACAAAGAGCTTGGATGGAATCATGATGATGTATACACGGGAAATGAGAAGGATAAGGATGGCAACAAAAGAAAGTTCCCGTCCATGTCCCAGCTCTATAAGAAGCTTGAAGAACTGGTAGAAACGATGAATTATGGTGATGAGGTTAAAGGTAATCTGAAATCGGCACTTAATGTGAGAATCGGAAGCCTTCTTCAGCGAGAGATGGGAGATGTGTTTGATGTAACTGAATCTACATTTTCTCCTGAGGAGTGGTTGGAGAAACCAGTATGTATAGAGCTAGAATCTATGGGAGAAGGACCGGCAAACTTTATGAATCTTATGCTGTGTGCACTTATAAGGGAGTCACTCAAGGTCAACCCGCATCCGAAGTATGATGATCCCAATGATGTCAGATACAAATGCAGGCACGTCATATTTATAGAGGAGGCTCACAATCTGATCGGACCAGAGTCAGAGGCTGTCGGTGGTCAGGGCGCCGATGCGAAGATATCTGCCACAGCATTTATCGCAAAGATGCTGGCTGAGGTTCGAGCTTTAAAAGAGGGAATATTTATTGCCGACCAGCTTCCTACAAAGATGGCGGATGAGGTTATAAAGAATACCGGATTAAAACTTGCACTTAGAATTACGTCACAGGATGACAGGCAGCTGCTTGGCGGGACGATGTCAGCCCGGGGAGTACAGCTTGAACAGATGGCGACATTTGAACCTGGACGTGCACTCATTTTCTATGAAGGGCTTATGAGGCCATTTAAGGTCACTGTCAATGAGTATGGTGGAGAGATTCATGACAAGGCGGAAAAGGAACTCTGGCTTGACCCTAAGACTGACGCTTCCCTGCGCGAGATGATGCAGGATAGGGCGGTGTACAAGACTACATTTGAAAAAAGTATTTCTATATATGGTGCAAAGTATACAATGCTGCATCGTACTCAGGAAAAACGGATGGACGATATAAAAAAGTGGCTTGACAGAATGTGGAATCTGCAGCAGAAAATCCAGAAATGTGAGGAACGTGAAAAACAGCTTAAAGAGCAGAATGAAACAGATGAAAATGTCTGGAAGACGTTATATATGGATATGATCAACGCGAAGAAGGAATTTGAGAAAACGGCACTTCAAGCTAAGAAGCACTCAAAGGTTTTGGAAGATATCATCAGAAAGTATGGTGATTATGTAAGGTCTCTTGACAGACTTTTGGCTGGCAGGTGGAAGCGTGGTGGTATATCGCAAAAGTCAGAAGTAAAGATGAGACTGCTTGAGAGAAGCATGGTTAGTAAGGTATATAGATTTATGCTGTATTATCAGCAGACAGTGGGATCTGGAGCTTATAAGCTACTTGATGAAGCGGTGAAAGTTTATGAGGACAGGAGCAGGAAGTTTGACAAATATGTGGCTGATAATCAGAAGCTGATATTTGAGATTGTAAATGAGATGCAGGAGGCGTGATCATGGGAGGATTTAAGAACAAACAGTACGAAGGCCTTAAGGAGGTTCAGGAGAATTCTGAGCAGACAAAAGAGGTTGGAACCGAGATGACAGAGGATGCGGAGGAGATTTCCAGTATACTGGAGGGAATAAATCTCCAGGATGAGGACGATATGGAGAGTATATCGGAGACTAAATCAGGATACAGTGGAAGCTTTGACACTGCTTTTGCTTCACAGGTTGAAATGGCAACGAGGGATATAGAGAAGACCGGCGAAGGAATCCAGAGTGAAGTGGGAGCTGAGATGGAGAACGTATCAGAAGGAATATCAGCGCTTCAGGATGCCGAAGGAATTAGTGAGATAGGAAGCGAGAACGCTGAAGGTGGAAAGGCGGGACTTGAGCAGAGCAAGGCTGAGTATCAGGAGATATTTGATGATACAGCAGAAACCACATCGGACATAAGGGGAGTTGTAGATGATCTTGGATCTAGGTTAGAGGGCTTATTTGGATAATGAGATTTAGTGAGATGACTAAGAAAACCGAGTCTTTGATAGAGCTCGGGTATGAAACTGAGGAAGAAGAAAGAGAGACAGGAAAAGATGCTGCTGCAGCAATGGCAGTCTTGCAGAGAGCAGAGAACGCGCTGGAGAATGCCCAGGCGGAAGCGGATGAAGACGGATTTTCTTGTTCAAATGTTACTTCAGCGGAGGCTGAGGTGTCGAGGGCAAGTGCGCAGTATTATGCGTATGCGAGCATACACGAGGCAGCTGTCGACAAGCTTAATGAGGTAAATAGGGAGAAGAGTGCACATATAAGAAAGCTGGAGTCATACACGGAGGCAGAGGAGAAAAATCTGGCACAGCTGCAAAAACTGGCAGGTATGGCGTTCTCAGAAAATGCTTCAAAAACGTATCAAGGTATGGTTTCGCGAATTGGAGAAGCTCAGCGTTCTAAAGCAATGCTTGAGGAAGCGTCTGGGATGACGCCAACAGGATATTCTGGGACCGCTGGTGGATCAATTGGATCTTCTGGAAATGGGTATAGTAATGATTTGTCCACGTCATATTCGGTGGGGTATTCTGGTGGAAGCGGTGGCTCGTCGCATGTATCAGCTGGCAAAGACGTATCAAAAGGAACTGGTAGTGATACTGCAATGGGAAGACTCATGCAGTATATGAGTGATCACAATTATGGTCCTCAAGATTATGCAGTATATTCTAAGGATCCAGTGTGGCAGAACCTGCATAGCGCAGTATATCCAGATGAGAATAAAAAAGGTGTTGTAAATAAGACGACAGAGTCAGTAGAACACAGAGAAGAAAAAATACAGAAAGTACAGGTGCCGGATCATTCACTGACGGAGTATGAAAAGATGAACTGGCTTCACAGCGTTTTACCAGATGAAGATATGTCTACGATTAGAAGAATTGTAGATGAAATGTACGATTATTCTCTTCCGGATAAAGATGGTGGAACATACAGGGAAGTGCACAATGATAAACAGTGCCAGAGACAGGACACGAAGGATATGCTTAAAGTCTTTGATAGTGAAAGGGTTCCAATAGCTGATGGACCGATATACAGAGGTGTTGCGTTCAGATCTAAGGGAGAGATGCTTCGTGCATTGGGAAGAGATGCTGGTAACTGGACTGAGCCGGGGATAACAAGCTTTTCTACAGATATTAAAGTTGCTGAATCATTTGCCACAGATGACGCTGCTGTATGGGGAACAGTATTTAAATGCCCTAATAATAAGACTGCAATTCCATTCAGGCATATGTCTGCACTTTGGGGCGAGAGTGAAGTGCTTTCTCCTGGTGGTGCAAGAGGAGTCAGATGGAAAATCAATACGGATATGAGTACAGTTGATCTTAATTATGAAAGAAAAATTTTATATATAGAGATAGAGGAAATTTGAAAAGAAAATTAAAAAGAAATTTTAAATAAAATTATCGTGTGAAAGGAGTACTTGATGTATGGATAATAATAGCAGATTTGACTCAAAGGCAGACGGCCTTCCGTATGCATTGGAGTTTGACGAAAAATACAGCAAAATGACAGATGAGGAAAAACTTAAGGCGAGAGAAATAGTTGAATTTTTTGACAGGATAATACCGGATGATAAACAGTAGGAAAGCCTTGACTCAAAGACAAACGGATATCCGTATGCCTTTGGAATTTGACAAAAAATATAGCAAAAATGACAGCAGATAAAAATGAAGGAGGCACAGATAAATGAAATATACTTGTAATGTATGTGGATATACAGGCGAAGGGGAAGTCCACAATTGCCCAATGTGTGGTTCTGCAGATCTTAGATTTGAGGGAACATCACAGACATCGGGAAATAGTGGGGCAAATACAGCGGTTTATCCGTGTGTTATAGCCAGACCCTATACGGCTAGCTCTATGCTGGTCCAGTTTTCTAATAATGCATGGGGAGTACTGGAATTTGATGGCGGACAGATACCCGCAGATATGACACTTGGAAAAAAGATAAATGTTACGATAGCAGGGTATGACCAGCAGGGATATCCACATGTTCGTGTAAGTGGTGAACCTGATATCGCAGAAAAAGAACAGTCAGTTGCCCAGGATGAAAATATAACAGAAACATACGAGGCTTCAACCGATATAGCTGATATTGATGGGGAAGTCGAGAATCAGGGGGAGGACACGTACGAGGTTGTAGCTGTAGCTGATGTGACGGGCGGAATGTTTGATGAAGCAGTTTCAGATGTACAGAGCGGCAACTCTTGGCAGCACTGGCATGAAACGCCAATTGGACATGAAGCTGCAAGAAAAGCGGTATTTAGTCTTCAGAAATTTATAAACACCTACATACGGGATATGTACAATGAGCGAAACAGCATTGCAAATGAAAAGGAACGTCTGAGAGCTGGATTTGAAAGCCAGAAAAAGAATATACAGGAAGAGTACAATAAGACGATGCAGGAAAGCAAAACCGTACATAATGCCAGAATACAGAGCATCAGAGGCAATATTGTAAAAGCAGACAAGATAGCTGAAATCGGAAGGTATTATGTAGAAGCGATACCTCAGAATTTTGGTATTGCAAGGAAAGAGGCAGGAGTATACCAATACAGAGTGGAGCGGGATCAGAATGCTGCAAAGAATAAATTACGGCAGCAACTTCAGCTCATGCAGCAGCTGGCTAAGGTGGACAGCGCACTGATCACTGAAAAGTTTAATGATAAGTTAAACGATGCCCAGGTAGAATATGATAGAAGCAGCACACAGATAGAGCAGAAATTTGCAGATTATGTGGAAGAGTTAAAGAGAAGCAGTGCAGATGATATAGCACAGGGATTTTCAAAGAGTGACATAGCGAGCTATGTAAGTCTGGTTAAGTCATCTAAGCTGGATGAGATAAACTATGAATCTCCAAAGCGTCTGCCGGAGTACATCAATCTTGGAACAATGTGTATAGATATAGATACGTCAGTGGATGTGGATCACATTAGCATTGCCCATATCGTTGAACAGCAGACACTTGATATTATAAACAAAGATGAAAATGCATTTACAGTGGCGCTTCCATATTGCCAGCGGCTGCTCGATGGAATTTCAATGTTTGTTACATATGATGAAGAGGATAGAACACTGATCAGAGACAAGATACAGCCTCTGTTATTAAAGATGTTCATGTATTTCCCGGCGGGACGGCTTGAAGCAACGATGATAGATCCACTAGAGATGGGAACAAGTTTCCAGGGAATACCTAAGCTAGCAGGTATAACAAATGAGAGAATAATCGATACAAAGATATGGAGCAAGGAGTCTGACATAGAGCGTGCCATTGCAACTTTAAGGCTCAGGATGGAAACACTCAACCAGTCTTATAATGGTGACAGGGCAAGCAGATTCCAGAAGGAGGCAGTGAAGATCCTTGCGATCACAGATTTCCCTGTGGGATTTACCAACGGAGCGCTGAAGGATCTCCAGGCTATAGTGAGAAACAGTGCTTCTCTCGGCGTGTGTGTGCTGATTTGGGCAAATAATAAAGAGCTTGTCAAGTTCAGAGAGAGAAATGAGTCTCTGTATCAGGAGATAGTATCAAACCTTGTAATCACCAATGCAGAAGGAGAAAAACTCAGATTTGAAAATTCACAGGTTTATCTCAGACTTGATTCGATGTCAGATATATTGACTAATAATGATAAGATAATAAATATAATAAAGAATAACATAGATCATTGCACGACAAAGATTGAGCGCTTTGAAGATATGATGCGGTATGATATAGAGGACAGTAACAACTGGTTTACCGGAAATGATCATGAGATCGCAGTGCCTATCGGAATAAAAGGCGCAGATACAGTTGTCAGCATGGTGCTTGGTCGTGGCGGTGGAAGCACCGAACATCATGTTCTTATTGCAGGACAGACAGGAGCAGGTAAGACAACCCTGATGCATACGCTCATCATGAGTACTCTGCTTCAGTATTCACCAGAGGATGTCCAGATGTATTTGGTTGACTTCAAAGAGGGTGTTGCATTTAAACCATACACGAAGTACAGGCTTCCTTCTCTCAGGGTTGTGGCTATCGATAGCGAGAGAGAATTTGGCTATACAATACTCCAGGAACTTTGCAATGAGCTTGAGAACAGAGCCGACATTTTCTCAAGAGAAGAGGTCGAAGATATAAATGATTACAACGATATTCCAAATGTGAAAAAAGTACCAAAGATACTTCTCATATTTGATGAGGTACAGGAGCTTTTCAGATCGAGAGGAAACGAAGATGCGATAACAAAGGGGTGCCTGTCAGCTATAGGGAAACTGGTAACGCAGGGAAGAGCACTTGGAATTCATCTTATTCTTGCATGTCAGGATTTTGCGCATTGTCAGGGACTTCAGTCATACTTTAGCCAGATGGCAGTCAGAATAGCTGTCAAGGGATCAGAGGAGAGCGCGGCATCTATACTCAATGCGGATAACCAGGGCGTAAGAACTCTTCAGAACCAGCCTGCAGGAAGCGCTATATACAACAGAAGCGGCGGTGTTGAATCGGCAAATACATTCTTCCAGGTCGCATATATGAACAAGGATGACAGATTAAACCTTCTCAAGAAAATGGATGAGTATTATACGAACAGTGTAATAGCAGACAAGTTTAAGGACTGCACTACAAGAATCCTTCTCACAAATGCTGAAGACAATATCAATAACAAATTTAATCAGCTTATAAGATATGGATTTGATGAGAAACTGGAGAAGATCGGCAAAACAAAGACTTCCTATGGCATACAGATGGGACAGGGCTTTGGAAAGAATATTGACTTTACGGTTAATATCGAGAGGGAGCGTGGCAACAATCTCCTTGTAGTTGGTAAGAATGAGAAAAAGGCGATGAGTATATTTGAGTTTTCAGTGATGAGCGTGCTGTATGATGAGCTCTTTACAGATAACGACGCAACCAGCACATCTGTATATATTGCTGATATGTCAGGACAGGAGCTGAGAGATGATACATGCAGCCTTCAGTATCTTCAGGAGGTGCTTCCAGATCAGGTAACAGTTGTTAGTCTTGCACAGCTTGAGAAACTGATTGACAGTGTATACAGAATCGCGGCAGACAGAAAGCAGAGAAATGCTGTAAATGAAAAGCCGATATTTCTCATGCTGTTTGGTATCAACAGGGCGAAGAGTATTACAATTAACAGAATGTATGATGAGGAAGAACAGAGCATTACAACTGTTGAAAAACTGAATACAATTTTCAAATACGGTCCAGAGTTAGGAATACATTCGATCATATGGGGCGAGCAGCCATCTTCAACAAAGAGAATTCTTGGTGACAGATATGACGGATTCTTTGATCTCAGAGTCGCATTTGATCTTCCAGCCGAGGATATGTATAACGTTGTATCGGAGGAGGATCGTGGAAGTCTCAATGAGTCTACGGCAGTTTACATAAATATTGTTCAGGATATAAAGAATAAGCATTTCAGACCATACGCTATACCGGCAAAGGTATGGATTGATGAGTTTGCAGATGTCTATGCAGAAACGACAGAAGAATAGGAGGTATCAGAATTGGAAAAATCAGATGAGAGAAGAGCAGAGCTGGAGCAGCAGAAAAAAAATATCGTACAGCAGATCGATGCCTTTGGAAGTGAGGCAAGTCAGGATTTACAGAATGAGCGAAGACATGTTATGGATATTGACGAGGCGTTTGAGGCGCAAAGAAGGCTGATCAGAAATATAAAACTTGTTGTTACCGCTATATTTGCAGTCTTTGCTATTGGATTATGGTATACAGGACATTACTTCTTTTCTATCCTCACGATAGTTGTAATGCTATTTTTTGAGTATAATTGTGGCCTTAGTTTCAGAGAGTACTGTGCAAATGGACGCAAAGCCCTGGAGAATGATGTTGAACGACAATTGGATAATCTGTAATTGACGCTTGCAGGTGGTAAATAGTTTTTTTCATAGAAAAGTGAAAAATGGAGAAAGTTATGGATAATGATATAAATACGATGCTGGGAGCAAAACAGGACTGTGACAAATCAGTTCTTGAGCAGAAGTGTTATTTCCTTGACGAGTGTTACCGGGAGATTTTTCGATATTCCGACGATGAAAATGTCAGAAATATGGCAGAAAAAAGAAGAAATAAGCTGAAAGAAGCACCTGGTGCAGACCAGCTTGGTATGCCGGCTGTAACTGAGGTTCCATCGGGTGAGATAAATGGTCTGAACTCTAAATATAATGATGCTGTAGCTGGGATAAAATCGCGGATAGGTAATGATGACTGGGCTAAAGCGGCTCCCCTCGTGATCAATGCACTCAAAGCGGATGAAAACAATATCATATATAATTCTATGGCGAGACTGCTTATAGCAGCGGTGGCATACTCGGATAAACCCGATATGGATATAATAAAAAAATTGGAAGATTCACTAAGTGTAAAAAGCAGGTAGAGATATGGATTCACGAAGAGTTTTATATTTGATAAATATGTTGAAGGATGGATCGTCTGATCGGCTGGGACAGCTGGCAGCTCTTTACAACCGGGCTCTGGAGGAAGATGATGATTATCAGAAGTTAAAAAGAATACTTGATTCATATTCGTTTATGGGAACGGCTGGCGGCAGTATATTAGATCGCGGAAATGATCTCATACGAAGAATGGCGGAGAATCCAGAGAATATCATACAGACGTTAAAGGAGACGCAGCAGCTGATCGAGCTTATTAACAGCGAAATAGCACAAAATGAAAAGCTACTTGATTACCCAGGAACATTTGTGACGGATATCAATATAGTACCTAAAAGTGATCTGGATGCGAATAACCAGTTTCTGACGTGTATTGCGGCTGCATGCACATACATAATCGCTGTGATGATAGGTTATAAGGGCTTGGATGGATTGAACTGGTCTGATAATTATAATTTCACTGAAAAGCTAAACAGAGTGAATACGTCATTCATACCAGCTTTGTTGAAGCTTGAATACAATAAGCCTGCGTGGATGATATATAGAAGACCTCCGAGGACAAGTTACCTGTTTTCCCCGTATGAGTATGTACTCAGATATATATCAACAGATGAGTATAAGAAGTGGGTGCTGGCAGACGAATACAGAGAGATGTCACCATTTCTTTATGGAAGTCCGAGAAGAGCGGCGAGTTTGGATCTGGGAATCCCGATATATCTGGGAATAGGCAATATCGTTTCGACAAAACCTCTGGAGAGTCTGAAACTATTAGCTACCGGAGTAGGGGCAAAATTTCTGAATCCTAATGAGGACCTGTTATGGAAAAGGGCACCGTTTTTGCCAGAAGTTCTGTCTGCTATGGCTTGCGGCGCTCCGTGTATTGTCAGTCCGATAAAATTTACAGGGTTGCTAAATCAGTGGGATGCAGGATGTGCTATGCTCTATAACAGGCAAAACCATAAGTGCCTTATATGTGGAGAAAAACTTATAGGCAGGGAACAGGTATGCGAATTCCATTTAAAAAAGCCGAAGAAATAGGAAAAAAGCAATAGAAAATAAAAAATGAGATAATAAATGAAACAGAAAACGAAATAAAAAATGAAGATACATATAGCAAGATTATATTATCCGGTTACAACACTTGGATCGGGAAAAAGATGCGTGATCTGGACTACGGGATGCCCTAGAAAATGTGAGGGCTGTGTGAGTGATGAACTCCGAAGCCTTGAGTATGGTAATGCGGTTGAAGTTGCAGAAATAGTCAGATTTATACAGAAAAAGATGCCGACTCCGGATGGATTTACAATTTCTGGAGGCGATCCGTTTTATCAGCTTGATGCGCTTGCAGAGCTTACAACGGCACTCAGAGAGATAAGCAAAGATATAATAGTTTACACCGGGTATACATATAAAGAATTAAAAGATATGAATGATCAGAGGATAGAAGATGTTTTTAATAATATCTCTGTCCTTATTGACGGACCGTATATAAGTGGACTTGATGATGGGCTGGGGATAAGAGGTTCAGCGAATCAGAATTACATTTGCATGGATCCTGAATATGATATGAGTCAGATCATGAAACAGAAAAGATCAGTTCAGATGGTCATATACGGCGAAAGTATGCTTCAAATTGGTGTGCCAGGAGGAAAAAGATGATCAACGCAAGTGATACATTTTTACCAGGACAACATAATAATAAAATAGCAGTGGGCGCAGGAGAAACAAGGCTTCCGACGGCATTTGAGATGCAGCAGAGTGCGGGAGAAACAAGGCTTCCAACAGCATTTGAGGTTGCGGGAAATGCAGGAGATACAAGACTTCCAACAGCCGCTGAACAGATGCAGATTTCGGCAAGGGCAGCCGCAGTATATAGACCCGGAATGAATATAGGCGGAAGTTATATTGTGAATAGGGTTTTGACAACTGCCGGAATGCAGGCTCAGATTTATTATGTAAAGAAGATGGGAAAAGAATATGTCATAAAGATTTACAACAATGGCTGGCGTCCATCTGAAAAGATACAAAGTTTTTTTAACAATGAAGATCATCCTAATCTTGCGAGAATCGTGGACAGTGGAGTATTTGATAACAAATATTTTGAAGTGTATGAGTACTATGCTCTTGGGACGCTTGAAGAAAAGAAAAAGTGTACAGCTTCATATATCTGTAAAATTGTTGTTCCCTCCATCAATGAGGGGCTTCATGAACTGCATAAAAATGGAATAATTCATTGTGATATAAAGCCTGGAAATCTCTTTTGCAGCAATGACGACGACCGGGTTATAATTGGAGATTTTGGCCTTTGTGAGTTTGCTAACAGCGATGGAAAATTCATAGATGTGGCAAGGGGAACACCGGAGTACTCGCCGCCAGTTGCCACACTGTACGACACAGCAGCTTTATCACCGGCATTTGATTATGGCTCGTTTGGGCTTGTGCTTGCCAGGCTTGCAACTGGACATTCTCTGCTTGCCAATATGTCGGTAAGTGAGATTGCAATGGCATGGGATAAGGGGCTTCGAGTTCCAAATGACATAGACATAAGATTACAGACGCTTATAGCAGGGCTTATAAATAAAGACGAACAGCAGCGCTGGGGCTATAAAGAAGTAAAGAAATGGTGTGATGGTGAATTCCTTGACAGGAAAGTCAGAACGTCAAGAGCAAAAAGAAAAAGAACTCAGCAGATACAGCCTTTGGTATTTGGAAAATTTGATGACAGAGTACAGACGGTACAAACGCTGCATCAGCTTGCTGAGGCTATAAGAAAAAACTGGACGCAGGCAAAAACAATAGTTCGAAGA
This sequence comes from uncultured Coprococcus sp., assembly GCA_902461735.1. Classification (GTDB taxonomy): domain Bacteria; phylum Bacillota; class Clostridia; order Lachnospirales; family Lachnospiraceae; genus Coprococcus. Next base: position 15,494 of record CABPYV010000026.1, read on the forward strand.
AGAGATACTACGGATTTTGTCAGCCAGTTTGATGCAGAGATGGCGGAGAAGGTAAATAATCTCGTAAAGGTGTATGATGATGACGATGCAGTGTTCAGACTGCTGTATATGGTTGAGAATACAGAAGAGATATATTATAAGAACAGTTCTTTCACTGGAGTTGCTGATCTGTTAAATAAAATAGATACATATTCTGACAAGATGGCAATGGAGTTTATAACAACAGGAATATTTGTATATTACCTCAGACAGAGAAATGCGGAAGTGAGAATTGTAGATAAGATAGAGCAGCTGATAAAGTCGTCCGGTGGTAGAGACTTCATGGGTATAAAGGCTTTATGTTATTCTATAGTTCAGAACAAGAGTTTAAGTCTGGACGATGGTAAAATAAATTCTGTAAATGAATTTATAGATTATATTTCGGGTAAGTCTGTAGCAGAAATAGACAGACTTTTAAACATGGAGAATGTAACGGCATGGCTTTATGCGGTAGGTTATGGAAGCAGAGTAAATACTATGAAAAATATCAGATAGAGGTGAGTATATGAGCAGTGAATATTATGATGTGGCGGCTGAACTTGAGAGAGCCAGACAGGCTGAATTAAAAAAAGAGCTGGAGGATGAGCTCAGAAAACTTGAGAGTAAGGATTCACAGATCTATGCGAGTGTACAAAATCAGATAGCTGCAAGTTATGCTGCTGACCATTTGCAGGAACAGCATGAATATATTGAAAATAGTGCATCGGGTGCAGATTCTTTAAAATCTGTGGAAGTTTCTTATTTTTCTGGTGGAAATGTGCTGGAGGAGCTTGACTTTTCATCGATTCTTGAAGATCGTGGGGAACACAAATTTGAACAGCAGTTTAAAGAGATCATCGCGAGAATATCAGAGCGAAAGGTGAGAACATCTGCTGATGTTGCGGACAGAAAACGCCTTATCAGTGCTATAAATGAGTATTTGAGAGACGATGAGTATGACATAGAACAGAAAATGTTTGCCATAAAGGACAGGATAGAGATATATCTTGCCGCACGAGCCACAGAAACTGGTGATAGTGTTGTGGCTGCAACACAGGCGAGATATAAAGCACTCTGTGAGTGGCTTGAAATCCCTGCGCAGAATATATCTGATAATATGCTGCCAAATGAGATCGCAAGACTGGAAGGCGTTGCATACAAACGAAAAGAAAAGAATTATATACAGGATAGTATAACAGAAATTATGGAGGAGATGGGATTGTCTTTGGACAACTCAAGTATCCTTGATGGCATGGAGGGAGATTTATATTCCAATGAATCCAGTGCATGTGATGTGTTTGTGTCTGCTGATGGTCAGGGAATCATGTTGGAGACAGTTGCGAAGAATGGGTATACGAGAATTGCTGTGGAAAGAGATATACATAAGACATGTGCTCTTCAGGCACAGCTTGTGGAAAAGGCACGGGAACGTGGAATAATACTTAATCTTGTTCAGCAGAGTGTGCCAACGTATGAGGAAGTAGTCAAGGAAAACGAGATAATGAAAACGGATAAAAAGAAGGAGAAGACGAGACGCCGCTCAGCAGAAAAGGTTCAATACATGAGAGGAGAATGATAAGCGATGAATTATTACAAAATATGTGAGTGCCAGAATGTGTTGAAATTTGATAAACCATATATGTGTCCTGATCCGTGCCCATATTGTGGAAGGATGACACAGAATTATATAACATACAGGGGAGAGCCGCCGATGCCACAGAGTACGCAGGTTATTGCAGATGAGACGCAGAGATCTCTGGAAATTCCGACAGGTCCGATGACTCAGCCGGTGTTTTCTCAGATGCCATATAACCAGAATAGTGGAGCTGCGAATAATAGTAATGGGTCTATTTCCCAGCCTGCAGCGAATGTAGTCCGTGGAACGGCAAAGAGTTACTATTTTGTATCTGCAGATGGACGATACCAGATACCAATACCAGAGGAAGGCGGTGTTGTAGGAAGAACAGGACTGGGAGCTGAACAGCTGGCATATAATAATGCTGTCAGCAAACAGCATTTAAAGGTTATGATAAACAAAAGACTCGGTGTCTTTGTGGAGGACATCAGTTCATTTGGGACAAAAGTAAACGGTGAAGAACTGATAAAGGGAAGTAAGGTTCTTATAAAGCCGGGAGATCATGTCACGTTGTACAATGAGGAGCTTATTTTGGCAGGGAGATAACATACAAGATTATGAAATTGATGGAGAAATGGCAGAGAGATCTGACAGTTTACAGGGATGTTTATACAACATTTATAGTAGAGGGTAATATACATGACAAGCAGACATGGGTTTACGAGGAGGATGATTACTGTCAGCCGGTAAGCCTTGAAATGTTTATGTATATGTATCTTAAAGAGGAAGGGTATGATGTAATAGCATTTTATAATACTGTGGACGGATTTTATAATACATTTGATGATAAAATGCTTAAGACGTTTAATGGACTTGCGGGAGTCAATACAGACAAGGAACTGGAAGTTGGCGTTGCATTGGGGGCTGCAAGGACAGCACTTAATACAACAGGACAGGCAGTGGCGGTGGTTATAACAATGGCGAATACCCTTGCACTTGTCCCTGACAGCCTGAGTGATGATGAGGCTTCTTATTATTCGAGCCTTATGCTTACATCGATGAATCCGACACTTGGAATGAGTGGGACAACAGGTAAACCTCTTACTAATCTTATATTTATGTTTACGGATAAGATCAACGATATACCAGCATGGTTTTATCTCAATAATCCTCATGTTAAGACACTTACGATATCAAAGCCTGGGAAGGATATAAGAAAGTATATAATATCATCCAAGCTGAATGTAGTTCCAGGGACGGAAGAACTGACGGATTCTGAGAGGGACGAGTATACAGAACAGTTTGCATTGCTCACAGATGGAATGTCTCTAGTAGAACTCGATGGTGTAATAACACTGTGCAGACAGCAGAATATTGATATAAAAAATGTACGTGAAGCTGTATATTTGTATAGATATGGTCAGACGGAAAGTTACTGGGATAAAATTGATATTAACAAAATACAGAACATTGAAGCTGTTTTGAAAAAACGTGTGAAGGGGCAGGAACAGGCTGTTGCAAAGGTTGCAGATATCATCAGCAGAGCTTCCCTTGGTTTATCATCTCTGCAGGGAAATCATGGAAAACCAAAGGGCGTTCTTTTCTTTGCGGGTCCTACTGGAACAGGTAAGACCGAACTTGCAAAATCAATTGCAGAATATGTATTTGGTGATGAAGCCTTTATGATCAGATTTGACATGAGTGAGTACGGACAATCCCATTCGGATCAGAAACTTCTCGGAGCACCTCCGGGATATGTAGGTTACAGTGCGGGGGGACAGCTCACAAATGCAATAAAAGAGAAACCGTTTAGTGTTGTCCTTTTTGATGAGATAGAGAAGGCACATCCTTCAATTCTGGATAAGTTTTTGCAGATCCTTGAGGATGGAAGGCTAACTGATTCGGCTGGTGAAACTGTGTATTTTTCAGAAACGTTGATAATATTTACAAGCAATCTTGGTATTAATAGTAAGAATAAGTATGGAGAACTGGTCGAGAATGTAAATAAGGATATGCCTTATGATGAGATGCGTGAACGTGTGCTTGCCTCAATACAGGACTATTTCAAGTTTCAGATCAACAGACCTGAAATTTTAAACAGAATAGGTGATAATTTTGTTGTGTTTAATTATATCAACGAAAAGACAGCCATGGATATCCTGAGTGCCAAGATAACATCATTTATCAACAAACTGCGACAGGAGAAGAATATTCAGCTATATATAAGTGCTAATTATTCAAATTATCTTCTTTCAGTTGCACTTGGAAATCTGGACAATGGCGGCCGAGGTATAGGTAATGTTGTTGAAACGTATCTCGTCAATCCATTAGCCAGAGTCCTTACAAAAGAGCGGGCAAACAAGAATATTCAATTGATGTTTGATGCACCGCCATCTGCTTTAGGTGAACTGCCTAAGTACAGAGTTGCACCGATGTAAAACAATTGTTATAGACAAGATAAACAGAGAATGCATTAGATTTTCTTTGCAAAATTGATATGCAGTGTCAGCCATCACCGAAGGAGACTTTGCATTGCTGGTGTTCAATAGAGAGGAAGAATATAAATGAGGATGATTACATATTGCCCGAAATGTGGCACGGAACAGTTGACGGATTCCAGATTCTGTGTGGTATGTGGAACAGCCACAGAGCAGAGAATGATTGAGGAACCAAACGTAAACGGATCTGATCCTGGATTCATGAACGTTGGACAAAATACCCAGTCTCAGTCTTGGCAGAATGAGCAAAGTACGTGGAATCAGCCACAGCAGAATACTTGGAATCAAGGTCAGAATCAGCAGAATATTTGGAATCAGGATCAGACGGCACAGAACCAGAAAAATAGCTTGGATCAGATGAATCAGACTACAGGCTTTGGTGGGGGAAAGCCGGACGGCAGAGGAAATAAAAATTCGATTATTATGGCAGCATGTATAGTGGCTGTTGCAATCATTGCGGCTGTCTGTATCATCCTGATTGCAGGCAGATCTGATAATAAAAGTAAAAGCTTAAGTGAGACGCAGGTGAGTAGGACTGAAAACCAGAATAAGGACGATGACAAGTCGAAATCAGAGGAGGATAATTCAGAGGATTTGACTGTGACGGAAAAGGATGAAGTGAAAACAACAGAAGAAACCACTGAAACCGAAAAAACAGAAACAGAATATACAGCTGAAGAGTTAAAGAGTGCAGCGATAGAGTATTGTTCGTTTGTCTATGATTTTGACAATGTGACGGCAAAAGTAAAAAAAGATAAAAATAGAAAAGCTACAATAGATATATCGGTAACTATTGACGGACATACTGGTGAATTAGGCAGTATGAGTATAAATACAGAATCGGGGCGTGGGACAGGCTGTAAAGGCGAAAAAGTAAATTTATTCAATTATGATTCAGATAATGTAGATATACATTACATAATTCCATATAGCGACAGCCGTATGCTTTCAGACAGTGATCTGCAGGGGATATCCAGAGATGATCTTACTCTGGCAAGAAATGAGATATATGCCCGCCATGGACGAAAGTTCAAAGATGACGATATAAGAGAATACTTTGAGAGTCAGGCATGGTATATAGGGCTGGTTTCAGCTGATCAATTTGATGATTCGGTTTTAAGTAGCGTTGAGAAGTCAAACATTTCAACTATAAAATCTTATGAGGATTATCTGGATGGTTACTCAGAGCATGACGGTTATACAGCCGATAGTGGTGATTACATCATTCCAGACAGTAGTTCGAGATATCTGTCATATGATGATATAAGAGGAATGAGTGACCATACACTGATGCTGGCAAGAAATGAGATATATGCTCGTCATGGACGAATATTTAATGATGAGGAGATACGTACATATTTTGAGAGCAAGTCATGGTATTACCCGACAATAAGCCCATCCGACTTTAGTGAGAGCATGCTTTCCGACGTTGAAAAGGCAAATATAGCATTTATAAAATCGTATGAGGATTAAATAGACTTAGCGAGGTACCAAAAAAATGAACGAAAACAAAAAATTAACTCAGACAGCAATAATCTCCTTCATAATAGCAGTAATCTGTTTTGCGGCAATGTGGGGGATGATTTATGCTTCAGAAAAAAGCTTCTACAGCGGTTATTTCGGTGGAATGTCAGTGTCTTATCTGATAGTTCGAATACTGACGAGCGTTCTTGTTGGAATCATAGTATTCTTATTACCGCTTGAGCGGATATGGCAGAAGGCAAATGATGCTATGAAGTATTTGGGATCGATAATGACTATAGGTAAGAACGCGGCGCAGGAGGCCCAGGCAGTGCTCACGGTGATCATATATGCTGTGTTATGTGGGCTTAGTGTGGCTTTTCATATTCATACACAACCGGAATATGCAAATGGAAGTGGGTTCTATGGTCCATTTGGATATAGAAGCGCTCTTGTGTATGACGGGATTGTGATTGTGCTTGCATTTGCCGTGATATTTATGGGCATGGATACAGTAAGGACAAGGTGGGGGAAACTGCTTTACTGGGAACTGGTTTCGCTTGCATGTGTAACAAGCGTATATACAGTCACGGGAGAACATGATCTGGTCATCAGTATAATATGTGCAGAGTTTTGTGTGTACATTGTCTATATGAAGTCTGCAAATGAGCTGAAAACTTCGACCAGTCTGGTGGCGCTTGTTTGCAGCACTGTGATGGTATTGGCATGTTATGCTGATATGTTCACAGGCAGCAGGATATCTGGAAATAAACTTCTGGATAAAAAGCACAGCATAGGATATGTATCTGAAGAATTCTTTGAACACAGATATAGTCTGACCATAATAAAAGAACAGTTTGGAACAGCAGGCTGTGTCATATGGTTTGTATTGTTTGCCGTATTTACAGCAGCTGTAGTTGTATCTGTCGTAAAGCTTATAAAGCAGTCGCCAAAGCGAGGTGCGTTTGTGGCTGGAATGTATGCGATTCCGGCTGTGCTTCTTATTTATACTATATTGGCTGAGTTGGGGATTCTTGCGCAGGCTGAGACCTACATATTCACATATGAAAATGCAATACCGTGCATGATATTGAGTCTGAGGATGTTTTTTGACAGAGGTGAAGACAGAAAAATAGACCGTGGAAATGTAGTGAATTTCAGGAGAGACAGATAGGGTTAATTAGCAGTTTCCAGGTAGAAACGCAGGTTCCGCCAAAATGAGCTGACGAATGAAGCCGTACAGGCGATTATTGGTATTGCGGCAAATAAAATAATTGTGTATTCTAAGAGCACTAGATCGCTTGACTCTGGTAGTCATCCATCAGAGAAGACTCATTCAAATAATAAGGTGGTGTTAATCTATGATTGATAAAAAAGTGAATGAGTACAAACAGTACAGCGAAAACAATATAAGAGATAACTATAGAAAACTTACCAGGTTACTTATTTCCAAAGGACTTACCATAACCACAATGGAGTCTGCCACGTCAGGGCAGATAGCCTCTCTTATCACAGACACAGAAGGTTCATCCGCCGTGTTAAAAGGTGCATTCGTCACCTACTGCAACGAGGCAAAGATCATGCAGGGAGTTCCGGCAAAGATCATAGATGAGTATACAGTCTACTCTAAAGAAACCGCAGGTGCCATGGCGCAGGCATGCAGGAAGGCGTATAATGCAAATATAGGAATAGGAGTTACCGGAACGATGGGAAATGTAGATCCGGCAAATCCAGACGCATCGGTTCCCGGACAGGTGTATTTTGCCATAGATATAGATGGCAATGTACAGACATATTACGTGGAGCTTTCCCCCCAGCCGACAAGGCTTGCGTACAAGCTGGCGGTTGCGGAGGAGATATATGAGGAGCTTGTTAAGTGGCTGAAATAATTCAAGATTATGATAAGGCAGAAAAAAACACCAGTGCGTGATAGAACGATTGTCAAAGGATGAATAAATGTTATATCTCATATCGGACATCCACGGCGATGTCAAATCATTCAAAAAAATACTGGATAAGATAAATTTTGATCAGACAGAAGACCGCATGATAGTCATGGGGGACATATTCGACTGGAACGATGAGGGAATCCCTCTTCTTGATTTTATGTCTGACTATCTTGTGGATGGTTCCATGCAGCTCATAAAGGGGAATCATGAGCTGTTTGCCCAGATGTACATAGATGGAAGCATGTCGGAGCGCCAGTGGATCATATTCGGCGGTGGTGGCACCATCAGGGATATCAGGAAGCTTAATGTGGATGATCAGATGAAACTGCATGGGTTTCTTGCACATCTGCCACATTATACTGAGATTAGGTCACCGCAGTATGGAGATTGTGTAGTCACACATTCGGGTATACATTGCGGATCGTATATAATGAATGCGGATAGGACGATCAACATCACAGAGTCTATAACGAATGCCGTGAGAAGGGATGAATACAGATTCCTCATTTCACCTGATATCCACAATGTTCCATTTGCGGACAAGAAGGCATTTGACAGGTATGTGTTCTGCGGACATGTGACGACGAACAGGCTCAATGAAGACCATTCTTACAACGTTTACAAGACGCCGTACTATATGGATCTCGACTGTGGAAATGGTGAGAGATACAGGGGCGGAAAGCTGGCGTGCTACTGTGTGGATGAGGACAGAGTGGTTTATATTTGATTAGGCATCAGGAACAAAAGTTTATGAATTGGTGGAGTATTTGAGACCCTATTTATAATTTTTTTAAAATTAGGGGTTGATTTTTGAAAGAATATAGAGTATTTTATATTCAACAATTAAATGATACGAAATGGACAAAGGTGTTCTCAAGAAGGAGGACACCTTTCTCTTTTTTTGAGGATACGTTAAGGATTCATTTTTAATCAAATTTATTTATCATGAAAAGGAGTAGTAATTATGATGAACAAAATTTCGGCCGTATTTGGCTCACACGTATTCTCAGATCAGGTCATGAGAGAGAGACTTCCAAAGGCAGTTTACAAGTCACTCAAGGCGACTATTGACAAGGGAGAGCCTCTCGATACATCAATCGCAGATTCAGTTGCAGCAGCCATGAAGGAGTGGGCAATGGAGCTTGGGGCAACACATTATACACATTGGTTCCAGCCACTTACAGAGACAACAGCAGAGAAGCACGACTCATTCGTAAGCACAGTCGGTGATGGCGGCGTTATCCTTCAGTTCACAGGCAAGGAGCTCATCAAGTCAGAGCCGGATGCTTCATCATTCCCTTCAGGCGGTCTTCGTGAGACATGTGCTGCAAGAGGATATACAGCATGGGATTGTACATCACCAGCATTTGTAAAGACAACAGATGAGGGAACATGTATCCTCTGTATCCCGGCAGCATTCACATCATATACAGGAGAGTCACTTGACTACAAGACACCTCTTCTCCGTTCAATGGATGCCATCAGCAAGGAAGCCCTTAAGGCTCTTGCAATGTTCGGCAACACAACAGCCAAGAAGGTTACTTCATCAGTTGGTCCTGAGCAGGAGTACTTCCTGATAGATAAGAAGAAATTTGCAAAGAGAACAGATCTTAAGCTCTGCGGTCGTACACTTTTCGGAGCAATGCCTCCAAAGGGTCAGGAGCTTGATGATCAGTATTTCGCAGCGATCAAGGATAAGATCGCATCATACATGACAGAGCTGAACGAGGAGCTGTGGAAGTACGGCATCCTTGCAAAGACACAGCACAATGAGGTCGCTCCTGCACAGCATGAGCTTGCTCCAATCTTCTCGACAACCAACATCGCCACAGATCAGAACCATCTGGTTATGGCAACCATGAAGAAGATTGCTGCAAAGCATGACCTTGAGTGTGTACTTCATGAGAAGCCATTTGCCGGGGTAAATGGTTCAGGTAAGCACAATAACTGGTCAATCTCAACAGATGAGGGTGAGAACCTCATCGATCCAGGCAAGCATCCTGAGACAAATCTCCAGTTCCAGTTCTTCCTGGCAGCGGTTCTGGCAGCAGTAGACAACAATGCTGAGCTCCTGAGACTTTCAGCATCATCAGCAGGAAATGATCACAGACTTGGCGCAAATGAGGCACCTCCAGCAATCATCTCAGCATTCCTTGGAGAGCAGCTCCAGTCGATCGTTGAGCAGATCATCGAGAAGGGTGAGGCTACAGAGTCACCAAAGGGCAAGACATATGTATCAGGTGCATCAACACTTCCTACATTTACAATGGATGCCACAGATAGAAACAGAACATCACCATTTGCATTCACAGGCAACAAGTTCGAGTTCAGAATGGTTGGTTCAACACAGTCCATCGCATTCCCAATGATGGTACTTAACACAATAGTTGCAGATCAGATCAAGAAGATGACAGATGAACTTGAGGGCGCTGACGATTTCGAGACAGCCTGCAAGGCACTCATCAGAAGAGAACTCACAGCACACCAGAGAATCATCTTCAACGGCAACGGTTACTCAGACGAGTGGGTTGAGGAGGCAGCAAAGCGTGGCCTTCCAAATATCAAGTGCATGGTTGATGCTGTTCCTTATCTTGCAGCAGATAAGAGTGTTAAGATCTTCGAGAGTCTTGGAGTTATGGATAAGGCAGAGCTTGAGGCGAGAGCTGATGTAATGCTTGAAAACTATGCAAAGAAGATCAACATCGAAGCACTCACCATGATAGAGATGTCCAATGAGGAGATCATCCCGGCAGTTATGGAATATCAGGCAGAGCTTGCAAAGGGCGCAGCTGAGATCAAGGCTCTCGGAATCGATCCTACAGTTCAGGTATCACTTCTGAACACCATCTCAGAGAAGCTCACAGAGCTCAAGAGCGCTACAGTAGCCCTTGAGGAGCTGGTTGCAAAGGCAGCAGATTACGAGGGAGATACAGAGGCTTGGGCTAAGTACTTCCACAACACAGTATTTGCAGCATTTGACACAGTGAGAAAGCCAGCTGATGAGCTTGAGAAGGAGCTTCCAAAGACAGCTTGGCCATTCCCAACATACGAGCAGCTGTTATTCGAGCAGTAAAACCTTTAAGTTTGTTAAATCTTTCATAATTGTTTATAAATTGTTTGGAGGCATCCTGTCTGCGCATGTCGCAGGCGGGGTGCTTTTGCGCGTTATAATCCCGTCAAGCGCGCACATGCGAGAGCTTGCCCGCGGCATGTAGCGCATTTGACGGGATGACGCGACATGGGGACGGAGGGGACAGGTACCTCCGTCCCCATCCACTTTGTTAAAGGGGACAGGCACCTCCGTCCCCATCCACTCTGTTAAAGGGGACAGGTACCTCCGTCCCCACTTGCTCCTTGGCGAGAATTCTGCTATATTATAAAGATGTGTTGTGATGTATTATGGGCGGTTGCACGATGATAGGATAGCGGGCAATTGCCACCGGAACAGGAGTAGAATTTGAAGAATTTATATATAGCAGAGAAACCCAGCGTAGCAAGACAGTTTGCCGATGTGCTGGGGGTGAAGGGAAATGCCGGAAATGGATATCTGGAGTCGGATACAGCGGTTGTCACATGGTGTGTCGGACATCTGATAACCATGAGCTATCCGGATGCATATGATCCGGCTCTCAAGAAGTGGGATCTGGCGACGATTCCCTTTATTCCAACTGAATACAAATACGAGGTCCTTCCAAATACAAAGAAGCAGTTCAATATCGTTGCGGGGCTTTTGAACCGGGATGATGTGGGATGTATATATGTGGCAACGGATTCAGGACGTGAAGGAGAGTATATATACAGACTTGTGGACTCCATGGCGAAGGTCAGTGGCAAGGAAAAGCGCAGGGTGTGGATAGACTCTCAGACAGAGGAGGAGATCCTGAGAGGAATCAGAGAGGCAAAACCGCTGTCAGAGTATGACAGTCTCAGCGATGCGGCATATCTGAGAGCGCAGGAAGATTACCTTATGGGTATCAATTTCTCCAGGGCACTTTCACTCAAATTTTCAAATGTGGTGCAGAGATATCTTGGTATGGACAGGTGTGTCATAGCTGTTGGCCGTGTAATGACATGTGTGCTCGGTATCATAGTAAAGAGAGAGCGAGAGATAAGAGAGTTTGTTAAGACTCCATTTTACAGACTTGTAGCAAGCGTTGGCGAGGAGGGGCAGACCTTTGATGCCGAGTGGAGAGCGGTGAAGGACACAAAGTATTTTGAGTCACCATTGCTCTACAAGGAAAATGGTTTCAAGGAGAGATCAGATGCAGAAAAGCTCCTAGAGAAACTGAATGCGGGAGAGCCGGAGGCTGTGGTTGAGTATATAGAGCGAAAGAAAGAGAAGAAGCAGCCTCCGATGTTGTACAATCTTGCGGAGCTTCAGAATGATTGTTCAGCGCTGTTCAAGATAAGCCCATCTGATACTCTTAAGATAGTACAGGAGCTGTACGAGAAAAAACTTGTGACATATCCGAGAACAGATGCCAGAGTCTTATCTACGGCGGTTGCAAAGGAGATAGGGCGAAACATTTCGGGACTTAAGAATTTTCAGCCTGTTGCGGCATGGGCGCAGGGGGCGATGGATAGCGGTACATACAAGGGTATAGCAAAGACCAAGTATGTAAATGACAAACAGATCACCGATCACTACGCCATAATACCGACTGGTCAGGGATTTGGTGCATTAAAAAGTCTGGCACCGACTGCCCTCAAGGTATACGAGATAATATGCAGAAGATTCCTGAGCATATTCTATCCCGCAGCCGAGTATCAGAAGGTCGCAATGACACTCACTAAGAACGGTGAAAAGCTGTTTGCTAATTTTAAATATCTTATTAGCGAAGGATACCTTAAAGTTTCGGCCAACAGTTTTTCCAAGAAAAAGGATGAGCCGAAGTATAGTCAGGAGTTCATAGAGCGGCTGGCAAAGATCAAGAAGGGCGACAAGCTGAGTGTACAGAACATAGAGATAAAGGAGGGAGAGACATCACCGCCTAAGAGATATAATTCGGGTTCGCTCATTCTGACGATGGAGAACGCAGGACAGTTCATAGAGGATGAAGATCTCCGAGAACAGATAAAGGGTGCGGGTATAGGAACCAGTGCGACGAGAGATGGTATCATAACTAAGCTGGAGACAAATAAATACATATCACTTAATAAGAAAACGCAGATAGTCACACCGACATTTCTTGGCGAGATCATCTACGATATAGTGTATTATTCCATAAATGGCCTGCTCCGTGCGGACCTCACTGCAAGCTGGGAAAAAGGGCTTGAAGGTGTTGCGGAAGGTCAGATCTCAAAGGAAGAGTATACACAGAAGATGACGACCTATGTCACTCAGTATACGAACCGCGTAAAGCAGATACAGAACCAGGGCGGTATAACGGGAGTATTTGACAAGACGAAGGCGTTTTATACTAAGAACAGCGGCAGTGCGGCAAAGAAATCTTCAGATGCCAAGAAAATAACAGACAAGAAGAATACTGACGGCTCAAATTAGAAGCATAGTTAATATTAAACAAATACAGAAAATATAGATACTATAGATAAAGTAAAAGGTAAAAGTAAAAAAGTTAAATATACCTAAAAAAGGAGAATAGTGACAATGGATGATATTAAAGATATTCAAACAGTGGTAACAATAAAAGAGTTGTATTCACTTGACCAGACCATGGCGGGATCTCTTCTTGAGGGACTCACATACCCATGGGAGGCACTTCCGCTTATAAAGGATTTTGTATTGGATCTTGGAAAAACTCTCGATAAGGACGAGTTCGATGAAGTAAGTGAGAATGTATGGATACACAAGAGCTGTAAGGTGTACGGAACAGCAACCATACTTGCACCGACCATAATAGGTGCTGGCACAGAAGTGAGACCGGGAGCCTTTATCAGAGGCAATGTTCTGGTTGGAGAGAACTGCGTGATAGGCAATTCAACAGAGCTTAAGAACGTCATCATATTCAACAATGTTCAGGTTCCACACTACAATTATGTGGGTGACTCGATTCTTGGATACAAGTCACACATGGGAGCCGGAAGCATAACCTCAAATGTAAAATCCGACAAGACTCTGGTACATGTAAAGGGACTTTCACACGGAAAGACATTTGATATTCCTACAGGTCTCAAGAAATTTGGAGCGATGCTTGGAGATAATGTTGAAGTGGGATGTAACAGCGTGCTGAATCCTGGAACAGTTATAGGTCCGTTCAGCAATATCTATCCTGTGTCAAGGGTGAGAGGCTATGTTCCATCGCACAGTATATTCAAGGATAAAGACAATATAGTTGAAAAGCAGTAATAAATTTCATGGTGCACGAAAAAACGGACAGATGAAGATGTAAACTATAATTACATATGCATCTGCCCGTTTTTTATAGGGTGATATATCCTGAGATATGGTTTGATATTGCTTTTTTATACCGCGTAGAAAATCAGTGAAAAATCAGTGGAAAACTAATTGATAACCGCCGGTTTTAAGGCATTCTTTATCGAGTCGATGATCAGTTTGGTTGTATAGG
>CABPYV010000027.1:0-26814 GCA_902461735.1 uncultured Coprococcus sp.
CTTCTTGCCATAAAAATAACCTCCAAACTGAGTAATTTTATCTTACATCAGTTTGGAGGTTTACACAAACTTTGGGATACTCCCAAGTAAAAAGTCATCTGCTCATGCTATCAATGACGAAAATACTCCGCCATTGTCATATATGCAGATGACTTTTTTTTATTTTTTATGGTTTTATATTGTAATATTACTTGTCAGCTGACTATCAGCCAACTTTCCAAGACATGATACCGATACCATCTGTCAATAACGTTTTTCCGACATTCATATCATTTGCAGTATCTGAGTCAGCCGATATTACACTTTCTATCCTATTGACTACTCTATCGTCTATTCTGTTGCCTGTTTCATTGTCTATTCTGTTGCCTATTCCATGACGGTGCTTATATTTCTCATGCAGGTATGCTCTGTAATCCGCAAGGCGTCCTGTGAACACAGGTTTAAGCATGTTGCATTTTCTAAAATCACCAGGCTTTACCAATCCCGGTTTCTTGTGGAATATATCAACTCCGGCATTTCTAAGTACTGCCGCTACGAATTGAGAACAAAAATAATTATATTCTCTGTCCATGGCTCTATGAAAAAATACACTGAACACTCCAAGGAAATTATAACCATATCGCTCAGGATGCTTCTTGAATCTTACCAATTCCCGCTGTATGTGGTCATATTGTCTTTTTGTCACATTGAGTTCGTACACTGTACATCTGGTTCCTTTATGCTTGCCAAATATACCCTTCTCTATATTCTCACTGATGAACCCACCGTTAAACGGGTTGTACATACCTCTTCTTGCAAAACTGTACATTTCATTGAGACTGATATCAAGAGCCAGAGATGTGTGACTATATGGTTCCCCGGTAAACAGCTTTATCAGATTTGATGGTATCGTATCCGTCTTGGACAGAAGTATATATACCCTCTTGTAATCGTATTCCATAATTTCTTTCCAATCACATGTATTTGATACACACGCCTCCCCTTAAGGCGCGTGCTGATCCCCATACATTTTCATATAATATCTGCAGATCAATGTCAGTACTGCAGATTCTGTAATACATTGTATCTCTTACTTGCCTGGCTTGTATGAACTCTTGAGTGATACAATCCTGTTATACACAGGGTGCTCACTTGTCGAATCCTTTGAGTCAACACAGAAGAATCCGTTCCTGAGGAACTGGAATGCCTCGCCCGGCTGAGCCTCCTCAAACGCCTTCTCCAGCTTACATCCCTGCTTGATGACAAGCGAATTTGGATTGAGGTTTAATGTACCGTCATCGTTGAGTTTACCCTTCTCCTCATCGATGATATTCTCGTACAGACGAACCTCAGCATCTATGGCACTCTCGGCTGATACCCAATGGATAGTTCCCTTGACCTTACGGCCCTCAAAGCCTGAACCACTTCTTGTCTCAGGATCATATGTACAATGAACTGTAGTTACATTGCCATCCTCATCTTTCTCAAAGCCAACGCACTTTACAAAATATGCGTTCTTGAGGCGAACCTCATTGCCTGGGAAAAGTCTGAAATACTTCTTAGGCGGCTCCTCCATGAAGTCCTCTCTCTCTATATATAAATACTTGCTGAATGCAACCTTTCTGCTGCCAAGCTCCTCATTCTCCTGATTGTTCTCAACATCGAGATATTCAACCTGATCCTCAGGATAGTTGTCTATGACAAGTTTTACAGGGTCTACAACAGCCATGTATCTCTTTGCTGTAAGCTTTAAGTCATCACGCACACAATACTCAAGCATAGCATAGTCAACAGATGACTGGCTCTTTGATATTCCAACCAGCTCCATAAATTTCTTGATGGCAGATGGTGTAAAGCCTCTTCTTCTGAGGGCGGCTATACTTACAAGACGTGGATCATCCCATCCATCAACTATTCCATCCTCAACGAGTTTCTTTATGTATCTCTTACCTGTTATTACATTTGTAAGGTAAAGCTTTGCAAACTCTATCTGCTTTGGTGTGCCATCAGGTGAGTCCTTGTAGCCAAGCTCCATAACAACCCAGTCATACAGAGGTCTGTGATCCTCGAACTCAAGTGTACATATGGAATGTGTAACACCCTCGATCGCATCCTCGATAGGATGAGCAAAATCATACATTGGATAGATGCACCACTTGTCGCCTGTATTGTGATGGTTCATTCTTGCTATTCTGTAGATGATCGGATCTCTCATATTGATGTTAGGGCTTGCCATATCTATCTTCGCACGAAGTACCTTGCTTCCATCAGGGAACTCGCCATTCTTCATCCTCTCAAACAGATCAAGATTCTCCTCGATACTTCTGTCTCTATATGGGCTGTTCTTACCAGGCTCTGTGAGTGTTCCCCTGTACTCTCTGATCTCATCCGGTGTGAGATCACACACATATGCCTTGCCCTTCTTGATAAGCTTTATCGCTGCCTCGTACATCTGGTCAAAGTAATTTGATGCAAAGAACACTCTGTCTCCAAAGTCTGCTCCCAGCCACTTGACATCTGCAAGTATTGACTCTACGAACTCTGTCTTCTCCTTTGTAGGGTTGGTATCGTCAAATCTGAGATTAAACTGTCCGCCATACTGCTGTGCCAGTCCGTAATTCAAAAGTATTGACTTGGCATGTCCTATATGTAAATATCCATTTGGCTCTGGTGGGAATCTGGTAACGATCTTCGGCACCTTACCCTCTGCGATATCTTTCTCAATTATCTGTTCAATGAAATTCTTACCTGTCATCTCTTCAGCCATTTTTATTGCCTCCCACTTATAATATGAGGACTTATCCAGCCCATACGGCTTTCCTCATGTTACTTATTTTTTCATATATCGCTGCTCCATTTTCATATATATCTTATTTTGGCACGCGATTATAATTAGTTTATCATACTTTTAAAGCTTGTACCACAATTATATTTCTTTTTATCATAAAAAATAAATATTTCTCTTGATTTTTATACTTCATTTTGTTATAGTTATTATTGCTTTTGAAAAGCAAGCTACTATAGCTCAGGTGGTAGAGCGCAACATTGGTAATGTTGAGGTCACGGGTCCGACTCCCGTTAGTAGCTTTTATTTTTTTGCAAAAAATGGAAACAGCTTCACGCTGTTTCCATTTTAGTTAAATCACGTAATTTATGTTTTTATATGTTTCTGAGTTTAGTTCGTATACGCTGTATCGCATTATCTATAGATTTTGCAGGTTTGCCCAGTCTTAAGCCAATCTCTTCATACGATGCCCCTGTCAGATATTCTTTCAAGACCATTATCTCCAGCTTTGACAGTTTCCTGTCTATGGTCTTTAACATATCTGACTCTCTAAGCCTTGCCATCATAATCTCTTCCGGATTGGTAATAACACCACTGTCCATTTCATCAAGCGGACTCATATATTCACTGTTTTCATCACCATATATTGATATGTAGTGATTAAGCGGTGTATTTTTCTGGCTATTTGAACTGCTGACTGCTGTGAGCATCTGTCTTCTCACACACGTAAATGCAAAAGTTTTGAACGACGCTCCTCTATCCGGCTTATAATCATTTATCGCCTTTATCAGCCCTATCATGCCTTCCTGTATAAGATCTTCTTCATCTGCTCCGATAATATAAAGACTTCTACTCTGCCTGGTCACCAAAGGGCCATATCTTTTTATAAGTGTCTCCATAGCATCATTCTTCTTTTCCGTTCCGATTAACTCAAGCAATTCATTATCTGATAAATCCGAATACATATAATGTTCCTCTTACTTACCCATTCTCTGCCTTACTACCTCGTAGGCCAGAACTCCCGCTGCAACAGATGCGTTAAGTGAATCGATATCCCCCTTCATAGGAACTGATACAACATAATCACACTTTTCTTTCACAAGTCTGCTCACACCATTTCCCTCGTTGCCAATAACAAGTCCGAGCGAACCCGTGAGATTGCATTTGTACATGAGCTCTCCATCCATGTCAGCACACGCAAACCACATACCACGCTCTTTAAGCTCCTCTATGGTCTTGCTGATATTTGTAACCTTAGCAACAGGTGTGTAGTTGATGGCACCTGCCGACGCCTTTACGACGGTAGCTGTTATGCCGACTGCACGTCTCTTTGGAATTATGACTCCATGTGCACCACACAGATTTGCTGTTCTTATGATCGCACCGAGGTTATGTGGATCCTCTATCTCATCAAGTATGAAGAAAAATGGGTCCTCTCCTCTGCTCTCTGCAAGTGCAAACATATCCTCTATCTCAGCATACTTGTAGGCAGCAGCGTGGGCGATAACGCCCTGGTGTTTTCCCGCCTGTGACATCTGATTTAACTTATCCTTTGAGAGATAGTTTATCACCGTGTCCTGCTTCTTTGCCTCTCTGACTATGCTGTTCACCACGCCATCTCTGCATCCGTCAAGGATATACAGCTTATCTATAGTCTTTCCTGATCTGAAAGCCTCAAGCACTGCATTTCTTCCCTCTATTACAAATGCCTCCTCAGCATTTTCATTGTTGTTATTCTCAAATTCTCTGCTCATATTACTCTCCATCCACCGTCACGGTGTCTTCTTCATATTTATCTGTCTCTATGGCCGTGTCTACATCTGTCTCACTGCATGTTTCTGTCTTTTTTCCTGTGTGTATCTCTGCAGCATTCTCTTTGTTATCATCAGTATCTGGCATTGACAATATCATTTTCGTGATCTCAAACATCCTGTCATACTGCTTATCGAGATAAAGATATCCTATAAGGCACTCAAATCCGGTCGCCATACGGTACTGTCCAACCGTGGCATTCTTGGCTGTGGAATGTGTCTTTGTATTTCTTCCTCTCTTGTATATCCACTCCTCATCATCGGTGAGAAGTCCATTGTCGAGCAGATAAATAATATATCCAGCCTGTGCCTCCGCCTTAACCTTCTGACTGACTTCTTTGTGATATTTGTACGCCTGCTTATTGTCCTTCGTGACCGCAAGTGTCTTTATGAGAAGATCAAAAACACTGTCACCTATATATGCCAGTGACAGCGGCGAATACTCTCTAGGGTTGGTGTACGTAACTCCTAGTATCTCAGTAAAATAGCTGTCTATGCTCTTTTCCATTTTACGCCCTCTCTTGTATCCTCAAGGATGATTCCCATGCTGCTTAGCTGATCACGGATCTCGTCTGCTCTTGCAAAGTTCTTTGCCTTTCTTGCCGCCTGTCTCTCCTCGATAAGAGCCTCTATATCTGAATCAAGAATCTCCTCTTTCTTCTCGGTGATGATTCCAAGTATATCACAGAGTTTTTCTATGGTATTAAGTACAAGCTCCACTGTGGCCTTTGATGACTTCTCGGTCACATTTACATTTGCATACTTTACAAGCTCGAATATAACTGATATCGCATCCGCAGTGTTGAGATCATCATCCATGGCATCCTCATACTTCTTAACAAATGCATCCATCTCATCAGCCACAGACTTATCCACTTCACCGTCTGTGCCGTTTATAGTCTTCAGTCTGTCCACCGCTGTGAGTATTCTCTCAAGACCGTTCTTTGATGCCTCGACAAGCTCCGCCGAGAAGTTGAGAGGACTTCTGTAGTGTGCTGACAGCATGAAGAATCTGATGACCTGAAGAGGATACTTCTCGGCAATCTCCCTGACTGTGAAGAAGTTGCCAAGAGACTTGGACATCTTCTCATTGTTGATCTTGAGGAAACCGTTGTGCATCCAGTATCTTGCAAATTCCGTGCCATTTGCCGCCTCGCTCTGTGCTATCTCATTCTCATGGTGTGGGAATATAAGGTCCTCACCACCTGCATGTATATCTATAACATCGCCGATATACTTCTTGGACATAACAGAGCACTCAAGATGCCAGCCAGGTCTTCCGTCACCCCATGGTGATGGCCATGACGGCTCTCCCTCTTTCTTAGGTTTCCAGAGAACGAAATCGAGTGGATCTTCTTTCTCATCAACTCCAGATACGAGAAGATCTCTGTTGCCTGATCGAAGGTCGTCTATGTTCTTCTTTGAAAGCTTGCCATAGTCCTTGAACTTTCTTGTTCTGAAATATACTGTTCCATTCACCTCATATGCATAGTCCTTCTCTATGAGAGTCTTGACCATCTCTATCATATCAGGTATCTCTTCGGTAGCCTTTGGATGCGTCGTCGCCTCGCGGACATTGAGCGCAGCCATGTCTTTCTTGACCTCTGCAATATATCTCTCAGATATAACACTGGCATCCACACCCTCCGCATTTGCACGCTTGATTATCTTGTCGTCAACGTCTGTGAAATTTGATACATAATTGACCTCATAACCCTTGTACTCAAGATATCTCCTGAGGGTGTCAAACACTATCATAGGTCTGGCATTTCCTATGTGAATATAGTCATACACCGTAGGTCCACATACATATATTCCGACCTTGCCCTCATTGATCGGCTTAAACTCTTCTTTTCTTCTCGTGAGCGTGTTTAAAATCTTCATAAAATATATCGTCCTTTCTATAAATATAAGCAAATGTAATTGTAAACAAAAAACTTCGTCCCAATACACATATGATATGCATATAGAGACGAAGTATTATATCGTGCGCATTATATAAAATACATTATATAAAGTATATTATATAACATATATTATCAGCATATATTATCTCCGCGGTTCCACTCTAATTGGATGTATCAAGATCTGAATCATATTCACGTCTTCACATAATCCCACTTTTTATAGGTGTAACGTTCCCCACACGTGCCAGAATACTCTTATTTTATAATATATCATCTCATAATACATGATCAATTTCCTCTGACCAGCTCCCAGATGCACTTCACCCCATCTCCGATAACCGTGCTCACAGCCGATGGCACAGTCTCTCTGAATCTTCTGAATGCAGCTACTCTCCCTGTTCTAAGCCTTTCTAGTCTAGTATATGTGGGGATGTAGGCTTTGTCAACGATTTCATTTGCCTCTATATTGATTTTGAATATTTCCACTGTTATACTTTATATACAAACTGCAATATACCAATTCAAAGATATATCAATTCAGAATAATCCATTCGAAACAGGAGAAATTTAATGTTAGATATTACTATTACAGAAACAAGAGATTTCGTAAAGAAACTTCTCATGGAAAATACATTTGACCACTTTCTCACCATGGAGGCATTTGTAAGAAGTGGCATCACATACAGCTTTGACGGAAGAATAAACAAAGACTTCTATGATAAGGAAGAACTCGAGGCAATGGCTTCGACATCATATACGACATGGGAAAATCTCAGGACTCATGTATACAATGTGATCCGCGGGAAAAAACTCCCTCTGAGTTTCAAGATCGTACTGGTGCTCTCACAGCCTGATATAATGGATATGCTTGAGAAGAATCACCTCACTATCCCTGTTTCTGACGTTGCCAACCTCACACTCAATATATATTATGACGGAATGAGCATGCAGCTCACATCCATGGCAACCCAGAACATTTTTACCATGGACAAAACTCTTGAACACGTATGGGACGCAGAGATCCGGGAATTTCTAAAGAAAGCCGGCATATATTTTACCGACAACTAATCACTATATTTATGAATATATTCTTGTTAGCACTCATTATATTTGAGTGCTAATTTTTTCTTGACTTTAGTTCCCTGCTGATTTATCATACTTTTTAGCTTGATGTGTCAGTGTACATTTCTATTATCAAGATAGCGCACACAAATCGGGGATGACACATCTTTAAATCAATATCACAATAATTTCAAGGAGATGTATACGATATGAAGAACGGAAATTTATCAATCAATAGTGAAAACATTTTCCCTGTCATCAAGAAATGGCTTTATTCAGACCATGACATATTTGTCAGGGAGCTTATATCAAACGGCTGCGATGCCGTAACAAAGCTTAAAAAGCTGTCACTTATGGGCGAGTTTGACGAGCCAGATGAGCCTTACCGCATCGATGTGACCACAAGTGCCAACGACAAGACCATAACCTTCACTGATAACGGTATCGGTATGACTGAGGAAGAGGTTGAGAAGTATATCAACCAGATCGCATTTTCTGGGGCTGAAGCTTTCCTTGAGCAGTACAAAGACAAGGCAACTGAAGAACAGATCATCGGCCACTTCGGACTCGGTTTCTACTCAGCATTCATGGTTGCTGACAAGGTTACAATAGAGACAAAATCATATAAAGAAGACGAAGATGCTGTCTACTGGGAGTGTGAAGACGGTCTTGAGTATTCCATGAAGAAGAGCCTCAGAACAGAGCGTGGTACCACTATCACCTTGTATCTGAATGAGGACAGCTATGAATTTGCAAATGAATACAGGATCAAGGAAGTTATAGACAAGTACTGTTCATTCATGCCTGTTGAGATCTACTACACCAACGCTGACGCTCCAAAGGAAGATCCTAAGGATGCCACTGTTGATGTGGACGCAAAGGATGTCGACGAAAAAGCAAACGACACAGAAAGCACCACAGACAGCAAGGTCACTGATGCTGAGGGTTCGACTGATGACACCAAAGATGAAAAGAAAGATGAAAATATCGAAGAAAAGCCAGAGGCTCCTAAGCCTCTCAACACCACTACCCCGCTGTGGGCTAAGCATCCAAATGACTGCACAGATGAGGAGTACAAGGAATTTTACAGAAAGGTATTCCACGATTATAAGGAGCCTCTGTTCTGGATACATTTGAACATGGATTACCCATTCAATCTGAAAGGTATCCTTTACTTCCCTAAGATCAACACACAGTATGATAACCTTGAGGGAACCATCAAGCTGTACAACAATCAGGTATTTGTCGCTGATAACATCAAGGAAGTTATTCCTGAATTCCTTATGCTGTTAAAGGGATGTATCGACTGTCCTGACCTTCCACTGAACGTATCACGTAGTGCGCTTCAGAACGATGGATTTGTCAAGAAGATATCTGATTACATCACTAAGAAGGTTGCCGACAAGCTCTCAGGCATGTACAAGGTACACAGAGAGGACTACGAGAAGTACTGGGACGACATCAATCCATTTATCAAGTTTGGATGCCTTAAGGATCTCAAATTCCTCGACAAGATGAAGGACTACTGCATCTACAAGAATCTCGAGGGCAAATATCTTACCCTTCCTGAGTATCTTGAGGCAGGAAAAGAAAAATATGAGAACAAGGTATTCTATGTAACTGACGAGCAGGCTCAGTCACAGTATATCAACATGTTCAAGAACGAGGGAATGGATGCCCTGATCATGACTCAGACCATTGACAGTCCATTTATCACCATGCTTGAGCAGAAGAACGAGAACGTTCACTTCTACAGAATAGATGCAGAGCTCTCTGATAACTTCGTAGGTGAGGAGCTCTCTGAGGAGACTGCAAAGGAATACAAGGATAAACTCACCGCTACATTTGAGAAGGCTCTTGATATGAAGAACCTCAACGTAAAAGTTGAGTCACTGAAGGATGAGAACACATCTTCTATCCTCACACAGCCTGAGGAGACCAGACGTATGCAGGAAATGATGAAGATGTACGGAATGGCAGGCATGGATCCTTCTATGTTCGGTCAGGGCGAGGGCGAAACTCTCATACTGAACAGCAATAACAAGCTGGTTAAGTATGTACTTGACAATCCTGACGGAGAGAACACAGCAACAATCTGCTGCCAGCTGTATGATCTGGCTGTACTTGCCAACCGTCCGCTGTCTGCAGATGCAATGACCAAGTTCATCGCCAGAAGCAATGAGGTTCTCGGAATTCTTGCCAAATAATCTTACGGAAGTCCTCAGCAAATGGAATATCCATAAAAGTAAAGCAGCCATCATTTTTTTGATGATGGACTGCTTTATTTTTATAGATTTTATATATCCTCTGTTTGAGAACTTTCTTTTATTATTAAATTTCTACTAATTAGTGTGCGAGGATCTCAACTCCATGATCTGTCATGACGAGTGTGTACTCCCACTGTGCAGATGGTGATCCATCTTCTGTGTATATCGTCCAGCCGTCATCCGCATCCTGATATACATCAGGTCCGCCAAGGTTGATCATAGGCTCTATGGTGAACACCATCCCCGGTGCAAGCACATAATCTTTGCCAGGCTGTCCGATATGGCATACATATGGATCCTCATGTATCGCAAGACCAACTCCATGGCCTCCGATCTCCCTTACAACTGAATATCCCTGCTCCTGTGCAAATTTGTTGATGGCATAACCTATATCTCCTATTGTCACATAAGGCTTGCTGCAGACCTCCACGCCTATATCAAGCGCCCTCTTTGTATCCTCGACAAGTTTCTTCCAAGCCGGATCCACATCACCCAGCATGAACATTCTGGATGAGTCTCCGAAATATCCATTGTACTCTGTTGTACAGTCTATATTGACAATGTCTCCATCCTGAAGAATGATATCATCACTTGGAATACCGTGACACACCACATCATTTACAGATATACATACACTCTTTGGATATCCTTCATATCCAAGGCATGCAGGAATCGCATTTACAGACTTGGTATAATTATAGATGAGATCATCAAGCTCTCTTGTCGACACACCGATCTTTACAAATGGGGTAATATAATCAAGCACATCTGTATTGATCTTTGATGCAATTCTTATCCCTTCTATCTGCTCTGAGTTCTTGATCATCTTGTGTGTTGGAATCTTGAACCCTTTGTTCTTCATGTCCTCAAGCTTCTCATCCTGCGCCAGATGACACGCCTTATATTTCTTTCCGCTGCCACACCAGCACATGTCGTTTCTTCCAAGTTTCATAACTAACCTCTTTCCTGTTATTTACATTAAATCTAACTCTCATATCCATATCATCGGTCAAATGATAATATGATCTTACGGTTGATTGTTTCACACCCACATGTAAATATAATACATTTTGGATAGAACTTCTACATTTTATGTGATAAATATTGTCATTTGCCGAGATAGTCAGCAACATAATTGTAATATCCCGTCTCTGTTATGTTGTCAGCGGCGGTGAATTTGTCTGCAACATAGAGCTGCATAGCCTCAAATGTTTCATCTGACACATTCCCTCTGACTATCTGATCCCAGGACGCATTGTATTCATATGCATCTGTGATATAACTTCTGTCCGGGAACAATACAAGCCCAGGACTGTCAGACAATATATCCCTGCCTACTATGAGCCTTGAATCAAACTCTGCCCCCATCAGATTAAGCATAGTCGGAAGTATATCTATACTGCTGCATACCTTTTCCACCCGAACCGGCTTTTTCATGGAACCAGACCATATGATAAGTCTGCTCCTGTATGCATCAAGATCATTTCCAAAGCTCTGTCCTGCCAGTTCATCCACGACCTCCATATTGTCATATGGAACGTGATCTCCTGCCAAAACTATAACCGTTTTGTCAAGAAGATCTCTCTTTTCAAGTCTTTCAAGCAATTCCTCCAGCATCCTCTCCATCTCGTACTGTGATGCAAGATATGCCTTTGTCGTATCTGAATAATTAAGGTCTGCCACCACATCCTTATTCTTCTCCGACATCGCATTTGCCGCACCATATCCATATGGTACGTGCCCACTTACGGTGAGATAATACAGATGGAATGGCCGATTCTTTGTATATTTGTCAAATGTCTCCTCCAACATGACCAGGTCCGACTGTGGCCAGATGTCCTGTCCATACTCATCTGTCTGGTATTCCAGTCCATTTCCGCTGGCTATCCACTCGTATCCCAGAGCCGGATGAGTTATGTTTCTGTCATAATATGTATAATCATTGTCGTGGAAACCATAACAGCTATAGCCCATGCGCTTTAAAGTGTTTGCCATCGAAAAATACATGCCATTTTCATTGTCCGCCGCTCTGCACATACTGAGATATCCACCATTCTTTGTAGGACTACCCATCAAATTGGCATACTCACCGCCCAGAGTGGAACCATACCAAAGTGGCTGATAATAATTTTCAAACACAAAGCCCTCATCAGCAAGCTTAGAAAGTGCCGGGAACAGCCCGGACTCCAGTGCATATCCGGTAAATCCTTCAGCCGTTATCCATATTACATTGTATCCTTCAAACATTCCTGTATATTCATTCTTTTTTGTAGGGGTGACACTCTTAAAATATTCGCTCAAGGATGAGACTGCATCGCTGCCCGAAAGTTCATTTATCGCATCAAAATCGAGATCCAGAACATTCGGAGAAGTATCAACCGGTGTCTCCGTAGTGGATTCCTCAGTAGCTGCCTGCTCATCGGTATTGTCAGAATGCGAATCTTTTTCAGTCATATCCAAGTTTGAAGCATCATCCGCATTTGTAGTATTTGCAGGTGAATTTCCGCTACTTTCAAGCGGATCAATGGCATTGTCCATCCCCGCAGATGCAAAGCTTATCTGTCCCTTATCTGAACCGCTAGTCACATTCTCCCTCACATCAACCACGAAGCTCTCTATAACTCCGAGCTTTTCCACAGCAAGATCCACAGACGTATACTGACTATAAACCTTATATGGACTGTACACATCCAAGTCTACAGCCCACATGACCATGACCGTTGCGATATACATAACTGCAACGGTCCCTACACAGATCAGATTCACCCACCATCTACGTCTTTCAAATGACATCAACGTCCAAATCAACACAATCGCTATAACGACCGGAATCACAAGCAGCACAATATCCGATATGTCAGTTTTCATGTTAGACAATACCGTATCTGCATTGTCCGCAGCCTGGTTTCCAAATCGTATCGTTCCCATGACCGAAAGATAATTGTTGAACACAGAGTGATATACATACTGTGCAACAAATAGCACACCTATGAACAAAGCCAGCACAGTAGCTATTATCTTGTTTACTATAACAGAGAAAACATTTGTGATGATTCCCAATACCCCACCGCCGACCAGTGCAAATATGGCTATCAGCAACACATTGCCAGCCTTTATACCGAAATTAAGACCATGAAATAAAAGTTCGTAATATAACAGCATAGTTGTAAATAAAATCCATCCGGACCATTTGCCCAAGCTTTCTCTCAGATTACGTTCTTCATTCTTATTATATTTTGACATACACTTCTCCATCTTCCGCAACACCATTCTCTTATGACACCGTACCTGCATACAAAAAAAATAAAGATGCAGCTACAATGCACTACACCTTTATTTTATATATTATTCTAATAGATTTTACAACATTTTTAGCTTGTGAATTTTTAGCGCATTTGCGCCACTGAATATTCAAGCCGAATCTATTTTACACCATACTGATCATAATATGCGTCTATGGCTGCCTTTAATGTATCATCAATGATAACTCTGCCCTTGTACTCCTTATTGTACAGATGCTCAACAACCTCTGCCATGGTTACGATGGCTGTTGTCTTGATGCCGTAATTCTCCTCGATCTCGGTGAGAGCACTCTTCTCGCCCTGTCCTCTCTCCATTCTGTCAACAGATACGACAAGACCCATAACATCCACATCGCCCTGTGCCTT
Source organism: uncultured Coprococcus sp. (assembly GCA_902461735.1). Lineage (GTDB taxonomy): Bacteria > Bacillota > Clostridia > Lachnospirales > Lachnospiraceae > Coprococcus. Next base: position 13,480 of record CABPYV010000027.1, read on the forward strand.
GATGATAGGAAGTGTCTCCTGAATAGATGTTCCAGCTGTTGTGACATCCTCTATGATAACAACCTTATCTCCATCCTGTATAGGACTTCCAAGAAGTATTCCCTTATCTCCGTGATCCTTTACCTCTTTTCTGTTTGAACAATACTTGATATCCTCGTCATACATCTCTGCGATGGACATAGTAGTTGCAACTGTAAGAGGGATTCCCTTATATGCAGGTCCAAATAATACATCAAAATCAAGTCCGAACTCAGCGTTGATAGCCTCTGCATAGTACTCACCAAGTCTCTTGAGCTGTGCTCCTGTTCTATAGAAACCTGTATTTACAAAAAATGGTGTCTTTCTGCCACTCTTGGTAACGAAATCTCCAAACTTGAGCACGTTACAGTCGATCATAAACTCTATAAATTCCTTCTTGTACTGTTCCATAACTCTGAATCCTCCTGTTTTAGCCTCTTTTTCATTTTCAACTCTGCAATCCGGATTCCAATACAAAAACTAGCTTATATCAGAATCTCAATCTCACAAAGTATATCATCGAATATGTAATTTTTCAACCAGACAATTATCTATGCCCGATTGTTACCCGATTATGGCTGATTGCCGTGTCAGATCACATAATATAAATTGTCACATCATGTACAAAATCACTTCACGCAGCCGATAAGTTCATGTATATCGCTGATGGAATTCTTCCTCATATACTCCTCAATACCCTTGATTATCTCAACTGTCGCATATGGATTGTGAAAATTCGCTGTACCAACAGCAACCGCACTTGCTCCAACCATGATCATCTCAAGTGCATCCTCAGTTGTTGCAACTCCTCCCATTCCGATGATAGGAAGCTTTATCGCATTTGCAACCTGATATACCATCCGCACTGCTATCGGATGGATCGCGGGACCAGACACACCGGCGGTCTTGTTTGCAACCGCAAATGTCCTCCTGTTCACGTCTATCTTCATACCGGTCAGGGTGTTGATGAGTGATACCGCATCAGCGCCGCCTGCCTCAGCAGCCCTTGCCATCTCTGTTATGTCTGTAACATTCGGGCTGAGCTTCATGATGATCGGCTGCTTTGCCGCTGCTTTCACCGCCTTTGTTATATCATAGAGCGCATCCGGCTGCTGACCAAATGCAATTCCGCCTTCTTTTACATTTGGACATGATACATTGATCTCAAGCAGATCCACGTCACAGTCGCCAAGCTTTTCCACGCAGTCCACATAGTCTTCCTTGGACTTTCCACACACATTGACGATTATCTTCGTATCATAATCTCTGAGGAATGGGATATCCCTCTTCTTGAACACATCTATTCCTGGGTTCTGAAGTCCTATGGCATTCATCATTCCACCGTATGTCTCCGCTATACGAGGTGTAGGATTACCCGGCCATGGCACATTTGCAACACCCTTGGTGGTCACTGCACCGAGCTGTGAAAGATCCACGAACTCGCTGTACTCCATACCTGAGCCAAATGTTCCTGATGCAACTGTTATAGGGTTCTTGAGAGTAACACCCGCTATATCCACTGACATATTGATCTTATCTGACATTACAGCTCCACCTCCTCTGCATAGAATACAGGACCGTCCTTGCATATCCTTCTGTTATGTACCTGTGAGTGTTCGTCTATATCCTTAGTCTTGCATACACAGGCGAGACATGCGCCCACTCCACACGCCATCTTCTCCTCCATGGATATCTGACACTCAATGCCCTTCTCCATGGCGTAAGCCTTGATTCCACGAAGCATAGGAGTCGGACCACATGCATATATGACAGCACCGTCCACACCGTATTCCTTTATGGCATCTATTACATTGCCCTTCACACCGTGCTGTCCATCCTCAGATGACATGTACACGTGTGCGTACGGCTCAAACTCTTCGTTAAGAAAAATTTCGTCCCTGTATCCGAGTACAACCGACTTCTCGCAATCAAGCTCCTTTGCAAGCTGAAGCATAGGTGGGATTCCTATACCACCACCTATCAGGATCGCCTTCTTGTCTGACTTCATGAAACCATTTCCAAGAGGTCCCAATATATCCACTGTATCGCCTGCCACAAGCTGTGAGAACTCCTTTGTTCCAAATCCAACCACTCTGTACACAAGACGAAGTGTACCTTTCTCGCTATCTATGCCACAGAGGCTGATAGGTCTCGGGAGCATCTTGCTGCCATCATGAGTGTACACAGACACAAACTGTCCTGCTATAGCCTGTACAGCTATCTCAGGCGCCTCAAGCACCAGACTGTATACGTCAGTGGCAAGAGTCTCCTGACTGACCACCTTTGCTGTCATCTTAAGTTTGCCCATAGTCTTCCTCCATCATCTCTTTATTATCAGTGTATTGCAGACTAAGTATATGCTGGATCTATTTAGCATATATGATCCTGCCCAGTACGCAAACACTCTCTATCTATCTTACGCATCAAGTGCGCCGTTGATATCCTCGATCATGTCAACTACTGCCTGTCTTGAAGCATCAGCGTAGTTCTCTGCACCAAACTGTGCATACTTGTCCTGCTTATAAGCTGCAATGATTCCTCTTGATGAATTGACGATCGCACCAAGTCTGTCTTCATTGAAATAGTGTACAAGGTCTGCAGCCTTACCGCCCTGTGCTCCATAACCAGGTACAAGGATAAATGACTTTGGCATAACCTTTCTGAGCACCTTGCCCATCTCAGGGTATGTTGCACCGACAACAGCTCCAACTGCTGAGTAACCGGACTCGCCTATGACATCACTGCCCCACTTGTCAACCATCTCTCCGACTATCTCATAGAGTGGACGTCCATCAACAAGTCTGTCCTGGAACTCACCTGATGATGGGTTGGATGTCTTGACGAGAACAAATATGCCTTTGTTCTCCTCCTTGCACACATCCACAAATGGCTTAACTCCATCTGTTCCAAGATATGGATTTACTGTGATGAAATCCTCATCAAATCCGGCGTATGTCTTGCTTCCAACCTGTACCTTGCCGATATGTCCGACCGCATATGCTGTTGATGTTGAACCTATATCGCCTCTCTTTATATCTCCGATAACGACAAGTCCCTTCTCCTTGCAGTAATCAACAGTCTTCTTGAATGCCTTGAGTCCTTCGATTCCGAACTGCTCGTACATAGCTATCTGTGGCTTAACCGCAGGAATGAGGTCATATGTTGCATCAACTATTCCCTTGTTGAACTGCCATATAGCCTCAGCAGCACCCTCGAGTGTCTCTCCATACTCTGCAAATGCAGCCTTCTGGATATGCTCTGGCACATAGTTAAGCATAGGATCAAGTCCAACTACTATAGGTGCATTTGTCTTCTGAATGTTTTTCACTAACTTATCTATCATGATATTTTCTCCTTAAAATGTATTTTCTTATTTTATATTTTATATTTTCTAAAATAAATTATCTAGAACGTCTCATCATCGCAGGCGTAACTACCCAAGATGGTAAACTCCTCAGTCTCATTCATAAGCTGGAACACCAACGCCTGTATATCTTTTTTTAAAAAGTTCGCTGATAGCTCAACATAAAATCTATAGTTCCAATGTTCCTGTCTGTTCGGAGCCGAGTGTATCTCAGTGAGGTTTACTCCATAATCTGAGATCATCGAAAGCACACTGCTCAGACTTCCACTCCTGTTCTTGCACACGAACATAACCTTCAGTCTGTTGTGATTCTCCTCAACTATAAGATGATCCGTAAATGTCACGACTTTTTTGTTATGTCCATTCTCATTCACCACATTACATCTATATATATATAATCTATTGTTGGTGAGCACCTCATGAAGTGCATCTGACACACCGTAGCTTATATCCTCCAGTATACCCATTCCTGCATCAACCTTGCCGGTTTTTATCAGTTCGTACACATCATCATACGAATCCACGGCTACAACCTTATCCCTTGAGCAGCCCTGACATATATAAAGCTCCGGTTTGACCATGGCAACCGCATCTATCTCCGGCTCTTGCTCATCATATTCCACATTCAGGCAATCTCTAAGTTCCAGGGTCCTTCCATACTGATACTTTCTGCTTATCTCCATGATCCTCTTGATAAGTGCTGTGTACTCCATCTTTATATTGTCATCCACATCACCGGTCAAACTGGATATGATGATCTCCTCCCGCTCAGGCTTATATATGTCATCCTCCGTCTCAGCCTTTACCTGAGCCACCTGGTCTGCAAGCTCCATTCTCTCCCTGAACAGCTGCTTGATCTCCTTGTCAACTCTGTCTATATTTTTTCTGACATCTGCTAAAGTCATTATTTGTCCTCCAGTCGAGCATGGACTGCCCTGATGCTCATAATCTTTTTTAATATACCATTTGCCACGTTCTAATTCAAGGCTGGCATGTGCTTTAGTGCACCATTTTGATGCAATTTTGACGTGTTCTTTTGACTCAATCCGCTAAAATCTCCACAGAAGAAGGAAAAGCACAACAGCCACACAAACCATGGCAATGATAAATCCTGTCACTATCCGGCCCCTGACAGACTTCATTCCATATATTATAAGAAGTGTTATAATCACACCACACATGTCTATGAGCACATCTGTTCCACGTCCTGCCCTGTCTGCAACAAAAAGCTGGTGTATCTCATCTGAGCAGGCATACGCAAATGTTATCACTGTCGACCATATATTTGTTCCCACCGCAGACATCTTTACACTTACCTTTTTAACCGCAAGTATGACAAGCGCGATGAGTATTCCATACTCAGTCATATGCGCACCTTTTCTCACCATCACCTCGACAACACCCGTCATCCTGTCAACCGCAGGTGCCGTATCATTCCTGGCTCTCTGGAACAGTTCTACTATAAAATCAGTTATGGGGTTGCTTACGGCAGACGAACCGTCCCCCGTCTTTGATGACATGTAGAATATAAATGCCATCCATATGATGGCAGGAATAATATACCAATAATTAGGCTCTGTATTCTTTTTCTTTCTTTTGGATACTCTCGTGGATGCTCTCGACTTTGATGCATTTGATCTGGTTGTATTAGACATTTGTAGCATTCCTTTCTATCGTTTTGTCCAATCAGGCTAAATTATAGCATAAAACTGCAGTCTTTTTATATTTTTTAACTTGAATAATATAGTTTTTACATGTATGTTGTAAACGTAGTATCTATGGCAGATACATTTTTCGTCATTTTATGGGATTTCGGGGAGCCCGTTTGATATCAGACTATATCTGTTCAGATTCTACCATTTATTTGAAAGGGAGAGGTACAAAAATGGCAAGACAAAGGAAAAAGACAAACCCAATAGTGACAGCGCTGATATTCGGAATAGTAGCATTTATACTGCTTTTTTTTGGAATCAGGGACTTTATCGGTATGCATGGAGAGCTTCTAAACGTCAATACATGCGACCCAAGTGAGATCAAAGCAGGCACTTACATCGAAGCAGATCTCACCATGGGGTATGGTCGGTATATTGAAAAGACTACCACATACAACCACATTGTGACCAAAACTGATGGTTACTACTATCTTGTTGACGTATGTGACAGAAACGTGGATGGTACAGCAAAAGACACAGCAAAATGGATTGGTGTGTCAGTGAGAAAAGCCGATGCTGACAAATACGAATCTATTTCATATGACGAAAACCCTGCTCCTGTCAGCATAAAGGGAGTTGTAAAAGCAAATACATCCAAAATTCAGGGCTTCCTTGATGATTATCTTGAGAGCTACTGTGATCTCTATGCACGTGAGTATGGTATAACACCTACAGAGGAGGATTATGCTTCCATCAAGGCTGAAGCACTTCCATATTATATAGAAGTAAAAACTGATTTTGAATACATGTTCAACATAGGAGTTGGATTGATTCTTCTGCTCGTGGCAATTATTTTCGTAGTTGTCAGCGCAAAGAAAAAGAGAGTTACTGCATCTTCTTATCAGGGATCTGGCACTGCTCAGAACTATAACACAGACTATAACGGAACAGGATACACAGGTGCCGGCTACGACAGTTCAACATTTGGAACACCTGGCGGATCAACTTATACAGATCCTATATATAATCAGCAGCCAGATAATCCGACTGCCGGAACACAGTATAACCCATATGCATCTGCTGAAATTGACAGCCAGCAGATGAACTATTCTCCTGAACCGAATGATGCACCCCAGAATCCATACACATCCGGATATGGTTCTTCAGGCAACTTTTCTTTAAAGCAGGATAATCAGAACAAATAATACAATTACACATATGAGAATATCAGCTCCCCATTATTGTCATATGCAGTTTTACTGCCCACTCAAGGCAGATTCACAAAATTTAACAAAAAGATGGTGTACCTCAAACAATACACCATCTTTTTTATTATACTTGTAATTTTCTTGTCTTTGCTTACTTATGCTTACTTGCCAAAATATCTGTCAAGAAGTCCCTTGAGCGCCTTGCCATGTCTTGCCTCATCACGAGCCATCTCATGAACTGTATCATGAATAGCATCCAGATTGTTCTTCTTTGCACACTTTGCAAGATCAACCTTTCCTGCTGTTGCTCCAAACTCACAATCTACTCTCCATGCAAGGTTCTTCTCTGTTGAATCTGTCATATTATTCTCAAGATCTGATCCAAGCATCTCTGCAAACTTTGCAGCATGCTCAGCCTCTTCATAAGCTGCCTTCTCCCAGTACAGACCAATCTCAGGATATCCTTCACGATGAGCTACACGAGCCATGCAAAGATACATTCCAACCTCTGAGCACTCTCCCTCGAAGTTTGCCTTGAGCTGATCGAAGATGTACTTCTTGTCCTCATCACTGATCTCTGAATTGTTCTTTACTGTTGAAGCGTATACACCAAACTCATGCTCTGCTGCAAGTGTGAGCTCTCCCTCAACCTTCTTAAACTTATCTGCTCCCGCATGGCAGATAGGACACTCAGCTGGTGCCTGCTCTCCTTCATAAATATAACCGCATACTGTACATACAAACTTTGACATAATCTTAAATCTCCTTTTCTTATTTAAATAATATTGTGTAGTATCTGCGGAACTCTATTCCGCATTTTTTGTTTCTTTTGTTGTTGTTGATATTTTGTTATCAACTATATCCTATTATAGCAATAAAAATCTCGTTGTCAATACTTATTGGGAATAATTCTTAATTAACTTTTTCTTATATTATATAATATGTATATTTTCGTTGTATATTATCCACTAAACTTTTTATGGAGAAGGGGACGGAGGTACCTGACCCCGTTATGTAGAACTAACAGGGTCAGGTACCTCCGTCCCCTCCGTCCCCATTGCGCGCCCACATAAAAAGGGACCAAAAGTAATTCTTGGTCCCTAAAAATAATATCATATATATTGCTAATTCTGGCCTAGCACAATCTTCTTGAGAAGATATTCATATCCGGAAATAGGTATCGGTTTGCTGTAGTAATAACCTTGAATATAATGGCATCCCCAGTCTTTGAGGTATTCCTTCTGTTCAAATGTCTCAACACCCTCAGCAAGGCTCTTGATTCCCAGGTGTCTCGCCATTGTCAGGATATCCTGTGTCATGAGCATGTCTTTGTTATTCAGCTCTCCTGTTGCTATACCATCTATAAAGCTCTTATCTATCTTGATAATGTCAAGCGGCATATCCTTAAGCAGCGCCATACTGGAATATCCGGTTCCAAAATCATCCATAGAGATCTTGAACCCCTTATCCTTCAGCTGATTCAGTACCTCTATGAGATACTGTACGTCTGCAAAATCAGCACTCTCTGTAATCTCAAAATCTATAAGCGAGTGGTCAACTCCATACTCATCCACTATATCACACAATATATATATCAGATCCGGTCTCGATATCTGATGCCTTGAGAGGTTACACGATATCGGATACAATGGATATCCCAGTTCTTTCCACTCCTTGAACTTTTTGCACACCTTTCTGAGTACATATCTGTCTATGATGTCTATTGTTCCGTCTGCCTCAAACTGCGGAACAAAATACTTAGGTGACAGAATATCTCCGCCTTTATAAAACCATCTTATCAAAGCCTCAGCACCGGTAAGTGTGTCATTCTGCGGGTTATATTTAGGCTGGAGATATACCATGAGATCTTCATTCTCAATAGCATCCGGCAGTTCAAGCTTATACTGCTGAGCCATTACATACTCCTTCTTCATCTCTGACGTATATATCTTTATCTCATTGACATTGGTCTTAATACACTGAAGATGCGCCATCTGTGCCATATCCTCTATACGCATGGACATATTGATCTTCTCAAACTCATCATAGAATACCAACCCACAGCTATAGAATATCTTGTACTTTTTATTCGTAGGAAGCTGACCGATCTCCTCAAAGAATGTATATAGCCTGTTGACTATCTCATCCTCAGGCATATATTTGATTATCATGGCAAAATCGTCGCTTGTACACTTTGCTGAATACAGGATCCACTCCTGTTTCGACATCGCATCACACACATATCTAAACAATTCCTTTGCAACATCTCTTCCCATGACATTGTTGATAAGTCTGAACCCCTTTATGTCAAACCTTGCAAATATAAACTGATCAAGACCTATATATTCACACTGTTCCAGTTTCTCTTTAAGCCATGTCCAGTTATAGTATCCTGTCGCCGGCTCCCTGTAAGCAATTTCATACAAATCCCTCTTGCTCATATTGTCGAGTGTGAGCATCTCTTCCGTCTTCGTCTTTTTCGACCACACAGGTATCTCAACACATAGACTGTCCGCGCTCTCCATATAACATATATATGGAAGTTTATGATTGGAGACTATATGGAGTTTCTCTGTCTCTATATACAGCTTGGCATATGAATAAGCCATAGTCATAAGCCTTGGTATATCCTCTATAAGAGATACATCAAAGCCTTTTATATCCACCACATCAAACCCCGGTATAGTCACACTGACGCAGCCCTGTGGAATCTGTTCCATGTCGCTGTAACCTATCTCAACACCACCACAAAGCCTTGAGTATCCGGCATCCATCATCTTATCAGGCATATAAAATAAGGCCCTGTTTGCCAGCGGCCTATACACATTGCTGAATATCTTATACCAATCATATCCGTTTTCCTGACAAAAATTGTCAAATCCTTCCGCCTCCCGAGATCTCAATATATAGAGTTTTCTCTTCGGCTTATATGCCTTTGACCATTGGTGTTCCATAATCTATCTACTACCTCTTATCCTGCACGACGGCAATATTACAATGTTATTACAACTCTTATCATTCTATCACATAATTCGTCTTCAAGCCACACTTAATATATTTTGTTTTGGAAAATAAATAGCAAAGTTTCGATTTTTTTCGTTGAATTTTTACCATATATTTGTTAGCATAGATACGGTTTTTCAATTATAATTAATAGGAGGCAAAAACAATGAAAAACAAGTTATTTCTAGGTCTTGGCACATTTATCTCTCTCATTGGTCTTTCACAGATAAATGTTCTGGCGGCAAGCAGCGAATCCGGTTCTGAGACTCTCGGCGCCGAGCTTCCCCTTACATGGTGCATCCCTTTCGTATGTATGCTCCTATGTATAGCGGTCATGCCACTTATCGCCGGTGAATGGTGGGATAAGCACAAGCAGTGGGCCGTTGCCGGCTGGTCTCTTTTATTTTTAATACCATTTGCAGTATTCCACGGTTTTGGAACCATGGGCGAGCAGTTGCTGGAAGTAATGATAGGCGACTACCTCACTTTCATAGTATTGCTCTTCGCGCTCTTCTGTGTTGCAGGCAATATATCACTTGAAGGCGATCTGGTCGGAACCCCAAAACTTAATGTGCTTCTTCTGCTGATAGGAACACTTCTTTCAAGCTGGATCGGTACCACAGGTGCCAGTATGCTCATGATCCGCCCTATCATCAAGGCAAATAAATGGAGACGAAGAAAAGTACAGATCATAGTTTTCTTCATCTTCCTCGTATCAAATATCGGTGGATGTCTCACCCCTGTTGGTGATCCTCCACTCCTGATGGGATTTATGAATGGAATTGACTTCTTCTGGAGTCTGCGTCTGGCAAAGGTTATGGTGGTAAACCTTATCATACTCCTTACAGTATTCTTCATCCTCGACACCAGAGCATATAAGAAGGATATTGCTGACGGACGTGTGCAGCCTGTATTTGACAAGGATACAAAGAAGCCCGTCAAACTTAAGGGCGCGCACAATATCATATTCCTTGTTATGATAGTCGGTGCAGTTATACTCAGCGGCGTTCTCCCTATGAAGTTCCCTGTATTTGCAAAGGGCATCAACTTCTGTGAAGGTGTGACTCTCTCATGGGCTTCAATCATCGAGATCGTCATCATGCTTGCTGCTGCACTCCTGTCATTCAAGACAACAAGCAAAAAAGTCCGCAAGTCAAATAACTTCACATGGGGTGCTATCGAAGAAGTTGCCATACTGTTCATCGGTATATTCATAACCATGATTCCGGCTCTTCTCATCCTCAAGGCGAGAGGCTCAGAGCTCGGACTCACACACCCGGCACAGTTCTTCTGGATGACCGGATTGTTGTCAAGTTTCCTTGATAACACACCTACATATCTTGTATTCTTCACGACCGCTGCTTCCAGTGGATTTACTGAGGGTATAAGTACAGCTATGGGTATCGTACCTCAGGTTATGCTGATGGCTATATCATGTGGTGCCGTATTCATGGGTGCAAACACTTACATTGGAAATGCGCCAAACTTTATGGTGCGCTCAATAGCTGAAGAAAATGGTATCAAGATGCCTTCATTTGTTGGATATCTTGCATGGTCAGTTGCAATTCTTGTACCTACTTTCTTCATTGATACACTGTTATTCTTCTTACACTAGGGGGGTATTTTTATGAATGAATTTGTTGTAAAAGATGATAACAAACTAACAGTCGGCATAGGCTGGGATGCCAAAAAAGTCGATCTCAAGAAAAAAATAAAAATAGCTATAGACAGCATTATGAGTGCCACCTCAGAAGATACCTACGATCTCAATCTTGCTGCCATCGTTGAACATAACGACGGCTCGGATCCTGAGCTGGTATTCTGGGGTCACAAATACAGCCGCAGCGATTCTGTTGTCCTCAAGGGCGATGAAAGGACCGGTGAAAAAGAAGGAATTGATGAGGAGATGCGTATCTACCTTGACAGAGGTGAAAATGTCGGACGTATCATACTCTTCCTCTACATATACAATGGCAATCTCCACAAACAGTGTCTTGCCGAGGTTGATAATGTATTTGCACTCATAAAATGTAAGCACACTGAAAAGGTTTATGTCAGAGAGGATGCTATCTTCAAGGCATGTGAAGACGCAAAGCATAACAACTGCTATGTATTTGGCGAAGTAATTCACAACGGCGATGAATGGATCGTGAGGGAGCGCTCACAGTTCCTTCCATACGACAAATCAGAAGATATATTTGAGTATTACACCTCAAGACATTATGTTCCTGAAGAGGACGACTAATACACGACGACTAATACACGACGACTAATACACAAGGAAAGCCCCCGGTTTCCGGTTTTTAAACCAGAAGCCGGGGGCTTTTGTATATATTGATCTATGATTTCTCATTCCACTACTTTATATAATTCTCTATAGCCTTTGAAGCTCTGTATCTGGAGAAGTTAAAGCCTCTGATATATCCCTTGTCATCATTCTCCTCAAGTATCTTTTCAAATCTCTCTTCCACCGTGTCGTCTCTCCAGTAGTATTTGTCCTCGCTATACTTCGAAACTGCCTCCTCCATGGTCATATCAGGTGGGATGTCTTTGGTTCTGAAATAATCGATCAAATATGGAACTCCATCACTACCTATATCCATCACATACTCAATATCCACTTTCTTTCCATTGTGTGCCTGACTGATATTGTACTTCGATATCACTGCACCAGGTCTGACAAATGCATATAGTGTAAACATAACCATAACCGTCAAAAATATGTATCTGAACAGCGGCATATTTCTCCAAAACAGGCTTATGATAACACCTAGCATCACAATAGATGTGACTATCAATGCCCATATCGTATTAATCCTCAGATATGTGAGAGCATATTCCTTTATGTACATCGAAAGTCTCACCGCTGAAGACGCAATCATGATATAGGTGCATATACACATAACTACCAACACAGTCTTCAGCACTACGCTTTTTCTAAATATAGCATTGAATATCAACACTATACATACATTTACGACTGCAACAAATAGAAGCTGGAAAAATCCACGTCTGGCATACTCTGCATATGTCATGTCATCCGGAAGTCCTGCACTGTTCATGAACAGATATATGATCTGGACAACGGCAAATATGAGATAAAACGCAGTAAGCACAACCGTTATCGTTATACCTATCACCGGTTCATAGCTTCCTTCCTTAGGTACATTTGCCCCCAGATCCCTTCTGCCCGTCTTTACAATAAAACCATACACAAAGAAGAATATCACAGCTGCAAAGATCACGATCTTGACAACATCCCACGAATAGAACAGCTTGCCAAATATATCCTTTATAACCTTGGCAAATACCGGATCAGCCGATGACAGCAGGTTCAGTATAATGACAAGAAGCGGAAGCGCTATTGCAAAGCCGAGGAGAACATACATAAGCTTGGAATTGCGCTTTTTACCCGTCTCTTCACGCTCTGCTCTTCTATCTGCAAAAGGCATATTTATATATCCAATAGCTCCGAAGAACATCTCAAGGAAGGATATGATTCCTTTAATAATGCCGTGATTTTCTGTATCATTGTAATACGACATCACTGCGTACATTTCCGTCAATATTATTCCAACATTACAGCCAAATATCATACATGACTCATCTGTAAGACTAACCGCTATCGATAAAAGCATTATGATAATAAAGTACGGTACAAGTTTCATCTGGCTTTTCGATACAGAACCTGTATCTGATCCCGAGTCAGCAGAACGCCTCTTTTCTCCACGAGAAATATTCACGCTTATAAATGCTATCGATACCACAGCCATAACTGCAGACAAAATGCTTGACCAGTTATTATATAGACACGCTGCACTCACTATGGCATATATGAGTACCGGTATTCCAAACATCTTAAACCGTTCTGCAGATATTGCAGGATTTCTCCTCTGCGGTGGCCTCGTGGCTCTATACCCCTGTGGTGGAACTCCCATTCCTCCGTTCATATACCCCGGCGGTGGCGGCGTGCCCGGTCCCATTCCATTCATATATCCCGGCGGTGGTGGCGTGCCCGGTCCCATTCCATTCGTATATCCCGGCGGTGGTGGCATGCCCGGTCCCATTCCATTCGTATACCCCGGCGGTG
>CABPYV010000028.1:0-21435 GCA_902461735.1 uncultured Coprococcus sp.
TTTCTATCATTATGAATAACATCACCAAACATCTCCACAAATCGGGCTTTGATAATATAATCTAGTGCATTTAATTGATCTTTTCTCTTTTGGATAATGGATTCTACTTTTTCCAAAATTTTTACAATTTTATCCTGTTTTGATAACTCTGGACAAGTAATTTCCAATTTTGCCAAATCTGTTTTATTAAACCCTGCTTGAGCAGCCCTTGAGCCTACATTTAAAATAGCGTACTGAAAATACGAAGATTTCAAATAGTAATACAAAAACCTTTTACGAATTATATCTGTATCAGGAATAGTGCGCATTATCGCAACATTATATGCACCTGCTATGCCAGTTAAAACCTTTCCAATTGATGCGCCATATCTAGCTATAAGAACATCATCCTCTGTACAAGTTTTTATACAATTACTAATTTTAATATATTCAGGTGTCACTTTTTCACTTTGTGTAAAATCTCGTATTTGAAGCATACGAATATATCCTTCTTGTTCAGCAAACGACCATTCTTCTTTAGGTGGCTGTGAACCGCCTTGAAAATCACATATATCTAGTAATCTCATCCACATCATTCATACAAATACGAATTTGCTAAAGTCGAGTTTGTTTTCCCCTTTCCTAATATTTTCAATAAATTACTGGTTATCATCAGCCAACAATTTCTCAAGTTCATCCATTTCCTGACTTATCTGTCTCTCCAAATCTCTTATATTTGCCATTATCTCAGATGTAGGCGGATACTCTACTGGTGTATACTCTACTTCCTTGTACTTATTGATGCTGAGGTCGTAAGCATTGTCCACTATCTCTTCCTTTGACACAAAGAATGACTTGTCCGTTCGCTTTCTGTCATTTTCTTTGTCAAGATGTGCAAATCTCTCTATTATGTCAGGTATATCGTTATCATTTACCGGTGTTCTCTTATCGTCAAGACTGTATCCGTCTGCTGTCATATCATAGAACCATACTTTGTCCGTTCCACCGTGATCTGTCTTTGTAAATATCAGTATCGCAGTTGACACTCCTGCATATGGCTTAAACACTCCTGATGGCATGGAGATGACTGCCTGAAGTTTCTGATTTTCCACTATTTCTTTACGGATTGCCTTATGTGCTGCAGACGAGCCAAATAGCACTCCATCCGGAACTATACATGCACATCTGCCGCCTACCTGCAATATCCTTATGAACAATGTAAGGAACAGCAATTCTGTCTTCTTTGTCTTGCACATCTTGAGAAGATCTGCTGAAACTGATTCAGCATCCAGACTTCCCTTGAACGGTGGATTTGCAAGAACAAGTGTATATTTATTCTTATCACTATTCTGATCTGATAAGCTGTCTCTATATTCAATACATGGATTATCTATACCATGTGTCATCATATTCATAGCACCTATACGAAGCATCGTTCTATCCATATCATATCCATAGAACATATGATTCATATAGTGATCTCTATTTGCTTTGTTATAAAAGATGTCTTCTTTCTTCTTTTCTCTGAGGTACTCCCCTGACGCAACAAGGAAACCGGATGTTCCACACGCAGGATCACATATCATCTCGTCTGCTGCCGGATCCATCATCTCAACCATCATACGGATGATGTGTCTCGGCGTCCTGAACTGACCGTTTCTTCCAGACTGTGCTATCTTTGAAAGCAAATATTCATATACATCGCCTCTCACGTCAACTGACTGGATTTCATTCATCAATTTATATATCTCATCCAGCGAATCAACAACCTTCGAAAGAAGAATCGGTGTCGGAAGCTTGAATATGGCATCATCCATATATTTTGAATATGCGCTGTTCTTGTCACTATGAAGATTTTTTATAAATGGGAAAACCCATTCCTGCATGACACTGTACATTTTCTCAGCAGGAAAATCCCTGAATACAGACCATTTGAGTTGCTTTCCGTCAATGTTTCTGTCTCCTATCTTCACCTCATCAGCAAATATACTGCTAAACGGAAGCCCTAGCATCTCGCATTCCTTTGCCTTTTTGTTGTCCACATCATCAAGATCATGGATAAACATAAGATATGTTATCTGCTCTATAACCTCAAGTGGATTGACAAGTCCACCCGCGGCAAATATGTCCCATAAACTGTCTATTTTATTCTTCAAATCCCCTGTTATCATTTGTATTCTCCTTTGCACATACAACAAACCAAAATTTGTATGGCTAAATTATACACCACGTAATATCAAAAGCAAACAAATAAACCTCCCCCAATCATTCTATCTCATGTATTTGCTCAAAACCCCCTTGTCAACCAAACCCAAATGTTATATCGTCTCATATAGACAGACACATAAGGGGATTTCAAAAATGAATTTAAAACTTGCAGAACTGGAAAACTCAGATGTTTCTATATCACATGACAGTGATGGATCAGAACAGACTTCCGATACGAATTTAGGGCAGATAATGTCACTTATCGACGGAAAGAAAAAGCGCATAGAATACAACAGGAATATATTCAGCGCAGAACTTGCCAGCGTGCCGCGAAAACGCAAAAATATCATTTCCAACATCATAATAAATATAGCTATCATGATAGTAGTATCTGCGCTGTTTTTCTATATGTCATCACACTCTGCTCTTGGATTGGGATTCTTCCTGGGTGCATTTACATATATATTTATTGTCTATATGCTTATAAGAATTATCCGATATATCCGCTTGTACATCATCAACACGGATTGTAACTTCTCAAGGAATTACCGGATCAAGCATGGCGTGAACACACTTGTGAACGAGGAAGAATATTGCAGTACCATTCTCTCCAAGCTCGCTATTTATGAAGGGAACATATCAGATATAGAACACCATATAAGTGCAAATGAGCCATACGACAGTCAGGCATACGTAGACGAGCTCACACGGATACCCGACGATTTTGACGACTTCAAATACAATGCGGGCAGATTGCAGTTCTAATTGGAAATTTTGATTACCATTATAAAATAGTTTCCTACATGACAAAACGTTTGTTGACGGAGCAAATCCCATCCAACAAACGTTTTATCTGTTTTATGTTAAGCACTAGGGAATAATTTTTTGTTTTCTCAGCATTTATGACGTCTTGTCTTTATATTACCTATGCATTTGTAATATCTTGTTTTTATTACCACTGCACTTGTAGCATCTTGGCTTTATTTTCCCTATGCATTTGCAGCATCTTGGCTTTATATCCCATATGCACTTGTAGCATCTTGGCTTTATTTTCTCTCTGCATTTGCAGCATCTTGGCTTTATATCCCATATGAATTTATAACGCCTTGCCTTTATATTCACTCTACATTTTATAACACGATGTTTTTCTATTTTGTTCTACATTTATCAACATTTGATACAATTTTATCCAAATTTCCAAACAATACCGCCTTTCAGGATAAAGTCCTGAACTTTTATACCTTGCAACCCTATATTTTTGAAAATGAGAAAATATTATCCCTAATTCTACAAAACAGGCTGATTAAGGATAAAAATTGAACCGGCTCACGGGCAGGAACAAGTCCTATTGCAAATTATTCCGTTCTGTGCTGATCAAGGATAAAAATTGAACCGGCTCACGGACAGGAACAAGTCCTATTGCTATTGCTACATTCTCTCCCTGAACACTTCCTCCTCAGTGTATGTGTGCTTTCCAAGAAGTTTATCTCGTTTTCCGCCAAATGCCTTATTCAACTTACCCAGATTGAATCCAACAAGGAATGCGGCAATAACCGTACCGGCGCCCACGCTTCCAAGACTATGTATACAGATCAGGCATGTTACGACCGACACAGCCACCATAGAACAGTCAAATCCGATCTTTACCTTTGAAAATTCAATGTGTGTGACCTCTGAGACAGCCTGCATAACACCCTCCCCGGCAAGTGGGATGAGATCCGCCGGCAGATAAAAGAATATTCCGCCTGCTATGAATATGGTACTCACAAGCATCAAAACACCCCTGACAACTATGTTGTCTGTTGATGGCAGAAATGTCGCAAGATAATTACAGAACGTCGTAAAGTATCCAAATACTACTCCAACCACTATCTGAAGGAGATTTATCGGTTTGAAATTCTTTCGAAGTATAACGATCTGTATAAGCACCAATGCCGCGTGGAATATGATCGTTGCCTTTCCCATCTCAATTCCCCATACACATGTCATCGTATATGGTATAGAGCTCACCGGTGACACTCCCAGATTGGATTTGACTGACAATGCTATACCTATAGTCATAATAAACAGTCCGACAAAATACATTGGAATTCTAACCTTCATGTTTCTCATTTTTTAGACCTCTTCTCCTGTTGTTTTTCGCTGCATTTAATTCTAATTATTAGAACGCTAACATAATATTCTTTTTTTATCTTTCATGTCAACACCTGTGACCAGGTGGGGTCAGGTACCTCCGTCCCCTCCGTCCCCCGCTACTCTCCACTTCGGATTAGGGGTCAGGCACCTCCGTCCCCTCCGTCCCCCGTCTCTGCCTATAGAAAAAGATCCAGGCACAACTTATACGTCATGTCTGGATCTTTATGAAATGTCTATAAAGAAATTATTTTATTGAATATACCTTACTTTTTGATAACCGCTTTCTTAGACACGCCCCTTGCTACCAGAAGTTTCTTATAGTAAGCAAGCTTTGATGCCGGTACTTTGACGGTCATCTTTGCGTATGTTCCTGTGAAGGCAGCAGCTCCTACGGTCTTTGTGGTCATGGCTGTGTTTCTCACCACAAGTGCCTTGAGGTTCTTACATCCGTAAAATGCCTTTGAACCTATGGTCTTTACATTCTTGCTTATAACAACCTTTGCAAGCTTTGTATTGCCCTTGAATGCTCCGCCCCCTATGGCAGTGACCTTGAATGTCTTTCCGCCAAGCTTTATCGCATCCGGCACTGTAACAGAAGTTGTCTTCTTGACAGCTGACACAAGAGTTACTGTTCCTCTTCCGCTTGTGGAGGCATTTGTTATCTTATATCTGTAGTTTCCGTATGTATATACCTTTCCGGCCTTTGTAACTATATTGAAGTATCTCACCACACTTCCACCATAGTTGCCAATTCCGGTTATGACAACCTTTGCCTTGCCGAAGTTCTTATTGGAATAACATGTTATCTTGTAGTTCTTATTCAATGTGAGCTTGGTCTTACCGTACACCACCTTGGTATTTGGCTTTACAGCCTTGCCTGTATACAGAACCTTTGCTGACACAGCCACCTTTGCCTTTTTGATATCTCTCTTTGCAATGGCAAATGTCAATGTAACCGTGCCTTTGTATTTTTCTTTGCCCTTTACGACCGCTTTGGCTGTTCCGGCATTTATATTCGATGAATATGTAACTGTGTAATCTGTGCCAGATACAAGTGTGGTATTTCCGACACTAACCACTACTGCAGGAGTTATCTTCGCTCCCGTATATGTCGCCTTGTATGATGCCTTCTGTGTCGCCTTATAAATTACCTTTGCACTCTTAGATATGTCTACCGTTATCCATGTCCACACAGCCTTCAGTGTTATATCTCCGTCCACGGCTCCATATAACGCATCGGCCGCATATGTCTTACCTGTCTGATCTGTCCATGCCAAGCTGTACCCAGGCTTTGATGCTGAGTAAGCTACACCATCTTTTGTAGTTATATCGAGCTTTGAGATATCAAGTATTGAACCCTTGTTGAACGATGATACACAGATCTGACCATCATTCTCATCGACAAATGTCACCTTGACCATAACAATGCTCTCACCCGTGCTGTCTACAGGATCCTTTGAATATGTCGGATCTCCGCCTATAACGGCATCTCCGTCAACTATGATCTTTCCATCGTCTGATCTGACACCAAATGATCCACCTGTACTTGAACCTGATGCATCTGCTGTGATCTTTCCGCCTACAAGCTTTATAGAATTGTCCGCTGATATAACCGACTCATCATCACCGAGAGCTGTGGATGTGGCATCAAGCAAGCCACCTGTCATCTCGACATCCTTCGCTGCAACAGCCTCCGACACTGCCTCTATCTTGTTGCTGCCACCGGATATCTTCACTGTACCAGCTGATTCAACGCCCTTGCCCTCAGACTTTATCTTTATGCCTGATATCTCAACATCTCCGTCAGCCTTCACAGCCGGAGCATCCGGTGTTGATGAAACTATAACTGATGAATCACCATTTCCATTTATCTTCACAACACACGATCCCGCGGAATCCCCCATACATTTGATTCCATCTGAGACGATATTGTTTCCAAGCACACTGATCACGAATGTTCCAGAATTGCCTGGATCTACTGTAAGTTTCTTTACCACAGCACTGTCTATCGTGATACTGCCTGCTTTTCCGGTATCAACTGCCACATCTGCACCATCGCCCGTCACAGTATAATCACCGCTCTGTGTAAATGAAACCAGTATATTTCCACCGGACTCAGACACTCTTACAGTTGGATTGCCATTGCCATCTACCAAAGCTCCAACATATTCACTGTCACCAAGTCGTCCGACATCTATTGTGTATGGATCTGACACAAGTGTCACAATCTCAAGTGCCTTGCTCATTGCACCGGCATTCAGATTTGAAGTTGCCTTCATTCGTCCATATACATAATACTTTGTAAATGCCTTACAACCTGCAAAATATGCGCCGTCCTGCCATGTGAGACTATCCGCGTCATCGACAGGAACTGTAGATATTGCATATTCAACTCCTGTATTTGTACCTGATACATAGCTCTCAACTGTTACAGATGATGATGAAACCGCCTTTTTGGCAAGTGACACACTGGCTGTGTTCTCAGCCTTTGCGACTTTCGCTTTAAGAAGTATATTCGCTGTTCCATTTGCTGTTGTGATCACAAGTGTATCGCTATAGTTTCCTGCAGCAAGTCCTGTCACAGGTCTCACCTCAACAGCGGTCTCCTGTCCGGCTGCTATCTGACCTGCAGGATATACTGTGATCTGGAAATTACTTCCGGTCTTGAGACTCGCCTTCACATCGCTCAGCTCAGTCTCGCCACAATTGCTTAAGCCTATGCGTTCTGAAGAAACATCCTCGTATCCATAGACAAGAGCATTCCACGCCTTTCCTGAAGTCTCGCATGACAGTTTTCCCGGCTCAAGAACCTTTACTTTGCACCCAGCCTTAACGCCTGAACCATCCTTTGCCTTTGCGGTGATGGTGGCCGTTCCGGCTGCAAGTGCCGTTATCTTGCCATTCTGAACCGATACCTTTGTCCTGTCAGAGCTTGTCCACACGAGTGAGCTGTCTGTCGCATCCGCTGGTGTGACTGTGGCTTTTATCTGTCCACTCTCACCTACCTTCATAGTAAGTGCCGTTTTGTCAAATGTGATACCTTTGACTGGTATAACCTGAGTTTCCGTAGAAGACTCTGTAGTCTTTTCTGTTGATGAACCTGTACCTGAACCTGATGTTGATCCTGTCGAACCCGTGCTGGATCCAGATGAAGGATTCTTTGTTGCCTTCTCTGTGGTAGTGGTCTTTGTCGTAGTCTCTGTGGTGACATTTCCACCTGACTCCCCGCTGATCGTCCTGAGCTCTGACGACACCTCGCTCTTTGGAACTACCTTCTGCACTGCCTTCTCCTCATCTGTTCCACTGTTCTTTACATACAGATAAAGTCCGGCTGCTGCACCCACAAGGCTTGCATTATAATCCAGTGCAACCTCGTTCTGGTTATAATCTTCTGAGCTATCTACATAGGATGTACTCGCCCCCGCCGGGCCGCCAACCAAAGCGCCGACTAGTACATGTGCCTGCTTTGTATATGCATTTCCAGTTACAGAACCCTGATATCCGCTTGAGGCTCTGTGATGAGGGTACTTTGATGAATACTTGTTGTAGCCGACAACAAAACACTTTGAACCTGCATTGTTGCCAAGTATGTACTTCATCTGACCATTTGCCCATGATGAATAATCATTCTTTCCATATATAGTATCATACATGAGACCTGTCATCTGATGAGCAGTGTTATATCTCGCTGATCCCCAGCTGTCTATCAGGCAGAAGTTGTTATCTCCTGACTGTGTCTTGCTTGCTATAAGTCCTGACTGGTTCTCCACGAACACACTCTTCTTTGATGAATTAGGACTGTAGAGCAGAGCCGCCTGAGCCACGTTATTCCAGCAAAGAGCCCAGTTAGGATTTGTTCTGCCACCATATACATTATTGTATTTTGTTGCATATGCTGATTTACCTGTAGCCTTGTACAGAAGAGCCGCCGCAAGGGCGTAGTCATCTTCCCATGAATCTGAGTTATAGAAACCAGATGCCGGACCCGAGCTGTTCTTCTTAGCCTTAGTATCCGCATATGTGAAAAGCTTCTCCGCATAGGAAAGCGCTTTCTTATCCTTGTAATTTATATAATATGCCGCAAGTGCCGCCGCTGTCTCTGAAACGATATCTGTACACGTATCCGAATCAGATGTGAATGTTGCCTGTCCACTTCTAGATGACTGCTTTTCCGGAGCTCCCCAGTATCCATGATCTACATTTCCATCACCGACCTGGTAACAGAAAGCCTGAACCGAGCCATCACTTCCAAGGACTGTGCATCTCTCGAAATAATTAACGAATCTGTCCATGATCCTCTTGTAGTGTGCCTCTGTAGCAGTATCCGCAAATGCCTCAGCAAACTCCATGTGAGCAAGTCCTAGGACCGTAGCCGAATATGCCTGTGGCAGACCAAACTTGGCATGATCTCCCGCATCATGGTATCCACCGCTGACATCCACAGTCTTTCCATTATATGTTGTTTTTGCATCCTCAGTATGGCAGTTTGATCTCCAAGAGAACTCACTCTTTGCAGATACATCACTTCCGCACATATTCGCATCATAAAGATACAGTGACTCCTGAAGAAGCTTTGCATAATTGTACTCAACATCCGTATTGATCTCACCTGTGTTGTCCCCGGCTCCGCCAGATGATGATGAAAGCGAACCGATAAATGAGTCAAATGCACCTGACTGTGAGCTGTAGTACACCTTGACACCTGTTATAGACACACCGTTTGCCGTACCTGTGTAGCCAAGCTTTGAATATCTCACGCTCGAACCGGCATTTACTGCACCTGACTTCTTGGATGTGTTTGGATATATGTACAGCTTTCCATCACTGAATACACCCTTGAGAGCTGACCAGCTGCTGTAATCCTTAACTGCAGTTACCGAACCATTCACATCAGCTACCGCTATCCAGTCAGCTATGTATGAATTACTCTTGTTATTTATCGTTATCTCTGTCTCGTAGTAACCATCTCCCTTGGCTGTTCCATCTCCATCGGCAAGGCTTGCAGTTACACTTGAACTTGTGTTTCCAATTGAATCAAGATCTGCACTACCTGATCCGCTGTCGCCCGAACCGCCTGACTCCCCTGATGAGCCACCCGAGGTGCTCTTTGTTCCTGAGAGAACCGCTGACACGATCCTGAACTTGATCGTGCTGTTCTCCTGAAGATTGGCAACCTGTATACCAAATGCTACCTTCTCCGTGCTTGTTGTGCTGATAGATGCCAGATCAAGTACAGTCTCAAACTGACCGGTCTTGGACAGATCGATCCACTTGTCATTATTTGACCATGAAGACCCATATGATGCAAATGGCATAACTCCCGCATTCTGTCCACTTGCAGCGGTAAATGTATCAACCGCATATGTGATCTTGAGCGTCTTGTATCCCGCATCCGCAATAGCCTTCATGGATGCCAGATCTGATGACGGCGAAAACTTGATCTCCGCCTTTCCATAATCACTCCACTCATCTGTTGCCGCAGTCACCGTCTTCCAGCCGGTGTCCGGTTTCAGATCCTTTGTGATAGTCTCCGCCTTAGCTGTGATCTCCGGCCAGGTTATACTGCCGATGATCATGCATAAGGTGAGAACATACGCCAAGATTCTGCTCCCTGTTCCCTTTCTCATTTTCTTTTCCTCCTTGTACTTCCTTTTTCCTCCTAAAAATTAACCTATTATTAAAAATATAGCACAGAAAACACCTTCATGAGAACAAATAACCCGTCATTATTTATCCGCATTTTTGCCAATGTTTTCTGTGCTATTTTACCAATTGACTGTCTGCAATTATTTTTTTTGCTGCATCTATGTCGTTTGACATCTGATTCTTTAGTTCCTCAATACCTGCAAATTTCTTCTCGCCGCGAATCTTCTGTATAAGCTCAACTTTTATGATATTGCCATATATATCCCTGTCAAAATCAAATATATTGGTCTCTATGGTTATATTGCCATTATCATTCACCGTAGGATTATCACCTATGTTGGTGATTCCCATATACATTCTGAATGGATCCTCGTGTCCTGCATGTTCGCCTTCTACGATCTTTATCCTGGATGCATACACCCCCTCTGGCGGATATAGCTTATGATCCTGCGGCAGCATATTTGCAGTTGGGATTCCGATAGTTCTCCCAAGCTGTTTTCCCGACACGACCTCACCGGTCATGCTGTACGGTCTTCCCAGCATCGGTATTACCGCTCTCACGTCGCCCTCGGATATCTTCCTTCTTATGACTGTGGAACTCACCACCTCGTCATCCTGCTCCAGCTTGTCTATGACTATGACCTTATAACCATACTCCTCAGCATGACTCTTCAAGGTCTCCACGTCACCTTTCCTGTCTCTGCCAAACCTATAGTCACTTCCAACCACAACATATCCGGCTCTCATCATACCCACCAGTATATCCCTGATAAAAGCCTCTGGCGCTGTTGCAGCAAATGCATCGTCAAACGGATATTCGACCAGAACGTCAACCCCTGTATCCGATACCACCTGTGCTTTCTCTTCAGATGTATATATGGTCTTCATATTACTCACATCAAACACATGATTTTCCCTCATGTCAAATGTGAACACAACTCCCATGCAGCCCTGTTTCTGAAGTTTTAACACCTGCTCTATCAGAAGCATATGCCCCTGATGGATTCCGTCAAACTTTCCAAGGGCAACCGCTGTACGCTCTGTGCTGTTTAGTTGTATCTTCTTCGTATTCTTTATATGAATCATAAATGTACGTCCTAAATTTCATAAAATATATATTTGTAAACAGGCTCATCTGGCAGTCACTGCCAGACTTATCACCTTACCATTAAAACCGCTCGAAATCGCCTGCTCACCGGAAAATTCTTGAATCACTTACTCACTGGAAACATCTTGAACGGCACATACTGTCTCTTCTCATCGCTGTACTCATACAGTGCCGCAAATCTGCCATGCTCATCATATACTTTCACGTATGTGTCCCTGTATATCTGATTTTCCACAAATGAATCCGCAGAGAGTTTATTGCCATTTGCAAGAAGTTTCTCACCCTTTGCTGATATATGGAGCTCTGGAATATCCGGCATAAGCTTGTCTGTTGTGAGCACATGCTGCATAAGCGTTCCGTCATCCCTTGCCTTCTCCACGGCATCAAGTGTCAGACTTTCTTCTATAGTAAAGCCTTTCACCTCTGTTCTGATAAGTCTCTCCATCACGGCTCCGCAGCCCAGCTTTTCTCCGATATCCCGGCATAGACTTCTTATATAAGTACCCTTGGAACAACTCACGTCAAATGTTACCCTCGGAAGATCTGTCGAACGTATCTGAATACTGTGTATCGTAACTGGTCTCGGCTGCCGTTCTATGACCTGCCCGGCTCTTGCAAGCTCATAAAGCTTCTTGCCATTTACCTTGATGGCAGAATACATCGGTGGGATCTGCATATAATCCCCGACAAAACTCATCACCGTCTCAATGACTGTCTGATCATCAGGATAGATGTCTGTCACATCTGTGAGTTTGCCTGTGACATCCTCCGTATCACTGGTCTTGCCAAGCAGCATCGTACACGTATATGTCTTATTCTTCTCCGTCAGGAGATCACACATCTTTGTGGCACTTCCAAGACACACAAGAAGAACTCCCTCCGCCATGGGATCGAGAGTTCCGGTATGACCTATCTTTTTCTGTTTTAGTATACCCCGGAGCTTTGCAACCACATCAAATGATGTATAGCCCTGCTCCTTATATATATTGATAAAACCGTCTATCATAATTATTATTTATTCCTATCCAAGAAACTTTAAGCTGTTTTTATACCAGCTGCTTTTCAATCTCTGCGACTATCTCTGCAACTATCTTATCCGGATCGCCTTTTATATTGCATCCCGCTGCTTTTACATGACCGCCGCCGCCGTGGCTGCATGCGATCTCGCTCACATTCACGATGTCATTTGCTCTGAGCGATATCTTATACTCATTCTCGCCAGACTGATACATGAAAAATGCAACCTCTGTTCCTGATGTGAGTCTCAACTGATCGACTATGCCATCCGTATCCATCTTTGAAGCACCAAACTTTTCGAAATCTTCAAAAGTAAGCAATGTATGCGTAATCTTGCCATTTGCAAACTGCTTCATACCGAGCAGTGCGTAACCCAGAAGCTTATTCTGTGTAAGAGTCTTCTTATAAAATGTTTCATCTATAACAAAACTTGGTCTGGCTCCCTTTTCGATCAGAATTCCGGCAATCGTCATAGCTGATCTTGTCGTATTGCTGTGTTTAAACACGCCTGTGTCATGAACTATTCCCATGTATAATGCCTCGGCGCAAGGCTGATTTATCTTATCCTCATCAAGGAGTTTGAAGATTGCCTCCGCTGCAGAGCACGCCTGTGGCTCCACATAGCACACATCACCAAAGCCCTTGTTGGATATATGATGATCTATGCACAGCGTCCTCTTTGCAGTCTCAAAATACTGTGCAAATGGAGTGAATCTATCCGGATCCCCGCAATCGAGTGACATGAACAGATCATAGATCTCATCATCAGTCTCATGCTTGACCTCAGATGCGCCATTCAAAAACATGAATACATCAGGAAATTCCTGAAGATATACCTGAACTTTCTTACCAGGGTAATTGCTCGTTATATAGTTATACATTCCAAGTGTAGAACCTATACAGTCACCATCAGGATTTATATGTCCTGTTATGGCTATACTGTCCGCATTCTCTATCTCTCTTATAAGATCGTTCATATATACCTCCCGCCGGCTCGATGTAGGAATATGCATTGTGACAGTTTGCACATGCTCAACTGCCACAATGCTCATTTTTCATTATTCTTCACTGTCATCTGAACCATCTGTTATATCTTCTGTCTCGTCCCCGTGCTTTCCAATAGCCTCGTCTATCTTGTGGGACATGTTAACACCATACTCTATGGACTGATCCATGATAAATGTTATCTCTGGAGTGTTTCGAAGATTTACAGAATGAGCAAGCTCTCTTCTGATATATCCCATCGCACTGGTCAGCCCTGCAAATGTGGAATCAACAGCATCCTGGTCTCCCAGGACACTGATATATGCCTTACAGAATTTGAGGTCAGGTGTGACAACCACATCAACAACTGATGTCATAGGTGATATTCTGGGATCCTTGATCTCACGGCTTATGATCCTACTCAGTTCCCTCTGGACCTCTCCGTTTATTCTGTTATTCTTTACACTGTTTTTTCTCATATTTATTACTACTTTCTAGGCACCTCTACCATCTCGTATGCCTCTATCTGATCTTCCTCTGCAACGTCCTGGAAGTTCTCGAATACCATACCACACTCGAATCCTGACTTAACTTCCTTGACATCGTCCTTGAATCTCTTGAGTGATGCAAGCTTTCCTTCAAATATAAGGTTGCCCTCTCTTGTGATCCTTACGCTGCAGTTTCTGTTGATTGTTCCATCGAGAACATATGAACCGGCAATGACACCGATACCAGATGCCTTGTATGTCTGTCTGATCTCTGCATGGCCGATGATCTTCTCCTCATATATAGGATCAAGCATACCCTTCATTGCTGAATCAATATCCTCTATTGCATTGTAGATGACTCTGTACAGACGAACATCTACACCCTCACTATCAGCCATATCCTTTGCTCTCGCATCCGGTCTGATATTGAAACCGATAACGATGGCATTTGATGCTGACGCAAGGATTATATCTGACTCGTTGATCGCACCTACACCGGCATGTATACACTTGATGACAACCTCATCATTCGAAAGCTTTAAGAGACTCTGCTTGACAGCCTCAACTGAACCCTGTACATCAGCCTTGATGATGATCTTGAGTTCCTTGAGATTGCCGGCCTGGATCTGGCTGTACAGATCATCAAGTGACATTCTCTGCTTGGTTTCTGCAAGAAGCTTCTCCTTACCCTGTGAGATATACGTCTCAGAAATGGTTCTGGCTTCCTTCTCATTGTCAACTGCCATAAATATCTCACCTGCATCAGGTACTGTGTTAAGTCCCTGGATCTGTACAGGTGTTGATGGAAGAGCCTCTGTAACTCTCTCTCCTCTTGAGTTCGTCATAGCACGGACCTTACCGTGTGAAGCACCAACTGCGATGTAATCTCCAACGTGAAGTGTACCCTTCTGCACAAGCATTGTTGCAACAGGACCACGTCCCTTGTCAAGCTCAGCCTCGATGACGATACCCCTTGCCTTTCTGTTAGGATTTGCCTTAAGCTCAAGCACATCCGCTGTGAGAAGTATCATCTCAAGGAGATTGTCGATACCTTCCTTAGTATGTGCAGATACAGGACAGAATATCGTTGAACCGCCCCAATCCTCAGGGATAAGTTCATACTCTGTAAGCTCCTGCTTAACTCTCTCTATGTTCGCACTTTCCTTATCGATCTTATTGATCGCTACGATGATCTCTATTCCGGCAGCCTTCGCGTGGTTTATAGCCTCAACTGTCTGTGGCATTACACCATCATCAGCGGCTACAACAAGGATAGCGATATCTGTACTCTGGGCACCACGCATACGCATCGCTGTGAATGCCTCATGTCCCGGAGTATCAAGGAATGTGATTGTCTGGCCATTTACATCTACAACTGATGCACCGATAGCCTGTGTGATTCCACCGGCCTCACCCGATGTAACCTTTGTCTGTCTGATAGCGTCAAGGAGTGATGTCTTACCGTGGTCAACGTGACCCATAACACAGACAACAGGTGGTCTTGAAACCATATCCTTCTCGTCCTCTTCGTCCTCCTTCAGGAGCTCCTCGATAACATCTACCTTCTCCTCTTCTTCAGCTATACAGTTGTACTCGAGAGCGATCTCTGAAGCCTCGTCAAATGAGAACTCAGAGTTCACATTAACCATCTTTCCTGCAAGGAAAAGCTTCTTTATGAGAGCTGTTACAGGAGTCTTGACCGCATCGGCAAGATCCTTGAGTGTAACTGTCTCAGGAAGCGTGATGGTTCTAATTGCATCCGGATCCTCCTGCGATGTCTGCTGCTTCTTCTGAGGCTTGCTCTTGACATTCTTTGCAAGTCTGCTGATATCTGCCTCAACCTCCTCTGGAGATCTTCTATTACCCTTACGAGGCTTATTCTTGTCTCTGTTGTAATTGTCTCTGTTCTGACTCTTCAGATCCTTACCAGGCATCTCCTTGGCATCGAAGTCCTTGCGGTCTCTTCTAAAAGGTGCTCTCTTCTGAGCCGGGCTGTCATCCTCGTCATCCTTGCCAAATGGCATGTTGATACGATTGCTGAAACGGTTTCCGCCATCTCTTCCAAAGCCTCTTCCGCCCTGGTTTCTGTCGCCTCCGTCTCTGCCAAAACGGCCGCCGCCCTGGTTTCTGTCGCCCTGACCATCTCTATTAAATCTTGGTCTGTCGCCCTGATTGCCGTCTCGGCCGCCTCTTGGCCTGTCACCCTGATTACCGTCTCTGTTAAATCTTGGTCTGTCACCCTGATTGCCGTCTCGGCCGCCTCTTGGTCTGTCGCCCTGATTGCCGTCTCGGTTAAATCTCGGTCTGTCGCCCTGATTGCCATCTCGGCCGCCTCTTGGTCTGTCGCCATCACCGTTGAATCTTGGTCTGTCGCCCTGATTTCTATCGCCGTCACCGTTAAATCTTGGTCTGTCGCCCTGATTGCCGTCACGGCCTCCTCTTGGTCTGTCACCCTGATTGCCGTCTCTGTTAAATCTTGGTCTGTCGCCCTGATTTCTGTCCTGATTTCTGTCGCTGCTGAATCTGGCTCTGTCTGTGCCACCCTGTCTGTCATTGTTAAATCTAACTCTGTTACCGTTATTATTCATCTTGCCGCCGTTCTTATCCTCCTTGGCAAATCTAACATGATTACCAGAACCCTGTCTGGCTGCCTGATTATCATCCTTTGCAGGAGCCTGCTTTACATTCTCTGCCTTTGCAGGCTGCTGCTTTGGTGCTTCACTTTTAACATTCTGTGGCTTAGCCTCTGCTGTATTCTGTGGCTTTACAGTCTGCTTGGAGACTTCTGTTTTTGCTTCAGCATCTGCTGCCGGCTTAGATGTCTCAGGCTTTGCTGTTGGCTGCTTTGGTGCACTACCAGCACCGCCAAACTTTGACTTAACTATTGCCACCATAGAGTCATCCAGATTGGACATATGACTCTTGATCTCTATTCCCTTTGCTCCAAGGGTATCTATTATATCTTTATTAGAAATATTTAACTGCTTTGATAATTCGTGTACTCTGATTTTTGCCAAATGTTACACCTCCATATTCTCATTTACATTCATATACTTTATAATCTGATCGCCAAAACCCTCATCCAGTATAGCCACCGATGTCCTCATCTCATTCCCTGTGTACTTTCCAAGTTCATCCTTTGTCCCGTACTCATAATATGGGATATCGTAGTAGTCACACTTCTGACTGAAGAGTTTCTTTGTATTGTCAGAGGCATCCTTTGCAACTATCACAACATATGCACTCTGATTCTTTACAGCTTTCTCCACTGAAAAATTGCCGCTGCAGAGTCTTCTTGCTCTGGCACACAAAGAAATAGTCGAGTATATCTTATTGTTCTTCAATGTCACGCAGCTCCTTGTCTAATTGTTCATAAACCTCAGAAGGTATGCTCACCTTGAATGATTTCTCAAGGGCTTTGCTTCCAACTGCCTTCTTCAGACAGTCTGTCTTCCTGCAGATGTACGCTCCTCTGCCACTCAGCTTTCCGGTTGCATCAACTGCAAATTCTCCGTCATTGCTGCGAACTATTCTTATAAGCTGATTCTTTGGAACCATCTCACGGCATCCAAGACATTGCCTCAGAGGTATCTTCTTTGCCATCTCATCACTCCCTGTTTCATTTCATGTGCCACCCGGACTTTCCGGGTATCCTGCAGTGCATTTTCATAATCTAAATGTAAATGATTATTCCTCTACGCCTGTATCTTCTGTGTTCTCATCTATGTCAACTGAAGCTGACTCGGCATCTCTATCATCATCAACTTCATCATTATATTCTTCGTCCCCATATGGATCGAATTCGTCATCATATTCATCTGCCGGTGTCTCATCAAAGTATCCCATCTCTTCTGCCTTTGAATGACTCTTGATATCGATCTTATATCCTGTAAGTTTTGCTGCAAGTCTTGCATTCTGACCCTTTTTGCCAATGGCAAGTGAAAGCTGGTCATCCGGAACTACGACAAATGCGCTCTTCTCATCAAGATCTACCGATACATCCTCAACATCTGATGGACTTAATGCATTGTATATAAACTCTGCCGGATTCTCGCTCCATGGTATGATATCAATCTTCTCTCCATTGAGATCTGCAACAACAGCATTTACTCTGTCTCCATTGACACCTACACAAGCTCCAACAGCATCTACATTCTCGTCATTGGACCATACCGCAATCTTTGATCTTGAACCAGCCTCTCTGCAGAAGCTCTTGATCTCAACCACGCCGTCCGCAATCTCTGTTACTTCCTTCTCGAACAATCTCTTAACAAGCTCAGGATGTGTTCTTGATACGACGATCCTTGGTCCCTTGTTGGTCTTCTTTACCTCTGTGACATAAAGCTTAATCCTGTCGCCTCTCTCATATGTCTCACCCTCGATCATCTCTGATGGCTTCAAGAGTGCCTCTGTCTTGTCATCAAGGCTTACATTCACGCTGTCGCCAACCTGTCTCTCAACGATTCCTGTGACAACATCCTTCTCTTTCATATGGAAATGATCATATATAGCAGCTCTCTCGTTCTCGTTTATAGCCTGAACTATGACGTTCCTTGCTCGCTGTGCTGCGATCCTTCCGAAATTCTTTGTCGTTATCTCTACATTGACTGTATCACCGATCTCATATCTTCTGTTCAGCATCTTTGCCTGGCTGAGTGATATCTGGCATGCCGGATTCTCTACCTCTTCAACGACATCCTTTGCAGCATACACATGACACTCACCAGTCTCTCTGTCGAGTGACACTGTAATGTTCTCATCTGTGCTAAAATCCTTCTTACATGCTGTCTTGAGTGATCTCTCTATAGCATCCAGAAGTACATCCTTGCTTATATTTCTCTCCTTCTCCAGCTGATTTAATGCTTCAATGATCTCTGACACCTTTTTATCCTCCTAATCTTCTAATATACAAATGCTAATCGTATCATAGAAATATCTTTTCTTGATATTGTAACTTCTGTCTCGTCTTCAAACTCTATAGTAACTGTAGAATCATCATATGCCTTAAGTACTCCCTCAAATTCCTTTGCACCGTTGATCTTGACAAATGTTTTGATCTCTACAACCTTACCTATACTTCTCTTAAAGTCGTTCTCTTTCTTCAGTGGCCTTGTAAGCCCAGGTGAACTTACCTCCAGAATATATGCATCACTGATATAATCCCCCTGATCAAGAAGGTCTCCCAACGCTCTGTTCACTATCTCGCAGTCATTTATGGTGATACCGCCTTCCTTGTCAGCGTACACTCTCAGGTAATAATCACTGCCCTCTTTCACATACTCCACATCCACCAGTTCAAGGTTATTCGCCTCTATGATCGGAGTTACCAGTTCTACTGTCTTTGCTTCAATATCTGCTCTCTTCGTAATACGACCACCTTTCTCTCAACAGACCTGTTAATTAATTTATTATCTTACTTAATTAACCTTGTTATAATCCTATACAACAATTAAGAGTGGGCCAAAGCCCACTCTCATGTTGCATACTATAAGAATCGTGTTTATTGTATCATAATTATCAGATAATTCAAGTATAAATATCAACAAATATATGGATAATTACATGATTTCTCTTGTAATTATAACAACATTCCCTCTGATATCCCATGCGCCACAACTTCATCAGCCATTTCTTCTGGCTGCATCTTCACGATAGAATTTATCAAGTATCTTGTTTGCCTTCTTATCATCGAGAATACATTTGTTTGAAAGTGCTGTCTTCACAAGTTCATCAAGAGCTTCCTCTCTGAGTGCAGGTGACTTTATATTGACATTCGCAAGTTCTGTATATGCTCCCATCTTTCTGGTCAATACCTCATACTCCTCAGGAATCATTCTGTCTATCATATTCCTGATCTGCTTAGATACAGCCTGGCTGTTTCCTCCTGTCGTAACTCCAACCACCAGATCACCACGCACTATGACACCCGGGAACAGAAAACTGGACAGTTCCTTGTTATCAGCCACATTTACCATGATACCGTTGTCGTTACAATACTTGCCTATCTTTGCATTGATCTCCGGACGTCTTGTCGCAGCGACAACTATATCCGCATTCTGAAGTATATCAAGAGCTACATTGCTCTCATGAACATTTATACCCTTTATGTCCTTTATATCATCACATATCTTAGGAGCTATGACAGCAATCTTTGCACCAAAATAAAGAAGTGAATTAATCTTTCTGAGTGCAGCCTTGCCTCCGCCTATAACTATAACTTTCTTATTCTCAAGATTTATGTACATTGGAAAATATGGCATATTTCTTTCTCCTTCCGAATATCTCAACATAACCTGCATATACTGTAGTGAAATAACTGCAATAACTCTTACATATGGCAGTTACGATTAGAATTATAAATGAGGAAACAGAAAATGGCAATTACAAATAACGTAGGTTCACTAAAAATTCAGATTACGAACAATAATTTCTTTCCAGTACAGGGTGCATCAATATATATCAGTCCCACCGGTGTCCCAGACTCGGTCTCGGAAGAATTCGTCACCGATGAAAATGGTATCGCTATAGACGAAGAACTTTCCGCCCCGGATGTCTCCTACAGTCTTGAGCCCGGTGATACTCAGCCATACTCTGAGTACAATATCCTGGTAAATGCCCCCGGCTACAACGAACGTTTCGTATCCAGTGTGCAGATCTTCTCAGGTGAAATCGGAATCCAGAACATCGAACTCACTCCCGAAGACGGAAGTGCTGCCGCCCCTACAGTTCTTGACGCGCACACCCTATGGGAACAATACCCGCCTAAGATAGCTGAAGATATGATAAAGCCCGTAAACCCATCCGGCAACATAGTATTAAGCCGTGTTGTCATCCCCGAGACCATTGTGGTGCATGACGGAGCTCCCACAGACTCAACCGCGCAGGATTATTATGTTCCATATAAAGACTACATAAAGAATGTAGCCTGCAATGAGATATACTCCACCTGGCCCGAAGCTGCCATACGCGCAAATGTTCTCGCCATACAGTCTTTTACTTTAAACCGTGTCTACACTGAATGGTACAGAGGTAAAGGCTACGATTTCACCATCACCAGCAACACTGCATTTGACCAGAAATGGGTATACAACGCAACTATATTTGAAAATATATCCCAGATTGTGGATGAAATGTTCGCAAATTATCTGTCAAAGCCAAATGTTACCCAGCCTCTCTTCACCCAGTATTGCGACGGAAAGCGTGTGTCCTGTCCCGGCTGGATGACCCAATGGGGTTCAAAATCGCTGGCCGATGACGGACTCTCCGCCATCCAGATTCTTCGCTACTACTATGGGGATAATCTTTACATCAACTCTTCCGAGACGATATCAGGGATTCCTTCATCCTACCCCGGCCATGATCTCACGCTGGGATCCAGCGGCAGCAAGGTCTCCCAGCTTCAGCGGCAGCTTGCCCGAATAGCACTGAACTATCCTGCTATTGGCTCCATAGCTGTAGATGGAGTATACGGTCAGCACACCGCAGATGCCGTAAAGAACTTCCAACAGATATTCAATCTTCCGGCAACAGGTGTCACGGATTACAAAACGTGGTATAAGATTTCCCAGATATATGTGGGCGTTACCAAGATTGCGGAGAATGTGTAGAATTATATGTGATCTCTGTCCGCTAAACAAAAGGGTCTGGCATATGGGGTCCATATGGGGTCAGGCACCTTTTACATAGATTTTACATACAGAGTGCATGCACTTCATTAGCTTGGTTTTACTCTGGATAGCGCGCCCATGGCGCGCAACACAAAAAAGCTGAAATCATAATGATTTCAGCTTTTAGCAGTTCGTAGGGGAATCGAACCCCTGTTTTCGCCGTGAGAGGGCGACGTCTTAGCCGCTTGACCAACGAACCATA
>CABPYV010000029.1:0-16878 GCA_902461735.1 uncultured Coprococcus sp.
AGCAGAATGAGGCGCAACGTCAGCAGAATGAAGAACAGCGCCGCCAGAACGAGGAACAAAGCCAGCAGATTGCAGAACTGCTTGATGCCTTTAAACAATCACAGGAAGAAATAGCAGAACTGCGAAAACTCATTGAAAATAACTAGGCAGCGACAAAGATGCTCGTAGCTTTTGTACAGCTATAAACAAGGGCACCTCCGGTGCCCTATGATTCCATAAAAAACTTAATTTTAAAGACCGTTTCAAGTTTTGTGTGAACGTTAAAAACTGATATAAGATTGTGAATAGTTACAAATGGGCAGAGCCGATTTTCCGGATTCTGCCCATATCTGCATTATACAGTAGTTTTTAGGCATGTCAATAAAACCTGCCTAAAATTGACTGTTTTACAGGTTCCGTCCTGCCAGACGTTCTTCAAAATAAATTTCAAGCTGGGAATGGATCTGTCCCCAGTCCTGCCTGTGTCCGGTCCATTTTTCGTGATATCCATGGTTGCCAGATACAGCATTTTCAAAAGGCTGTCATCCGACGGAAAAACCGTCTTGCTTTTGGTCACTTTCCGGAGCTGGCGGCTGAATCCTTCAATGGCTTTTGTGGTATAAATCAGCCGTCTTACTGCCTCCAGATATTTGAAATAAGTGGACAGGGTTGCCCAGTTATCATACCAGGATTTGTAAATCTTAGGATACTTGGAATCCCATTTATCTCTAAACAGCTCTAGCTCATTTAATGCTGTTTCTTCCGTTGGTGCAGCATATACGAGTTTCAAATCAGCCATCAGTTTTTTGATGTCTTTATATGAAACAAATTTTGTTGAATTACGGATCTGATGGATTATGCACTGCTGGATCTCTGTTTTAGGATAAACAGCCTCAATTGCCTGTGGAAATCCATTTCATGCAATCAGGATATCCTCAACGCCTCTGTTTTTTAATCCATTCATGATATATTGTTTTAGTAGTAACATTCCATATGCAAACACTATGACATCGACATCCTTCACATCTTCATATATTCATATATTTCTATCATGTCATCCCAAATGAGATCATAGTTTCATTTTCACTCTATATATGATAATATGATTAAAGTTAGATGTGTCTAACCATATAAATCAAATTAGAAACTACAATATAACTATTGAACGGAGAAAAATACAATGAAAATAACAAAATGGGATGAACAGGCAGCCGAGGATATCGGCCATGCGTTTGGATATTACGACTACGGGCAAGAAACAGGTATGGGCGTGTTCTACAGCAGCAAAGAGGCAGTGGCAAATTACATAGCCGGCTACGTTCGTATGGCATTTGAGGGACAAATGCTCTACGCGACCAGCGAGCGGGGCGAGGGATATATCGCCTACACCCTACCGGGACAGAAAATGAATTTCAAAGCTGGCATGGCTATCCTCAAAGCTCTGTTTCGCAATATGAGCCTTAAAGAAATGATCCGCATGGGAAAAGCTCTGTCCAAGGGAGGCAGATCCCTTCAGGATCGAATGAAGAAAGAAAAGAAAAAATTTATATTCGTCGGCATGGTCTGCGTCCGCGAACAGTACCAGGGACAGGGATACATGAGAAAAGTTCTGGACATGGCTTTCTCTGAGGGAAACAGGTTGCACGTTCCAGTCATCCTTGAGACGGATGCCAAATCAAAGTGCGACAAATACATGCATCTCGGCATGGAGCTTGAGGGTGTGCGCGATATGGGCGCTTATGGCAAAATGTACGATCTGATCAAGTATCCTGATTAGGAAACAAGGAGCAGCACGCTTTAGCTCGTTGCTGACGCAAATTAAAAATGTCAGATAGATATAAGCTCCAAATCATTGCTCATATTTATCTGACATTTTTAAGTATTTAATGTTTACATTTGGATGGGCGGCGTATCCATCATATCAGGTTCCCGTGGGAGCGCAGGGTGCCTTTCCTGCTTGTCAAATGTATACAATGATGATACCATTGGATATATTTATATTATATCATCCAATGGTTACTGTCAATATTTAGTCTAGGAGGAATAATAATGTCTGCTAAATTAATTCCAGAACGATTAAAAATTGTGAGAGAAAATATGGGAATTACTATGGCTGAAGCATCCAGGAGACTCAATCTTTCCAAAATAGGATATTGCAGATATGAGTACGGAGAGAGAGTCCCATCTCAGCAAACGCTGGAAATTATTGCTCAATGTTTTAACACATCTGTTGAATATTTGACCGGTCTTTCGGATTCTCCGGCCGCGACACAAATCGTAATTGACAAAAACAAGAATCCTGAGCTCTTTGCCCTTGTTGATTTATGTCAGAACAAGGATACAGGACTCTTACAAAGAATGTTATCATATTGTAACCTGCTAATAAATTCATAGACAATTTTACCGATTATATAGTACGAAAGGATAGAACAAATGTACCAGATAATGACAGCCGACGAGGCAATAGATCTTATAAATGACGGCGATGTGATCGCACTCAACTCATTTCTCGGCATAGATATTCCAATCGAGCTTCACGAGGCATTATATAAAAGATACCAGAGGACAGGTTCGCCGAAGCACCTCACCGCTATATCAAGCGCGGGCTTTGGTGCGTGGGATGAGAACAAGGCGGCAGAGGGATACATAAGAGACGGCGCCGTTGACAAGATCATCTGCGGACATTTTGGTGCCATGTACAGCACCAAGAAGCTTGTCCTTGAGGACAGATTTGAGGCATACAATCTCCCACTCGGCTGTATCTCACACGCAATACGTGCGCAGGCCGGCGGACTTCCGGGAGCACTCTCCAAGGTCGGGCTGGATATATTTGTCGATCCTAGACTTGAGGGACCGGGAATCAACAACATATCAAAGGATGACTCACTTGTTAAATACGTCGAGCTGGACGGTGAGGAATTTCTCTACTACAAGCTGCCGCTTATCAACGTGGCTATCATCAAGGGAACTGCTGCCGACCGCAAGGGCAACATCTCATTTGAGGATCTGTTTACCGCAGGAGATGCGCTGTCCATCTGTCAGGCTGTAAAGGCAAATGGCGGAAAGGTCATCGTGCAGGTTGACAGACTTGTGGCAAGGCCATCAAGACCTCACAATACCATCATCCCGGGATGTCTGGTTGACGCTATCGTTGAGATACCGCCGGAGCCAAGACACGCATCATACGAATCCCTGACAGGAAGTTTTGAGATTCCATATTCACAGTGGCAGGACTGGGCTGAGATGCTTTCCGGTCGTACCAAGACAAAGAATGTCGTCAATACAAGCGCAGAGATCATTGGAAGAAGGGCCGCTCTGGAATTGAAACCGGACGATATAGTCAACATAGGTGTTGGGATTCCGGAGACTGTATCCAAGTATGCCAGAGAGAACGGTATTCTGGACAAGATAACCCTGACCGTAGAATCCGGAGGTGTAGGCGGATTTCCTGCATCGGGCAAGGTGTTCGGCGCTGTCATTGGCGCAGACTCCATCTATGACATGGCAAACCAGTTTGATCTCTACAACAATGGCGGTCTTGATATCTGTTTCATGGGCGGAATCGAGGTTGACAGGTTCGGGAATGTAAATGCCCACAAGGGCCCTGGCGCATTTGCCGGTGTAGGAGGATTTGCAAATATCACCGCCAAGACAGCAACCGTTGTGTTCTGTCTCACATTTGACACGAAGGGGCTTGCCGTGGAAGACAATGACGGCATCGTGACCATCAAAAACGAGGGAAGCATTCCTAAGTTCGTAAACGATGTCAGAAGCATCAGTTTCTCAGGAAAACGTGCGCTGGCAAACAGGCAGAGGGTTATATACGTCACAGAACGATGCGTATTTGAGCTCACCGAAAAGGGGCTCAAACTCATAGAAGTGTACCCGGGAATTGATCTTGAACATGACATTCTAAGCAAGCTTCCTTTCAAGGTGGAAGTGGACGAAAGGCTGAAATAGCTAGAAGGCTGAGAAAAATAAATCCTAATATATTAAAAGGTCGTGTGAAGATCCCTACTCAAAATCTTCCCACGACCTTTTATGTACATCATTTTCTTATCTGCATCAGCTTTCTCACAATAACTAATGTTTCCCCACCAACTCCACGCACACGATTTCCGGATAGTTAAACAGCCTCACCGGAACCACACTGTTGCCAAGGCCGCGGCTGACTATCATCTCAGTGCCATTCATATAATATTCACCTGCTGTATATTCTGGAAGAAATCCCTGATCCGGCGCCACTATCCCGCCGACAAATGGAAGCCTGAACTGTCCACCGTGGGCATGTCCGGAAAGCACGAGATCAACACCGGTGCCGGCATACCTGGCAAAGTATTGGGGCTCATGTGCAAGAACGACCGTGAGCTCTTTTTCATCACTAAGCAACGCCTCCAGTGTCCCATCCGCAAGACTTTTATCGTCCAGTCCAACCAGCCTGAACTTCGCATCCCCCCTGGATATCTCCACAACCTGATCATCCAGTATAATCATCCCGGCACTTGCAAGCCCATCCATAAGATTCTCATATTCAGAAGTATCCAGCCAGTACTCATGATTGCCTGTGACATAGTATACTGAACATATTTTCACGATCTCATTTACAAACTGGACTGCACGGTCTACATTTGTATGGTTTGAATCCACCAAGTCTCCGGTCAGGACGATCATATCAGGGTCACATTCTCTTATCCTGTCCACCAGTTTCTGGTTATTCTTGCCAAACTTAGCATTGTGCAGATCCGATATCTGGACTATCCGATAGCCGTCAAGATCCACGCCAAGCTGCTCTGCCTCATATGTATAATGTGTAGTTTCAAGGTGTTTGTTCTGAAAATTGCAGAACAAAAGCAGCGCAATAACGATAAGTAAAACAATCGCTGACTTTATATATTTTTTTCTGTTTGATCTTATATCTTCACTATTCATACCTGATAAAATTCCCACATTTTCTTTTTATTGTATATTACAATACCAGGTCATGTTTTTGAATATCATTTTTCCATTCTTTCAAAAAGGAAAACCGGACAGATCTCTCTGCCCGGTCAGCTCCATTTTGCTATTGTATATTTCTTTGACATTCTTAATTCCTGTTATTTCCCAGCGTGATCTGGTCAAGTATACGATGGATGTACTTGTCAGGCATATCCCAGAATGTTATATCTCCCCAGTGATTGCCATATAGTATGAGTGTGGTAGTCTTAACTCTCTGTACCTTACCCAGATTTCCATCTTCATCGTACCCGTCATAGTCGGCGATCTCATCAGCAAGGGTGAACGTTTGTCCCTTTACATTTGTATACGTCCGCTCATTCTGGACATTTTCAAGCGTAACTTTATGTACAAAGTCATCGTTAAGTTCTCCAGATGCTCTGTTCTCCTCTATGAAATAGTCATACCCCTTGTATTCACCATCAATAGTTATAAATCTATCTGCATATCCACTATCAAGACTATATACATACTCTACATTGGTAACTTCGCCTGGAAGCGGATCAAACCACAGATCCATTCCAGCATCTGCCGCTGCATCCTCATAGCTTTCGTATTGATAAAATGTTGTAACATAATCTCCATATAGCTGATCATACTTTGAAACCCACTTAACTGAATCATCGCCCTGCACAGGCTCCAGATTCTCAATATCATCCCAGGAAATGTCAGCGTCATCTACATATTCATCGTCCAGTTCACTATCTTCGGTCACATTGTTGGATACCGCCATCGACATTGAGTGATCAGTAAAAACCACTTTTCTAAAAACTGTTGATCCTGCATAGACAGACGCCGATCCTACCACCAGCACAGCCAAAGTCACTGTAGCCGCCTTGATAAGTCTGCTGCTATGATCTGGGAATTTCACGACTTTTTTCTTCTTGTAATTAAGAGCTTCCTCTATATATTTGTCATCTATATTGGTAAGTGCTTCCTCAACCAATTCTTTCTTCATGCCAGTTCTCCTTTACAAGATACTGTTTCAGTCTTTCTCTTGTCCTGTGCTGTGATCCGTTCGTCCACATCACCGTCTGCTGCCACACACTCCTCCGCATCCTAGTTATTCTTTAGGATCCTGTCAGATATCGATCTGCACATTTTCCCATATTTCTCGGAAGCAGCCGTTATTGCCTCCTCACACCTTTTCAAAAATAATTCAATTATC
The DNA here is from genome assembly GCA_902461735.1 of uncultured Coprococcus sp. Taxonomy (GTDB): domain Bacteria; phylum Bacillota; class Clostridia; order Lachnospirales; family Lachnospiraceae; genus Coprococcus. Next base: position 6,140 of record CABPYV010000029.1, read on the forward strand.
TTCTGATCGTCCATTCACAAAGTACACCTTTCTGTTGTGGTAATAGAGCATATTGAGAAGCACAAATACAACTAAGACCACTATCTCAGCAATACTTAATTTCATTGAGAAAACATCCTGAAATCTCAAATTAAGTCTTTTGTATATCTCCACAGCAACCCATATATACAAAATATTTCCTGCACAGCTAACTACCAGATAAATATAGAATATAAGCGGACCATTTTTTTGCAGCTTTGCCAGTTTATGTCTTGCAGCCAATGCAAGCGGCACAGAAATGAATGAAATTATGCCCACAATATATGTTACCATTTTGCTATATGTGAATACACCAGACTCAATTCCAAAATCATATAGCCACCGATATTCTCCCTTTCCTATAAAATATATAACACCCATAAGCAGTGAAAATGCAGCCGAAATATACAAAAAAATACAAAGGAAATTATGCCACTTCATACCATATTTTACCTTGGTCTCAGGATCCACATATGGAATATCCTTAATCTCTTTCTTATTCAAGTTATCTGCTCCCATAATTACCTCCAGTCTATTCTTCCCCAAAACATATAGTCAAATAATTGGTCCCTGTTTCGCATATTACCTCAACATATTTCTTACCATCGACAGAATATCCCGTCCAGTATATTTCTCCAGACTCATCATAATAATCATCTGAATCTGAAACTGTATATCCATTTTGCTTACATATCTCTATGTACTCTTCTGCATCTTTTTTATCAGCGTTGTAAACTACATACTCTGAAACAGCATCACTTACTATAGCTGGATATGGCAGATAATACCCTATCTGATCACGTGTCAGATAGCAATCTCCAAAATCAGGCTTTGGAAGATATTCAGCCTGACTTGAGTCCTCCCATCTTGCAGTAACAGTTCCTGCCAGGTCTATATCACCGCCCAGCGTGATCTCTATGCTTCTGTTTACTCTTCTAATTGAGATATAATCATACGTGGAGCTTTCAGAGTAAGCAAAGAATCCATCATCAACCTTGATCACATCTTTGTTGAAACCTTCACTTTCATATTTCTCAACCAATCGATTGAAATCATCCTCTGTGACATTGTCGATCCTATATCCACAGCTATGTTCCTTATAATTATTCATGTACAAAATAACTTTGCCTATATCCGGCACAGAAGCTATATTGCTGCAGATTCCTTTAGCCCACTCCTTATAATTAGGATTTTCCGTGTCAAGTTGTACATTATCATTGCCAGACTCCGTCACATCCGTCTTTTCTCCAGCTTTTATCTGTTTCTCATAATCTCCAAGATCCTGACCTTTCACTCCAATGGCAAGCTGCCGCAGTCTTTTATATACAGTGTCATCTGTACACGTAATCTCATAGTACTCATCTCCACTATCAGCAGAGCAATACTCATCATTAATAAAAGCTATAGTTTTATCAGCTGCATCCAGCACATCATCCACGTCTATAATAAATTGAACTACAAAATCGAAGTCTTCAACATCTGGCACATCTGAGTAATCAACCTTTGTATAATCCATCTGATTTACTAAGTTCGCCATCTCCTTAACATACGCCTCGTCAGATGCATATACAGACCATCCTACTGCCACTCGATCCGCAATCTTTGTACTGGCAAATACACCAGCTTTCTTTGTTCCCCCATCATTTCCACAGGCTGTCAGTGCCATGGAAACCGCCAGCAGAAGTGCCACCAACTTTGTCTTTTTCATTGTAAATATTCCTCCCTATATCAAGCCATACTCCTGCGCATTCTGCACATTCTATTCATTCAATATCTCTTCCATTTCATTGTAGAACTGCTCTGCTCTCCACATCCTGTATGTATGGCCCTTATACAACATCTGTCCGCCTTCGCCAATTGATAAATACCTTGTGAGTGTATTAGTTTCGGCATCGTATACTTTTAGTTTTACTGTCTTGTATTCATCCTTCATTGAGCCTTTCGCCAGAACAGTACCTATAGTTCTGTAATATGGATGCTTATCGAGCAGCTCTAAAACCTTTTCTTTCTGTTCTGTAGTGAGCACTTTTTCTTCTGTAGTCTCCGTAACCGGATAAGCTACATTCTCATTCTTATCTTTCTCCACACCTTCAATTTCAAAATGTGCAGAAAAATCGTCATCCACACTCAGCCCACTTCCCAGGGATCTTGGGCAGACGAATGCCACGCACAGTGCCAGAATCGCACACACAATTACAATGTTACGCAGTTTCTTCTTGTTAAATTTCTTTGCTGCCTTCTCTGTCCCCATCTCGTCAGTAGTATTCACATCCTTCAATACTCCGTTGTCACCTTTGTTATTTGCCTCTGAACTCATATGTTTTTTCCTCCCTTTCCTAGAGGCGAACATTTTACGCGCCCCTTCGACAATATACTACCTTTTTTTCATTTAAAATTACAGTTTTAAAAAAATTTTTTATTATTTTACAAGCTTGATCTGATCCAGTATGTAATGAATATCTTTGTCAGGCATGTTATCAAATGACATATTTCCTGCATTGCCATTATCTCTTATCATTGTATATGTTGTGATATCTTTTACTTTTTTTGTGCTCCCATAATCACTATACTCATAGTATTCTCTAACCTCGTCAGCCAGAGTAAATAATTCTCCATCCTTGTTGGTATAATCCCGCGCATTCTGAACATTGTCCATAGCAATTCTATAAAAGAAATCTTCGTCATCGACACCATTCATCTTATCCTGCATCAATGAATATGTATGTCCTTTATATTCTCCATTTACAAATATATATCTGGTCGCACAGCCCTCAGATAGACCATATGTATATTCCACGCTCGTCAGCTCACCAGGAATTGAATCGAACCACGCATCCATTCCCGCATCCGCTGCGGCATCATTATAATTTTCATAAGTATATGTCGTGTAATGGACTCCCTGCACGATCTCATCGTGCTTTTGTGTCCACTTCACTGAATCATCTCCCGCTACTGTACCCAGATCCTCTACTTCATCCCAATAACTGTCGTCAGGTCCCAGATTTTCCTCTGCCATGTCATCTTCTCTCAATTCTTCCTCTTCACTGTCATCCAGAGTTCCCATTTCCATACTGTGATCGGTGATGAACACCTTTCTGGCAACCGTTGCACCGGCATAGATTGTCGCAGAACCAGCCACCAGCACCGCCAGAGTCACTGTGGCTGCCTTCATCAGTTTGCTGGTGTTTTGAGGAAAATTTATAATTTTACTCTTGTCATATGTAATCGCTTCCTCTATGTACCTGTCGTCTATATTAGTAAGCGTTTCCTCAACCAATTCTTTCTTCATACCAATTCTCCTTTACAAGATACTGTTTCAGTTTCTCCCTTGTCCTGTGCAAATGCACATTTACATAATTGGTACTCAGAGACATTTCCTCCGCTATCTCCGGACTGTCCATGCAAAACCAGTACTTCTTGACAAACATAACCCTGTCCACTTCCTTAAGCCCTTCCAGAAAACTGTTTAATATGTCTGTAAGCTCCTGTGCTGTGATCCGTTCGTCCACCTCTCCGCATGCCGCCACGCACTCTGATATCTCATCCAGAGATGCGTCGTAGTAGGAATTTCGCTTCTCTGCGGTATTATGTCTGTATCGCTTGAGCGACAGATTCCTCACTATCTTGCAGATGTATGCCACAAATGGATCTGGTTCCTCCGGTGGGATTGTTTCCCAGAGTGTCATATATGTATCGCTGACACACTCCTCCGCATCCTCATTGTTCTTCAAAATCCTGTCAGATATTGATTTGCATAATTTTCCATATTTCTCGGAAGTAGCAGTAATTGCCTCCTCACACCTTTTAAAAAACAGTTCAATTATCAGCTGATCGTTCATTTGTCCATTACCCTCGCATATATATATCGAATCCCCGAAGTTATCGCTTAAAGATCTTTTGTCTTTTAACTCCCTCATACATATACTACCTTTCTGTTTTATCAAATTACACTTTCCGAGAAAAAATTTTTAATTTTCCATCTGCTTCTTCACCATTTGAAGAACACGCAGTTCCCTCTTTATCATAACCTCATCATCTCTTATTCGACCTCCGCCAGATTTTTCTCTCCTGGGCCTCCTTTATCAGCATGTCCCGGAAATCAGGATGGGCTATGGATATCAGTGCCTCCGCTCTCTCCCATGTGGAACGCCCTTCAAGGTTTATCACACCGTACTCTGTTGCCAGAAAATACACCTGGCTTCTCGGCGAGGTGATGATATCTCCGTTGAACTGTGGCTTTACCCTGGAATGCTTCACTCCATTCCTGTCGGTGTGGGTGGAACTCATGCAGATAAACGCCTTGCCGCCACGAGAGCCCGATGCTCCGATCAGGAAATCAAGCTGTCCGCCGGTTCCGCTGATCTGGCGTGAACCACTGCTCTCCGCCGCAACCTGTCCGTACAGATCCACAGCCACACAGCTGTTTATGGACACCATGTTGTCTATCTGCGATATGACATATGGCCTGTTCACATACTCAAGTGGATATGCGGCGATTCCCGGATTGTCGTCCAGCCACTCATACAGCTCATTTGAACCGATGGCACAGCCAAATACACCCTTTCCACGATCTATGTTCTTGTATTTGTTTGTCAGCTTGCCCGCCTTGTACAGGGCTAGATATGCATCCGAGCAGAGCTCTGTGTGCATGGCGAGATCCTTGAGATCCGACTGAGCCAGCATCTCACCCACCGCATTTGGCATTCCTCCGATACCGAGCTGTAGTGTTGAACCATCTACTATGTATGGAATGAGCAGCTCCGCTATCTTCCGGTCAACCTCCCGCGGTGCCTGTGTTTTCACATCAGCAAATGGCTCGTGCTCCCCCTCTACGATCATATCCACATCCGATATGTGGATACATTCATCATATCCACCGCGTATCTTAGGCATGTGCTCATTCACCTCAACTATAACGATGTCCGCCTTCCTGGCAATAGGGGCAGCCACACCGGTATTTACCGAGAAGTTAAAATAACCATGCTTGTCCATAGGTCCCACCGACACCATGACCACATTCACATGGAGGAAATACTCATAGTAAGCCGCATTATTGTGGAACACCATCGGTATATAATAGCATTTGCCCTCATCGCACAGCTTTCTCTCGTACTGCGAACAGTGCCAGCTATGATACACAAAATGCTCCTGACTGTCATCGCACTCTGCAACCTCTATAGGCCCAGCCATCAGATTGCCCCTGATCTTCACATCGTGCAGCTCATCTCTCCGCTTTGCCAGTGCTCTGTCAAGTAGTACAGGTTTTCCAAGGGACGATGTGTAATCGACCCAGTCTCCATCCTTGACACACTCCACCGCAGCCTCCGGTGTACGCAGCTTTTCTCTATACATTTGCTGAAAATCGAACATATAAATCCCCCTTTATTGAATAACATTTCACCGCTTGTCCTCCCTCAACAGCCTCAATCACTATTATCAAATAAATCAAATGCCATTTCAACATTTTTAGAGATATTCTGTGTAAATATCAATGAAAAAGTTTACCAGCATTTACAATATTCCAGCAAAAATAGTCATAATATTTTTCCACTTTCACTGGAACAATGCTCATTTGCATCTAATAGCAGAACGCAAAAGAGCCCCCCGCATACCTGCACCTTGCAGATACACGGAGGGCTCTACGAATATTAGTCATCTGTTATTAAGTAATCTCGCATTTCTTACATTATTCGATTGCGATGTAATTACTCTTCTCTACTTTCTTCTGCTCTTCCTTCTTAGGAATCGACAGTTTCAGTACGCCATGTTCATACTTTGCATGAATGTCTTCCTGAGTAACTCCCTCACCGACATAGAAGCTTCTGCTCATGCTGCCGGCATAACGCTCACGCCTGATGTACTTGCCGCTCTTCTTGTCCTTCTCATCCTTATCCAGACCCTTTGCAGCCTCAATTGTCAGGTAACCATCAGCAAGCTGAACCTTTACTTCATCTTTCTTGAATCCTGGGAGATCCATATCTACTTCATATGAATCGTCTGTCTCACGGACATCGGTCTTCATCATGTTCTTTGCATGCTTGCCATACAGAGCATGCTCGGTAGGTGCTAACGCTTTACTAAACTCCTTGTCAAAATCCCTTCCAAATGGGAAATAGTCATTCATCCAATCATCAAATAAATCTTCTCCAAAAATACTAGGTAACATAAGTCATTTCTCCTTTCAATCTCAAACAAGTGTCGGAAATTGTGGTTTCTTATGAAACCCCAAGGCACTTAGACTTTTTGTTTACTGTTACTTTCAAAATAATTGTCAAGATAAACTTTCGGGATTCTTTCTCTTCTTTCTAATCCCTTTCCTTATCTTTGACTATGTTATACACCCAGTTGTTAGCACTGTCAAGGGGCGAGTGCTAATTATTTTGTGAAGAATTTGTGTTCTATTCCTGGAATAGCCAATCCACTATTCCGGCACAGTTTCCAGACCTGTTTTGTTATCATAATAAGATTCAACCAGAGCGCAGTCCATGATCAAAACGTAGAATACATTTCCATAATAACGGTTTTCCACAATTCTTCCGTGATCAAGAACAGGAAGATATGTTCCATCTTTTTTTGCAAAATGGAACCTTACATAGTCATTATTTCCATTGGTCTTTGCATAAATCTGTTTCCAGATGCTGGTCTCAACAGAATCCCGTTCGTCTGGATGGATCAGGTTTCTGAATCTATGATCTGTGTAATCCAGAAAATCATCAAAATCCCTGCAGCCAGCAAATTCTATCAGTTCACGATTTGCAAATAAAATATTATCATTTTCAGGATCAGCTATATATATAAGGAAAGCTCCCGGAAGATTCTTTGATACATCCTGAAGTGCAAACCCAAGCTGGCTTCTGTGCTGCATCTTATAAGCTCCTCGATAAGGACTGCAATTATGCTTTCCATGAAGTTTTACCGCGTAAAGTGCCATATCTGCGCATCTGATAAGCTCCGAAACATCTTCACAATCTTTTGGATATTCTGCATACCCAAGAGAAATGTAAAATGGATGCTCCCCACCATTATATGTTATATGCCGTGGCTGAAGAGTAAATTGTTCTATTTTCTTTCTTGCCTCTTCCTCTGTTGTGTCAACCAGAATGGCAGAGAACTCATCACCGCCATTTCTGCAAATAATAGAATTATCATTGAAATAGCTCTGCATGTCCTGTGCAAGACTTTTCAGTGCAGCATCTCCAACTACATGACCATACATATCATTTATAAATTTAAAATCATCAATATCCATCTGTATACCCACGCAATGAATATGAAGATCGCCCTGCATAACATTTTTGAGCTGTTCGTCAAACCCCTTACGATTCAAGAGTCCGGTCAGCGGATCTGTTATCGCCATTTTTTTTAATGTATCTCGATTTCTCTCAATCACAAGGATGACCACCGTTAATCCAGTTAAGAGCAAAATAACACATATTCCCAAAAACAACTGCGGAAATACATTCCACCCGTGACTCCAGCCATCAGCAGGCATTATCTCAAAATCAAATAGACTACCGCAAAATTCAAACTCAAATGTAATCGGATTCTTCATAATATTGCCGGATGATGATACTATTTCTGTATCATCAGACAAAGGGGAAACTGTCTTTGTCAGGGAGTAATCATAACCGAATTTTGTGAGTGCCTGAATTGATTCTGTAAATATCTCCGGAACACGTATAATTACTATGGTAAATCCCCAAAATACTGGAGAGCCATCTGCCCCCTCCAGATATACAGGATTTCTAATCGCAATGCCCTGCCCCCCCTGTTTTAAATCAAAAGGGCCCTGCATCGTGACTATATTTTTATCTCTTCCATAGCGGCATATCTCTCCACGACTTTCATCATTCATCAAATCTATCTTTCCAGCTTCATTCCCTGCCTCCGGATATATATCTGTGACAACACCGTCAGGCGCAATCTGTATGCTCTGAATAAAATCTGCCATCAGATCCCGGGCAACTTTTTGAAAATTGTCAATTTTCCCATTTTCGCTGATTGCTATCTCTTCAAGTGTATCTGTAATTGCAACTCCACGGTTCATGTCATTCTGTAGTCGTTCTGCATATGTTGTGGCATTAAGCGCTGTGACATTCCGTACCTGTTTATAATTTGATCTGTATGAATGATATAAAACTACTGTCAAAACCAGACAGCCAACCAGAAAAATGAGAACCGGCAACATAAGCTTTTTGTTATGGTTTTTACGCGAATTCATAGTATGTCATCTCTCCTTATTTTGGATACCATTTACAAGTTCTCTACAAATTGCACATATTTTATCGCATTCTTTTATTTTTTACAAGTCAGCATTCAGGGATGTTTTTTTAGAGGAAGAGTATTATAATACAGAAACGAAAAGAGGTAATTGCTATGCAGATAAGTATAATTTTGCTCGGAAAGCTTATTAACTTTTTTATTATGATCCTGCTTGGATTTATTCTTGTCAACAAAAATATATTAAAATCCTGCTATTTTTCTGCAAGATAAAACTGCCAGCCGTCATCCTTGCCCCGATAAATGACATCGGGAATATGCTTGCACCTCTAAGCATGATAGTAACTGGTATGCTGATGGCTGATTCGCCGATTCTGGCCAGCCTGAAGAATGCAAAACTATACCTTTTCTCTGCCATCAGGCTCGTTATCTGGCCTACTATTTTGCTGCTTATAATGTGTGTAAGTCATGTGTACGAATTTATTCCAGACGGAAGAACCTTACTACTCATAGTATACCTTGCCTCCATCACGCCATCAGCTTCAACAATCACCCAGATGGTTCAGGTATATAACAAAGATGCAACATACTCCAGTCTTTTAAATGTATTTACTACTTTGTTCTGTATCATAACCATGCCTTTGGCTGTCATATTGTTCTCATGGCTGATACTTTAATGGGGACGTTTCTTTTGTCATGAGGAGTGTCCCAGGAACAGGCAAGCAAAAGAGCCCCCCGCATACCTGCGCCTTGCAGATACACGGAGGGCTCTACGAATATTAGTCATCTGTTATTAAGTAATCTCGCATTTCTTACATTATTCGATTGCGATGTAATTACTCTTCTCTACTTTCTTCTGCTCTTCCTTCTTAGGAATCGACAGTTTCAGTACGCCATGTTCATACTTTGCATGAATGTCTTCCTGAGTAACTCCCTCACCGACATAGAAGCTTCTGCTCATGCTGCCGGCATAACGCTCACGCCTGATGTACTTGCCGCTCTTCTTGTCCTTCTCATCCTTATCCAGACCCTTTGCAGCCTCAATTGTCAGGTAACCATCAGCAAGCTGAACCTTTACTTCATCTTTCTTGAATCCTGGGAGATCCATATCTACTTCATATGAATCGTCTGTCTCACGGACATCGGTCTTCATCATGTTCTTTGCATGCTTGCCATACAGAGCATGCTCGGTAGGTGCTAACGCTTTACTAAACTCCTTGTCAAAATCCCTTCCAAATGGGAAATAGTCATTCATCCAATCATCAAATAAATCTTCTCCAAAAATACTAGGTAACATAAGTCATTTCTCCTTTCAATCTCAAACAAGTGTCGGAAATTGTGGTTTCTTATGAAACCCCAAGGCACTTAGACTTTTTGTTTACTGTTACTTTCAAAATAATTGTCAAGATAAACTTTCGGGATCCTTTCTCTTCTTTCTTATCCCTTTCCTTATCTTTGACTATGTTATACACCCAGTTGTTAGCACTGTCAAGAGGCGAGTGCTAATTATTTTGTGAAGATTTTGTGTCCACTCCCAGCCTCAAAGTGGTATTTGACAATTCCAAGATCTATCTTCGTGCATATTCCTCTCGGAGCTTTCGCTATCACCACACCCTCTCTCAGCTCAAACATGAACTTCTGCTGGTTCACTGCTGTCGGTGCCAGACACACCGCCTCCATCCCCTTTGTGAACCAGTCTGTCTCCACATCTGCCCTGCTGATTTCTGATATATCTTTGCTCTTGTGGGCAACACCCTGATTCTCACCATACCCAAGGGCAATCACTATCAGCAGTTTCTGTCCTTTGCCTATGACTGCCCTGGTCTTACCATGTGACATTGCAACCCAGCATGTGTTAAGTCCAAGTTCCTGACATCCAAGCACCAGCTTTTCACCGTAGTAGCCGGCCTTTTCCTGGTCGTTCTTCGCGCCAACTATCGCTATATAATTAGAAACATTTGTGAATTTGCCGTAATGCGCCATAAACGAATCAAAACAGTTCGGCTCATCGTAGACCGCCTGCATGCTCAGTCCGCTCTCAGAATTTATCTCAGAGATAAGCCTGTCGATCTTCGCACGTTTCTCCTGCTCGATTGGCTTATCCTTATATTGCCGCACACTGTGCCTCTCCTTCATCAACTGTAACATATCCATATGTTGTTCCTCGCTCTCATTCTGATATCTACGCCGAGTATAGTCCATCAAACTTGAAGTTAGCGATTTCTTTTTCCGGTATTCTCTGTCCCACGGATTTCCTCATGATAGAAATAATCTACGATCACCGGATGTCCCTGCGGGACTCTGCCATAAGGCATTTCATTATCCACAAAGGCACAATCATACTTCTTAGCCATTTTCTCAGCTTTTACTTCAAGTGCTTCAAAGTAGCTGCGGTTATGCTTGTTATAGATCTCGTCGTAAAGTGGTACAAGATCAGGATATTTTCCGGCGATATAATCCATAATTGTCTTTTTGAAACCGCCTCGAAGATTGAGATTTTC
>CABPYV010000030.1:0-12942 GCA_902461735.1 uncultured Coprococcus sp.
GGTTGTGACAGCGCCGACATACAAGACAGAGGGAACCAAGAAGTACACCTGTACAAACTGCGGTGAGACGAAGACCGAAACGATAGCCAAGCTGGTATGTACGAGTCACGTATGGGATGGCGGAGTAGTGACAAAGGCGCCAACCTACACAAGCACGGGTACAAAGGAATACACATGTGTCAACTGTGGAACCACAAAGAAGAGTTCAATCGCTATGTTGAAGCTGAGCAAGGTCACAGTAAAAACAGCCGTATCCTCCACGGGAATAAAGATCTCATGGACATCAGAGAAAAATGCATCCGGATACTATATATACAGAAAGTCCGGAAAGGGACAGTATGCGCTGTTAAAGAAGGTTACCGGGGCGAACACACTTGCATTTACTGACACAAAGGTTACAAGCGGAGTGACATATACATACAAGGTTCAGGCATACAGAGGAAATGTGGTAGGTGCCGGAACGGAAGCAAGCAGATGCTTTGTTGGAACGGCAAGGATAAAAACAGCAAATGCTTCAAATGGAGTAAAGCTTGCCTGGAATAAGGTTGGAGGCGCAGGGTCATACAAGATATATAGGAAAGCCGGAACCGGGACATACAGTTGCATAAAGACAGTAAATGCTGCAGTTGTAACATACCTGGATAAGACGGTAAAGTCCGGAACCACATACATCTATCTCGTAAAGCCTTATGTCGGAAACAATGTAGGAACATACACCAAGTCCAAAAGACTTTATCTGAAATCTGTAACTGTAAAGGCAAGAACAGCCGGTACAGGGGTGACAGTAAGTTGGACAAAGTCCGCCGGTGCTACGGAATACAGAGTGTACAGAAAGATATCAGGAGGCAAATATGCACTTGTTAAGAAAGTTAATGGTACAAGCAATTTGAGCTGGAATGACAGAAGTGCATCAAAGGGAAAGACATATTACTACTATGTACGTGCATTTAAGGGCAGCTCTTACAGCGCAGCATCAAACGAGATGAAGATAAAAAGATAAAAGACTGCAGTATATTAAAATAAAAATTGAAAAGTTTATAACGGTAACGGTATAATACCGGGGAAGGAATGAACTTATAGAAGGGAGTTTTAATGATTAACGAAGAGAGATTGAAACAGAATTCTTGTAGGAAATGCCTTGCCCGGTATTTTTCTGCATCTAATGCATCTAAATGGAAAGCTTTAAAAGTTATCTGCATGTGTGCTGTTGTATTTATGATGGTCTGTATGACTGCGTATTATGGAAAGGTTACAGCATTTGCCGATGAAGCGGTGGAAGGATCGGGGCTGGAAACTGAAGACATTGACCTGTCAGAAATATATGAGATAGGTGGCTATGACCAGCCAGAGCAGGATGACGAAGAATCTGGTATGGCATCCTTGGCAGCAGCAAGTTCAAATGTCCGTGAGGATAAGATAGCGAATGCAATAAAGTCACTCAAGACCAGTATCAACGTGAGGGGAATGGGAATAACGAGAAATAATGTTGAGTCGGTATTTGCAAATACGCTGGCGCTGCATCCTGAGATAGTATATATTGCTAAATCTTCATACTCATATAGTAGATATACAGGAGAAGTAAACACTTTGATGATCTCATACATTCCAAATGCTGAGAGTGTGAAAAATACTCTTGCTGCGGCGGTGAGAAAAGTCAATAAAGAAGTCAATATAAAGAATATGAAGCCGGCTGAGATCGTTCTGGCGTATCACGAATATCTGACATCCACAGTTGAATATGATGACAGCGGATATACTGCTTACAGCACGGTGTATGGAAGAGCGCACAAATTTGACATGTATGGCACACTTGTTGACAAAAAGGCTGTATGTCAGGGATATGCCGAGACCATGAATTATTTCCTGAGAAAAGCGGGAATTCCATGCGGACTTGCCACCAGCGTATATATAAATCATGCTTGGAATGTTGTGCGCATAAACGGCAAGTGGTATAACGTCGATGCCACATGGGATGATCCGGTTGAGGATCTCCCGGGACGTTCAATGCATGAATATTTTCTGATAAGCACGAACACATTGAACCGTAAGACTATAAATGCCAAATCGTCATATTCACTTGGACGTTATGATATGAAGGTTACGGGTGTATGGAATGGCAGATACACCGGTGCCACAGATAAGCGATATGAGAGTGGACAGATGTGGAGCGGTGTTGAAAAGGTTATGTACTATAGAAAAGGCTACTGGTATTGCATTAAAAAAGGTTCATCTGTGACAGAATTTCAGATAATCAAGAATAGGTTCTCGACCGGTGGCAAAAAGGTCATATTCTCAGGTTCTGCGGTGTGGTACAGCACATCAGGTGGATATTATCCGGCGCAGTACGGCTCCATATTCCTTGCTCAGGAGTCATTGTATTTCAGTACGCCTCGATATGTTGGAAGGATAGATCTTGAATCACCTAAGTATGAGTACAAATTACTCTATGATATAAGATCGGTATATAATGAGGGCATAAATATTTATGGCATGGGATGGCATAACAAACAGATCGTAGTATGGATATCTAATACACCTCTCTGTACGGTGAAGGATGCATATCTGTTGGATCCTTGTCTTAAACATTCGTGGAACAAAGGAAGCGTTGTAAAGAAGCCGACATATGCGTCAACGGGTGTGAAACAGTATACGTGTAAAAAATGCAGCTATAAAAAAAATGTTGTAGTTAAGAAACTTACACTTGGCAGGGCAATAGTAAAGACTGCTCCGACAGCCAAGGGGATAAAGATAACATGGCGGAAGGTTTCCGGTGCAAGCGGATACAGAATATACAAAAAGACAAAGAGCGGCAGTTTTAAATATTTGAAGAGCGTAAAGACTTTGTCTTATATAGATAGAAGTGTTTCAAGCGGAAATACATACACATATGGCATAGTAGCTGTAAACAAATACACAAAAGGCAAGGCTGCGAAAGTATCGAGATTATTCCTGGGAAATGCTAAGGTGAAAACGGAGAATACAACCAGGGGTGTAAAGGTTTCGTGGAATAGGATCAAAGGTGCAGACAAGTATAAGATTTACAGAAAAAACAAGACCGGTTCATATAAGCTTATGAAAACGGTAAGTTCAAGAACTATATCATGGATTGACAGCAGGGTGAATGAGTGCAAACAGTATTCATACGCAGTTGTTCCGTACAGGAAGAGTACTGGAGGGACATATAAACCATCGACAACAATTTACCTGAAAGCACCGGCTGTAAGTGTCAAAAAGGTAAAAACCGGCGTGGCAGTGAGCTGGAAAAAATCTGTTGGGGCAGATACATATTATGTGTTCAGAAAAACAGCAACCGGCAGCTGGAAACAGCTTAAGGTGCTCAAAAATCCAAAGAAGCTCATCTGGAATGACAAGAATGCTCTCAAGGGGCATACATATTATTATAGTGTGATAGCTGCACGTGGCAAGTATTCCAGCGCAGCGGCACATGCAAAGGCAATAAGAAGATAAGGAGATCAGATGATAAAACACAGGAGTGATACCTGGCATGCGTTGATGCCGGATATCGCTCCTGTTTGTCTTATATTACTTCAATTTGGTTTCAGAACTGCTCTCAGGTTTGTTTGTAGATTTATCAGTTATATTTTTGTGCGAGTTGTCAAAAAGATCGGTATCGGCTACATCAGAGGAGTCGTTTCGGGAGAGCGTTTCTGACAGCCTGTCTTTTGTCTCCGCACTGACCGTTTTGATACCTTCACTTATAGCGGCACTCTTTTCTTTGATGCCTTCGCTGATGCCCTCACTTTTTTCTTTGATGGTTTCGGTAAGCTGTTCTGCTTTTTCCTTAATTTTTTTTGTTATTGAAAAGTTCTCAGGATGATCCTCAAATGCACGCCTGATTGATGCTGTGTCGTGGAGGATAAGAAGGAAACTTGGTTTCTCCTTGCGCTTTTCTCTATCCAATGCGATTTTCGATTTGAGTTCCTCCACTCGTACTATGAGGTCATTATCCTTCGCAAATTTCTTGACCTTGTTCATGAGGTTGAACGATACTACACAGTCGATAACGAACACTCCGTAGAAGAATCCGATGAAGAAGGAAAATGTCAGGTGGTCGGCAAGCCAGTACACAGCATTTAATATATGCGGATGTAGTAAGAAATAGTAAAGTGCTGCAATCAGTCCCCAGAAGAAAGAGAACAGAGGACATATGATACCTTGAATGTTTCCCCATTCATCCGAATAGTCCCAAAGCTTGATGTTCATGCCTATTATAAATATACGACCGGCGATATACTCCACAACGGTCATTGCTATTGTCATTATCAGTATGATCAGAATTTTCTGTAAAACAGGATGCGAATCGACGGCATCGATGTGAATGAGTGATAACAGATACAGAACGACAAGACCTGAACCGTAGAGCGGCAGGTATGGTCCGATCAGAAATCCCGGATTTATCCATTTGTGGTTCGGGTTGCTCTTGGAAAAGAATTTCCTGAATATGACCTCTATGCACCAGCCCATGATACAGCCGATAAAAAATAAAAACAGTATCACAAGGATGCTCTTGATATTAAAATTATCCATTATGTTTAACTCCTTTGTATAGTTGAAAATTACAGATTTAAATCTCGTATTAATAATAAAACAATACTAATAAGATAGTATACAGTCTGAAAAAAAGCAACCATACAGAATCGTATAAATGTAAATAAAGCTATTCCTTATTGAAACTTATTGAGAAAAAAAGTTGCCGAAAAAGTGGCTGTTATATTGGACTGACGGGAGGTACAGTGCTATACTGACAGAAAATAAAATTACGTATCAGGTGCAGACTTTTTGTGGTGATGATTACGAAGAGAATGCATTTTTTACGTTAAGAGGAGTTCGACAGGTCGAACAAAGATTAGACAAATATATTTTTAAGGAGGACAAAGTTATGATGAAAGTATTAAAGAAGGTAAACTGGAAGAAACTTGGAATATTTGCAGGCGGCGTATTATTCGGAACAGCTGGTATCAAGGTTCTCTCAAGCAAGGACGCAAAGAACGTATATACACATTGTACAGCCGGTGTTCTCAGAGCAAAGGACTGTGTTATGAAGACAGCGAATACTATTCAGGAAAACTGTGGTGATATCTATGCAGGCGCAAAGGATATCAATGAGGCAAGAGCGCAGAAGGCTGCAGAGGCTGATTTTGAGGATGCAGAGAGCGTAGAGACAGCAGAGGAAGAGGCTGGCGCAGAGGAGTAATCCCGGAGAATTTATTGCGAAAACACATTAAATATTTGCAGAAAGAGGCGAAGATCTTGAAGTTTTCAATTTTAAATGAAACAAAGAATCGTCTGCGTATACACATGGCACAGAGCCGTATGACTATGGCACAGGCTGACATATTACAGTATTATCTTGAGAACTGTGACGGCGTTAAAGATGTCAAAGTGCATGACAGAACCTGTGATGCGGTCATTATCTATGAAGGCGACAGAGTAGTTATCATAGATGCGCTCAGACAGTTTGGGTATGACAGGGTCGAGATTCCGGCAGATCTCACGGAGACGTCAGGAAGAGTTATGAACAGACAGTATGAGGATAAGCTGTTCTGGAAGGCTGCATGGTATATGACCAAGAAGTGGATCATGCCGATGCCTCTCAGATATTGCTTTATATCGGTGAAGGCACTAAAGTATATAGGCAAAGGACTGAAGTGTCTCGCAGACAGGAAACTTGAGGTGCCGGTTCTAGATGCAACAGCCATCACGGCATCCATACTCACAAATGATTTTGCAACAGCAGGTTCAGTTATGTTCCTGCTTGAGATCGGTGAGATACTTGAGGAGTGGACGCACAAGAAGTCCGTTGGAGGACTTGCCAGAAGTATGTCACTCAACATTAACAAGGTATGGGTAAGAGTAGACGACTGTGATGTGCTTATGGACAGCGCGAAGATCGCAAAGGATGATCTTGTGGTAGTTCATATGAGCAACGTGATCCCATTTGACGGAGTTGTGGAAGAGTGCGAGGGAATGGTTAATCAGTCATCTCTTACAGGAGAGTCTGTTCCTGTTCACAAGGGAGCTGGCGATGTTGTATATGCAGGTACAGTTGTAGAGGAAGGCGAGCTTGTGGTCAGAGTCACAAAGACCGGCAGAACAAGCAGATATGATAAAGTAGTGGCTATGATCGAGGAGTCGGAGAAGCTCAAGTCAGGACTTGAGAGCAAGGCAGAGCATCTTGCAGATGGTCTGGTTCCATGGACTCTCGGCGGAACTATCCTCACATACCTGCTCACGAGAAATATAACAAAGATGCTTGCTGTTCTCATGGTCGACTATTCATGTGCGCTCAAGATGTCTATGCCTATAGCTGTTCTGTCGGCTATCCAGGAGGCAAATAAGCATCATCTCACAGTCAAGGGTGGCAAATTCCTTGAGGCTGTGGCGGAGGCGGACACCATAGTATTTGACAAGACAGGAACACTTACAAAGGCATCGCCGACACTCGTGCGTGTAGTGTCATTTGACGGCAGAGATCCAGATGAACTGCTCAAGATAGCGGCATGTCTGGAGGAACATTTCCCTCATTCGATGGCGAGAGCAGTTGTGGCTGGAGCTGCGGCTAAGGGAATAGAGCATGAGGAGATGCACTCCAAGGTTGAGTATGTTGTTGCTCATGGAATCTCATCAAGTATAGATGGCAAGAAAGTCATCATAGGAAGTTATCACTTTGTATTTGAGGATGAAGGCTGCGTGATACCGGAGGATAAGATAGAACTTTACGAATCACTTTCAAAGTCTCACTCACATCTGTTCATGGGAATAGACGGCAAGCTTGCAGCAGTAATATCGATAAAGGATCCTGTGAGACCTGAATCTGCGGAGGTCGTGAGAAGACTCAAGGAACTCGGTATCGGCAAGGTAGTCATGATGACCGGGGACAGTGAGAGAACTGCCCAGGCTATAGCTGAACAGGTAGGCGTGGACGAGTATTACTCAGAGGTACTTCCAGAGGATAAGGCAAGGTTTGTGGAGTCCGAGAAGGCGGCTGGGCGCAAGGTTATCATGGTTGGTGATGGAATCAACGATTCTCCGGCACTGTCGGCATCGGATGCAGGCATAGCAGTCAGCGATGGCGCTGAGATAGCCAGAGAGATTGCGGATATAACGGTCAGTGCAGACAATCTGTATGAACTTGTCACACTTAAGGAACTCAGCAACAAGCTGATGAGCAGGATCAACAGAAATTACCGCAAGATAGTTACATTTAACACAGGACTTATCATACTCGGTGTGATGGGAGTGATCCAGCCGACGACATCGGCGCTGCTCCATAATTCATCGACTCTGCTTATAAGCATGGATAGTATGAAAAGACTGCTTGATTAATTTTCATAAGATTAGTTTTTACCATTAAAATGTATTGACCGGATGCACCCATATATGACATTATACAATTAAAAGATATGCTAGCTATATCACATAAAATGCACTGATCTACAGATAATATTGTCAGGAGGGATACATTATGGTAAAGAAAGTAGTTGGAGATAATTTTGACGAGATAAAATCGAGTAAGATCGCCGTAGCTGATTTCTCGGCGACATGGTGTGGACCATGTAAGATGATGGCTCCGGTATTTCACACTGTTGCAGAGGACATGAAGGATGCGATCAGCTTTTTCAATGTTGATGTTGATGAGAATCCAGGACTTGCCGCATCAAACAAAGTGTTCAGCGTACCTACGCTGATTTTGTACAAGGATGGCGTGGAAGTATCCAGAAGCGTTGGTGCGATATCCAAGTATGATCTGATTGATTTTATAAACAAAAACAAGTAAGATCAGTAAATGTCAAACATTTACCGTCAAACGAGTAAGAAAAACTAAAAAATTAAAAAGAAAAGGCACCTGAAAAAATATCTTTTTAATATCTGAAAACAAATAAAACTCCCGCTCTTTGAGAGGTACATATACAATGTATGTACATACTCGAAGAGTGGGAGTTTTTATTTGCCTGAACTATCTGGCATCTCTGTCCACATAGTCTCTATGTGTCACAAGACTCTTGTATGCCGGTCTGATGATCTTGTCTGTGGTTACAAGCTCCTCAATTCTGTGGGCGCTCCAGCCGACTATACGGGCAACGGCAAAGAGAGGCGTGTAGAGTTCTCTAGGAATGCCGAGCATCTCGTATACAAATCCGCTGTAGAAATCCACATTTGGACTTACACCCTTGTATATCTTGCGCTCTTTTGCGATGAGTTTAGGCGCGATCTTTTCGATGTTGTTGTACAGAGCCATGTCCTCATCTCTGCCTTTGGCTGCTGCGAGCTGTTCTACAAATGCCTTGAACACCTTTTCTCTTGGATCGGACAGGGAGTATACTGCATGTCCCATACCATATATAAGTCCTTTGTGGTCATACGCCTGCTTGTTCAGCAGCTTGTCAAGGTAGGCTTCAATGGCCTCCTCATCGTGGTAATCATTGATATGTTCCTTTATATCGTCCATCATATTCATAACCTGAAGATTTGCACCGCCGTGTTTCCTTCCTTTAAGGGATGAGAGGGCAGCGGCAATCGCTGAATAGGTGTCGGACCCTGAGGATGTTACAACCCTTGTTGTAAATGTTGAGTTGTTACCGCCACCGTGCTCCATGTGAAGCAGGAGAGCGATGTCCAGAACCCTCGCCTCAAGTTCAGTGTACTTCATGTCTGGCCTGAGCATCCTGAGCAAGTTCTCTGCCACTGATGCATCTTTGTCAGGACGATGTATGTACATACTTCCATCATTCTCATAGTGGTTGTATGCGTGGTAGCCGTAGACAGCCATCATAGGAAATGTGCCGATGAGTCCGATGCACTGTCTCAGCACATTGTCGATGTCAAGGTTTGTTGCCTGATTGTCATAGGATGCCAGTGTCAGGACACTTCTTGTCATCGAATTCATGATATCAACACTTGGTGCCTTCATGATGACATCTCGTGTGAAGTTTGTTGGCAGATTCATAGACTCAGATATAACTCCGCTGAATTCTGTGAGCTGTGCCTTGGTAGGAAGTTCACCAAAAAGCAGCAGATAAGCAGCCTCCTCAAATATATGACGTTTTCCCTTGCCGCCCTTTACCAGATCCTGCACATCGTAGCCGCGATATAGCAGCTCTCCATCACATGGGACTTTCTGACCGTCCACATCCTTAAATGCTATGATCTGGGAAATGTTTGTAAGTCCGGTCAATACTCCCTGACCATTCTCGTCACGAAGACCACGCTTTACACCATATTTGCTGTACAGTTCTTTGTCGATGTTATCGTGCTGCTGACAAAGATGTGATTGTTTTTCAACGTAGCCTGTAAGATTTTCCATATACTCCATATAGTTCCTCCTTATGAAATTTATAAGATCTTTTTGCATATGTTATTTAGACAACATGCATCGCAATGCGGTTTTGTCCTGGCTGAGCACACGGCTCTCCCGTGATCCACAAGCCTGTGACAGAAGTCATTGCTCTCCTCTGGAGGTACAAGTTTCCACAGTTCCATCTCAACTTTTTTCGGGTCTTTGATCCCGTCAACCAATCCCATACGGTTGACAAGCCGGATACAATGGGTGTCAGTCACAATGGCTGGCTTGCCATATATGTCACCCATGATGAGGTTGGCACTTTTTCTGCCAACGCCAGGGAGCTTTAGCAGCTCGTCCAAGCTGTCAGGAACCTGACAGTTGTAGGAATCAACAAGCATGTTCATACATGCGCTAATATCTCTTGCCTTGCTTTTCCCCAGTCCGCAAGGTTTGACAATGGCCTCAATGTCACTGACATCTGCAGCGGCCAGTTCTTTTACTCCCGGATATTTTGCGAAAAGATCCTGAACCACAACGTTCACCCTTGCATCAGTGCACTGCGCCGCCAGGCGGACACTGACAAGTAACTGCCATGCGTGTGATGTGTCGAGAGTGCATACCGTATCAGGGTATTCCTTCTTTAGCCTCTCGATAATGTCCAGCGTTCTCTGTTTTTTTGTATATCTCTTCTGTGATTCCATAAAAGACCTCCGGTTTTGAACATCAGCTTATGAAAACCTCTCTTTTGAGGACTGATGCTTCTTGTCAGATTTTCCTGGGAAAACTGATACATTCTTCTATATGATAACATGAAAGCTGCGCAAATGGATATCGAAAAGCAATTCTTAATAAAAATGTTAGAAGTGTGAAAATTTGATTGGGAATTGCTTGCGAAAAGTTATACAGCGTGAAAAGGATAATTGACAAAAAACTGCCCCGCAGCCATGACATCTTGCCATCGTGGATGGTAGATTTGTCATATATGCGAGGCAGTCTTTCTTAGAAATTCTTTACAACAAATATCTTTGCAACGAAATCCAGGCCGTTAAATTCTTACCGCAAATCCTTGCTGATTTTACTTCGTACCAAATATTCTGTCGCCGGCATCGCCAAGTCCCGGGCAGATGTATGCGTTCTCATTCAGTTCGCGGTCAACATGTCCAACGTAGAGCTGTATGTCCGGATGAGCCTTGAGAAGTCTCTCGATACCCTGTGGTGCAGCGATGATGGACATGAACTTGATGTTCTTGCCGCCGTGCTGCTTGATGAAGTCCACGGCTGCAACTGCTGATCCGCCTGTTGCCAGCATAGGGTCTGTAACAACGATGAGTCTCTCATCGATAGGATCAGGGAGCTTGCAGTAGTATTCATGAGGCTCATGTGTCTCCTCATCTCTGTACAGTCCGATGTGTCCGATCTTGGCTGTAGGAACAAGAGCCTGAAGTCCGCTGACCATTCCGAGACCTGCGCGGAGAATAGGAACTATCGCAAGGTTTCTTCCTGCGATGACCGGTGTCATGCACTCCTCAATAGGAGTCTCAATGCATACTTCCTCAGTAGGAAGATCCTTTAAAGCCTCATATCCCATAAGCATTGCAATCTCTTCAACGAGTGCACGGAACTCAGCGGTTCCGGTGTTCTTGTCTCTGAGCTTTGATATCTTGTGCTGAATAAGTGGGTGTGTCATTACTGTGTAATCTGTCATATTGTGTAACCTCCTGAATAATACAGATAATGTAATGCGGAGCGATCCGCGTGTTATAAAAACCACACAAATCGGAAACAACCGCAAATGTTATGATTATGATTCTATATCGGAATTCTGTGGATTCATTCCAAGTCCGCGGCTTACATCGCCCTTGGTGTTCTCGCCAAATGTATAGTCGTTGCCAGGTAGAATTGCATTCAGAAGAATACCAAATATAGCTGCAAGGGCAAGACCTGTGAGGGTGATGGTTGTTCCTCCAATTGTAAATGTGAGACCATTTGTAAATCCGAGACCGCACACCATGATAACGGCTGCGATGATCAGGTTTCTTGACTTTGTGAAGTCAACGTGGTTCTCGACCACATTTCTTACACCGATGGCAGAGATCATTCCGTAGAGGATGAAACTTATGCCGCCTATGATGGCGAGAGGCATGGAACTGATAATCGCTGAAACCTTAGGTATGAATCCGAGGATGACTGCAAATAAAGCAGCAAGTCTGATGACCCTTGGATCGTGTACACGGCTGAGCTCGAGAACTCCTGTGTTCTCTCCGTAGGTTGTATTTGCAGGACCGCCGAAGAGGGCTGACAGTGAGGTTGCAAGACCGTCACCGATAAGCGTTCTGTGAAGTCCCGGATCCTCAAGGAAATTCTGGTCGACTGTAGCTGATATAGCACAGATGTCACCGATGTGCTCCATCATGGATGCTATGGCGATAGGAGCCATTACAAGTATGGCTGTTATGTCAAACTTGCAGATCTGGAAAGGTGGCAGTCCGAGAAACTTTGCATCGGAAACTGTCGAGAAGTCCAAAATAGCTGTTCCGCCAGGATTAGTCACACCACAGAGGTGAAGGATAAGTGCCACACCGTATGAGATGAGCACGCCCATGAGGATAGGGATGATCTTGAACATTCCTTTGCCCCATATGTTGAACACGATTACGACAGCCAGTGCGATAAATGCGAGCAGCCAGTTGTTGGATGCGTTTGATATGGCCGATGGTGCAAGGCTCAGACCGATGCATATGATGATAGGTCCGGTAACCACAGGTGGAAGGAATCTCATGACTCGCTTAACACCTACAAGTTTGACGATGAGAGCCAGAATCAGATAAAGGAGACCGGCAACCACGATACCGCCGCAGGCATACGGAAGTTTTTCGCCCATTGTCATGTCTTTGAAAATTCCTGTTTTCAGACCTGCCACCGTGGAGAAACCTCCGAGAAAAGCGAATGATGAACCGAGAAATGCGGGTACCTTGAGTTTCGTACATAAGTGGAAGAAGAGTGTTCCAAGGCCAGCACATATGAGAGTTACCTGAATTGAGAGTCCCTCGCCTTCAAAGTAGCCGTTTACGAGAAGTGGAACTAGAATTGTTGCGCCAAACATGGCGAACATGTGCTGGAATCCGAGCAAAAGCATCTTTGGAATTCCGAGCTGACGTGCGTCACGGATGGCATCTTTTTGATTATCCATAAGTAATAATCCTCCCTGTTGTTTTTCTTCTAATTATAGGTTTTTTTAGGGACAAGGTCAATTTCATTAGTGGACTTTTTGTAAAAAATATGTCAAATTTCGAGCCTGATACTCATATAAAAATTAATAAATCCAGGATGGGGGATTATAATAAAAAATTAATCTGTATATGACATAATTTTATTATGTACATAAGTGGTGTGAAGATTCGATAAAAGCTGTATAAACACGGGATTTATATAGCTTGTATTGATATTGTTGAAAAAACAGACGGTAATTTTAATAAAAGATTTTATTAAACATGTAATATATGGTAACACTTGACATATTGTTACAGAATTGTTACAATTTCGTTGATTATTGAATGGGGGAAAATAATATAATTTCATTCAGGGAGACGTAAGATGATAGAATTGGAGAACGTGAGCATGACATACCCTGGTGGTAT
>CABPYV010000031.1:0-9442 GCA_902461735.1 uncultured Coprococcus sp.
TTTTTGTGGCTTTTTTGTGAATTTGATTAAAAAGTCCTTGACAATTTGTCTCTGGTAAGACAGCCAAGAGTATTCTGGTTTCCTGTGGTGCGAGACTTGCACCATTTGACATCAAGGAAGTCAGGGAGATAACAGCATATGATGAACTCGACTTAGGGGACATCGGTAGAAGAAAGACAGCACTGTTTGTCATTATTTCGGATACAGATGATTCCCTTAATTTTTTGGTATCAATCATGTACACACAGCTTTTCAATCTGCTCTGCACGATTGCAGACGATGAATACCATGGAAAGCTCCCGGTACATGTGCGGTGTATCCTGGACGAGTTCGCAAACATCGGACAGATTCCGAAGTTTGACAAGCTGATTGCAACCATACGAAGCAGAGAGATATCGGCATCCATTATCCTACAGTCTAAGGCACAGTTAAAGTCAATTTATAAGGATAACGCAGAGACGATCGAGGGTAACTGCGATACATTTCTGTTTTTAGGTGGCAAGGAGAAGTCAACATTAAAAGATCTGTCGGAAGTGCTGGGTAAGGAAACGATTGACACGTACAACACCTCTGATACCAGAGGAACATCTCAGTCCTATGGTCTGAACTATCAGAAACTTGGGCGGGAGCTTATGAGCCAAGACCGCCTGGCTCTTATGGATGGCGGCAAATGTATATTGCAGGTGCGTGGAGTAAGACCGTTCTTTTCAGATAAGGTCGATATAACCGCAAACGAGATGTACAAAGAGCTTTCGGATTTTGACAAGAAAAATCAATTTGACATTGAGAAATATGTTTCCGAATATGGAAAACCAAAGTTTTCTAAGATCATATGATGAGATTCCTCCGAGAGTTGAATACTCACTTACAGATAAGGGCAGATCCGTTGTACCGATACTTAAGAGTATTTGTCAGTGGTCAGGAACCTTTTACAAGGAAGACAACGAAAACGAGATGACACAGTGCCAGAAATGTGACCATAGGGGGTAGACATAATGATAAAATATACAGAAGAGAAAACATTTACACAGGATCAGGTACAGGAGCTTTTTAAGTCGGTTGGGTGGATCTCGGCAGAATACCCACAGAGACTTCACAAAGCACTTATGAACTCACAGACTGTTCTTACCGCATGGGATGGTGGGTGAGCGCCTTGTCGGACTTGCAAGAGTGTTGGATGATTCAGAGCTGGTGGCATTTGTACACTATGTTCTTGTGCATCCTGAATATCAGGGGCAGAAAATAGCCGGAAATATGGTAGAATATATTAGAGATAAATATAAGAATTATCTGTACATAGAGGGAATGCAGGAGGACAGCAAGAATGTCGCTTTCTATGAGAGACACGGTTTCCACGTTATGGAAGGTGGCACACCGATACAGATATGCAATTTTTCGGATAAGAGGTAAAAGGGATGCACGATTATTTGACAGAGACAAAGATGCTCGACTATTCAAATGAGAAT
This sequence comes from uncultured Coprococcus sp., assembly GCA_902461735.1. GTDB lineage: Bacteria > Bacillota > Clostridia > Lachnospirales > Lachnospiraceae > Coprococcus. The sequence goes on from CABPYV010000031.1 coordinate 1,467, forward strand.
ATCAAGCAGCTCATCAGAGAGAGAAAGTGGAGTGACATGGCAGAGTTTGAACGCCTGAAGGCCATTTATACATTTGTCAGGGATGAGATATTGTTTGGATATAATGTGGATGACAGTGTCCCGGCGTCCAGGGTGCTGCGGGATGGCTATGGACAGTGCAACACCAAGGGAACATTGTTCATGGCGCTGCTTAGAGCCTGCGATATCCCGTGCAGAGTGCATGGATTTACCATTGATAAAAAGCTACAGAAGGGCGCTATGACAGGAATCGTATACAGAAATGCACCACAGAATGTATTCCATAGCTGGGTAGAAGTGTATTTTGAAAACAGGTGGTATGAGCTTGAGGCGTTTATTCTGGATATGGGATATCTAAAAAAGCTGCAGGCGAAATACAGTGAGTGTACGGGTGCATTTTGCGGATTTGGAGTGGCAGTTAAGGACTTTAAGAATCCTGTTATAGATTTTGACAGGAATAATACATATATCCAGAGCGAAGGTATCAATCAGGATTTCGGAGTGTATGATTCGCCGGATGAACTGTTAAAAGAACACCATCAGGAGATGTCAAGGGTGAAGGCGTTCCTGTACAGAAACTGGGGAAGGCATATGATGAACAGGAATGTCAGGAAGATCAGGGGTAAGTAGAATAGAATATGGGAGGTACACACATGGCAAAGAGAAAAACACTGCCAAAGGATTTTGAGCAGCTTGTGCAGACGGCAAGTGATGAGGACATCAAGAAGGTATTGGGCAAATGCGACATCAATGCATATGGCGGATACAACAAGGGAAATGCACTGGAATTTCCACTTTCAGAGGAGATGATGCGGTGGCTGATAGAGCAGGGGATCGACATCAACTATGTTGACCAGTATGGCTACACACCGCTGCTTTATCACGCTGGAAGAATGTCATCAGAGAAACAGGCAATAGCGCTGGTGACACTGAATCTGAATCCTATGGCAGTGGGAGAACTTGATTATAAAAGATAGATCAATTACTGTGACTTCCGTCCATAGCGGAAGTCACAGTAAGCTCCATTTTCGGCAAGAGTCTGAGTCCTTGTGAGCTTCAAGTCCATCATGTCAGCAAGCACGAAATCCATACGGCACAGATATTTTGCCAGTTCAAAGCATCCCTCGTCACGGCAGAGATTACAGATCCCGCAGTTGTGATAATCATAGCCGAGTACGAAGTCATCGTTTGGCCCGCCCTCGATGATGTCAAGAACCCAGTCATTCTTATAGCGTCTCAGATGAGATTCCTCAGACCATTTCTTCCTTCCCGGAAGCTTTTTTTCATCGAGATAGCTGTCTGCATTTCCAATAACCATATGAAAAAGTTTATTGTTGTACAGCCCGTCTTTGTACAGGCTGAAACATTCCTCCGGTGAAAGAGAAGTCTTTCTGTTTAGTGCGATGAAATATGCGCCCATGCAGTATGAGCTCATGAGGTGCGACTTTCCTATGTCATCGGCACGCTCAAGGACTGCTTTGTATTCGTTCTTTATAGCCTTACTGTCAAGGCTTAGATGCTGTGCTTTTGCCTGTTTCATGCATGAATTGTGATAGAAATAGCCAAATAATTTCTGCGTAAATCCATATTCCATAGTTACATATCCTTTCTATTCTATTTGACACCAGTCAAATTATCAATACAGGTCAATTATTGGCCTGTCGATTTATTTAAAGCGTATCTCGATTATCTGACACATGCAGGATTTGTCCAGGTGCTTAAAAACAGTGTTGAGTACAAATCCATATCGTTTGTCAAGAGGTCTGTACCCTGTGAGATATCCTTTCCTGATGACAGAACTGAATGAAGAACTCCAGCTCTTAAGTTCCGAGAGTTCATCGACACTGAAATAAACACCGATGTTGTCATCACAGTCCTTGAGCCATGTCTTCAGCATGTTCTTAAGACCCTTTTTCTTCGTCGCGTCAAATACCAGCTTGCCTCCAGGAAAATGTTCAGCCATGGCGGCAAACAAAGTCTTAACCTGCTCAGTTTTGAAATAGTAGAATACCCCCGATGCGAAGAATACGATCCCGTCCTCAGGGCGGAAATCTATCTTGTCAAACCATGAGAGATCGTTGAGGTCACAGGCGATATTTGTCTCGCGTTCACGCTCACCTAAAAGTTCATTGCGGACAGCTATGGCGTCAGGAAAATCCAGATTGTACGCACGTGCCTGTCCGTTATCCACCTGGCTGAATGTTGTGTCGAGACCACAGCCGAGGTTCACAACACAGGCTCTTGGATGATTCTTGAGATACGATCGGCAGACGGATGCCAGATCATATTGTCTGGTGGCAGCCATGATAGCACCGATTTTCTCCATGATACCTTTCCTGTTATAGTCTATCTCGACCTCGTTGTATATTCTCTGGCAGTCAAGATCGTTAAAGTTTCCCGGATACATCTCCATGGCACGCTTTCTTCCGTACAGTGGAAGAAGAAGAGTTTCCTGGACAGAGCCTTTTTCGATTTTCTTTTTTCCCATTTTCTTTCCTCCTATAAGATGTGTCGTCATTTTCGCTTATGAGAACGTGACAGCCCGATGAAGTGCGATAGTGTTATTTGTCTTGATTATCAGGCGTTTTGCCAATTTGCAGTTCTGCTTCTATTCCGTGCAGCAGAACATTCATAGCTTCCATAAAAGCAATTTTCATCTCTGGCGTGATTTCACTTTGACATGTGTCATCTGCGATTATTTCACAGACCATTGAGAATTCGGCCAGAGAGAGCATATACACGGTCCTTTCAGATAATTTTCTTGTTGCGATTCCGCGTTTGTACAATTCATCATAATACTTAATCGCAAAACCGGCGCTTCTTTCTATATAGATACTGCGGAATTTCTCCAGACATTTGCCTGAGTCATTTTTCAGCAGCATATGAAAGAGCTGCATGTCGCCCTCAAGCATATCGAAGATCTGCACCGATACTCTGGAATACAACACATTGAGCAGCTCGTCATCTGACATGGCAGTGAAGTCTATTCCGATCATGGATTCAGTGACTTCCATGAGCTTTCTGCCGCTTTCCTCAAATATCTCGTCAAACATTTCCTCTTTGCCTGAGAAATGCTTGTATATTGCGCCTGCGGTTATACCGGCCCTTGCGGCGATCTTACGCATGGACGCCTCCTGATATCCAACCTCAAGAAAGACTTCCATGGCACTTTTCAGTATTGCCGCCCTTGTTTCCTTTGTACTTCCCCGAATGATAGCCACCTCCATTTACTATTTGGTAAACAATGTTTACTTTATATCACATGGGATTTGCAAAATCAAGCGACCAGAAGATTAAATGAGTTAATTGAAAATTTCTATCATTAAGCGACCAATGTAACAATATGCCTTTTAGGCATAACAGATAATTCGATATAGGTATTAGACATATAGATATATCAGGACTAAAATAAGCATGTATTGAAAAGTATTTGCTTATTTTTATGCTCATACATTCATAGGATGTGTGGGCGGATATTGGAATGTGTCAGGTTTTTGACGAAGACTTGACATGCAGCATCATTCCACGTCAAAGGTGATTAGAATGGGATGACGTTTAGTTGAAGGAGGTTTACATAATGTCAAAAAAGCTTATAGCATATTTCAGCGCAAGTGGAACCACGAAAAAGGTTGCAGAGATGATATCGGAGGCAGCAGGCGCAGATTTGTACGAGATCAAACCAAAGGAGCTGTACACCAAGGCTGACCTCGACTGGATGAACAAGAAATCCAGGAGCAGCGTCGAGATGAGCGACAAGAAGCTTAGACCGGAGCTTGATGATTCAAATGCACACATTGAGAATTATGATGAGATAGTACTTGGATTCCCTATCTGGTGGTATGTGGCTCCAACAATCATCAATACATTCCTTGAGAAATACGACTTCACAGGCAAGAAGATCACACTGTTTGCAACATCGGGCGGAAGTGGATTGGGCAACACGATCAAGGAACTCCAGCCGTCAGCACCGGGAGCTGAGTTTGTAGAAGGTGGACTACTGAACAGGGCAAACAGACAGGAAATCGAAAAGTGGGTTGACAAAACCCTCGCGTAAAGAATAGATGTGTGACAAATTCACGAGAGATGATAATAACCTTCATGCATCCGACGAATATATGAAACAGAGTTACATTTGGAAGGAGAAAAACAATGGCAAAGATAGTACAGACAGCGGGAAGAAATGCACTCGGAGAGTTCGCTCCTGAGTTTGCACATTTTAATGACGATGTTCTCTTTGGAGAGAACTGGAACAACAATGACATCGATGTAAAGACCAGAAGTATCATAACTGTTGTGGCACTTATGGCACAGGGAATCACTGACTCATCGCTGAAGTTCCATCTTCAGAATGCGAAGGATCACGGTGTATCACAGAAGGAGATCGCAGCGATCATCACACATGTTGGCTTCTACGCCGGCTGGCCAAAGGCTTGGGCAGTATTCAATCTTGCAAAGGAAGTGTGGAATGTAAATGAGGGCGATCTTCCATATGAGGATGAGGCCATGAGAGCACATGCAAAGAGCATGGTATTCCCTATCGGACAGCCAAATGATGCATTTGCCCAGTATTTCATAGGACACAGCTATCTCTTTCCAGTATCGACAAGCCAGGTCGGAGTGTTCAACGTGACATTCGAGCCGGGCTGCCGTAACAATTGGCATATCCATCATGCAAAGAGCGGTGGCGGACAGATTCTTGTGTGTGTCGGTGGTCGTGGATATTATCAGGAGGAGGGCAAGCCTGCAATTGAGATGAAACCGGGTGACTGTATCAACATTCCTGCTGAGGTAAAACACTGGCACGGCGCAGCTCCTGATAGTTGGTTCAGCCATCTTGCAATCGAGGTTCCAGGTGAGGAGACATCAAATGAATGGTGTGATCCTGTGACGGATGAGGAGTACGGAAAGCTGCAGTAGAGCTGTAGTATATAACACAAGTGACAATATCATATGAATATATAGAGACCATCCGGGTATAAATATGATTCGCGGTTGAATGTGAATGGATATTTATATCCGGGTGGCTTTTTGTTTCGACAAGAGCCTTGACGGATATATGATAACCACTGTACTTCAAGGGCGGCGATGTGGTAAGATGTGAGATAGAAAATATCGGTGTGCTGGAAAATATTGTGGGATAATACCATATATTAAATGCTGAGAATTCACAGTGTGAGTGATATAATGAAGCAAGAAAGTTGATATGGGAAGACAACTTATAATATCGAGGATAAGAAAAATGGATGAAAAAAAGACATACAATTTCTGGGGCTGGAAGAATGCAGATGCACCGACCATCACAGATGAATATCCGGGGATAAATACCCCAACAGATCTATATGATGCACTGAGTCATATTTGGTGTGCGGATACCTGTGCGCCGAGGATGAGGGACAGATGGACAAAAGAGAATATGACGCTGGGGCAGTGCTCTATCACTACGTTCCTGGCACAGGATATATTTGGCGGAAAAGTGTACGGTATAAAGAGACCGGGCGGAAACTATCATTGTTACAATGTGATAGGTGACCTCGCATTTGATCTCACAAGCGAGCAGTTCGGCGATGAAGTGTTGGATTATGAGAATAATCTGGAACAGCAGAGAGAGGTACATTTTGCTAAGGAAGAGAAAAGACAGAGGTATGAGTATCTGAAGGCTGCGCTCGGGAAATATACAAAATGATGTAGATAACAAATATGACATTCTGGAAAAGAGCATCAGATAATTAAGCTCGTTGTGATAGTAACGTGTTATCGTACTCGTACATTATGATATATAGTATATAGAGTGCGATATAAATCCATAGACCGGAGAATACATACAGAATGTATAGAAACAACAGGATGGAGAAAATGGCGGAAATAGAGAAGGCAATATTTATGAATATGTGCATGGTATATGATCACGCTGGGCGTGTACTTGCACTCGATAAAGTAGGGAAAAGCTATTCCGGAACGACATTCCCTGGTGGACATGTGGAACCCGGAGAGACATTCACAGAATCGGTGATACGAGAGATATATGAGGAGACCGGGCTGACCATAAGCAATCCAAAGCTCACCGGAATATATCACTGGATGACCGGAGCTGTGAGAAATGTCGGATTTCTGTACAAGACGGATGAGTATCAGGGGGAACTTATATCTTCAGAAGAGGGCAAAGTGTACTGGATATCGGGAGAAGAGTTCCTGCGAAAACCGCTTGCACCAGGAATGGAACAGGTGTGGCAGATGATGCACGATGACAGTGCGTCGGAATGTCTGCAGACACTTACGGAAAATGGCATAGTTTCAAAGATACAATAACAATAAAAGTTTAATGGGATTTATGGGGGAAAGAAAATGTCAATATTTTCAGATATATCAAATCTTTCAAATAAAAAACGTAAATTGGAGGTGCCAACGCCAGATACAAAATTGCTCGTGAGGGGGATAGTGTTGTTTGCATTGGGACTACTTGGTGCCTCAGTCTACACAATTGAAGATATAGACAAGACACCGGCTCTTGTTTTCCTATGTATTGGAGCGGCTTTGATCATAGCTGGTATAATTTCTTTGATCTGTTATGGAAAACAGGTGACAGCATTTAAGAAATATACTCCGACATGGGAGAAACACAGAAGTATATTTGATGATTTCGCCATAGAATTAAATCATTGGTATGATTCTGACATGCGTCCACGCAGCTGTGATGGAGACACGTCATATATTCTTCGCCTTCAGAAGAATAGAATGGCACGGAAAGGCATTCGTATGATACAGCATACATCACCTGTGAAGAGAGAAACGATGGGAACTACAAGAGTGCCTCGAAAGACATCCTGGTACACAGTTGATCTCATGTATGAGGGTGTTGACAGACATCTGCAATTCCAGAATTCAACCGGCATAATATATGAGCGTGTAACCGAAGATACGATGTACGAGACAGTAGTCCATACTCCAAATGAGCAGGAACTTACACGTATGTCCATGACTTGTCCAAACTGCGGTGCAGTTAGCCCTGTGGCAGCCCTCACGGAAGGCTGTCCATATTGTCGTACAGTTTTTCGTATCAATGATCTGTTTCCGCGCGTCACAAATACATTTTTTATCCGGGAGAATGCGTCTGCAAAGAACCAGAGGAAGATGGGAAAGACCACGGGGATAACCATGCTGGTTTTCTTCCTTGCATGTTTTATACCTTCTTTATTTGACCGGGAAACACCCATACCGCAGGCTTTGTTCATGTCATTTTTTGTAGCACTTATTATGGGCGGAATATTTGGATATATAATTTCTATTATTATATTTATGACAAAACAGTTCAACAGGGATGGACGAAAGAGGATACCGTTCTGGTCCTATGTGACAACAAAGGGAAAGGTCAAAAGTGCATTTGCACCATATGATCCGTATTTTTCATTTGAGAAGTTTGAGGGACAGATCATATCGCTTATCCGTATGGCGATTATGTCAGACCACCCGGAGAATCTGGCCTCATATTGTGGTGGAACATTAAATCCATACTTTCGGGATATTATAGAAATGACATATATGCAGGCTATGACAGTGCAGGATATACATATGGAGGGAAGTCATCTGTGTATGACACTCAGGACATGGTGGATAAATTACAGCGAGAAGGATGGCAGTATCAACAGGCGCGGAGACTGTATAGACGTTACACTTCGGAGAAATACTGCGTACATGGAACCACCTGGATTCTCCATTACATCTGTTCGTTGTCGTAATTGCGGTGGAAGCTTTGACTCGGTTCGTCAGAGAACCTGTCCATATTGCGGAACTGTATATCATATGGAAAATGAAGGCTTTATAATTGAGAGCCTTGAGCTAGTATAAGCAACGAGTATAGATATAATATAAAGCTGAATATAAAGCAGTATATAAAGCAGAAAAAAGAAAAAAGTGCTTGACATTGTAAAATGATGGTGGTATCTTATAAAAGCTGTCGCGTG
>CABPYV010000032.1:0-5305 GCA_902461735.1 uncultured Coprococcus sp.
TCAGCGACAACTTCTATATGTTATCACATCTGAAGTTCTTTGTCAACAACTTTTTATCTTTTTTCAAGATCGTTTCGGTTGATGATGTCTGACCTCTTCGGCGACAACTTTTAAATATTACCACACCGAAGTGTGTATGTCAACAACTTTTTTCATATAATTCATAATCACATCTCAACGATCGATCATGCTATATACCCATAAAAGCTGTCGTTTGCTGTCTGCTCACGCGACAGCTTTTATAAGATACCACCACTGCACTCTTATGTCAAGGACTTTTTTTATTTATCTGATAATTGTGTGCAATTGTTGCAAACCGCACTCGCAGCATCAAATCCGCTGATCAAGCTATTCTTCCTCTGGATATGTATATCCCCACGACTTTCTGAATTCTGTCATCATATCCATGACATCTTTTGTATATTCAAGATGCATCTTGCTATCATCGCCAGCAATTGCCTGTTCCATATCCTCAAGCTCATAGGCCAAAGCATCCTCATTTTTGCCTGCTGTTATAACCTCTGTATCTCCTGTTTCAGTGTATGTCACGGAAGCCTCCCACGCTCTCGGGTATTCCATAATCTCTATATAACCATTTTCACATGATACCATTCCACGTTTCGGCTGCTTCGAGTGAAGGGACAGCATAACGGTTGCCATCTGTCCTTCCTTATTCATAAGAAGCAATCCAGCCTGTTCATCAACACCTGTTGGAGCTGGTTTAACCTGTGAAAGCAGCTGATCTGGCTTCGAATCCATAAACCATCTTATAAAGGATAATGCATATACACCGATATCAAGCATAGCACCCCCAGCAAGATTCCTGTTAAAAAAGCGATTGTTCATATCATATTCCTTGAAGCTTCCAAAATTCATGGTGATCAGATTTACTTTTCCAAGTTTTCCTGAGTCCAAAATTTCTCTTAGCTTACTGTATATCGGCATATGATATACAGTCATTGCCTCACCTATCACCACTCCATGCTGCTTTGCCAGTTCTAACATCTCCCCCAATTCACTGCTATTCAATGTAATAGACTTCTCCACAAGTATGTGTTTTCCATTCTCTATCGCTTTTCTCATGAACTGTATATGTGTATTGTGCGGAGTTGTTATGTATATCACATCCACCTCCGGATCAGTGAACATTTCATTATAGTCGGAATATACTTTCCCTATACTATATTTCTCAGCAAACGTTACGGCCTTGTCATATGTCCTGTTTCCCACAGCGTAAATATTCTTGCCATTCTTTTGAAGCGCCATCGCCATCTCATTTGCTATAACACCTGTTCCGAGAACCGCCCATTTGATATCCTTCATATCTGTTTCCTCCATATAATATATGTATTTACATTGCATTCTTGTTTACCATAAAACAGCAGTGTAATTTCATTTCACATAATTTGCGTTCATGTAATTTTCTTTCGCATACAATATCACACATGAAAACAATTGTCAAATAACATATCCACCTACAGCTATCAAACGCCCTGTGATCATTCCTTTGTATATGCCATTGCCTGTTCATGTCTTACTATAGACTCATATGATTCCTTTCTCATGGATGCAAGCAACAGATAGATCATCTCCACCACCATGGTTGCAGACACCCATGAAAAACAATATCCATCAAGAAATAATTTTTCACGGGTTGCCGTAGTGATATGGTATGTGCACATTTCAGCCACACTTGACTTATCACTGTTTGTAATGGAGATTGTAACCGCGCCACGGCTCTTTGCAGCCTCCAATATCTGTATAACCCCTGTTGATTCCCCAGAATTCGATATCGCAATCACAACATCTTTGCCCGTCATGTTATAACTATATCCAAGTTCAGTCTCCCATATCGGTGTCGACACCGCTCGTATGCCTATCTGATTAAGCTTATACGCCCCATCCATGGCAACTGGTATCGTGTTGCCCACCGCCGCCATGAGTACCGTATCGGCATTGTTTATCACATCCAATATCTTTTTCAGTTCCTCTCTGTCGATCATGGCAACTGTTTGTCTCAATTCCTCCATTTTATTTGACAATATGCCTCTCAGAGAACCATCTATATCGTCTACCGATATATGTCCGGATATCTCTCCTTCATCCCTAGCATCCACGAGTTCCCTTGCCAGTGATATCTTGAGGTGGTGAAATCCTTTCAGTTCTATCCTCTTGCAAAATCTTGATACCGACGCCTCACTGACACCACATTTCTTAGCCAACTCCCCAACGGTCATGTCCACCACCTGCCTAGGATTTCTGACGATATAATCGCCAATTTTCTTTTCTGTATCAAAGAACGAATCCATTGATGCACATATCTGATTTATAACTGATCCTTCCATATATTCCTATTTCCTTTCTTCTTTCGAAAATAATCCATCATATAGTGTTTTCTATACAATGTCCCTAATAATTTTCTCAGTTAAATTTATTTTCATATTTGTTGCAGGTTTTAAATCTATTTTCATACCATTTACAACTCTACCATCCTTCTCCCATCCAGTCAAACAAATGTATTTTCGCTTGAAACTCATTTATCAAATAAAAACAGAGTATCTGGAACCCCTATCACGATACTCTGTTTTGAATAACTTTCTTCTATATAAATATATCTATTCGCTTTATTCGCCATGTGCAATATTTCTTGCTACATATACACCACTTGCAGATGCATGGGACAGCGAGTGGGTTATACCACTTCCATCTCCTATGATATACAGTCCCTTATATCTTGTCTCGAGCTTATCATCTACTTCAACCTCCATGTTGTAGAATTTGACCTCAACTCCATACAACAGTGTATCTTCATTTGCCGTTCCCGGGGCTATCTTATCAAGAGCGTAGATCATCTCTATTATTCCATCCAAGATCCTCTTTGGAAGGACAAGGCTCAGATCCCCCGGTGTGGCATTGAGTGTAGGTGTTATAAACGCCTCATCTATCCTGCTCTGGGTTGATCTCTGTCCTCTTATAAGATCTCCAAATCTCTGCACTATAACACCGCCTCCCAACATATTGCTGAGTCTTGCTATGCTCTCTCCGTAACCATTTGAATCTTTAAACGGCTCAGAGAAATGCTTTGCCACAAGCAATGCAAAATTTGTATTGTCAGTCTGTTTTTCCGGATCCTCATAGCTGTGACCATTTACCGTTATGATTCCATTCGTATTTTCTGTTACAACAGCGCCCTTCGGGTTCATGCAGAAGGTTCTTACCTTATCCCCATATTTTTCCGTTCTGTAGACTATCTTGCTCTCATAGAGCGCATCCGTCAGATGAGCAAATATAGCCGCAGGCAGCTCGACTCTAACTCCTATATCTACTCTGTTGGATTTGGTTGGCACATTAAGATCCTTGCACACCTTCTCCATCCATTTGCTGCCACTTCTTCCCACTGATATAATGCATTTCTCGCAGTCAAACATACCCTTTTTGCAGCAGACGCTATATGTTTCATCATCCGATTTTTCTACCGTCTGTATCGGTGTATCAAAATAGAAATCCACTTTATCCCGAAGATATGCATATAGATTTTCAAGGACTATATAATTGATGTCCGTTCCAAGATGTCTCACCGAGGCATCCAGAAGATGAAGTCTATTCTGCAGGCACATCGTCTTAAACTTGGTTCCCGCAGTGGAGTAAAGTTTCGTTCCATCTCCGCCGTATTCCATGTTGATATCATCCACGTACTTCATGAGGTCTATAGCCTCATTCTTTCCAATATATTCATACAGACTTCCACCAAAATCATTTGTGATATTGTACTTTCCATCAGAAAATGCTCCTGCGCCTCCAAATCCACTCATGATAGAGCAACTCTCACACCCCACACAACTCTTGATCTTTGTACCATCTATCGGACATTTCCTTCGTCTTAGCTCATGTCCCGCCTCAAACACTGCAACCTTGAGTTTTGGAGCCCGCTTTGTCAGCTCATATGCAGAAAATATTCCTCCTGGTCCTGCCCCAATAATTATCACATCATACCTCATACGCGCACCCTCCAAAATCATTTTATATTTTTTGTTAAACCCTATCCACGCTCTGTATCCACACACATATTTTTACACAAAAATATAGTTGACCACGGCAATCCATGTCGTAGTCAACTATTATCGGTAGCTGGTAGATACGCCCAACCATATTATGGGCTTATACATATATAATTGTAATTCTTTCGTCATAAAAAATGATCGCACTATTCATATTTACTATATCTCACGCAAAATATCTGTGCTCATGTGGATGCCACAAACTTATCGTCCACATTGCATCCTAAAAAATTATAGCATATTACATACAGGTTGCGCAAGCGCAACCGTCGTAATGCTCATTATATCATGATTCGCACCTACGGTGCTTTCCGTTGCTGTCGCAACTATCATGATCCAATTCGCCGCTCGCCAATCATGCAAGCATGTTGGCTCACTTGCGCTCATTATATCACAACGATGCTATGATTGCCGCGATGAATGTTCCAAGCAGGAATAATATGCTTATTACCAAAAGTACTTTCATAAGCGTTCTTTTCCGCTTCCTCATGTTTTCTAAAGCTCCGGTTGAATAGAACACCGCAACCAGCAACGCACCTATAGCAACTCCCATAAGCGTCCCCATCAAATAATCATAGACTGGAAGATTGTTATCTCTGCTGATCACCATCATCGTCAGCCCTGCAACGAGCGAAACCAATCCCACTATGCTGATTATACGCAATCTCATCAGCAATATATTCTTCTCATTTTCTGCATAATCCGCTACAAGCTGCAATCTCTCTTTCTCTTCATTATTCACGTCCTCGCCCTTCCTTTCTCCATCAATGATATCCCTGATATCAACATCATAAAAATCTGCCAGTTCCACCAAAATACTGAGATCCGGCATGTTGCTGCCTGTCTCCCACCTTGATACGCTGCGATTGGTTACTCCAAATCGCTCTGCAAGCTGTTCCTGGGTAAGCTGTTTTTCATTTCGCAGTTCTCTTAAAAACGAACCTGTCTTTTTCTGATCCATATCTGTTGCCTCCTTTCAGCTAATATCGTAGTGTTTTTCGGGTGTTTTTTACAGGACACTGTGCGGGAATTGGTCATTTTCAGCTAATACAAGGTCAAAATAAGGTCAAATCCCATTTTTTGTCAGAAAAAAAGACCTCCGAGGGCGAACCCTCGAAGGTCTGAAAATCCTTTATTTATGCGGTTTATCAGCGATTACTCGATGATAGAAGCAACTCTTCCTGAACCTACTGTTCTACCACCTTCACGGATAGCGAATGTAAGACCCTGGCTCATAGCGATTGGGT
>CABPYV010000033.1:0-4946 GCA_902461735.1 uncultured Coprococcus sp.
AGCCAAACTAGAGCCATTTGATAAAACAAATGCCGGAAACCCGCATAAATACAGGTTTTCGGCATTCTAATCCGTTATTCAAACTCAATCGTTCCAGGTGGTTTACTGGTCAGATCATACATTACTCTATTAACACCCTTAACCTCATTGATAATCCTGTTCATTACCTTCTGAAGAACCTCAAACGGTATCTCTGAACAGTCTGCTGTCATGAAGTCTGTTGTGTTTACAGCACGGAGTGCTACGGCGTAATCGTAGGTTCTGAAATCGCCCATGCAACCGACCGAACGCATGTTGGTCAGGGCTGCGAAGTACTGGCCGAGGCTTCTGTCGAGGCCTGCCTTTGCAATCTCCTCGCGGTAGATAGCGTCGGCATCCTGAACAATCTTGACCTTCTCGGCTGTAACTTCTCCGATGATTCTGATTCCAAGGCCTGGGCCTGGGAATGGCTGACGGAATACCAAGTACTCTGGGATTCCAAGCTCAAGACCGGCCTTGCGGACCTCGTCCTTGAAGAGGAGACGGAGCGGCTCCACGATCTCCTTGAAGTCAACATTCTTAGGAAGTCCACCTACGTTGTGGTGTGACTTGATGACTGCCGACTTGTCAAGACCTGACTCGATGACGTCAGGATATATGGTTCCCTGTACGAGGAAGTCAACGGCACCAATCTTTTTGGCCTCCTCCTCAAATACACGGATGAACTCCTCGCCTATGATCTTTCTCTTTGCCTCAGGTTCGGTTACTCCGGCAAGCTTGCTGTAGAATCTGTCCTGGGCATTTACTCTGATAAAGTTCAGGTCGTATGGACCGTCCGGACCAAATACCGCCTCAACCTCATCGCCCTCGTTCTTACGAAGAAGACCGTGGTCTACAAACACACATGTAAGCTGCTTACCTATCGCCTTGGACAGGAGAACTGCAGCCACCGATGAGTCCACACCGCCTGACAGACCACACAGCACCTTACCGTCGCCTATCTTGGCACGCAAACTCTCTATTGTATCTTTTACAAATGAATCCATCTTCCAGTCGCCTGCGCACTGACACACATCCATGACAAATGCTCTGAGCATCTTCATACCTTCTTCAGTATGCATAACTTCCGGGTGGAACTGAGTCGCATAAAACTTCTTCTCAGCGTTCTCCATAGCTGCCACAGGACAGGCAGGAGTCCAGGCTGTCTTCTTGAAACCTTCCGGAACTTCTGCAATATAGTCGGTGTGGCTCATCCAGCAGATAGTCTTGTCACTTACTTCTGCAAACAACTTGGATGTCTTGTCAACCTCAACCTCTGTTCTTCCATACTCACTGACAGGGGCTGTGCTGACCTTGCCGCCCAGCAAATGAGCCATGAGCTGTGAACCATAGCATATTCCAAGAATAGGAATACCAAGTTCAAATATCTCCTTGCTGCAGCTAGGTGAATCGTCTTTGTATACGCTGTTTGGTCCGCCGGTAAAGATGATTCCCTTAGGGTTCATCTCCTTGATCTTCTCCAGCGACAATGTGTACGGATGTACTTCGGCATATACATTACACTCTCTTACACGTCTGGCGATCAGCTGGTTATACTGTCCGCCAAAGTCCAATACGATAATCAGTTCCTTATCCATGTATATCTCCTTTGTTGCCTTTTTATTTTCCTATATACTATATCATCAGAAATCCTCAAATATTTTCACCCAGTATCCAGTATTCATCTTCATACTCGATCCGACAAATACTCAAGTATACATCCCGATACCCTGATCAACAAATACTCAATGCGCTTTCTGACAGCCGCAGATCAATTCGATGATCTTACACATTTCAGGACTGAAAATACTCAAATTTCTGAACATTTCTTAGTATAACACAATATGCAGCACTTTTGTGCTGCATATTGTCCAAAAATTATGTTGTTTTTAATATTTATGCAAATTCTATATATCTATCGGCATTTTCACACTCTATTGATATATTATATACATCCATATATCTTTCGCCGTATCCACATCTCGCCTGATATATTATATACATCTATATATACATATATCATTTGCCGCTATCCACCTGGTTGTATAGAATTTTATTTATCACATGTAAAACTATAATACAAGCCATTTCTACTTGCTAAGTTTCTCCTTCAGTACTTCAATACCCTTCTGATACTGGGTATCATTCTTGCCCTGGAAATCCTTGTAAGTATAATCATCCGGAAGCTCTACCTCTATATCCGGAGCAACTCCCTTTTTATGAATATCATTTCCATCATGTGTGAAATATTTCTGGGTAGTCAGTTTTATTGCTGATCCATCACCGAGTGGTATCACACTCTGAACAATTCCTTTACCATAAGTGTTTGTTCCCACAACCGTTGCCGCACCAAATTCCTTCAGAGCTGATGTAAGGATCTCTGACGCACTTGCGCTGTACTCATTTGTCAAAACAACCATTGGCACGTCAAGTGACTGCTCATCTGAGGATTTGTATTCTTCCTCAACTTTACCATCTTTGTTCTTGATAGAGACTATTGTTCCTTCAGGAAGAAGATAATCACAGATATTTACAACTGATGTGAGCATTCCGCCTGGATCACTTCTGACATCGATCATCAGTGCCTGCATACCTTCCTTCTTAAGCTTCTCAACAGCCTTCTCAAACAACTCATCCGTGTTGTCTATAAACTGAGTTATGCGGACGTAACCTATCTTATCATCTATCATAAATGATGAAACTGTACTGTACTCTACAATCTCTCTTGTGATTGTAACGTCATGATAGGATTTGTCGCTCTCTCTGTATAACTTGAGTGTCACATCAGTTCCAGCTTCGCCTCTAATCAACGAAACGAGATAATCCAAGTCATCATCTGTCAATATATCATAATCATCAATCTTGACAATTATATCATTCGGCTGAATATCCACCTTCTCAGCGGGAGCTCCCTCAAGTATGTTGACAGCTCTCACATATCCTGTGTCCTCGTCCTTGCTGACAGTCACTCCGATTCCTGCATACTCTCCAGAATCATCCTCCTGAAGCTTAGCATATTCCTCCTTGGTATAATACTCTGCATACGGATCATCCAAAGACTCCATAATACCTTTGTATATACCTTCCCGGATATCATCATCTTCAATATCATTATAATAATAATTATCGATGATCGTCTCTATCTTCGATGTCTTGTCAAGCACTTCAGAATCAATGATATTTCCATCATATGTCATTTTGCCGGAACTTTTCCCACCGTTCAGTGTACTGCTGAACACGCCTGAAGATCCACAGCCTGTAAGTCCCAGAACGGTGCTTGCCATCACCGCTATTACTATTGTCTCCTTGAATGTTCTCTTCATAACTTATATCTCCAATCTGGTATTATTGTCATTTTCTGAATCCGATGTCTCACATAGGATACCAGCTCTCCCTCATATCTTGATTGTTATTGTCCCAAGAAATCATGCGGATTCACATAAGTTCCATCTATGGACACACCAAAATGACAGTGCGGTCCGGTTGAAACTCCAGTACTTCCCGCTTTTGCAATGACCTGTCCTTTGACAACCTTCTCACCCACATTGACACACAGCTGAGAATTATGCATATATACTGTACATATGCCGTCACCGTGGCTTATCATGACCATGTTGCCGGCCCCGCCATTGTAGCCGGACATAACAACCGTTCCATCATCCGCCGCAACTATATCCGTTCCATAGTCACAACCTATGTCAAGCCCCTGATGATATGTACTCGCACCGGCCGTCGGCGCATCCCTATATCCAAACTCATCAGTTATGACTCCTCCCGTTGATACCGGCCACATAAATCTTCCCTTGTACTTCGATGTATCATATACCTTACCATCAGGGGTATACACTCCACCGCCATTTGCTCTGGCGCGGTTCATCTCCTGCCTTGCAATCTCTGCAATACGCCGCTCAGCTTCCTCTCTCTGCGCTGTGAACTTTGCCATAAGTGACTTTTGAGCATCTATATCATCCGAATACTGATCTATATCCTCCTGCTTCTTATCTATGACCTCCTGAAGTCTTGCATTGTCGTTCTCCAAATCAGTCTTTACTGACTCAACCTGTCGGAGATCTGCCTCAAGATCTGCCTCGTATGCAGCTATCTCATTCTTATTCTTTATAAGCTTTGTCAACTGCTTCTGATCGTATTCTGAAATCTGATCTATATATTCAGACTTATTCAAAAGATCTGTAAAAGATACTGATGTGATAAAGGCATCCACATATTCCATTTCCCCTTCTTCATAAAGGTACTGTATTCTCTGCTTCATGGCCTCATACTGTTTATCCTGCGCCTTTTGTGCTTCATTCAGATGCTTCTGCGTATCTTTTATATCCGCTTCCAGTTCATCAGCCTCATCCTGTTTTTTTGTTATTTCAGTCTGTATAGCAGTGGCCTGTGCATCTAGATCTGCGACCTCCTGAACAATCTGATTCTGCTGTTCTTCCATGGTCGTCAGAATGTCTTTTGCATTCTTCTCATTCTCCTGAGCTTCTTCTTTCTGCTTTTCTGCCTCTGCCTTGGTCATCGCCTGAACCGTGCTATCCCCAGTTTGAGAAATCACAGTCCCCGCCATCGCCAGACACCCCGCCATTATCAATACAGACTTTTTTATACTACGAGTTTTTTCATTTTTTTTCTTCATAATTCTACTACTCCTTGTTAACCCCACCTAACAAATATTAGTATCAAATTACTTATTATATCTATATCACTGCACTAACCACAGCCAAACACATATCACACCCTCAGATGCTTTCTCGTAGTCAGGATACTTCCCACAAGACCAACACCTATACCAAGCACCAGTCCGACCGGCACCATCGTGCTGAACAGCTCCTTCTGGCTCACAAATGCAAACAGCGTCGTTACTACCTGGAATCTTCCTGCCACATATGTCAGTATCTTGTCATACATATAATATAGAA